>NZ_JBFAYE010000006.1:202776-336049 GCF_040681145.1 Actinoplanes sp. NPDC051861
TGGGGTGAAGTGCTTGTGTGTGGAGTTGGGGTGCGGAGGGCGGCTGAACTCCACACGCAATGGGGTGAAGTGCTTGTGTGTGGAGTTGGGGTGCGGGAGGCGGCCGAACTCCACACGCAAGGGGGTGCGGTTAGGTTATGGATTTTCGGAAGGCTTCCACCGCCATGCCGGAGACCGCTCGGCCGTGACCGAACACGGCGTGCTCGAACTCCAGCTCGGCCAGCCGCGCGAGGCTGTGCCCGGCCCGCACCGGATCAGCGGTCACCGCCCGGGGTGGGCCGGACACGCGGCCCCGCCGGCTGGCCGCGGCGTCTCCGGCGAAGAGGACGCCGCCGGAGCGGTCCAGCAGGTACGACACGTGGCCGCGGGTGTGGCCCGGCGTGTGCAGCGCGGTGAACCCGGGCAGCGGCTCGCTGCCGTCCGCGGTGATCAGCTGATCGATCTTGGTGGGTTCGACAGTGCCGATCAGGCGGCTGACCAGCTTGCCGATCCGGCCCGCGGGAGCGGCGGTGGCGATCGCCCCGGTGATGTTCGGCGCGTCCGCGGCGTGCGCGACGACCCGGGCACCGGTGCGCCGGCGCAACTCGGCGAGGCTGCCGACGTGATCGGGGTGGTGGTGGGTGATGAGGATCGTGGTCACCTCGCCGAGCGGGCGGCGGATGCCCTGCAGCGCTCTCTCTATCAGCTGGGACCGGCCGGGCAGCCCGGTGTCGACCAGGACCACACCGTCGTCGGTGATGATCACGTGCACGTTGACGTATCCCAGGCGGAGCTCGAAGACCCCGTCGACCACTTCCCGCACACCAAGATTCTGTCAGTTCGGGGACACCAGCCCTAACTCCCGGGCCCGCGACACGGCGTCGCGGCGGGACGCGGCGGTCAGCTTGGCGAGGATCGCGGCGACGTGCGCGTCGACAGTACGGACCGAGAGGACCAGGCGCGCGGCGATCTCCGGATTGCTCAGACCGTCGGCGAGCAGGCGCAACACCTCGGTCTGGCGGCCGGTGAGACCGGCCGGGTTGCTGCGGGTCGCCGGTTGCGGGCCGCGCGGGATCCGGGACACCCCGAGATCACGCAGACGGGAGCGGGCGCGGCGGGCCAGCGGTTCGGCATCGAGGTCGTCGAAGATCGCCACAGCGGCGAGCAGGTCCTCCGGGTCGTCGGTGGAGGAGAGCACCACGGCACGGTCGTAGTGGCAACCCGCCGACGCGAAGGTCTGAACGAGAGCGGGTGTGCTTTGCGCGTACGGATGAAAAAGCGGAACCGGCGCGCCCAGCCGATGCAACCAATAGCCGAAATCGGGCAGCCGGCGCTCTCCCTCCCGGGCCAGCATGGTCCGGAAGACCGGCGTCAGCCGGTCGGCGGCCGCGACGTCACCGCGCAGCCAGGCCAGCTCGGCCAGCGCCGCACCCGCCGGACCGATCCGCTGCGCCTCGCCGATGCCCAGCGCGACCGTCCACGCCTCCTCGAGGAACTCCTCCCCGCCGGCCTGGCCGCGCCGCACCCGGACCAGGCCGCGCACCACCAGCGCAGGGGTGCGCATCATGGCCGGTGCGCCCTCCTCCCAGCGGGCGTGGCGCTCCGCCTCGTCCCACTCGCCGAGCCGCAGGCACACCATCGAGCGGGTGATGTGCAGGTAGCGCAGGAATCCCAGCACCTCGGTCCGCTCGGCGAAGGCCATCCCGGCGTCCAGCAGCGCCGCCGCCTCCACCAGCCTCAGGTCATAGAGCAAATGCCAGGCCCAGTTCGTGTACGCCCGGCAAGCGTGATCATCCTCCCGGGCGGCCAGCGCCACGGCCAGACTCTCCTCCATCAACAGTGGCCCGCGCGGGTCGCCGAGGTCGGAGTACGCGTACCCGACGTTGTTCAGCGCGTGCGACAGCACACCCACCGAGCCGGTCGCGCGCGCGAGAGTGATCGCCCGCTCGCCCACCTCGGCCGCCGCCGCGCTCTGCCCGCCCAGCGCGTGCAGCTGCGACTGGTTGCTCAGGCCGAACGCGAGGGCGGTGTCGTCGCCGGCGGTCTCGAGGATCTCGACGGCCTCGTTGGCGGCCAGCTCGGCGGCCGGGCGGTCGGCGCCGTACCAGTGCACACGGGACAGCCGGCGCAGGGCCAGTCCGAGCGCGACCCGGTCGGGCAGTCCACGGCGCAGGGTGACGGCTTCGCGCTGTGCCGTGATCGCCGGTTCGTCGCGGCCGAGGGTGTAGCACTCGTCCGCGTACGCCTCGAGCAGTCCCGCGCGTTCGGCGGCCGCGAAGGCGTCCCGATGCTCCAGCACCAGGCGATAGTGCGCGGCGGCCTCACGGTGTGAACCGGCGGTCACCGCCTCGGCTGCCGCGGCCGGCGCGTACCGCACGATCAGGTCGGCGTCGCCGGCCTCCGCGGCGTGGTGGACCAGCCGGGACAGGTCGGCGCCGCCCCGCTCCAGCAGCGCGGTGAGCACGGCCCGGTTGGCGACGATCCGGCCCGAGGCGGGAAGCGACGCCGCCACCGCGCGCCGCATCAGCTCGTGCCGGAACGCGACCCGGGCCGGTGTCACGGTCAGCATGCCGTGCTCCTCGGCCGGGCCCAGCGTGTCCAGCCCGCCCGGAACCACGGCGTCGACCAGCCAGTGCTCCACCGTGGACGGTACGACGGCGAGCCGGCTCAGCGCGTCACGGCACTCCGTGTCGAGCGTGCGCAGGCGGGCGTGCACGGCCTCGGTGACGGTGGCCGGAACGCCCTCACCCGCCCCGATCAGCTCGGTGACGAAGAACGGGTTCCCGTCGGTGATCGCGTAGACCCGCTCGGCGTCGTCGTCGCCGACCAGGCTGCCCACCGCCTCGAGGGAGAGCCGGGCGAGCGGCAGGCGGCGGACCGCACCCGGTGTCACGGCGCTGAGCAGCCCGCGTACCGGATGGTCGGCGCCGATCTCGTCGTCGCGGTACGTCACCACGAGCACGGCCGGCAGGGTGGCGATCCGGCGTACCAGGAAGCGCAGCACGTCGAGCGTCGCCTCGTCGGCCCAGTGCAGATCCTCGACCACCAGCATCGTCGGATGGCCGGGCCAGTCCAGCTCGGCGCGGAACGCCTCGAACACCGCGGACCGGTCGCCGGAACCGAGCGCCTCGGTCAGCGCCGTGCCCACCTTGCCGATCAGGTCCCGCAGCGGGCCGAGCACGCGCGGGGTGGCCAGGTCGTCGCAGTACCCGACCAGCAGACGGCCCTCGGCCGGCAGCACCGAGCGCACCGACTCCACGACGCTGGACTTGCCGATTCCCGCCTCGCCGGTGACGAGCACGACGCAGCCCTGGCCGTCCCGGGCGCGCCGGGCGGCGGCGCCGAGCTCGGCCAGTTCGTGGTCGCGCTCCAGCAGGGACCGGGCCATGCCGCGAAGTCTAGGTATCGGTCTAGGTAGAACCGATCGCCGAGCTAGGTAGTTGACACGGATTCGTCGGGAAAGACGCGGCCGTAGAACGGAGTCATGACAATCAACGAAGAGAAGTTGATGGAATTCGTGCACAAGTTCGTCGGCGACCTCGGCTCCACGATGGCCGCCGGCGGCATCGTGATCGGCGACCGCCTCGGGCTCTACCGTGCCCTGGCCGCCGCGCCGGCGCTGCCCGAGGAACTCGCCCGGCTCACCAACACCGCACCCCGCTACGTCGAGGAGTGGCTGCGCGGACAGGCGGCCGGCGGCTACGTCGAGTACGACCCGCTGACCGGCCGGTACTCGCTCACCGAGGAGAAGGCGTTCGCGCTCACCGACCCGGACGGCCCGATCTTCGCGCCCGGCGCGTTCCAGCTCGCCCTCGGCGCGCTCAAGGCCGAACCGAGGATCGTCGAGGCGTTCCGCAGCGGCGAGGGACTCGGCTGGGACCAGCACGACGACGACGTCTTCACCGGGTGCGAGCGGTTCTTCCGGCCCGGGTACAGCGCCAACCTGTTCAGCCAGTGGCTGCCGTCCCTGGACGGGGTGGAGGAGAAGCTGCGGGCCGGCGTACGGGTCGCGGACGTCGGCTGCGGGCACGGCGCGTCGACGGTGATGATGGCGTCGGCGTACCCGGCCTCGGTCTTCCACGGCTCGGACTACCACGGCGACTCGGTGGACCAGGCGCGCAAGCGGGCGGCGAGCGCGGGGGTCGACGGGCGGGTGCGGTTCGAGGCGGCCGGTGCGCAGACCTTCGGCGGCGGGCCGTACGAGCTGGTCACCACGTTCGACGCGCTGCACGACATGGGCGACCCGCTGGGTGCCGCCCGGCACGTGCTCTCGCAGCTGTCACCGGACGGCACCTGGATGATCGTCGAGCCGGCGGCGGGCGACTCGGTCAGCGACAACCTGAACCCGGTCGGGCGGGTGTACTACTCGTTCTCGGCGTTCCTCTGCGTGCCGAGCGCGCTGTCCCAGGAGGGTGGTTACTCACTCGGGGCGCAGGCCGGCGAGGAGCCGATCCGGCGGCTGGTCGCGGACGCCGGGTTCACCCGCTTCCGCCGGGCGGCGGAGACGCCCTTCAACATCGTGTACGAGGCCCGGCCGTGATTTAGAGCCCTTCTATCGTTCGCAGACCACGCCGTCGCCGTCCCGGTCCTGGTACCAGTCGTACTCCGGGTCCTTCCCCTGGACATATGGCCCGTAACCGGCGTCGTTGGCCGCGCCGCAGGTGCGGAACCGCGGGTCCGTGTCGGGTTCGGGTTCGGGTTCGGTGGTTTTAGGGGCGGTGGTCCTGGGTGCGTCGTCGCCGTTCAACTCGCAGCCCTTGCCGTCGCCGTCCCGGTCGAACTTCGTCCGGAAACCCGGGTCGCCGGTGCGGATCGGCGCCTTGCCGGCGGCTCTGACCTCCGAACAGTTCGCGTAGGAGACGACGACAGGCTTGACCGGGGGCGACGGCGGCGTGGTCTTGACCGGCTTCGGGCTCGTCGTCTCCGGCGCCGCCGTCTCCTCCTTAACCTCCTCAGCTATCTGCTGCACAGGAGCCGGGCTGCTCAGCGCGACCTTTTCCGCGTCCTTCTCATTGTTCTCGGCCGGCGGGGGCGAGGCGATCGCGACACCGCAGAAGAACAGCAGCAGGCCACCGAGCACGCCGAGCGTCACCTTGTGCCACCGCTTCCACTTCGACGGTGGCGGCGCCGGCGTGGGCGGCATCATGGCCGTCGGGTACTGCGGCGGCGGCTGACCGTGAACATAGGGAACCGGGCCCGGAGCATGCGCCCAGGGATCCTGAGGAGGCTGAGTCACGGGCGGAGTATTCCCGAGTGTCCGGATCTACGATAAGTGGCCGATCGGACACCCGGGTCAGGAATGCGGTCGACCGTGGTGGGCCTTATCGGCGACCGCCGCCGCGTGAATGATCCGTACCCGGGTTGGGGTATGAATGCACTCGGCCAAACTCGCGATGGGGAAGGATCCACGAGTGACGGACGAACCGCTCTACTCCCAGCTCGGCTTCAGCGATGCCGAATGGGGCCTGCTCACCGGCCTGCCGCAGTCGGTGCTCACCGCGGCGAGCGCCGCCACACCGGACAGCACGCGCAAGACCCGCGCGGAGAGCGCGGCCGGGCTCGACCGGATCTCGGACGCGCGTGCCTCGGCGAGCCGGCTGGTCTCGGCCGTCGCTACCGCCGCGGTCGCCGAGGCGGGCGACCCGGAGATCGGCGAGGAACCGCCGATCATCGAGCCGAGCGACCCGGCCGGATACGCCACCGACGTGCTGGGGCGCGCCGGCGAGGTGGCGGCGCTGCTGTCGTCGAAGGCGTCGCTGGCCGACGCCGAGACCTATCGCCACTGGCTCCTGGAGATCGCCGACGCGGTGGTCGGTGCCGCCTCCAGCGGTGGCCTGCTCGGCATCGGATCGGAGACCGTGACCGAAACCGAGCGCTCATTCCGGGACAACCTGGCACAGGCACTCTCCGCCTGACCAAACCAGCGTGTGGATTTCGGCCTCGCTCCGCGCCCGAAATCCACACGCGGTTTGCACTGCTGGACTGTGGGGAGTTCGGCCTCGCTCCGCGCCCGAAATCCACACGCGGTTTGCGCTGCTGGGCGGTCAGGTGGGTGGGTGCCAGGTCAGGACCGGGTCCATCTGGCGGAGGACCAGGTCGGGGCCGAGCTTTCCGACCAGCCGCATGCCGGTGTTGCGCAACCATTCGGCGACGGGGTGGTCGAGCCCGGCCATTCGGCCCACTCTGCGTGATGCGCGAGCTACTTCGGATGTACGCGGGACGCGCTCCGCCGAATACCGATTCAGATCATCCGTGCACCCGGCCAGCACGATCGCGTCCTCGATCGCCTGGCACGCGCCCTGCCCCAGGTTGGGCGTCATGGCGTGCGCGGCGTCCCCGAGCAGCGCGATCCGCCCCTCATGGAACCGTGGCAGCGGCTCGTCCAGGCACCGGATGTCGGTCCTCGTCACCGAGGTGGCCGCGCGGATCAGCGTCGGGATCGGCTCGTGCCAGTCCCCGAAGAGGCGCAGCAACTCCGCCTGCTCGTCGTCGGCACGGCCACCGGCCTCGGCGGGCGCGGTCGCGTAGCAGTAGATCCGGCCGTCACCGAGCACCGCCGTACCGAGGATCTTCCCGGAACCCCAGGTCTCGGTCGGCATGACGGTGCCGCCGGGATGCGGCACCACGATCCGCCAGCTCGTAACGCCCGTGTAGACCGGGCCCGGGTGATCGGGGAACAGCTTTCCGCGTACGGTCGAATGCAGTCCATCGGCCGCAACCACGAGATCAGCCGCAAGCGTCTCGCCGTCCGTGACCACCCGCCCGTCCGGATCCACGTCCGAGGCCGTCAGGCCGAGGCGGAGCGTGCCCGGCGCCAGGCCCTCCGCCAGCGTGTCGACCAGCGTGGCCCGGTGCACCACGATCACCGGCTCGCCGAACCGCTCGGTCGCCCGGTCCGCGTCGGTCCGCGAGATCCACCCGCCGTCCGGCCGCTGAATGCCCGCCGCACCCTGCAGGCCGGCGAGCTCGCGCAGCCGCGCGCCGACGCCGAGCAGATCGAGCACACGCAGCGCGTTCGGCTGGACGGCGAGCCCGGCACCGACCGCCTCGAGCTTCGGCGCACGCTCCAGAATCGTGACGTCCCAGCCGCGCCGCTGCAGCGCGAGCCCAGCGGTAAGCCCACCGACACCGGCGCCGATCACCACAGCACGTGACATCTCGCGATCGTCTCAGATAATCGGACGATGGTGGTCGACGAGTATGCGACGGCACGCCCGGCGGTGGCGCTGCGGCCGTTCGTCGCCCGCTACACGGGTTACCGGCAGCGGGGACTCTCACCCTCTCGGCACCGGGGCCTGCCCTCGCCCCACCTGACGCTGATCTTCACGATGGACGAGCCGCTGGTGGTCGCGGCGCACCCCGATCCACGCCAGGCCGCGGACCGCTATCCGGCACTCATCGGGGGCCTGCACCTGGCTCCGGCGCTGATCACGCACGACGGCAGCCAGTCGGGGGTGCAGGTGGCGGTGCATCCGGTCGGCTGCCGGTTGTTGCTCGGCGTGCCGGCGGGCGAGCTGGCCGGGCTGGACCTGCCGGCGTCGGCGGTGCTCGGCGAGCGGTTCGTCGAGGAGGTGCGCGAGCGGCTGCGCGCGGCCGTGGACTGGGCGGCACGCTTCGCGGTCCTGGACACGATGCTGGGCACGCTGGTGCGTTCCGGTCACGCTTCTTCACCCCAGATCGGGTACGCGTACCGCCGCCTCCAACTCGGCTCCGTCTCCATCTCGTCGCTCGCCGCCGCCGTCGGGTGGAGCGGCCGGCATCTCACCGACCGGTTCCGCGCCGAGCTGGGCCTGCGCCCGAAGGAGGCGGCCCGGGTCATCCGCTTCGACCGGGCCCGCCGTGCTTTGCGGCCGGGGGTCGTCCTCGCGGCACTGGCCGCTGAACACGGGTACGCCGACCAGTCCCACCTGGTCCGCGATTTTCGCGCTTTTTCGGGATGTTCTCCGTCGCAGTGGATGGCTGACGAGTTCGCTTTCGTCCAAGCCTCGGCGTCCGGAGCCGACCACGATGGGTGGCATGACTGACTCTCCACCGCCACAGGTGTGGCCGACACTGCGGGCCCACGACGCTCGCGCCCTGATCCGGTTCCTCGTGGACGCGTTCGGTTTCGTCGAGGTCGTCGTACACGGCTCGGGCGACCGGGTCGACCACTGCCAGCTCCACTGGCCACCGGGCGGAGGCATCATGCTCGGCTCGGTACGCGACGACGAGTGGTCCCTGCCCCCCGGGACATTCGGCGCCTACGCGGTGACCGACGAGCCCGACGCCCTGTTCGAGCGGGCGGTCAAGGCCGGCGCAACCGTGGTGAAGGAACCCTTCGACACGGATTACGGCTCCCGAGACTTCACCGTCCGAGATCCCGAGGGCAACCTGTGGGCCTTCGGCACCTACCGCGGCGAACCCGGCAAGTAGGTTCGCCGTTTGCTAGGCTGCTCCGAAGTTAGATCGCATCTAGCTTCGGAGCGGCCGATGTTCGTGGGGAGGCGCAGCGAACTGGAGCTGCTCAACAGGCAGCTCGACGCGATTCGGCGCAGCGGTGAAGGCCGGGCCGTGGCCGTTCGAGGACGACGGCAGGTGGGCAAGTCCCGGCTCGTCCAGGAGCTTTGCGACCGGGCGGGCACGCCGTACTGCTTCTACACCGCCGTCAAGGGCGCCTCGAGCACGGAGGCCGTCGGCTACTTCCTCCGCGCACTGCGCGACTCGACGCTGCTCACCTCCACCGGGCGTGATCTGCTGCCCTCGCAGCCACCGTCCGGCGGTTGGGGAGACATGCTGCGGGTGCTGGCCGGCGTGCTGCCCGACGAGCCGAGCATCATGGTGCTGGACGAACTGCCCTGGATCTCCGAGCAGGACGCGACCTTCGACGGACATCTGCAGGTCGCGTGGGACCGCCTGATGGCCGGCAAGCCGGTCCTCCTGCTCCTTCTCGGCAGCGACCTGCACATGATGCAGCGGTTCACCGAGTACGACCGGCCGTTCTACGGCAGAGCCACCAACATGCTCCTCGGCCCGTTCAACCTCGCTGAGACGGCTGCTGTTACCGGCCTGAGCGGCGCGGATGCGATCGACGCCCATCTGATCACCGGCGGCCTGCCCGGTATCGCCCTGGAATGGGCACCCGGCACCCCACCCACCGCCTTCCTCCACGAGGAGATCACCAACAAGACCTCCGCCCTGTTCACCGTTCCCGAACAGTCACTGGCATCCGAGTTTCCCACCCCCGACACCGCCCGCCGGGTCCTGGAAGCGGTCGGTGGCGCGGGCAGCCGGACCTTCAGTAACATCGCCGCCGCCGCCGGCGATCGCGGCGGCCCGGTCAGTTCGGGCACCCTGTCGCCGTTGCTGCACCGTCTCGTCGAGGAGAAGCGGATCCTCGCCGTCGACAAGCCGCTGTCCACCAGACCCAGCAAGCTGGCCCGGTACCGGATCGCCGACAGCAACCTGCGCCTCTACCTTGCCGTCCTGCGCGACGTTCATCAGCTGGTCCTGCGCGATCGGATGGCGGCCGCCAGATCCGTTCTGGACGGACGCTGGTCGACCTGGCGGGGCAACGCGGTCGAGCCGCTCGTCCGTGACGCGCTCGCCATCGCTGCCGGCGCCGGCGAGCTGCCCTGGAGCGACACCTGGGAGGTCGGCGGCTGGTGGAACCGCCAGGCGAACCCGGAGATCGACCTGGTCGGAGCCGACCGCGTGCCGATTGCGTCCCGCATCGCGTTCGCGGGCTCGATCAAGTGGCAGGACGGCCCGTTCGACCGGCACCATCTCGACGACCTGCGCGGGAGCGCACCGCTGATCCCCGGATTCGAGCCGGGAAGCAGCGGTCTGGTGGTCGTGAGCCGTTCCGGCGCCCAGCTGCCGGCCGGTGCCGTGGATCTCGTCTGGGGGCCGGACGACGTCGTGCGGGCCTGGTCAGCGGGGCTTGGCCACGGGGGTCAGCAGGGAGTTCTCGACGACGACCGGGACTGAGAGGGTCTTGTAGCCGACGGCGTCGAAGAGGATGGTCATCCGGTCCTCCTCGTAGTTCATGACCATGCCGGTGCCCCACTCGCCGTGTGTGACCTGGCTGTGGACCGGGAAGGGGCCCTCGGCCTCGGCCGCGGCGACGATCTCGGCGCTGCCGTCGGCGCAGTTGTCGCAGTGGCCGCAGGATTTTTTCTGGTCCTCGCCGAAGTAGGCGAGCAGCGTCTCGCTGCGGCACTGCCGGGACTGGGCGAAGCCGCGCATCATGTCGGTGCGGGAGCGGACCACGACCTGCTGCCGTTCGTACTCCTCGATGGCGGCCGCGGCCGCCGCGGCGGGGAGGGGCGCGTGTGGCGGGACCGAGAGTTTGTGGCCGGCGCCGGTGCGCACCGCGCCGACCTGTTCCAGCAGGCCCAGGTACTGGCCCAGTTTGCGCGGGCCGAGGCCGGTCTCCTTCTGCAGCGCGGTCTTCGTCTGCGGTCCCTTGTGGAGGGCGGCGGCCAGCGTACGCAACTCCTCCGCGTCCGGTGAGCCGCCGTTGAAGAAGCGCTGGATGGCCTCGTCCTCGGAGCGCCAGAGCAGCAGCGCGCGGGCCGGGTCGCCGTCGCGGCCGGAGCGGCCGATCTCCTGGAAGTAGCTGTCCGGTGAGTCGGGGAGGGCGACGTGTGCGACCCAGCGGATGTTGGGCTTGTCGATGCCCATGCCGAACGCGGACGTCGCGACCATGATGTCCACCTTGTCGCCGGTGAACTCCTCGTGCCGCTGTTCGCGCAGGCCGGACGCCATACCGCCGTGGTAGTAAGCGGCGGGGTAGCCGGCCTTCGTGAGCTTCTCGGAGAGTTCCTCGGCGGCGCGGCGGGTGGCGACGTAGATGATGCCCGGCCGCTGTTCCTCGTCCAGCAGCGTGGTCAGCCGCCGCCACCGGTACGCCTCGTCGGGGCAGTACGCCACCTCGAGGAACAGGTTGCGCCGGTCCAGTCCGGACACGTGGATCTCGGGCTTGTTCAGGCGCAGCCGGGCGATGATGTCCTCGCGGACCGGCGGGGAGGCGGTGGCGGTCAGCGCGAGGATCGGCGGGCGGCCGATCTGCTTGATCATGTCGCCGAGGGCCAGGTAGTCCGGGCGGAAGTCGTGGCCCCACGCGGAGATGCAGTGTGCCTCGTCGACGGCGACCAGGCCGGGCTTGAGCGAGCGGACCTCGGCCAGCCGCTCCGGGTCGCTGAGCTGTTCCGGCGTGATGAACAGGAACTCGGCCTGTCCGCTTCTGATCGCCTCGATGGCCGCGCGCTGTTCCCTGGGGGTCTCGGCCGAGCTGACCCGGACCGCGCGGATCTTGTCGTCGCCGCGTTCGTTGAGGGCGGCGATCTGGTCCTGCTGGAGAGCGAGCAGCGGTGAGATCACGACGGTCGGGCCGGGCAGCAGGACGGCCGGGATCTGATAGATCGCCGACTTGCCGGCTCCGGTCGGCAGCACCACGAGGGCGTCTCTGCGCCGCAGCACGGCACGCATCGGCTTGAACTGACCGGGGCGCAGCGACGGCCACCCGAAGTGGCGGCGGGCGACCTTGCGCAGGCGGGGGCCGTAGATGGGCAGTTTCATCGAGCTGGATCATCCGATCTTCTCGGGGGAGCCCCTCGGTACCCCTATTTGCCGCCGAACATGCGGCGGATCGCCCAGAGCAGCAGGAGGAAGGCGAGTGCGACGCCGAGCAGGCGGACGGCGTGCACCTCGGACCAGTTGACGGTGGCTTCCGCGAGGGGGGTGGGCGGCACCCCCACATGCTACCGAGTAACAGCCGTGGCTAATAGAAAGGTTTGTTGACTAAACTGGGGATGGGTGTGAGCATAGGTCCCCGGACGGCGGAGAACGTTCACATAGACGTTCGTGAATGCATCGGAGGTACGGGGGCGCATGTCCATTCACGGCGAATTGCCGGAACTCGCGGCTGCGGTTCTGCAGCCCGGGTTCGTCGGCACATCCGCACCGGAGTGGGTCCGCCGGTGGCTCGGCCAGGGCCTGGGCGGCGTCGCCCTCTTCGCCCGCAACGTGGAGTCGCCGGCCCAGGTGGCCGCGCTGACCGCGCAGCTCCGTGCCGAGTACCCGGACGTGATCGTGGCCATCGACGAGGAGGCGGGTGACGTCACCCGCTTCGAGTCGCGGCAGGGCAGCTCGCGGCCCGGCAACCTGGCGCTCGGTGCGATCGACGACCCGGAGCTGACCGAGGCGGTCGCCCGCGACCTGGGCCGGGAGCTGGCCGACGCCGGCATCACCCTGGACTACGCGCCGGACGCGGACGTCAACAACAACCCGGCGAACCCGGTCATCGGCGTCCGCGCGTTCGGCGCCGAGCCGCACCTGGTCGCCCGGCACACCGCGGCGTTCGTGCGGGGTCTGCAGGAGGCCGGTGTGGCCGGCTGCGCCAAGCACTTCCCGGGACACGGCGACACCAGCGTCGACTCGCACCACGACGTTCCGCTGATCGCGCGCAGTGCCGCGGAGCTGGCCGCGAACGAGCTGGTCCCGTTCCGGGCGGCGATCGCGGCGGGTGTCCAGGTCGTGATGACCGGCCACCTGCTCGTCCCGGCGTACGACGACCGGCTGCCCGCCACACTCAGCCGGCTCATCATGACCGACCTGCTCCGTGGCGAGCTCGGCTTCGAGGGCCTGGTCGTCACCGACGGCATCGAGATGCAGGGCGTACGCCGGAAGTACGGTCTCGCCGGCGCCGCAGTCCGCGCGCTGGCCGCCGGTGTGGACGCGATCTGCGTGGGCGGCGACAACGCCGACGAGCAGACCGCGATCGAGTTGCGCGACGCCATCGTGGCCGCGGTGCGCAGCGGTGAGCTGCCCGAGGACCGCCTGCACGACGCGGTCGACCGGGTGCGCCGCCTTGCCGCCTGGACCACCCGCCGGCAGACCGAGACCGGCGCCCGTGCCATCGCCGACGCCGCCGCCGAACCGCAGGTGGCCGTCCTGGCCGCGCCGACGGGCAACGGTTCGGCCGTCGGGTTCGCGGCCGCCCGGCGCGCGGTCAAGGTGACCGTCGCCGCCGACGGACCGGCGCTGCCGGTGACCGGCGTGCCGCACGTCGTCGAGTTCGCCCCGCCGCGCAACATCGCCATCGGCAGCGAGACGCCGTGGGGTCTGGGCGCGCCGCTGGCCGACCTGCTGCGCGGCACCACCTCGCACCGGCTGACCGCCGACGACCTGGCCGGGCTGGCGGACGTGGCCGACCCGGTGCTCGCCGGAGCCGGCGACCGCCCGCTGGTGCTGGTCGTCCGTGACGTGCACCGGCACGCCTGGATCGCCGAGACGCTGACCCGCGTCCTGGAGCTGCGCCCGGACGCGATCGTGGTCGAGATGGGCATCCCGGAGATCGTGCTCGGTGGCGTGCACATCGCGACATACGGCGCGACCCGGGCGCTCGGTCAGGCCGCCGCCGAGATCATCGCTGGGGTGGACGTCCCGGAGCCCGCACCACAGCCGGTGGCGGCGTAAAAATCACACGAGGTCGGCGTACTCCGGGTGTTCGGAGATGTAGCGGGCGAAGAACGGGCAGGACGGGACCACCTTGGCGCCGCGGTCCCGGATCTGGTCGAGGGTCTGCCGGGCCAGCTCGCCGGCCAGACCACGCCCGCGCATCTCGGGTGCCGTCTCGGTGTGCAGGATGACCACGGCGTCGCCGCGGAGCCGATAGGTGGCGAGGGCGCCGACCTCACCGTCCACGAGCAGTTCGAATCGGTGCTGGGCGGAGTTGTCCTGAACCGGGTAGTCGCTCACTCGTACAGCTTAATTTTGCTGTCACCCCGTACCCTTGCAAGGGTGTTGATCTCCAGAACCCGCAGCCGTGCCGCCGCCGCACTCGCCTCAGCCGCCCTCGGCCTCGCGCTCCTGACCGGATGCAGCGAGGACGTGAACTGTGGCCTTGATCAGTGCACCGTCAACATCGCGCGAGAGACCAACGCCAGCGTGAGCGTCCTCGGCGTGGAGGCGAAATTCGTCAGCGCCGACGAGAACACGGTCACCCTCGACATCGCCGGCGAGCAGATTCAGCTGACCAAGGGCCAGCAGGCGGTCGAGGTGGCCGGGCTCCAGGTGCAGCTGGAGAGCGTGACGTCCGACCAGGTTCAGCTCGAGGTGTCGAAAGCCGCCTGACGTTTGACGATCGGCGTTCCCGGGGCACAAGGGGGCATGTCCTCCACGACCTCGAACGTCAAATACCACGCATCTCGGGCCGCCGAGAGCAAGCCGCTGGAGTACCTGGCTCGTGGCGGCTTCATCGGATACGGCATCATCCACCTGCTGTTCGCCTGGATCGCGCTGCAGGTCGCCTTCGGCGGCTCCGGACAGGAGAGTGACCAGTCCGGAGCCCTGCAGGAGATCGCCCGTCAGTCGTACGGCAAGGGCCTGCTCGTCGTCATCGCCATCGGCCTGTTCGCGATGGCGATCTGGCAGGCGTTCGAGGCCGCGATCGGGGAGAGCGGCCCGCGCGACCGTGCCGCGTTCGCCGAACGGGTGCTCTCCGGTGTCCGGGCCGTCCTCTACGCGTACCTGGGCTGGATGGCCGTCAAGATCGTCCAGGGCGCGAGCGCCTCGATGGGCGACAACTACCAGAGCAAGTCGGCCGGCCTGATGGGCTCCGACGGCGGCCGCTTCCTGGTCAGCCTGATCGGCCTGGTGGTGCTCGGCGTCGGTATCGGGATGGCGTACTACGGCTGGAAGCGCAAGTTCACCAAGCACCTGAAGACGCAGGAGATGCCAGCCGGTGTCCGCCAGTCGATCATCCGCCTCGGTGTCGCCGGTTACGTCTCCAAGGGCATCGCGTACGCGATCGCCGGCATGCTGTTCGTGATCGCCGGTGTCAACTACGACACCGAGAAGGCCCGTGGCCTTGACGCCGCGCTCAAGACGCTGGCCGGGTACTCCTGGGGTGTCTGGCTGCTGGTGCTGATCGCCGCCGGGATCGCCGCGTTCGGTGTGTACTGTATGGCGCAGGCGAAGTACCGCAAGATCTGATGGTGCCGCATCTGGTGTTTCCTTCCCGCGAGTGGGCAAGCTGAGAAACCGCTCGAGGGAAGGAAACCACCATTATGACCGCCCTGCTCGCCGTCGTCGTGACGGCCGTCGCGGCGATCCTGATCGTCGAGGTGGCACACCGGGTGATGCTCCGGCTCGGCCGCCGCTCCCGGCTCGCCGCCGACCTCGCGGCGAAAATACATCGCCCGTTCCTGACCGCCGTCACGCTGCTCTCCGTGCAGCAGGCGATCCGGGTCTTCGCCGGAGACTTCCCCTATCGCGGGGGCGTGATGCACGCCCTCGTGCTGTTCTGCATCGCCGCCTTCGCCTGGCTCGTCGGCGCGATGCTGCTGGTGATCGAGGACGTCACGCTCGCCAGGTGGCGCACCGACGTGCCGGACAACCTTCGGCAGCGGCGGATCAAGACCCAGGTCGTGATGCTGCGCCGGGTCACCGTCGCCGCGATCGTGGTGCTGACCATCGGCGTCATGCTGATGACGTTCCCGGACATCCGCGCGCTCGGCGCCAGCGTGCTGGCCTCGGCCGGACTGATCAGCGTCATCGCTGCACTGGCCGCGCAGAGCACGCTCGGCAACCTCTTCGCCGGTATCCAGCTCGCCTTCAGCGACGCGATCCGGGTGGACGACGTGGTGGTCGTGGAACAGGAGTGGGGCCGGATCGAGGAGATCACCCTGACCGTCGTCGTGGTGCAGATCTGGGACGACCGGCGGCTCATCCTGCCGACCTCGTACTTCACCACCAAACCGTTCCAGAACTGGACGCGGACCAATTCGGCGGTGCTCGGCACCGCCGAGATCGACGTGGACTGGGCCACCCCGATCGAGCCGCTTCGGGCCGAGCTGCAGCGGGTGTGTGACAGCACCGAGCTGTGGGACGGCCGGGTCTGCGTGCTGCAGGTGACCGACGCGACCGGCGGCAACGTCCGGCTGCGCGCGCTGGTCAGCGCCGCCGACGCCGCCGCGCTGTGGGATCTGCGCTGTCTGGTCCGCGAGAAGCTGGTCGGGTGGGTCTGGCAGCACCAGCGCGACGCCCTGCCGCGGACGCGGGCCGAGATCGACTCGTCGGTGCCGGCCCAGCGCCAGGAACTCCCGATCGTCCGCGCCGACCTGGGCGCCGCCTCCGACGCGGCGCGGGTGTTCAGCGGTGCCGGGGACGGCGACGCCAGGGGAGAGGCGTTCGGCGGCGCCCGGCTTGCTTCGGACAGCGAGGATTGAGGGCGGCGTGATCAGGGCATACCCCGATCACACGGAAAGGGGGACACGATGGCCGATACCTTGAACGACTTCCCCGCCACTGCCAAACCGCTCGCCGACCAGTCCACGGCGGAACTGGTTCAGCGCGCGAGCGAGCAGGTCAGCCGGCTGGTCCGTGACGAGCTCACGCTGGCCAAGGCGGAACTCGCCGAGAAGGGCAAACACGCCGGTATCGGTGCCGGCCTGTTCGGCGGCGCCGGCGTACTGGCGCTGTACGGGGTAGGCACGCTCGTGGCGACCCTGGTCATCGTGCTGAATCTGTGGCTGGAGCTGTGGGCCGCGGCGCTCATCGTCACCGTTGTTCTCTTCCTGATCGCCGGCATTCTCGCGCTGGTCGGCAAGAAGCAGCTGGACCGGGCGACGCCACCGGAGCCGCAGGCCGCGATTCAGAACCTCAAAGCCGATGTCGACGAGGTGAAGCGGGCTGTCAAGAAGCAGGAGCGTAACCGGGTATGAGTGAGAAGAACGGTAACGGTTCCGCGGCCAAGCCGGATCTGGTGGCGCTGCGGGAGGAGATCAGGCAGACCCGCGCCGATCTGGGTGAGACGGTGCAGGCCCTGGCGGCCAAGGCGGACGTCAAGGCGCGCGCCAGGGAACAGGTCGCTCAGACCAGGGAGAAGGTGCGCACCCAGGCCGTCGTGGTGACGGACCGGGTCCGTGCGGCGGCACGCAACGTCGCCGCGTCACCCGCCGGGATTTCCGATCAAGATCCAGGGGTACGGGCGAAAGCGTTCCCAGCGGTGCTGGTCGTCGCCGGTCTGGCGGCCGTGGTCGGAGTGATCCTGATCGTGCGAGGGAGGCGCTGATGGCGGGCCGGATGAGCAAGCTCGCGTTGAAGCCGGTCAACGTCGGACTGGGTCTGGCCGCCGGTGCGGTCGCGGGCCTGCTGTTCAAAGAGGCGTGGAAACTGGTCGCCGGTGACGACGACGCTCCCGACGCGGGTGACCCGGACCGTGGCTGGGCCGAGATCCTCGCGGCCGCCGCGCTGCAGGGCGCGATCTTCGCGGTGGTGAAGGCGGCCGTCCATCGTGGTAGCGCGATCGGCACCCACAAACTGACCGGGACGTGGCCCGACTAGATCATCTTCCGTATCGACAGGAGTCTTGACGGTTCCCCGCTTCGTAGCCGCGAAGTGGGGGACCTTTTCCATATCGGCCACCCATTATTGGATTCCTTCGAGGGGCAGCTTTACGGCCCGTTTTTCGGGTACAGTGTGGCCAGTTTTTGCGTACGTGGTTCGCTGCTTCCGGTTGACCACGGGCACCGGCCCCATCCCGGGTGGGTCCACCAGGTGTTCCGAGGCCGGGCGGATGGGACGTCCTCTGAAAAGGCCGCCTCGCGGCGCCGCTGCTCGAAAACGGTCATCGGCCCCGCGCTGCCGCGGTTGGGCGGGCCGGCATTTTCAGAAGGAGAGTTCAGCATGGCGCAAGGAACCGTGAAGTGGTTCAACGCAGACAAGGGCTTCGGCTTCATCACCGTCGACGGCGGGGGTGCTGACGTGTTCGTCCACTTCTCGGCCATCCAGACGAGCGGTTACCGCACTCTGGAGGAGAACCAGCGGGTGGAGTTCGAGATCGCCCAGGGCCAGAAGGGCCCGCAGGCGGAGCAGGTTCGCCCGCTCTGAGACCAATCAGCCGGTCGTGAGACCGGCACGCCGACCGCCTGGCGGAGGTCGGCCCGACCGTGGCCCCGCAACCTCATCCGAGGGTGCGGGGCCTCTTTCGCGCGCTAGTCGCCCGTTTTGTGACCAGCTGTCCGGCGGCGCATCCCGATGACGACCAGCACCAGGCCGACGAGGATCAGGCCGCCGCCCACCGCCGCCCAGACGGGCTCGTCGGTCATCAGGCTGTCGGTGAGGTAACCGAGTCCCTGCAGGGTCCACACCGCACCGATCACCATCGCGAGCAGACCGGCGGACATCGTGAGCCAGCCCCTCAATCGCGGTGCACCGTTTTCATTGTTCACCATTTGTCGTGCACCTGGGGGCGAATCAACTCATCGTAGACGGCGGCGATCATTTCCCGGGTTTCTGCGGGAAGTGGTGACAGATCCGCGGCGGCGGCGTTGGCGCGCGCCTGTTCCGGGTTGCGGGCGCCGGGGATCACCACGGTCAGGCCGGGCTGGTCGATGATCCAGCGGAGCGCGAACTGCGCCATCGTGGCGCCGGCCGGCACCAGCGGCCGCAGCCGGCTCACCGCATCGAGGCCGACGCGGAAGTCGACGCCGGAGAACGTCTCGCCGACGTCGAACGCCTCGCCGTGCCGGTTGTAGTTGCGGTGGTCGTCCGCGCCGAACGTGGTGCTCTCGTCATAGCGCCCGGACAGCAGGCCGCTGGCGAGCGGGACCCGGGCGATGATGCCGACACCGGCCTCGGCGGCGGCCGGCAGGACCCGCTCGAGGGGCTTGAGCCGGAACGCGTTGAGGATGATCTGGACGCTGGCGACGCCGGGCCGGGCGATCGCGGTGAGCGCCTCGTCGACGCGTTCGACGCTCACGCCGTACGCCGCGATCCGCTTCTCCTGCACGAGGGTGTCGAGCGAGTCGAAGACCTCGTCGCTGGAGTAGACCGGGGTGGGCGGGCAGTGCAGCTGGACCAGGTCGAGGGTCTCCACGCCGAGGTTGGCGCGCGAGCGGTCGGTCCAGGCGCGGAAGTTGTCGAGGCGGTAGTTCTCCGGCTCCTGCGCCACGCGGCGGCCCATCTTGGTGAAGACGGTCAGGCCGGGGCGGTCCTTGACGAACGAGCCGATGATCTGTTCGCTGCGGCCGTCACCGTACACATCCGCGGTGTCGATGAACGTCACGCCCGCGTCGACGGCGGCCTGCAGGGTCGCGTGGGCGTCCGCCTCGCTGACCTCGCCCCAGTCGGCGCCGAGCTGCCATGCGCCGAGGCCGACCACACCGACGTCGCGTCCCAGCTTCCGAAAGCTTCGTTTTTCCACGTCGTGACCCTACCGCCCGGCTGGTAGGTTGAAACAAAACGTACGTACGGTTTAATCACGGGAGGCTGTCATGTGGGATCCCGCCGTCTACCGCCGGTTCGGCTCCGAGCGCTCGCGTCCGTTCTTCGACCTGGTGGCCCGAATCGGCGCCGAGAGTCCTCGCGCGGTGGTGGACCTCGGCTGCGGCCCCGGCGAGTTGACCCGGACCCTGGCTTCACGGTGGCCGGATGCCCGGGTCGTGGGGATCGACTCCTCGCCCGAGATGATCGCGTCCGCGGGCTCCGGCACCGTGGATTTTCGGGTGGGTGACATCGCCACATGGCAGCCGGAGCCGGACGTCGATGTGGTGGTCACCAACGCGGCGTTGCAGTGGGTTCCCGGCCATCAAGAGATGCTCACGCGCTGGGCCGGTTCGCTGCCGGCGGGCGCCTGGATCGCGATGCAGGTGCCGGGCAACTTCGACAGCCCCGGCCATCGGGCGGTGCGCGAGCTCGGTGCCACGCCGCGCTATGCCGCGTTTCTCGACGGGATGCTCCGCGACGACCCGGTGGACGACGCGGCCGGCTATGCGGCGCTGCTGACCCCGCACGCGGCCGTGGACGCCTGGGAGACCACCTATCTGCACCTGCTGCCCGTTTCCGCCCCGGGCGATGATCACCCGGTGCTCCGGTGGATGGAGGGTACGGCGCTGCGGCCCGTGCGGGCGGCGCTGCCCGAGCAGGAGTGGGCCGCGTTCCGGGCCGAGCTGGCGATCCGGATCGCTGAGACACATCCGGCGAGGCACGGTCTCGTGGCGTTCCCGTTCCGCCGTATCTTCGTCGTGGCACATACCGCGTAATCCGTCGGAGGGTTCTTGTGGATTCGTTCATCGCCGGCCTGCCGAAGGCCGAACTGCACGTCCATCACGTGGGTTCGGCCTCGCCGCGGATCGTCGCCGAGCTGGCCGCCCGGCACGAGGGCAGCTCGCCGGTGCCGGCCGACCCGGAGCTGCTGGCCGCGTATTTCGAGTTCCGGGACTTCGCCCACTTCATCGAGGTCTACCTGAGCGTGGTCGACCTGATCCGGGACCCCGAGGACGTGCGGCTGCTCACCTACGAGATCGGCCGGGAGCTGGCCCGCCAGCAGGTGCGGTACGCGGAGCTGACCGTCACGCCGTACTCCAGCGTGCGGCGGGGCATCCCGTCACCGGCGTTCTGCGAGGCGATCGAGGACGCGCGGACCGGCGCCGCCCGCGACTTCGGGATCGACCTGCGCTGGTGCTTCGACATCCCCGGTGAGGCGGGCCTGGCGGCGGCCGAGGAGACCCTGCGGGTCGCGCTGGAGGACCGGCCCGACGGCCTGATCAGTTTCGGTCTGGGCGGGCCGGAGATCGGGGTGCCGCGGCCGCAGTTCAAGCCGTACTTCGACAAGGCCCGTGCCGCCGGGCTGCACAGCGTGCCGCACGCGGGGGAGACCACCGGGCCGGAGACGATCTGGGACGCGATCACCGAGCTGGGCGCGGAGCGGATCGGACACGGCATCTCGGCCGCTCAGGACGAGCGGCTGATGGCGTACCTGGCCGAGCACCAGATCCCGCTGGAGGTCTGCCCGACGTCGAACCTGCGGACCCGGGCGGTCGCCGCGCTGGCCGAGCACCCGATCGCGACGCTGGTCGCGGCCGGGGTCCCGGTCAGCGTGAACTCCGACGACCCGCCGATGTTCGGCACCACCCTGAACGGCGAGTACGCGACCGCGGCCGAACTGCTCGGCCTCGACCGGGCCGGAGTCGCCGACCTGGCCAGGGCCGCGGTCCGGCACAGCTTCATGCCGCCGTCGAGCAGGACGGCGCTGCTGGCCGAGATCTCGGCGTACACCGAGAGCTATGGGTAGAGCGGATCCTGCCAGCAGGCCACCATCGTGGCCGTGCCGATGGTCAGGATCGTGGCCCAGCGGATGAGCCGCCGCCGGTTGAACCGGGCCGGACCCTCGTCCGGCTCGGTGTGCGGCCTGTTCAGCACCTTGGGCATGTGTCGCTCCCTCCCGTCGATCCGTCGGGCTCCCTAGTCGGGAACCGCCGTCCAGCTCTGGTGCCGCTGCTGGGTGTCCGGCTGCAGCACCAGCACCCGGTGCTCCGTGCCGAAGCGCTGGGCACCCACGCCCACCACCAGGTTCTCCGTCGTGCTGCGCAGCGTGAAGCCGAAGTCCGAGGCCTGCAGCTTCCAGCGGGCACCCTGCGCGGCGTAGCAGTCGCCCTGGACCAGCGGCGCTCCGGCGACCGGTGCACCACCGAGGGCCACCGCGCACCGGTTGCTCGCCCGGGACACCAGTGAGTACGTGTTGTTCTCGGCCGGCACCAGCTGCCACTGCTGCTGGGCACCGCCTTCCTCACCGCCGAGGGTCACCGGGGTGCCCTCGTTGGCGCGGGCCGCGTACAGGTCGGCCGCACCGCCGGTCAGCGCGTTGGTCAGCACGAACCACGAGTTCTGCACGGGCCGGGCGGCCGGAGCGGTCGCCGCGGTGCCCTTGGCGTGGTAGCCGAGCTTGCGGTTGCGGACCTCGACCAGGTACTTCGAGTCCGGCTTCAGGCCGATCAGCCGGGCGCGCGTGGCGCGGGTGGTGGCCACCGGCTTGCCGCCGACGGAGATCTCGTACTCCGCGTCGTCGGCGGCGGCGCTCCAGGTCAGGCGCACCGCGCTGCTGGTGGCGTCGCGGATCTCCAGAACCGCCTGCACACCGTCGTCGGTGGTGCTGTTGCCGTTCGGCACCGACGGCAGCTCGTCGCCGGTGCCGGGAAGCTGTTCCACGGCCGGCGGTCCCGCCGCACCGGCCCCGGGCCCGCGGCCGACCTTCTCCACGGCCGCGGCCGGCAGGTCCGGCGAACCCGGGCCGCTCACCGCGGGATCCGGCAGGTCCGGGCCGGTGCTGGCCGGCGGGCCGGCGTCCGGCTGCGCGCTCGGGTCGGTCGCGCTCGGGGTGGGCGCCGCGCTGCTCGGCACCGGGTCCGGCGCCGCGGTGGCGGGTGCCTCGGACGGCTGCGGGGTGGCGTCCGGCCGGGTGGCACCCGGGGCGTCCGGGATGTCGTCGCCGCCGTCGCCGCGCAGCAGGAAATCGCTGAGCGCCACGTTCCAGTGCTCGTCGAGGTAGCTGCCGCGCTTCGGGTTGGTGCTGAAGTAGTCGTCGTGCCCGCAGTCCAGCCGGATCTCGTTCTTCTTCGGGCAGACGTTGCGCACCGGCTTGCCGGACCGGTCCTCGCCGCACAGCAGGTCGTACTCGTCGACGCAGCTGCCCGTGCCGGTCGCGTTCGGCGAGTCGGTGAGGATCGCACCGAGCGAGTGGGTCAGCTGGTGCGCGGCCATCGTCGAGCTCCAGCAGCCGGAGTCGACCCGCGCGTACGACGGGCCGCCGTTGTTGCGGTTGCCCCGCGCCCGGGTGTCCGGAACGTACGTGGCGATGCCGCAGTAGACGTTCTTCTCGGCGAACACCAGGTACTTGCGGTCGGTCCGGTTGTAACCGAGCGTGCGCAGCGCGTCGATCGTGTTGACGAACGAGTCGAGCGAGGAGTCCGGCAGCTGGACCTCGGCGACGTCGACCCGGCACTCGGGGGTCGTCACGTACCGGATGTGGCGGGAACCGCCGGTCTCGGCGGCGCTCGCGTCGTAGATGGCGTCCACCCCGGCGGCCCAGGTGCGGAACGAGTTGAGGAACTTCGCGTACCGGCTGCCGGTGGCGGACTCGTGCAGGTAGAGCAGCTGCACCCGCTTGCCGCTGCGGCCGTCGCCGGAGCACGCCACGTCGTCCGCGCCGAGGATGAAGTCGGCCTGTCCGGGCGCGGCGTCCGGGATCAGCGCCGGCGCGTCGGCGGTCAGCGCGCTGCCGCCCTCGTCGCGGGCGATCTCGGCGTCCACCGGGACGGCGCCGTTCTCCCGGCTGACCGAGGTGATCTGCTTGACGCCCGCGGTCACCGGTGCCACGTCGCGGCGCACCGCGAGACCGGCCGGAGCCGGGTCCGGCCCGTGCGTGCAGGTGCCCTCGTAGACCTGGTAGGCGCCGGCGCAGAGCGAGTCGGCGGAGGCGAGCGTGAGTCCGCTGTAGACCAGGCCCTTCTCGGGCGCGTCCTTCGGCAGGGCGGAGAGCGAGAGGCGGTCCGGGCCGTCGGAGGGTGTCGTGCCGATCACGCTGGGGCCCACGACGCCGCCGACGCCGAGCAGTGCGATGCCGAGCGCTACCGGAAGGAGGCGGAAGGTCGCGGAGCGTGTCCGGCGGGTCTGGCGCTCGGCCTCCGTGCGGCGCCGCCGTCCTGGCGGTGACCCACGGAACGCGGGCCGGCGATGCGCGGACACTGCGTCTCCTCGTCGTACTGGGTAGCGGTGGGAGGGGCCCTTGGGGTGACCGCCTCCCACCGCAGGGGGGCTTACCGGTTCGCGGCGATGGGGACGCGCTGCGGGTTGCGATCCGGGAAGCCGGTTGGGATCTGAGGGAACCCTGCCAGCCCGGCCCCGCCAGGGGAACGTCTTTAATAGAGATATAAGCAACCGCTGTCCCGTTCGGGGGAGCTGTCCGTCATGGGCCTTGCTCATTCCCGCTCCGGTTGTCGCCCACGGCGTCGTCCCGGGTCCCGTTCGCGGGTCAGGCGTCCGCGTCCGACCAGGCCGAACCGGCTGGGGGCCTTCGGCGTGGCGTCCGCGTCGGCCAGGAGCATAACCACACTCGCGCCGCCCATGGCAGCCCGGTCGAGGCTCACCGATCCGCCGGTCGCCTGCGCCACCCGGCGGGCGATGTCCAGGCCCAGCCCGGTGGATCCCTGGTTGCTCTGGCCGCGGCGCAGCGCCCGCTCCGGGTCCGGGATACCGGGGCCGGCGTCGTCCACCCGCAGCGCCACCCAGCCGTCGCGGCGGGAGAGCCCGACCTCGAACGCGGTGCCCTGCGGGGTGTACCGGAAGACGTTGCCGAGCACCGCGTCCAGCGCGGCCGCCAGCTCGGCGCGGGCCACCGGGACCGGGATGCGCAGGTGCGCGCCGATCACCCGGTACTGGCGGTCCTGGTCGCCGGCGAGCGCGGACCAGAACGTCATCCGTTCCCGTACCACCTCGCTGGCGTCGCAGAGGCCGTCCTCGGGCGCGGCGACCTGGGCCGCCACCGCCTGCCGCGTGGTGTTGATCAGGTGGTTGACCTCGTCCTCGAGGGTGCCGATCGCCTGCCGGATACGCCGGATGCCGCGACGGCGGTCCACCTCGTCGGCGGTCAGGTCGATGATCTGGGTGTCGTCCGGGTCGAGCGCCTCGGCGTCCAGGCGCAGCGCGGTCAGCGGCGTGCGCAGCCGGTGCGACAGGTCGGCGACCAGCTCGCGTTCGTCGGTGCGGGACGTGACCAGGCGGTCGGCCATCCGGTTGAAGGCGTAACCGGCCTCCGCCAGCTCGCGCGGGCCGGAGGGTGAGATGCGTACGCCGAGGTCGCCGTCACCGACCGCGAGGGCCGCGTCGACCAGGTTGCGGGCCGAGTCCACCGCGCCACGGGCCAGCCGGTCGACCACGAAGACCGAGCCGCCGATCAGGACCACCGCGATGCCGAGCAGCAGCCACCAGTCGCGGGCGGTGTTCTGGTTCAGGTCGGAGTCCGGGACGAATGCCTCCACGACCACGGTCTTGCCGCCGGCGGTGACCGGCACCAGGCGCACGACACCGCCCTCGACGTCCTCGACGGTCGGCTCGGGTGCGGTCGCCGCGCGGTCGATCAGGGCCGCACCGGCCCGGCCACCGGGCGAGGCGGCCAGCCCGGGGGTGTGCACGACCGGGTTGCCACCGGCCGACTGGATCGCGGCGGCGACGCCTTTCTCATCGGCGCCGGCCGTGATGGCACCGGCCACCGTCGCGGTACGCCGTGCGGCCTCGGCCAGCGCGGCGTCACGGTGGTCGTTGCGCAGGCCCCAGCCCAGCGGCACCAGGAAGACCAGTGCGACGACAGCGGTCGTGGCGGCGGTGATGTACGCCAGCCGCAACCTCAGTCCGGCGCCACCAACCGGAATCCGACCCCCCGCACGGTGCGCAGGTAGCGGGGCTTCGCCGCGGACTCGCCCAACTTCCGGCGAAGCCAGTACAAATGAACGTCGATGGTCTGGTCCTCGCCGACCGATGGCTGTCGCCATACCTCCTCCAACAGCTCGCGACGGGAAACCACCCGGCCCGGGCGGGCCGCCAGGTATGCCAAGAGGTCGAACTCCTTGCGGGTCAGCGCGAGTGGCTGTTCCGCCAGAGTGGCGCTGCGCTCGCCGACGTCCACCCGCAGCTCGCCCACCTCGTAGACCGCCGGTTGCGCCGCGCGACTGGCCCGGCCCACCCGGCGCAGCACGGTGGCGATCCGGGCGTCGAGATGGGCGCCGGTGAACGGTTTGACCATGTAGTCGTCCGCGCCCGCCCGCAGCAACCGGACGACGGTCTGCTCGTCGTCCCGGGCGGTCGCGATGATGATCGGCACATCGGTGATGCCACGCAGCATCCGCAGCGCGTCGGAGCCGTCCAGGTCGGGCAGCCCGAGATCGAGAACGACCAGGTCGGGCGTCTCCGCCGCGACCCGCCGCAGTGCCTCCAACGCGGTGCCGACGGCGTGCACAGCGTGCCCCCGGTCAGCGAGCGATCGGAGCATGGCGCCGCGCACGACATGATCGTCTTCGACGAGCAACACCGTGGCCATGCGAAGACCGTACTGTGCCGGGCAACCAGAACCTAAAGGGTCATCGAGCGAGAGGCTTTGATGACGCTCAGTGATGGAATACGATCCGAAGTGCCGATGTCATTCACCCTCTTCCCCGGTACGCGACTCGCGTTGGCCCTGGAGAGCCTGGCCGGCCTGAGTGTCGGCGACGCGCTCGGAGCCCAGTACTTCGTGCCCGCGAATCGCCCCGCCGACCTGATCGAGGCCCGGACGCCCGAGGCGCCGTGGCCGTGGACCGACGACACCGAACAGGCATGCTGCCTGGTGGCGACGCTGTCCGAGGGCGACTTCGACCGCGACGGCTTCGCCGAGATGCTGGCCCGCGTTTACGATCCGTATCGGGGGTACGGCGCCGGCGCGGTGACGATGCTGCGCGAGATCCGGGACGGCCTGCCGTGGCCGATCGCGGCTGCCGCCGCCTTCGACGGCCAGGGTTCGTGCGGCAACGGCGCGGCGATGCGGGCGGCACCGCTGGGTGCCTGGCACGCGGACTCGCTCGCCCACGCGGCGGCACAGGCGGTACGCGCGGCCGAGGTCACTCACGCGCATCCCGAGGGCATCGCCGGTGGCGTGGCCGTGGCGGTGGCCGCGGCCGTCGCCGCCGCGGCGAGACTGCACGGATACAAACCCGAGCCGGGCCAGTTGCTGCGGGCGGTCGCCGCGCACACCCCGTCGAGCGTGGTCCGGGACGCCGTCGTCGAGGCCGCCTCGATCACCGGTGGCGTGGCGGAGGCGGCGTACCGGCTGGGCAACGGCGCGCGGGCGACGGCGCAGGACACTGTCGCGTTCGCGCTGTGGGTGGCGGCCCGGTATCTGCACGACTACCCGGCGGCGGTGGCGGCGTGCGTGGTCTCCGGCGGTGACGTGGACACCACGGCGGCGATCGCGGGTGGGGTCGTCACGGCGTACACCGGGCTGGACGGCATTCCGCCGTCCTGGCTGTCGGCCCGCGAGCCGCTGCCCTCCTGGCTGGCCGCAGCGGGCGGCGAGTAAGGGTGACGTCGCGCGCCGGGCGGAGCCGGGCGAACGGCGACGGATAGCATCGTGTGCCTAACCATCCTTTTCCGAATGGAGAATCACCGTGTCTGCACCCCGTACACCCGCTGTGGCCGACCCACTAGTCGTCCCGGCCGGGACTACGGCGGCCGACGCGGTGGCCGCCGCCGGGCTCCCGGCGCACGGGCCGAAAGCGGTCGTCGTGGTCCGTGAGGCGGACGGCCGGCTGCGCGACCTGGACTGGGCGCCGGCCGCCGACACCGAGGTGACCCCGGTCGCGATCGACGAGCCGGACGGCCTGGACGTGCTGCGCCACTCCACCGCCCACGTGCTCGCGCAGGCCGTGCAGGACGTCTTCCCGGAGGCCAAGCTCGGCATCGGCCCGCCGATCCGGGACGGTTTCTACTACGACTTCGACGTGGAGAAGCCGTTCCAGCCCGAGGACCTGACGAAGCTCGAGAAGCGGATGCAGGAGATCGTCAAGGCCGGGCAGACCTTCCGCCGCCGGGAGTACACCTCGCTGGACGAGGCCAAGGCCGAGCTGAAGGACGAGCCGTTCAAGCTGGAGCTCGTCGACATCAAGGGCGACGTGGACGAGGAGGCCGCGGCGGTCGGTGCCGGCGAGCTGACCCACTACGACAACCTGAACAGAGACGGCGAGCGGGTCTGGGGTGACCTGTGCCGCGGCCCGCACCTGCCGTCGACCCGGCTGATCCCGGCGTTCAAGCTCATGCGCTCGGCCGCCGCGTACTGGCGGGGCAGCGAGAAGAACCCGCAGCTGCAGCGGGTCTACGGCACCGCGTGGCCGTCCCGTGACGAGCTCAAGGCGTACCTCAATCGTCTTGCCGAGGCCGAGCGCCGCGACCACCGCAAGCTGGGCACCGAGCTGGACCTCTTCTCCTTCCCGGACGAGATCGGCTCCGGTCTCGTCGTCTTCCACCCGAAGGGTGGGGTGATCAAGCGCGAGATGGAGGACTACGTCCGCGCGCGGCACATCGAGGAGGGCTTCCAGTACGTCGGCTCGCCGCACATCACCAAGGAGGGCCTGTTCCACACCTCGGGCCATCTGCCGTACTACAAGGACACGATGTTCCCCCCGATGGAGCTGGAGGGGGCGAACTACTACCTCAAGGCGATGAACTGCCCGATGCACAACCTGATCTTCAGGTCGCGTGGGCGGTCCTACCGTGAGCTGCCGATGCGGCTGTTCGAGTTCGGCACGGTGTACCGCTACGAGAAGTCCGGTGTGGTGCACGGCCTGACCCGGGTGCGTGGCCTGACCCAGGACGACTCGCACTCCTACGTCACCGCCGAGCAGGCGCCGGGCGAGATCAAGCACCTGCTGAACTTCGTACGCTCGCTGCTCGACGACTTCGGCCTCGACGACTACTACCTGGAGCTGTCGACCCGCGACCCCAACAGTGACAAGTTCATCGGCTCCGACGAGCAGTGGGCCGCAGCCACCAAGGTTCTTTCCGATGTGGCTGAGGAATCGGGACTGGATCTCGTCCTCGACCCGGGTGGCGCGGCGTTCTACGGCCCGAAGATCAGTGTCCAGGCGAAGGACGCGATCGGCCGGACCTGGCAGATGTCGACGATTCAGTACGACTTCAACCAGCCGTCCCGGTTCGGCCTGGAGTACCAGGCGGCCGACGGCACCCGCCAGGAACCGGTGATGATCCACTCGGCGAAGTTCGGCTCGATCGAGCGGTTCTTCGGCGTGCTGGTCGAGCACTACGCGGGCGCGTTCCCGGCCTGGCTGGCGCCGGTGCAGGTGGTCGGTATCCCGATCCGTGACGACCACGCCGACTATCTGTCCTCGTTCGTCGACCGGCTGCGGAAGGAAGGCATTCGCGCGGAGGTGGACTACTCCACCGACCGGATGCAGAAGAAGATCCGGACCGCGCAGCAGCAGAAGATCCCGTTCATGGCGATCGCCGGTGACGACGACGTGAACGGCGGCACCGTCTCGTTCCGGTACCGCGACGGTTCCCAGCGCAACGGCGTGTCGATCGACGAGGCCGTCGCGCACGTGGCCGAGGTGGTCCGCTCGCGGACGAACATCGGGCCGTCCGCAACCTGACCGCCACCCGGCGCCGGCTCAGGTAGGGCTCCCGCCGTCCGACCTTCCTCCCGAGTTCAGTAACGGGAGGGAGGTCGCATGGTGTTCCGGCGGAGTGCGTGGGTAGCGTTCGGTGGCGCCATGTCGCTGACCGGCCTGATGCTGGTGCGCCGGGCGGTCGCCCCGGAGGCCGGGCTGCGGGAACTGCGTGCCGCGCTGGCCCGCGAGCAGGTCCTCAACGACCTCGGCACCGCGCTGCTCACCACCACCGACTCGGCCGAGGTGCACCGGCTCGCGGCCGCTGCGGCCGCCACGCTGGTCGCCGGCTGTCCCGGTGCCCGGACCGCGATCGTCCGGTTCAACCCGGGCGAGAACGAGAACTGGACGATCCTGCACGCGGCCGGCGCGGGCGCCGAGGTGGTGGCCGGTGTGCGGCTGCCCGGCGACAGCGTGCCGGACTCGCTTCGCGCCCGGCTGGCCGGTGGCGAGGTGGTCGCGGGCCCCGGGCTGACCGCGCTCGGCGTCCACGGCATGGAAGCCGTCGGCGACCGGCCGATCAGGCTGTTCCCGCTGCTCAACAACGCTCGCTTCTTCGGTGCGCTGACCGTCGGCGCGGAGACCGAACTGCCCGCCGACGTGCTCAAGTCGCTGCAGACGCTGCGTACCCAGGTGTCGCTGGCGCTGGACAGCGTGGCGCTCACCGAGGAGCTGACCCGGCGGGCCATGCACGACATGCTCACCGGGCTCGGCAACCGGGGACTGCTCTGGGACCGGATGACCGGTGCGCTGGCCCGATCTCGGCGCAGCGGCCGGTCGGTCGGCGTGCTGCTGCTCGACCTCAACGGGTTCAAGCCGGTCAACGACACGTACGGCCACGACGCGGGTGACCTGGTGCTGAAGACCGTGGCGGAGCGGCTGAAGACGTGCGTGCGTACCGAGGACACGGTGTCCCGGCTCGGCGGCGACGAGTTCGTCATCCTGGCCGAGGACCTGACCGACCTGACCGGCGCGCTGGTGATCGCCGACCGGGTGGTGCAGGCGCTGAACGAGGCGATCGTGGTGGACGGCAACGACATCGTCACGCCGGCGGCCATCGGGATCGCGTTGTCGCGGCCCGCGGACGGCCCGGACGACGTACTGCGGGATGCGGACAGCGCGATGTATGTGGCCAAGCGCCGGGGTGGCGGGTGCTACCACGTGCACGGCTCCTCGGAGACAGCCCGGGACAGCGCATAGGATTCGGTCCGTGGACAAGCAGCGGGCAGAGACGGGTGAGCCGGACGGCTTGGAGCGGCTCTGGACGCCGCACCGGATGGCCTACATCACCGGCGAGGCCCGGCCCGAGGGCTGCCCGTTCTGCCTGGCGCCGGGCCTACCGGAGCAGGACAGCCTGGTGGTGGCCCGAGGCGATCTCGTTTTCACGGTGCTGAACCTGTATCCGTACAACCCCGGCCACCTCATGGTCTGCCCGTACCGTCATGTCGCCGACTACACCGAGCTCACCGAGGAGGAGACGGTGGAGGTGGCGGCGTACACCCGGCTGGCGATGCGGGTGATCCGCTCGATCAGCAGCCCGCACGGCTTCAACATCGGGATGAACCAGGGTGCGATCGCCGGCGCCGGCATCGCCGCCCACCTGCATCAGCACATCGTGCCCCGGTGGGGCGGCGACGCGAACTTCATGCCGGTGATCGGCCGGACCAAGGTGCTCCCGCAGCTACTGACCGACACCCGCGACATGCTGCTGAAGGCCTGGCCCGCCGCTTAACGCTCGGACACCCGCGACGATCTCCTCGGCGGACGGCGCCGTATCCGGGTCGGTGAGCCACTGGGTGAGCACTCCCGACATCAGGGCCATCTGCGCCGATCCGACCGTGCGCACCGTCGCCTCGTCGAGCTCCGCCTCGGGAACGCCGGTGACCAGGGACGCCATGCCGCGCCGGCCCTCCTGCAGGCCGCCGGCGAGCTGAGCGCGCAGGTCCGGGTTGTGCTCGGCCTGGATCATCACCTCGACGCTGGCCAGCCAGAGCTCGCGGTGCGATCGGATCGAGTCGATCACCCGGCGCCAGAAGTCGACCGGGTCTCCGCCGGCGCCACCGAGCGCGTGGCCGATGGTGTCGCCCCACTCCTCGATCGCGCTGAGCATCGCGGCGGTCATCAGCGCCTTGGTCGAGCCGTAGTGATAGCCGATCGAGGCCAGGTTCGTGCCCGAGGCGGCCACGATGTCGCGCGCGGTGACCTGTGCGTACCCCTTCTCGAAGAGCGCGCGCTTGGCGCCTGCCAGCAGATCTTCCCGGTGACCCATGATGCGCATCCTAACTTCTATACAAACGTATAAGACGTTTGTATAGTCGATGCATGACGAACTCAAAGGTCCTGATCTCAGGTGCGGGTGTGGCGGGTCCGGCGCTGGCGTTCTGGCTGCGCCGGGCCGGGTGGGACGTCACGGTGGTCGAGCGGGCGCCGGCTTTGCGGGAGGGCGGTTACAAAGTTGATGTACGCGGCGCGGGCACCACCGTCCTGAAGCGGATGGGGCTGCACGAGGCCGCCCGGGAGCGCGACACCGGGATGCGCCAGGTCACCTACGTCCGGCGCGACGGCCGGAAGATCGCTTCGCTCCCCGCCGACCTGCTGATGGGGCGGCGTGGCGACGACTTGGAGATCATGCGGGGTGACCTGAGCCGGATATTCCACGACGCCACCGCCGATGTGGAGTACCGGTTCGGCGACGCCATCGCCGCCCTGGACGACGGTGCCGACGGTGTCGGCGTGACCTTCGAGAGCGGCCGCGCCGAGCGGTTCGCGTTCGTGGTCGCCGCCGACGGCCTGAACTCGTCGACCCGCCGGGCGGTGTTCGGTGAGGTGCCGCTGCGGCACCTGGGTGCGTACATCTCGATCTTCTCGGTGCCCAACGAGCTCGGGCTCGACCACGAGGAAGTGATGTACACCGAGCCGGGCCGGCTGATTTTCGCGTACGCTATGGGTCCTGAAAAATCCGGAAAGGTCGGACTGACCTTCGCCTCGGAACCGCTGTCCTATGACCGCCGTGACGTGACCGCCCAGAAGGACCTGGTCCGTGCCGCTTTCGCGGGGCGCGGATGGCGCAGCGACGACTTCCTGTCCGCGATGGACGCGGCCGACGACTTCTACTTCGACTCGCTCAGCCAGGTCGAGCTGCCGAGCTGGTCGTCCGGCCGGGTGGTGCTGCTCGGCGACGCGGCCCACTGCCCGTCACCGTCGTCGGGTCAGGGCACCAGCCTGGCCCTCGTCGGCGCCTATGTGCTGGCCGACGAGCTGGCGAAGGCGGACGGCGATGTCACCGCCGCCTTCGCCGCCTATGAGCGCGTCATGCGGCCCTATGTGGAGCAGAACATGACCTTCGGCCGCAAGATGGCCAAGGACATGGTCCCGGCCAGTCGGCTCTCGATCGCCTTCCGCAACTACGGCATGCGCACCCTGCGGTTCCACCCGCGCAAGGAGCAGGTGATCGACAGGGTGCTCGCGCCGATGTACGCGGCGGCGAACGCGATCGCTATCTAGCCGCGGCGTGTTCCTTTCGTACGGCGTCGGCGAGGTGGGCGGGCATCGGTTCGTGCCGGATGTAGTGGCGGGTGAACGTGCCGGTGCCCGAGGTGATCGCGCGCAGCTCCACCGCGTACCGGACCAGCTCGGTCGCCGGCACCTCGGCTCGGACGAGGCTGCCGTCACCTCCGGACTCGCTGCCCAGGGGGCGGCCACGCCGGCCCGAGAGGTCGCTCATCACCGCGCCGACGTAGGCGTCGGGGACGCGTACCTCGATCTCGTCGACCGGCTCCAGAAGCGTGATCTGCCCGCCCTCGGCCGCGGCGCGCAGCGCCTGCGCGCCGGCCGTCTGGAACGCGGCGTCCGACGAGTCCACACTGTGCGCCTTGCCGTCGTAGAGCGTGACCTTCAGGTCGACGACCGGGTAACCGGCCGCCAGACCGCGCTCGAGCTGGGCGCGGACACCCTTCTCCACCGAGGGGATGTAGTTGTGCGGCACCGCGCCACCGACCACCTTGTCCACGAACTGGAAGCCCTCGCCACGCGGCAGCGGCTGCACCTCGATGTCGCAGACCGCGTACTGGCCGTGGCCGCCGGACTGCTTCACGTGCCGCCCGTGGCCCTTCGCGCCGGCACCGAACGTCTCCCGCAGCGCCACCTTGACCGGCTCGGTGTCCAGCTCGACACCGCCGGACCGCAGCCGGTCCAGGACCACGTCGGCGTGCGACTCGCCCATCGTCCAGAGCACCAGCTGGTGCGTCTCGGCGTTGCGTTCCAGCCGCAGCGTCGGGTCGCCGGCCACCAGACGGCCCAGGTTCTTGGCGAGGTTGTCCTCGTCGGAGCGGGTCTTCGCCACGACCGCGATCGGCAGCAGCGGCTCGGGCATCCGCCACGGCTCCATCAGCAGCGGATCGTCCTTGCTGGAGAGCGTGTCACCGGTCTCCGCGCTGCCCGACTTGGTGATCGCGCAGATGTCGCCGGCGACGGCCTGCGGCACCTCGCGCAGCTGGGCGCCGAGCGGGGAGTAGACGTGGGCCACCCGCTCGTCGGCGTCGTGGTCGGGGTGGCCGCGCTCGGCCATGCCGTGCCCGGAGACGTGCAGTGTCTGATCCGGGCGCAGGGTGCCGGAGAAGACCCGGACCAGCGAGACCCGGCCGACGTGCCGGTCGATCGTGGTGCGGACCACCTCGGCGACCAGCGGGCCGGCCGGGTCGCAGGTGAGCGGCGGCCGGGGTGAGCCGTCGGTGCCGGTGACCACCGGCAGGTCGTGCTCCAGCGGCGACGGCGCGCCGTTGACCAGGCCGTCGAGCAGCGCGTCCAGCCCGACGCCGGTGCCCGCGCAGACCGGGATGACGGGGTAGAAGTTGCCCCGGGCGACCGCCTTCTCCAGGTCCGGCACCAGGGCGTCGGTGTCGATCAGCTCGCCGCCCAGGTAACGGTCCATCAGGGTCTCGTCCTCGCTCTCGGCGATGATCCCCTCGATGAGCGTGTTCCGGTCGTCGGCGATCGGGTTGAGGTGCTCGGGCTCGGCCTCGCCCGCCCGCGGCGGATAGCCGTCGGAGTAGTCCAGCACCCGGAGCGTGACCAGCCCGAGCAGGCCCACGATCGACTGGCCGTCGTCGCCGAGCATCGGCTGGTAGATCGGCATCACGTTCTCGCCGAACGCGTCCTGGCAGTCCTGCAGGGTCTGCTCGTAGTCGGCGCGCGGATGGTCGAGCCGGGTGATCGCCACGGCGCGGGGCATGCCGACGGCGGCACACTCCTCCCAGAGCGCCACTGTCGAGTCGTCCACGCCGTCGACCGCGGAGACGACGAAGAGCGCGGCGTCGGCGGCCCGCAGGCCGGCCCGCAGCTCCCCGACGAAGTCGGCGTATCCGGGGGTGTCGAGCAGATTGATCTTCACGTCCTGGTGCGTCAGCGGCGCGCAGGCCAGCGCCACCGAGCGCTGCTGCCGTATCGCCGCCGGATCGTGATCGGTGACCGTGGTGCCGTCGGCGACGGTGCCCGTCCGCGGGATCGAACCCGTGGCGGCGAGGAGCGCCTCGACCAGGGTTGTCTTCCCGGAACCGGAATGGCCGACCAGCACCACGTTGCGCACTCTGCCGGGGTCTGTCACCACCGGCGCGGTGGCGCCGGCAAGTCCCTTCTCCGAAGTCTTCTGCGCCATGCCGGACGCTCCTGTCGTTTCAGTTCTGTTACGCCGCTGTTCTGCAAATCCCACACCCGGGCCTGTTGTGGCCGCAAGGACCTTCAACCCCTTAAACCTGCCGGATGGTGACGATCCGGCCAACCCAGGCCCCGGACGATGCCACCGCTGGTCGCACGCCGTTATGGTGGGACGGCCATGGCAAAGATCGTTCAATCGACGGCAAGAGCCGTCGTCGCATATGTGGTCGACCCGACCGCACGTTTCCTGCTCCGGGTCGGCGTCTCACCCAACGCCGTGACCGTCGCCGGCACCGTCGGTGTGCTGATCGGTTCGTATTTCGGTGCACAGGGACACCTGTTCTGGGGCACCGTGATCGTAACCGCCTGCGCCCTTACGGACGCGCTCGACGGCACAATGGCCCGCATCCGGGGAGGATCCGGCAAGTTCGGGGCACTCCTCGACTCGTCCATGGACCGGATCGCCGACGGCGCGGTCTTCGGCGCGGTCACGTATTACCTGGCCACCGAGGGCAACCCGTACGGCGGTGTGGTCGCCGCTCTGATCAGCCTGGTCTTCGGGCAGGTCGTGTCGTACGTGAAGGCCCGCGCGCAGAGCCTCGGCCTGAACGCGGACGTGGGCATCGCCGAGCGGCTGGAACGGCTGCTCATCGTCGGCGTCGGCGGACTGCTCGGCGCGGCCGGACTCGAGTGGGGCCTGCCCGCCGCGCTGTGGGTGCTCGCCGCACTCTCCGTGGTCACCGCGTTCCAGCGGCTCATCCACGCCGGGCGCACCGAGCCGAAGGTGCCGTCGGCGTGAAGGACCGGCTCATCGAGTTCGGCTACGCCGCCGGATGGCGGGTGGTCCGCGCACTGCCGCTGCCCGTCGCCCGCGCGCTGTTCCGCACGGTCGCCGACCGCGCGTACCGGAGCAACGGCCCGGCCACCCAGCGGCTGCGGCGCAACCTGCGGCAGGTCGCCGGGGCCGACATGCCGGACACACTGGTCCGGGACGGCCTCCGCTCGTACGCCCGGTACTGGATGGAGGCGTTCCGCCTTCCGTCGCAGACCCGCCGGCAGTTCCTCGACGGCTTCTTCATGGTTCCGGAGAGCTACCAGCAGCTGAAGAAGGCGGTCGCCGACGGCCGGGGCGTCATCCTCGCCCTGCCGCACGTGGCGAACTGGGACGTCGCCGGCGCGTGGGTGGTCTCCCACGACTGGCCGATGATCACGGTCGCCGAGCGGCTCAAGCCGGAGGGCGTGTTCGAGGCGTTCCTGGAGTACCGGGAGAAGCTCGGCATGAAGGTGCTGCCGCTGACCGGTGGCGAGCGCCCGCCCCTCGACGTGCTCGGCGAGCACCTGGAGAAGGGCTGGGTGGTGGCGCTGCTCGGCGACCGGGACCTGTCCCGCTCCGGGGTCGAGGTCGAGTTCTTCGGCGGGCGGACACGGATGCCCGGGGGACCGGCGATCCTGGCGATCCGGACCGGCGCGCCGATCTTCGCGGTCGACCTCTGGTTCGACGAGAAGCGCACGATGGCACGGATGCGGCCGATCACTCCGCCGGTTTCCGGCCCGCTCGACGAGCGGGTGAAAAGCACCACTCAGCAGCTCGCGGACGCGTATGCGGCCGGTATCGCCGACCACCCGCAGGACTGGCACATGCTCCAGAAGCTCTGGCTCTAGGGTTTTGGGGGGAACTGTGCGGATCGGGATCGTCTCGCCCTACTCGTTCGACATCCCGGGCGGTGTGCAGAACCACATCATGGACCTGGCGGAGGCGCTGATCGGCCTCGGTCACGAGGTGAGCGTGCTGGCGCCGGCCGACGACGACGCCGAGCTTCCCGGCTATGTGGTCTCGGCGGGGCGCGCGGTGCCGCTGCCGTACAACGGGTCGGTCGCCCGGATCGCGTTCGGCCCGGTCTCCACGGCACGGGTGCGCCGGTGGCTGGCCAAGGGGAAATTCGACGTCCTGCACGTGCACGAGCCGATCTCGCCGAGCCTGTCGTTCCTGGCCGTGGTGTCCGCGCGCGGCCCGGTCGTCGCCACCTTCCACACCGCGATGACCAGGTCGCGGGCACTGTCGGCCGCGCAGACGTTCGTGCAGCCGGTGATCGAGAAGATCACCGCACGGATCGCGGTCAGCGAGCTCGCCCGCAAGGTCCAGGTCGAACACCTCGGTGGCGGCGCGGTGGAGATCCCCAACGGGGTGGCGGTGCGCAAGTTCGCCTCGGCTGCGCCATTGCCCGGATGGCCCGGCCAGGGTGGTGCGCTGGGCTTCCTGGGCCGATTCACCGAGCCGCGCAAGGGCTTCCCGCTATTGCGTACGGCGTACGTGTCACTCGCCCGTTCCCGGCCGGACCTGCGCCTGCTCGTGGCCGGACCCGGCGACCGTGAGGAGTTGTACGAGGACATCCCGCCCGACCTGCACGATCGGGTGGAGTTCCTGGGTCTCGTATCGGAAGCGGACAAGGCCCGGATGCTGCGCAGCGTCGACATCTATGTGGCGCCGAACACCGGCGGCGAGAGCTTCGGCATGATCCTGACCGAGGCGATGGCCGCCGGCGCCGCCATCGCCGCCAGTGATCTGGACGCCTTCCGTCGCGTCCTTGACGGCGGCCGGGCCGGTGCCCTGTTCCCCACCGGCGACGCGGCCGCCCTGACCACCCTGCTGGGCGAACTCCTCGACGACCCGGCACGGCGGGCCGACCTGGCGTCCTGCGCCCGGGTCGCCGTCGCCGCGTTCGACTGGCCCAGCGTGGCCAACCGGGTCCTCGAGGTGTACGCCACCGCGATCGAGGCCACCGACGGTCGCGTTTTCGACGACGAGTGGGCGGAGCCCGGTAAGGGCACGTAACAGTGCGACACAATCCAGCACTACGATGCCCCGCATGTGGTGGGTGGTGGGAGTCGTCGTGCTGGCCGCGATCTTCTCGGCGTACCTCGGCTGGACCGCTCAGCGTGTGGAGCGCCTGCACATGCGAGCCCAGTCGGGCGAGCGAGCCCTCGACGCCCACCTGATGCGCCGCGCCGCGGCCGCCGCGGTGGTCGCCGAGCAGAACGAGTCCGTGGAGCTCTACGCCGCGGCCCGCCTGGCCCTCGACGCCGAACCCGGCGACCGCGAGTCCGCCGAGAACGACCTGACGCGCCAACTCCAGACCGTCGACCTGGACCCCACCGACCCGGCGGCCCGCACACTCATCGCCACCAGCCGCCGGGTGGTCCTGGCCCGCCAGGTGCACACCGACCTGGTCCGCGACGCGCTGAGCGCCCGCCGCCGCGTCCTGGTCCGGCTTCTGGGCCTCAACCGGCGCTACCCCCGGCCCGAATACTTCGACATCGTCGAACCGATCCTGCCGGACCTGCCCCCCGCCCTGCCGACACCCACACACCCACCCAAGGGCGTCCTACCAACAGCCCCCGTCTAACCCCTCCATTGCGTGTGGAGTTCGGCCCTCATACGCACCTCAACTCCACACGCCAGGTTGCCGCCTTCGCGTGTGGAGTTCGGCCGTCATGCGCACCTCAACTCCACACGCCGGGTTGCTGCCTTTGCGTGTGGAGTTCGGCCGTCATGCGCACCTGAACTCCACACGCCGTCGGGTTGCTGTCTTTGCGTGTGGAGTTCGGCCGTCATGCGCACCTGAACTCCACACGCCGTCGGGTTGCAGCTTTTGCGTGTGGAGTTCGGCCGTCATGCGCACCTGAACTCCACACGCCGTCGGGTTGCTGCCTTTGCGTGTGGAGTTCGGCCCTCATGCGCACCCGAACTCCACACGCTGGGTTTGGGGTTACCAGCCGCGTTCGGAGAGGCGGTGGGGGACGGGTTCGTCTTCGACGTTGATGCCGACCATGGCTTCGCCGAGGCCGCGCGAGACCTTGGCGAGGACGTCGGGGTCGTCGTGGAAGGTGGTGGCCTTGACGATGGCGGCGGCGCGCTCGGCGGGGTTGCCGGATTTGAAGATGCCGGAGCCGACGAAGACGCCCTCGGCGCCGAGCTGCATCATCATGGCGGCGTCGGCGGGTGTGGCGATGCCGCCGGCGGTGAAGAGGACGACCGGGAGTTTGCCGGCCTCGGCCACCTCCTTGACCAGCTCGTACGGTGCCTGGAGTTCCTTGGCGGCGACGTAGAGCTCGTCTTCGGGGAGAGTCTGGAGGCGGCGGATCTCGGCGCGGATCTTGCGCATGTGCGTGGTGGCGTTGGAGACGTCGCCGGTGCCGGCCTCGCCCTTGGAGCGGATCATGGCGGCGCCCTCGGTGATGCGGCGCAGTGCCTCGCCCAGGTTGGTGGCGCCGCAGACGAAGGGGACGGTGAACTGCCACTTGTCGATGTGGTTGGCGTAGTCGGCGGGCGTGAGGACCTCGGACTCGTCGACGTAGTCGACGCCGAGCGACTGCAGGACCTGGGCCTCGACGAAGTGGCCGATGCGGGCCTTGGCCATCACCGGGATGGAGACCGCGCTGATGATGCCGTCGATCATGTCGGGGTCGGACATGCGGGAGACGCCGCCCTGTGCCCGGATGTCGGCCGGAACCCGCTCCAGCGCCATGACAGCGACGGCGCCCGCGTCCTCGGCGATCTTCGCCTGGTCGGGGGTGACCACGTCCATGATCACGCCACCCTTGAGCATCTCCGCCATGCCGCGCTTCACGCGGGCGGTTCCGACGGCGGGCTGGTTCTCAGACATGGGATTCGGCTCCTAGTGCGGTGTTCTGACGACGAGTGCGGGGTTTCGACAATCGGGATCGTACGAAGCCGCGCGGCGGCCTCCGATAGCCAATCGACCTCCCGGTGGCCTGCATTACCCCGAGAAATACAGTTGGGGCGTGAACATCGGAGTGCTGGCCCTGCAGGGCGACGTGCGAGAACACCTGTCCGCGCTGGCCGAGTCGGACGTGCTGGCCCGGCCGGTGCGCCGCCCGGAGGAGCTCGCCGACGTCGAGGGCCTGGTGATCCCGGGCGGCGAGTCGACCGCGATCAGCAACCTGGCGGTGTCGTTCGGGCTGCTCGACCCGATCCGCAAGCGCATCGCCGACGGGATGCCGGTCTACGGCTCCTGCGCCGGCATGATCATGCTGGCCGCGACGGTGCTGGACGGGCGGCCGGACCAGGAGTCGTTCCAGGGCATCGACATGACGGTGCGGCGCAACGCGTTCGGCCGGCAGGTCGACTCGTTCGAGGCGGCGGTCACCATCGACGAGGTTGAGGGCGGCGATTTTCACGCGGTCTTCATCCGCGCGCCGTGGGTCGAGGAGGTCGGCGAAGACGTGCGGGTGTTGGGGCGCGTCAAGGACGGGCCCGCCGCCGGTAGGATTGTCGCTGTTCGGCAGGGGAACCTGCTCGCCACGGCTTTCCACCCGGAGCTGACCGGCGACCTTCGCGTCCACCGGTACTTCGTCGAGATGGTCCGCCAGGCCGCACCCGTACGGTAGACACGGAGGTTACGCATGTCCGGCCACTCCAAGTGGGCGACGACCAAGCACAAGAAGGCCGTCATCGACGCCAAGCGCGGCAAGATGTTCGCGAAGCTGATCAAGAACATCGAGGTGGCGGCGCGGACCGGCGGTGGCGATCCGGCTGGTAACCCCACGCTCTACGACGCCATTCAGAAGGCGAAGAAGTCCTCGGTTCCGAACGACAACATCGATCGCGCCGTCAAGCGTGGCTCCGGCCTGGAGGCCGGCGGCGCCGACTGGCAGACGATCATGTATGAGGGCTACGGCCCGAACGGCGTGGCGATCCTGATCGAGTGCCTCACCGACAACCGGAACCGGGCGGCCACCGAGGTGCGCACCCGGCTGACCCGCAACGGCGGCACGTTCGCCGACGCCGGAAGCGTGTCGTACCTGTTCAACCGCAAGGGCGTGGTGATCGTCCCGAACGGTGAGCTCTCCGAGGACGACGTGATGCTCGCCGTGCTCGACGCGGGCGCCGAGGAGATCAACGACCTGGGCGACAGCTTCGAGGTGGTCAGCGAGCCGACCGACCTGGTGGCCGTGCGGACGGCGCTGCAGGGTGCGGGCATCGACTACGACTCGGCGGAGTCCTCGCTGGTGCCGACGATGACCGTGCCGCTGGACGAGGAGGCGGCCCGCAAGGTGTTCAAGCTGATCGACGTCCTCGAGGACTGCGACGACGTGCAGAACATCTACGCCAACTTCGACATCTCCGACGAGGTCATGGCGGCGATCGACGCGTGAGGCGCGGAGCGGGGGCGCGAGCCCCCGCTCAGTATCCGCCGGTGCTCAGCGACGAGAAGTACTGCAGCATGCCGCCGATGAGCAGCACCGCTCCGGTGACGCGCCACAGGACCAGGCGCCACTGATTGCGGCGCCACGCGTGCACCCAGGCGATCTCCGCGTCGGCCAGCGCGTCCAGGGATGCTCTCACCGTGCCGTCGATGACCGCGGCCTTGCGCAGCGCCAGGCTGCCCCCGCCCGGCGGGACAAAACCGATATAAGGGTCGAATGGTCTCAGCACCCGGACCTCGACCTCGTAGACCTGATCCTCTCTCCACTGCGCGGCTCGCGCGGAGAGGCGCTTGCGCAGGTAGGCGCCGGCGGCGTCGGACCCGGTCAGCCGCCCCCACCAGCGCAACCGGCGCCAGTGCCCGGCCACATCGATGAGCACGTCCGTGAAGATCGCGGACGACACGGCGTCGCCGCCGGTCAGGCGGGCTGACTCGGCGCGCAGCGAGCGCGCGTGCACGGCGACGAAATTGACGAAGCCCTCTGGCGGCTCGTCGTCCATCGGCGGGATGAGGTACATGGCTACCTCCCGCACCCATCGTCGAGGCGTGTCGGCGGCGGGCGCAAGTGTGCGGCGTATTAGGGTGTCGAACACACGTACGCGAGGGGAGGCCGTGGTGCGCGTGCTCGGCATCGACCCGGGGTTGACCCGGTGCGGCGTGGGCGTCGTCGAAGGGGTGCCGGGGCGGCCGGGCAAGCTGATCGGCTACTACGTGGTCTACACCGATCCGGACGACGACATCTCGTTGCGGCTGCTGCGCCTGGACACCGAGCTGAGCGCGCTGGTCGCCGAGCACAAGCCGGAGAGCGTGGCGGTGGAGCGGGTGTTCTCGCAGCACAACGTGCGGACGGTGATGGGCACGGCGCAGGCCAGCGCGGTCGCCGTGCTGGCCGGGGCGCGGGCCGGGCTGCCGGTGCAGACGTACACCCCGAGTGAGGTGAAGGCCGCCGTGACCGGATCCGGGACGGCGGGGAAGGCGCAGGTCACCGCCATGGTCACCCGCCTGCTGGGCCTCGACGCGCCACCCCGGCCGGCGGACGCGGCGGACGCGCTCGCTCTCGCCATCTGCCACATCTGGCGCGGGGGCACCCGTGCGAAGATCCAAGCCGCGGCGATCGCCGCCGCCCGCAGGAGCAGCCGATGATCGCCAGCGTGCGCGGTGTGGTCACCGCGATGTTTCCGGACAGTGCCGTCGTCGAGGTGGGCGGCGTGGGCATGCGGGTGCTCTGCGCGCCGAACACGCTCGCCTCGCTGCGCACCGGCGCCGAGGCCCGGCTGGCGACGAGCCTGATCGTGCGGGAGGACTCGCTCACTCTCTACGGGTTCGCGGACGACGACGAAAGGCAGCTCTTCGAGCTGCTTCTGACGGCAAACGGCGTCGGACCTCGCATCGCGCAGGCGGTGCTCGCGGTCCACAACCCCGATTCGGTACGCCGCGCGATCGCCGGCGGAGATCTGGCCGCGTTGACTCAGGTCCCCGGGATCGGCAAACGCGGCGCCGAGAAACTCGTCGTGGAGCTCAAGGACAAGATCGGCCCGGTGGCGATCGGTGACACCGGCTCGGCCGCCCTGCTCGCCGGTGCCTGGCAGGAACAGGTCCGCCAGGGCGTGCTCGCGCTCGGCTGGACGGCGTCGCAGGCCGACCAGGCGGTGGCCGCGGTCGCCGAGACGATCGACGGCGAGGCGCCGCCGGTGCCGTTGCTGCTGCGCCAGGCGATCAGGCTGCTGGGCAAAACTCGATGAACGAGGAAATCGTCTCCCCGTTTGCTGAGGACGAGGAGCTGGACGCCGAGGCGACTGTACGGCCACGGCGGCTGGCCGACTTCATCGCACAGCACAGAGTGCGGGACCAGCTCGAACTGCTGCTCAAGGGCGCGATGGGCCGGGGCACCCCGCCGGATCACATCCTGCTCTCGGGGCCGCCCGGCCTCGGCAAGACGACCCTGGCGAACATCGTGGCGGCCGAGCTCGGCACCGGGATCCGGACCACCAGCGGTCCGGTGATCGAGCGGTCCGGTGACCTGGCGGCGATCCTGACCGGGCTCGCGCCCGGCGACGTGCTGTTCATCGACGAGATCCACCGGATCGCGAAGCCGGCCGAGGAGCTGCTCTACAGCGCCATGGAGGACTTCCGGGTCGACGTGGTGGTCGGCAAGGGCCCGGGCGCGACCGCGATTCCGCTCGACGTGGAGCCGTTCACGCTGGTCGGCGCGACCACCCGGGCCGGTCTGCTGTCCGGGCCGATGCGTGACCGGTTCGGCTTCGTCGCGCATCTGGACTTCTACTCGCCCGCCGACCTGGACGCGCTGCTGCACCGTTCGGCGCGGATCCTCGGTGTGCCGATCACCCCGGAGGGCGCGGCGGAGATCGCCGGGCGCTCGCGCGGCACGCCGCGTATCGCGAACCGGCTGCTGCGCCGGGTGCGCGACTTCGCCGAGGTCCGTGCGGACGGCGTGGTCACCGAGGAGGTCGCCAAGGCGGCGCTTCAGGTGTACGACGTGGACGGCCTGGGCCTGGACCGGCTGGACCGGGCGGTGCTGCGCGCCCTGATCGAGTCGTTCAAGGGTGGCCCGGTCGGACTTTCCACGCTCGCAGTTGCGGTTGGTGAGCAATCGGACACGGTCGAGGAGGTGTGTGAGCCGTTCCTCGTGCGTGCCGGGCTGCTCGCGCGGACACCCCGGGGGCGGGTGGCGACCGAGGCTGGATGGGCTCATCTGGGGAAGACACCGCCACAAGACGGGCGGGCAGGCGTTTTCCAGGGTGACCTGTTCGCCCGGGACGCCTGATTATCCCTCGTGATGTGAACGTGACGTGTGCCGCATTCGTTATCTCAAGGTTGACCTATTAGACTCGCCGCCGTTCCAACCGGAATCTGCATATCGCCCCCTGGCGCCCGCCACCCGTCGCGCCGGCGGCTTACGGAAGGCTTTTTTCGTGCCACAGGCAGCTGAGCAAGCGAGCGGCGGCAATTTCTCGTTCTTGCTGATCCTCGTCCTTCTCTTCGGGTTCATGTACTTCGTCATGATCCGCCCGCAGCAGAAGCGGCGCCGCGAGGCTCAGGAGATGCAGAACTCCCTCGGTCCGGGCGACGAGATCGTCACGATCGGCGGGCTGCACGGCACGGTCGTCCTGGCCGACGCCGACGTGGTGACCCTGGAGATCGCGCCCGACGTGCAGGTCCGGTTCGCGCGCCCGGCGATCGCCCGCGTCGTGCACAAGGCAGGCGACACCATCCCCGAGCCGGACGTCGAGCCGGCCGACGACGAGACCGTCGTGGACGAGCCGCAGAGCCCGGTCGTCGAGAACCGCGCCAACAAGCAGGACTGAGAACCGCATAGACACCCCCCGGGCCGGTCCGCAGCACCTAGCGGGCCGGTCCGTCTGGCCGCCGTCAAACCGTCGACGCCGGTAACCGATCGAACACGCCGCGCCCCACGCGCGGCCGTAGCGCAGGGAGACCCAACGCCGTGGCACGACCACCACAGGGACAGATGCATCCTGGACGGCAACTCGCCGTGCTCGGTCTGGTCTTCGTCGTCCTGTATCTGCTCGTCTTCTTCGCCGGCGGCGCGAAGGGCAGCTTCTCCGACCGCCTCGAGCCGAAGCTCGGCCTCGACCTGGTCGGCGGCACCCAGGCCACGTACATCGCCTCGCAGCTCGGTGAGCCTCCGACTCAGGAGGCCATGGAGACCGCGAAGGAGATCATCGAAAGCCGCGTGAACGCGCTCGGCGTCTCCGAGGCCGAGGTGGTGATCCAGGGCAACAACACCATCGTCGTCTCGCTCGCCGGTGAGGCCGACGACCAGCTCAAGGATCTCTCGCAGGCCGCCAACATGCGGTTCCGGCTTCTCACCGGTGTGACCGGTGACGTCGCGGAGAGCGCGGTCAACCCGGCGTCCCCGTCGGCCGCACCGTCGGCCAGCGGCGCACCGTCGGCCGCGCCGTCCGCCGGCGCCTCGGCACCGGCGACCAGCGGCAGCGCCCCGGCCGTCGAGCCGGCCCCGTCGACCGGTGGCCAGGGTGGCGGCGCGCCCGCGCCGAGCACCGAGCCGTCCGCGTCGGCCTCCGCGGAGGCTCCCGCGCCGTCCGCCTCGGCCGCCGCGCCCGCGCCGCAGACCGCCGACCAGAAGGCGCTGCTCGCCGAGGTCAAGAAGAAGATCGGTGCGGACCTCTGGACCACGGCCGAGAAGCTGACCGCTCCGGTGGACCTGACCACCGACCCGAAGGCGGGCCTGCCGTTCAAGGCGTTCTCCACGCTGACCGGCCCCGAGGTCGCGGTGCTCACGCCGGCCATGCAGTTCAACGTGCCGACGGTCAGCTGCAAGCAGCTCAACACGCGGCCGAACGGCTCGATCGACGACATCAACTCGCAGGTGGTGGCCTGCTACGAGGGTGGCGCCAAGGTCATGCTGGACAAGGCGGAGGTGGTCGGTGACGACATCGCCAACGCCAGCCCGCAGATCGACCAGCAGACCAGCCAGTCGGTGGTCTCGCTCGACTTCAAGGCTGAGGGCCAGAAGAAGTGGACCGAGCTGACCCGCAAGGCGTTCAACGCGACGCAGAGCGACCCGTGCTTCGTGGCGGTCTCCTCGCTCTACGGCTCGGCCGAGCACTGCGCCGTCGCCGTGGTCCTGGACAAGGAGATCCTCTCCGCGCCGCAGATCCAGGGCGTGCTCAGCGGTCAGTCGCAGATCACCGGTGACTTCACGCCGGTCACCGCGAAGAAGCTCGCCGACCAGCTGAAGTTCGGTGCCATCCCGGTCAACTTCGAGGCCGGCCCGATGCAGACGATCTCCGCGACGCTGGGCCTGCAGCAGCTCGAGGCGGGTCTGCTCGCCGCCGCGATCGGCATGGGCCTGGTCGCGGTGTACGCGTTCTTCTACTACCGCCTGCTCGGCTCGGTCATCTTCCTGAGTCTCGGCCTGTCCGCGCTGCTCACCTTCGGCGCGCTGGTCTTCCTCGGCCGGACGATGGGCTTCACCCTGACCCTGGCGGGTATCGCCGGTTTCATCGTGTCACTGGGTGTCGCGGCGGACTCGTTCGTCATCTACTTCGAGAGATTGAAGGACGAGATCCATGAGGGCCGGACGCCACGCAGTGCCGTGCCCCGGGCATGGCAGCGGGCCCGCCGGACGATCATCTCGGCGAACACCATCACGATCCTCTGTGCCGCGGTGCTCTACATCGTGTCGATCGGCGCGGTGCAGGGCTTCGCGTTCGCGATGGGTCTTTCGGTGATCCTCGACCTGCTCGTGGTGTTCCTCTTCCGTCACCCGATCATGACGATGTTCGCCAACACCAAGGCGTTCATGTCGCCGCGGGTCAGCGGCCTGGGCCGCGTCCTGCGCACCCAGTCCGAGGAGCCCACCTCCTCGCGCGTGAAGGAGGCCTGACATGGCCCGTCCCGGTCTCGCCACTCGCCTTTACCAGGGCGAGGCGAACATCAACATCGTGGGCCGCCGGAAGGTGTGGTTCGCCGTCGCGGCCGCGATCGTGGTCATCTCGATCGGCAGCTTCATCGTCCGAGGCTTCGAACTGGGTATCGAGTTCGCCGGTGGCACCTCGTTCACCATCCCGGCGACCACGGCCGAGGGCACGCTCACGCAGACCGAGGCGCAGGAGGCGGTCGAGCGGGCAGTCCAGTCCGTCGACCCGGCGGCCGAGGTCACCGCGGCGCAGAAGGTCGGCAACGGGGCTGACGCCAGCTACACGGTCCGCGCCTCGGCGCTGTCCCCGGCGGAGGCCGAGCAGGCCAAGGCGGCGCTGGTCGAGGACCTCGGTGTGCCCGCCGAGGACGTCAGCGACAACCAGGTCTCCGCGGCCTGGGGCGGCGCGGTCACCGAGAAGGCCGTGCTCGGTCTGATCATCTTCCTGGTGCTCGTGGTGGCATACCTGATCGTGCGGTTCGAGTGGCGGATGGCGGTCGCGGCCCTGCTGTCGCTGCTGCTCGACCTGGTGCTGACGGCCGGCGTCTACTCGCTGGTCGGCTTCGAGGTCACGCCGTCCACGGTGATCGGCTTCCTGACGATCCTCGGTTACGCGCTGTACGACGTGGTGGTGGTCTTCGACAAGGTGCAGGAGAACACCCGCGGCATCACCGCGGGCAGCTCGCGCACATACTCCGAGGCGACGAACCTCGCGGTCAACCAGACCCTGATGCGGTCGCTGAACACCGGCCTGGTGGCGCTGCTGCCGGTCGGTGGCCTGCTCTTCATCGGTGCCGGCCTGCTCGGCGCGGGGACCCTGAAGGACCTCGGCCTGGTGCTCTTCGTCGGCATGGGCTTCGGCGTCATCTCGTCGATCGTGTTCGCGGCGCCGGTGCTGAGCGCGCTCAAGGACCAGGAGCCGAAGATCAAGGCGCACACCGCCCGGGTCCTGGCCCGTCGTCAGCAGCGGTCCAGCGACGTCGCGCCGAAGGGCGAGCGGACCCGGCCGGCGAACGCGACCGAGTCCGACGAGGCGTCGGTGCTGGCCGGCAGCGCACCGCGGCCGGGCGCCCGCCCGACCGCCAAGCGCAACACCACGAACCGCGGCGGCGGGGCCGGCAACCGGCCCAGCGGCGGCGGCAAGCGGCGCTGACAGCGAGACCTCGGTTTCCGGTCGGCGGCGGCGGTGAGCGGCGCTGACAGCGAGACCTCGGTTTCCGGTCGGCGGTAGCGGTAAGCGGCGCTGACAGCGAGATCCCGGCGACGGCCCGCCACCTCCTCGGGTGGCGGGCCGTTCCCGTGCCAGGCGCTAGGCTGTCCGCCGTGACTAGCGAGAACTCTGACGTGACCGGGGACAGCGGGCCGGGGCTGGCCGCGCTGGTCGCGAGCGGCACCGTGGACGTGCCGGACTTCCCCAAGCCGGGGATCCTCTTCAAGGACCTGATGCCGCTGTTCGGCGACGGCGCCACGTTCCGGAAGGTCGTCGACGGGATCGTCGGCCACTACGGGGCGGACTCGTTCGACGTGGTGGCCGGGGTGGAGGCGCGCGGCTTCGTGGTGGCGGCCGCCGTCGCGTACGCGACCGGGACCGGTGTGGTGCCGGTGCGCAAGGCCGGCAAGCTGCCGCGACCGGCCTTCAGCGCGACGTACGCGCTGGAGTACGGCGAGGCCACCCTGGAGGTGAGCGAGGACGCGTTCACGGCCGGGCAGCGGGTCCTGGTGGTCGACGACGTGCTGGCCACCGGCGGCACCGCGGCCGCGACCATGGACCTGGTCGAGCAGGCCGGCGGGGTGATCGCCGGATTCACGGTGCTCATGGAGCTGGGTTTCCTCGACGGGCGCAAGCGGCTCGAACCACGCGGCGTGCACGCGCTGCTGACCGTTTGATCCGTCTTCGATGTTCTTCGCCCGGTGGGGCCTGCTTATTCGTAGGTTCGGCCGGGTCACTGGGTAAGGCGGTGCGGGTAGGATGGGCGTTCCAAGGTGACCAACCCTGGCTCAGACGGTTCTGGCAGATCAGTTCCTGGCGAAGGCGTGAGGAGGCCGGTGTCCAGCGACGTCGCCCCTCCGGCGGAGGGCACGGTGCAGCCGACCCACAACTCGCGGACCGGTTCGGGCGAGGCGACGCCCGGCGATCAGGCCCGCGCCGACGACAAGGCCGTCGGTGATCCGGATTCCACCCAACCCCTGACTCCCGCGGACGAGCCGAGCGGTTTCGGCCTGGCCAGCGCGCCCACCGGGCGCCGGGTGCGTGCCCGGCTCGCCCGGTTCAACGCGCCATGGCAGAGCACGCAGGTCAGCGAGGTCCTCGAGCCGCTGATCGCGACACACCGGGCCAGCCACCCCAAGGCCGACGCGCGCGCCCTGCAGAAGGCGTTCGACGTCGCCGCCCGCTGGCACTCGGGGCAGTATCGGAAGTCCGGCGATCCGTACATCACGCATCCGCTCGCGGTGGCGACCATCCTCGCCAACCTCGGGATGGACACCACCACGCTGGTGGCGGCGCTGCTGCACGACACGATCGAGGACACCGACTACTCGCTGGAGAACATGCGCAACGACTTCGGCGCCGAGGTGGCGCTGCTGGTCGACGGCGTGACGAAACTCGACCGGGTCAAGCTCGGTGACGCGGCCAAGGCGGAGACGATCCGCAAGATGGTCGTGGCGATGGCCAAGGACCCGCGCGTCCTGGTGATCAAGCTGGCCGACCGGCTGCACAACATGCGGACGCTGACCTTCCTGCCCCGCGCCAAGCAGGAGCAGAAGGCCAAGGAGACCCTGGAGATCCTGGCTCCGCTGGCACACCGGCTCGGTATGAACACGATCAAGTGGGAGCTGGAGGATCTGGCCTTCGGCACCCTGTTCCCCAAGCGGTTCGAGGAGATCAACCGGCTGATCGGGGAGCACCAGCCGCAGCGTGAGGCGCTGCTGCGCCAGGTGACCAACCGGGTCTCACTCGACCTGAAATCGGCCAAGATCAAGGCGGAGACCACCGGCCGGCCCAAGCATCTGTACTCGATCTATCAGAAGATGATCGTGCGGGGCCGCGACTTCAACGACATCTACGACCTGGTCGGCGTGCGCATCCTGGTCGACACGGTCCGCGACTGCTACGCCGCGCTGGGCGTCATCCACGCGAACTGGCAGCCGGTGCCGGGCCGGTTCAAGGACTACATCGCGATGCCGAAGTTCAACATGTACCAGTCGTTGCACACGACGGTCATCGGCCCGACCGGCAAGCCGGTCGAGATGCAGATCCGCACGTTCGCGATGCACCGCACGGCGGAGTTCGGCATCGCCGCACACTGGAAGTACAAGGAGCAGAAGGGCGCGACGATCGTCGGCCCGCCGGCGCACATCGACGAGATGACCTGGCTGCGGCAGCTGCTCGACTGGCAGCGTGAGGCGAGCGACCCGTCCGAGTTCCTGGACGCGCTGCGGTTCGACCTTTCCAGCCAGGAGGTCTACGTCTTCACGCCGAAGGGCGACGTCATCCCGCTGCCGACCGGCTCCACGCCGGTGGACTTCGCCTACGCCGTGCACACCGAGGTTGGGCACAAGTGCATCGGCGCGCGGGTCAACGGCAAGCTGGTGCCCCTCGAATCGACGCTCTCCAACGGCGACGTGATCGAGATCTTCACGTCGAAGTCGAACACGGCCGGGCCGACGCAGGACTGGCTCGGCTTCGTCAAGAGCCCGCGCGCCCGGACGAAGATCCGGCAGTTCTTCAACAAGGAGCGCCGCGAGGAGGCGATCGAGGACGGCAAGGACGCGATCGTCAAGGCGATGCGCAAGCAGGGCCTGCCCCTGCAGCGCATGCTGACCAGTGAGAACCTGACGACGATCGCCCGTGACCTGCACCTTGCCGACGTGGCCTCGCTGTACGCGGCGGTGGGGGAGAGCACGGTCTCCGCGCAGTCGGTGGTGGCGAAACTCGTCGCCGGTTTCGGCGGCGAGGAGGGCGCGGTCGAGGACATCGCCGAGACCGCCGTGGCGACCCGGCCGCCGCGCAACCGCAGCAGCGCCCAGGACCCGGGCGTCGTGGTGAAGGGCGTGTCGGACGTCTGGGTGAAGCTGGCCCGCTGCTGCACCCCGGTGCCCGGCGACGCGGTCTTCGGCTTCGTCACCCGCTCCGGCGGCGTGAGCGTGCACCGGGAGGACTGCGCGAACGCTCAGGACCTGCGCGAGCAGAACGAGCGGGTGGTCGAGGTCAGCTGGAAGCCGACGTCGGCGTCCACGTTCCTGGTGGCTATTCAGGTGGAGGCGCTCGACCGGCACAAGCTGCTGGCGGACGTGACCCGGGTGCTGTCCGAGGAGCGGGTGAACATCCTGTCCGCGACGGTTACCACAACGCGGGATCGGGTGGCGGTCAGCCGGTTCACGTTCGAGATGGCCGATCCCAAGCACCTGGGGCATCTGGTGGCGGCCGTTCGCAAGGTTGACGGGGTGTTCGACGCTTATCGGGTCACGTCTGGCGCCTGACTCGGCGGTGGTCCCGGGGCCGGGGTGGGCCGGGGTGTGGGTGGAAGAGCGGGGCCGTAGGGGGAGACCCGCGGCGAGATGGCGCCGGGCATGGGTGAAGAGCCGGGCCGTGGGGAGAGACCTGCGGCGAGATGGCGCCGGGCCGAGGTAGTGCCGGGGCTGGGTGTGGGAGAAGGTCGGCCACGACGTGGCGCGAGAGGGGCGCTGCGGCCCTGCGCCGCGATGAGGTCGCGGGTCCGGCTGGGTAGAGCGGGATTGTCCCGTACCGATGCATGAAAAAGGGCGACCCCTGACGAGGTCGCCCTTTCTCGCGAAGGTCTCAGGAGACGGTCATGGTTTTGATCGTCAGTTCCTTCTTCGGGTGGCCGCCGCCGGGGCCGGACTTGAACGCGCCGTCGTCGCCCGCCTTGACCACGTCGCGGACGATGTCGAGGCCCTTGGTGATCGTGCCGAGCAATGTGTAGTTCGGCGGGAGCTGGGTGTCCTCGGAGCAGATGAAGAACTGGCTGCCGGTGCTGTTGGGCTGTCCGGTGTTGGCCATCGCGATCGAACCCGCGGGGTACGGCTTCTCGGTGTCGGTCGGCAGGTTCTCCTCGGCCATGGTGTAGCTGGGGCCGCCCTGACCGTCGGTCTCGCGGTAACCCTTGCCGGTGGCGAACGGGTCGCCGCACTGCAGGACCTTGAAGCTCGCCTCGTTGACCAGGCGGTGGCACTTGGAGTTGTCGAGGAACTTCTTCTCGGCCAGGTGCTTGTAGCTGGCGCCGGTGCAGGGCGCCTTGGTCAGGTCGATCGTCGCCTGGATCTGGCCAAGGCTGGTGTCGAACGTCAGCGTGCTGGTGCCGACGTTCGCCGCGTTGGCCGGGGGCAGGCCGACGTCCTTGACCTTGCCGCCGGCGGCCGGGTCAGCCGGTGTCCAGGTGCAGGCGACGGTGCCGGCCTGTGGCCCGGCCGCGGCGTCCTTGTCGTCGTCCTTCTGCAGCGCGTTAACGATCCAGACGGCCGCGCCGGCGATCACCACGACCGCGAGGGCCGAGCCCCAGATCGCCTGCTGGCGGCGGCGCTTCTTGGCGGCCGTGGCGCGCTCGGCCATCTCCTTCTCGAGCCGGGCCCGCGCCGCCGCGCGCTGCCGGTCCTTGATCGACGACACGGTGTTCTCCCTGCTGCTGTCTGTCTCTGCCATCACGAACTCACGACTGGGCGCCGGCCGACGGGGCCGCGGACGCGGTCCCGCCGACGGTCAGGCTCTGAATGGTGATCTTCTCCTTGGGCGTGACCTTGTCACCGGTCGCGTTCTCCCCGGTGGTGATCTTGGCGATCTTGTCCAGGGTGTCCTGGCCGCCGGTCACCTGACCGATGATCGAGTACTGCGGTTGGGCCGGCGCGAAGTCCTTCAGGAAGATCAGGAACTGGCTGCCGTTGGTGCCCGGTGGGTTGCCGATCAGCGCCACCGTGCCCTTGGGGTAGTGCACCGTCTTGTCGGCGGCGGCGCTGGCGCTCGGCGACGGCTCGGGGGCGGTCGGGACGTTCTCGTCATAGAAGCTGTACGTCGGCCCGCCGTTGCCGGTGCCGCTCGGGTCACCACAGCGCAGCGCGCCCTCGGTGGTGATCTCGTGGCAGTCGGTGTTGTCGAAGAACTTCTTGCCGGCCAGGTAGGTCATGCTGGCGGCGGCACACGGCGCGCTGCCCACATCCAGGCTCGTCACGATCGGCGCACCCTGGTTGGTGGTGACCGTCATGGTCTCCGTGCCGGTCTCCGGCAGGTCCTTGGTGGGCGGAGTGCCGACGTCCTTGAGGTCGGGGTTGCTCGTCGTGTTCTGCGGCGTCCACAGGCAGATGTCGCCGGCGGTGGTCTCGGTGGACTCCTCGCCGTCGAACGCGCCGCCGATCCAGGCGCCGCCGGCCGCGATGAGCAGCACAGCCAGGGCGATGCCGACACCCGCCGAGAGCCGGCGACGGCGACGTTCCTTCTCGGCCCGGCGGGCCAATTGCCGGTCGAATTTCGCGCGCGCGAGCTTGCGCTGCCGGTCCCTGCTGGAAGCCACCGAACGCTGTCCCTTCCTGTGCGTGTCAAGGGGTGCGGCACGCCACACGCCCGCAAGAGTGTACGGGTACCCGCTGAGAAAGTGGTGTGCGGCCGTCCGGCTAGGCTCGTTACGATTCGTACCCGATTCAGAGAGGTCCGTCATCGTGCTCGTCACCGGCTTCGAGGCTGACGCCTTCGGCACCAACTGTTACGTGGTGGCCGCGGCTCCGGGCGAGCAGTGCCTGATCATCGACCCGGGCATCGGTGTGATCGACCGCCTCGATCAGGTGCTGGCCCAGCACCGGCTGCACCCCGCGGCCGTGCTGCTCACGCACGGGCACCTGGACCACACCTTCTCCGTCGCGCCGGTCTGCGGCGCTCGCGGCATCACGGCGTACGTGCACCCCGCCGACCGCGAGATGCTGGCCGACCCCGCCAAGGGACTCAGCACGGACCTGAACGCGCTGTTCGGCGGCCGCATTCAGTATTCGGAGCCGGACGACGTCGCCGAGCTGACCGACGGTGCCGTGCTGACGCTGGCCGGTGTCGAGATCACCGTCGACCACGCGCCTGGCCATACCGGCGGGTCGGTGCTGTTCCGCCTGCCGGGCGACGCGTCGGAGGATGTCTGCTTCTCCGGTGACGTGCTGTTCGCGGGGTCCATCGGGCGCACCGACCTGCCGGGCGGCAGCACGCCGACGATGATGAACAGCCTGCGGGACAAGATCCTGCCGCTGGCCGACGACACCGTCGTGCTGCCCGGCCACGGACCGGCCACCACCATCGGCCGTGAGCGCGCGTCAAACCCGTACCTGCGGGAGCTGATCGCCGCGCCCGGCCGTGGTCTCTGATTCTTTCCCCAGGAGCGACAGTGCCTATTTCCGGCTTTCCCGAGTGGCTGCCCCCGCAGCGCATGATCGAGCAGTACGCGCTCGACAAGATCCGGTCCACCTTCGAGCTCTACGGTTTCGCGCCGCTGGAGACGCGTGCCGTCGAACCGGTCGACACCCTGCTGTCCAAGGGTGAGACGTCCAAGGAGATCTACCTGCTGCGCCGCCTCCAGGAGGAGGGCGCCGGTGGCGACGACCAGTTCGGCCTGCACTTCGACCTGACCGTGCCGTTCGCGCGGTTCGTCACCGAGAACCACGGGAAGCTGCAGTTCCCGTTCCGGCGCTACCAGATCCAGAAGGTGTGGCGTGGCGAGCGGCCGCAGGAGGGCCGTTACCGGGAGTTCCTGCAGGCCGACATCGACGTGGTCAACCGGGACACGCTGCCGTTCCACTTCGACACCGAGATGCCGCTGGTGATCGGGGACGCGTTCCGGTCGCTGCCGATCCCGGCCGCCGTCATCCAGGTGAACAACCGGAAGGTGTGCGAGGGGTTCTACCGGGGCCTGGGTCTTGAGGACACGGCTCAGGTGCTGCGCGTGGTGGACAAACTGGACAAGATTGGGCCGGAGAAGGTGGCTGCCGCGCTGGTGGAGACCGCCGGCGCGACCGACTCCCAGGCGGAGGCCTGTCTGAAATTGGCCGAAATTTCGGCATCTGATGGTTCGTTCGCGGACCGGGTGCGGGCGCTCGGTGTGGACGACCCGCTGCTCGACGAAGGACTGTCCGAGCTGCTCCAGGTGGTCGAAACGGCGGGGGCACACGCGCCCGGACTCGTGCGCGCCGAGCTGAAGATCGCTCGTGGACTCGACTACTACACCGGCACCGTCTACGAGACCCAGCTTCAGGGGTACGAGCGCTTCGGCTCGGTCTGCTCCGGAGGCCGCTACGAGACGCTCGCGTCGGTCGGCAACACCCGCTTCCCGGGCGTGGGCATCTCGATCGGCGTGTCCCGGATGTTCGGCATCCTGTTCGGGCAGAACGCGCTGAGTGTGTCCCGGTCGGTGCCCACCTGCGTGGTGGTGGCGGTGCCGAGCGAGGACCAGCGGGTCGAGTGCGACCGGATCGCGACCGCGCTGCGCCGCCGGGGCATCCCGACCGAGGTGGCGCCGACGGCGGCGAAGTTCGGCAAGCAGATCCAGTTCGCCGACCGGCGGGGTATTCCGTTCGTCTGGTTCCCCGGTTCGCCGGACACGGTCAAGGACATCCGCTCGGGCGAGCAGGTCGAGGCCGACGCGTCGGTGTGGGAGCCGCCCGCTGTGGATCTTCAACCGGTCGTGTCGGCCGGCTGACGCGATGTGATCATGGTCCAGCGGTTATCTTGACGGGATGCCGCTGGATCAGACCGCGTTGCTGCTCGAATTGGAGCCCGTCGTCGCCGAGAACCTCGACCGGCATCTGGGGCTCGCCAAGGAATGGTTCCCGCACGAGTACGTGCCGTGGAGTTCCGGGCGTGATTTCGACGGGGTGCTCGGCGGCACGCCGTGGAAGCCGGATGACTCCGATTTGCCGGATGTGGCGCGGACTGCGTTGATTGTCAATTTGCTCACCGAGGACAATCTGCCGTCCTACCACCACGAGATCGCCACGCTCTTCGGGCGGGACGGCGCCTGGGGCACCTGGGTGCACCGGTGGACCGCCGAGGAGGGCCGGCACGGCATCGCGATCCGGGACTATCTGACGGTCACGCGCGGGGTGGACCCGGTCGCGCTGGAGCGGGCCCGGATGGCCCACATGGAGTCGGGGTACACCAACGATCACTCCGACGAGTTGATGCACTCCCTCGCCTACGTGGCGTTCCAGGAGCTGGCGACCCGGATCTCGCACCGCAACACCGGGAAGGCGACCGGTGACCCGATCGCCGAGCAGTTGCTGGCCCGGGTGGCGGCCGACGAGAACCTGCACATGGTCTTCTACCGCAACCTGCTCTCGGCGGCGTTCGACCTGGCGCCGGACCAGGCGATGCGCGCGGTGCACGACGTGGTGGCCGGGTTCAAGATGCCGGGGGCGAACATCGAGGGGTTCGGCCGCAAGGCGCTGTCGATCGCGCTGGCCGGGATCTACGACCTCCGCCAGCACCGGGACGAGGTGCTGGCGCCGGTGCTGCGGCAGTGGAACGTGTGGGACCGGGTGGACGTCGGCGCGGCGGGGGAGCAGGCGCGGGAGGAGCTGGCCACGCACATGGCCGACCTGGAGACCCAGGCCTCCCGCTTCGAGGAGAAACGAGACGCGAGGGCGGCCCGGCTGGCGCCTGTTTCGGAGTGAGGGCTGGGCTGCGGCGTGGCCCAGCCGCCGCCTGGCCGCACGTCGCGAACACCCAGATACAACCCCGGTATCTGGGCGCCCGCGCCGCACACCCAGACGACACCTGGACCTCGCCTCGCTCCTGCCCCCACTCCGAAACAGGCGCTAAGCCGGTAGGTCGAAGATCAGGCAGCTCGAGGTGGCGTGCGCGACCAGGCGGCCGGTGGCGTCGGTCAGCCGGGCCTCGGCCAGCGCGGTGCGGCGGCCGCGCTGCAGGACGGTGCCGGTGCAGGTGAGGCGGCCGGAGTCGACGGTGACCGGGCGCAGGAACTTCACGTTGAGGTCCATGCTCGTGTAACCCACCCCGGCCGGCAGCGTGCTGTGCACGGAGCAGGCGGCGGCGGTGTCGAGCAGCGTGGAGATCACGCCGCCGTGCACGGTGCCGATCGGGTTGTAGTGGAACTCCTGCGGGTCGAGCGTGAGCGTGACGACGCCCTCCTCGGCGTGCAGGCCGTTGCCGTCGATGAGCTGCATGATCGGCGGGGGCGGGAGCTCGCCGGTGCCCATCGCCTGCAGCATCTCCAGGCCGGTGCGGCCGGCGAGCGACCGGACGTGCTGCGCCGGGTCGCTCCAGCTGAAGGTGCGCGTCCGGGTGGCATCCTGAGTCTGCGTCATGGACGCAGGCTCCCAGGTTCTTGCTGCGTCTGTCAACGAGACGTAGCCTACTGCCCATGGAAGCGCTGAACTGGTCGGTCGACAACTGCACCATCAGCCGCGCCATGGCGATCCTGGGTGAGCGGTGGACGATCGTGGTGCTGCGCGAGATCTTCAGCGGGCTGCGGCGCTTCGACGACATGCGGGTGCGCACCGGGATCCCGCGGCAGGTGCTGACGAACCGGCTGGCACTGCTGGTCGAGCACGGCGTGCTGCGCCGCGAGCCGTACCGGGAGCCCGGCGCCCGGGTGCGCCACGAGTACCGGCTCACCGAGAAGGGCTTCGACCTCTACCCGGTGCTGATCGCCGTCGCCGAGTGGGGCAACCGCTACCTGGCCGACCCCGAGGGGCCGCCGATCGAGTACGCCCACCGCGGCTGCGGCGCCGAGGTCCGTCTCGAGATGCACTGCGCCGCGGGCCACACGATCGACGACGAACGCGCCGTCGCGCCGCGACCGGGACCGGGCACACATCGGCGCAGAATCTCCGAGTGATCGAAACAGGCGCCTGGACGCCACTGCGCATACCGGTGTTCCGGATGCTCTGGCTCGCCGTGCTGGCCGGCAACGTCGGCACCTGGATGCAGACGGTCGGGGCGCAATGGCTGGTCGTCGGCGAGCCGGGCGCCGCCACCTGGGTCAGCCTCGTGCAGACCGTCACGATGCTGCCGGTGCTGCTGTTCGCGTTGCCCAGCGGTGCGCTCGCGGACACGCTCGACCGGAGGCGGCTGCTGCTCGGCGTACAGATGACGCTCTTCTGTGTGGCGACGGCCCTGACCCTGCTCACCCTGCTGGACCACATGCGGCCTCCGCTCCTGCTCGTCTTCACCTTTCTGCTCGGGTGCGGGCAGGCGCTGACGCTGCCGTCCTGGCAGGCCCTGATCCCGGAGATCGTGCCGCACGACGCCCTGCCGGCGGCCTCCGCGCTCGGCGCGGTCAACACCAACCTGGCCCGGTCTCTCGGGCCGGCGATCGGCGGCCTGCTCGTCGCGCACCTCGGCTCGGCCGCGGTCTTCGCGCTGAACGCGCTCTCCTTCGCCGTCTTCGCGCTGGCCCTGGCGCTGTGGCGGCGCCCGCCGCGAACGCCGACCGGCAGCCCCGAGCACTTCGGATCGGCCCTGCGCGCAGGCGGGCGATACGTGCGCTACTCGCCGGAGATCCGGATGATCCTGGCCCGCGTGCTGCTGTTCGTGCTGCCCGGCAGCGCGGTCTGGGGCCTGCTGCCGCTGGTGGCGCGGGACCGGCTGGGCATGGGCGCGAGCGGTTACGGCGTGCTTCTCGCGGCGCTCGGGGCGGGCGCGATCGCCGGTGCGCTGCTGATGCCCCGGGCTCGCGCGCTGCTCAGCACCGACCGCATGATCGTCGGAACCGGCCTGGTCTACGGCGCCGCGCTGGCCGTGGTGGCGCTGGTGACCGACCCGTTCGTGGTCACGGCCGTGCTGGCCGCCGCGGGCCTGGCGTGGATGATGCTGGTCTCCCGGATGAACGTGGCGATGCAGCTGCTGCTGCCCAACTGGGTGCGCGCCCGGGCGCTGGCGATCTATCAGCTGGTCTTCGCGGGCGGCCAGGCGGCCGGTGCGCTGCTGTGGGGCCAGGCCGCCTCGGCCTTCGGCCTCGCGGAGGCGTTCGGTGCGGCCTCGGTGATGATGCTTGCGGGCGTTCTTACCGTACGGGTGATGCCCGTGCACACCTCCGAGGAGGAGGACCGGACGCCGGCCGTGTTCTGGGCCGAGCCGCACCTCATGCTCCAGCCGCACCTGGACGACGGGCCGATCCTGATCTCCGCGAGTTACCGGGTGCCGGACGCGAACACGGCTGAGTTCGCCACGGTGATGGAGGAGGTCCGGTGGTCCCGGCAGCGCACCGGCGCGACGCAGTGGGGCCTGTTCCGCGACGGCGAGGACCCGGCCGTGTTCGTCGAGGTCTACCTGGTGCCGACCTGGGCCGAGCACCTGCGCCAGCATCGTGGCCGGCTTACCGGGCAGGACGAACAGGTCGAGGAGCGCGCGGTGGCCCTGGCCGATGGCCCACCGGAGATCACGCATCTGCTTCCGCATAAAACGAATTAGGCGGATGTTTCGGTTTTGTTCCGATTAACCTCAGCAGTAGCCCGATCGGGCTACTGAGGAGGAGCGGTGGAGGGTGGCGTCAACCCGCGCCGCGGCCGGCTACTGCTCATGGGCGGAGCCGCCGGAGCGGGGTTGCTCGCGCGCTTCGTCGACCTGGCCGGCGCCACCACCGCCCGGATCGTGGTGATCGCGACGGCCAGCGAGACACCGGAGACCGCTGAGGCCGCGTACGCCGAGAAGTTCTCCGCCCTCGGCGCCGGCAGCGTCCGCGCCCTGCGGCTCACCCGCCGCCCCGAGGCGAACGCACCCGGCGTCGACGTGCTGCGCGAGGCCACCGGGGTGTTCTTCACCGGCGGCGACCAGGAGCGGATCACCAGCGTGATCGGCGGCACGGCGGCCGACTCGCTGCTGCAGGAGCTGTCCGGAACCGGCGCGCTGGTGCTGGCCGGCACGAGCGCGGGAGCGGCCATGATGTCCGCCACCATGATCACCGGTGGCGACGGCACCGGCGTCACCGCACGCAGCGTGAGCACCGGACCGGGCCTGGAGTTCCTGCCCGGCGTCCTGATCGACCAGCACTTCGCCGAGCGTGGCCGCCTGAACCGGCTGCTCAGCGCGGTGGCGCGATACCCGCACGAGCTCGGCGTCGGCATCGACGAGGACACCGCGATCCTGACCGACGGCGACTGCTTCGAGGTGCTCGGCAACGGCGCGGTCACCGTCGTCGACGCCGGCTGCGCCACCGACATCCGGGTGCCGGGGTCCGGGCCGATCGCGCTGGCCGGCGCGAGCATCCACGTGCTGCCGGCCGGCTACACCTTCCACCTCACGGGCCGCCGGCCGGTCGTCGCCGCGCCCGCCGCTGAACGGGAACGAGCCCAATGAAGATCGAGTCTCTGCGCCGCCTGCGCGGCCCCAACGTCTATCTGTCCCGTCCCGCCGTCGTCGCCCGGCTGCTGCTCGGAGACCTCACCGGCCGGGAGACCTCCGACGTCACCGGCTTCACCGAGCGGCTGCTGCGCGCGCTGCCCGGTCTCACCGAGCACCACTGCGCCGCCGGGTCGCCGGGCGGGTTCGTCAGCCGGTTGCGCAACGGGACCTACTTCGGGCACGTGACCGAGCACGTGTGCATCGAGCTGTCCCAGCTGATCGGGCGGGACGTGAGCTTCGGGCGTACGGTCGCGGCCGGCGAGCCCGGTGTCTACGACGTGATCGTGGAGTGCCCGGTCGACGAGTCGCCCGAGTCGCGGGTGCCCGGTGAGCTGCTCGGTGCCGCGATCGACCTGGTCCTCGAGGTGCACGGCGGGGCCGGCCCGACCGCGCGCACGCTCGGCACCCGGCTCGCCGGCCTGGCCGCCCTGGCCGAGCGGGAGGCCACCGGGCCGAGCACCCGCTCGATCATCGCGGCGGCCCGGCGGCGCGGCATCCCGGTGGAGCGGTTCGACGACCTGAGCCTGGTGAGGCTGGGCTGGGGCACGCGGCGCCGCCTGGCGTGGGCCGCGATGACCGACCGGACCAGCGGGCTGGGCGTGGACATCGCCGGCGACAAGCACGTGACCCGCCGCCTGCTCGGGGAGGCGGGCGTGCCGGTGGCGCCGGGCGGTGCGGCCCGCGACGAGGCGGAGGCGGTGGCGCTCCTCGGCGAACTCGGCGGCCCGGTGGTGGTGAAGCCGCGTACCGGCAACCACGGCAAGCACGTGGCACTGAACCTGGGCACCGCGGCGGAGGTGGCGCGGGCGTTCGCCGAGGCGGGCGGCGACGTCGTGGTGGAACAGCAGCTGGAGGGCCGCGACTACCGGGTACTGGTGGTGTCCGGCGAGGTGGTGGCGGCGGCCGAGCGGATCGCCGCGCACGTCGTCGGCGACGGCCGGTGCACGGTGACGGAACTGGTGGAGAAGGCGAACGCCGATCCACGCCGGGGCGTCGGGCACTCCAGGGCGCTCACCCGGATGACCCTGGACGAGACGGCCGAGCGGATCCTGCGCGGCCAGGGACACGGTCCCGCGAGCGTGCCGGCCGCCGAGGAGGTGGTGTGGCTGCGGGCGAACGCGAACCTGTCTACCGGCGGGACCAGCCGGGACGTCACCGACCAGGTGCACCCCGACGTGACCCGGCTGTGCCAGCGGGTGGCCGCGCTGGTCGGCCTGGACGTCGCCGGGATCGACCTGCGGCTGCCGGACATCGCGGCGCCGGTGCCGCCGATCGGCGCGCCGGACCGGGCCGCGTCCGGGGTGATCGAGGTCAACGCGGTGCCGGGCCTGCGGATGCACCTCGCGCCGGTGCACGGCCGGGCCCGCGACGTCGGCGACGCGATCGTGCGGGCGATGTTCGCCGGTGGCTCGGACGGGCGGATACCGACGGTCGCGGTCACCGGGACCAACGGCAAGACCACCGTCACCCGGATCACCGCGCACCTGCTCACTGGCAACGGCACCCGGGTCGGCGTGACCAGCTCGGACGGGGTGGTGATCGACGGGCGTACGGTCCACCTCTCGGACGCGACCGGGCCGCGCTCGGCGCAGATGGTGCTCGGCGACCCGCAGGTCGAGGTGGCCGTGCTGGAGACAGCGCGGGGCGGTCTGCTGCGGCGTGGCCTCGGCTACGACTGGTCGGACGTCGGCGTGATCACCAACATCACCGCCGACCACCTGGGCCAGGACGGGCTCGACTCGATCGAGGACGTGGCGCACGTGAAAGCGCTGGTCGCCGAGCGGGTCCGCGACGGCGGCACCCTCGTGCTCAACGCCGACGACCCGTGGGTGCGCAGCCTGGCCGACCGCCCTCGGGTCCGCGCGGACCGCAAACGGCTCGTCTGGTTCGGACTGGACGCGGGAAACCCGGTGGTCACCGAGCATCTGGCGCGCGGGGCGACGGCGTACGTGCTGCACGACGGCTGGCTGGTGCAGGCGACCGGGCCGCGGCGCACACCGCTGGTGAGGCTGGCCGAGGTGCCGGGCGCGTACGGCGGTGCCGCCCTGCACGTCGCGGCGAACACCCTGGCCGCGATCGCCGCCGCCCGCGCGCTCGGAGCACGGCCGGAAACCCTGGTGGACCGGCTGAGCGAGTTCGACCCGAGCCTGGACAACCCCGGACGGGGGACGCTGTTCCGTCTCGGTGAGGTCTCGATTTATCTCGATTACGCCCACAATCCGGCGGCTCTCGCCGCTACCCTGCGTACTCTTCACCGGCTCTGGGGTGCCGAGCGCTGCGTCGCGGCGATGACGCTGCCCGGTGACCGCCGCGACGACCTGCTGGCCGCGTCGGCGCAGATCCTGGCCGACGGGGTGACCCGGGCCGTGCTCTACGAGGACAGCGACCCGCGTGGCCGGGAGCCGGGCGAGGTCTCGGCTCTCGTCGAGCGGGAGATGCGCGCCCGGCGGCCGAAGCTGGACGCGATCCGGGCCGACGGCTTCCAGGACGCGGTGCGGCACGCGGTGAAGCTTGCCGTACCGGGCGACGTGGTGCTGGTCATCTATGAGAAATGGGCTCCGATCCGCGCGTTCCTCGGCGAACTGGGTGCGGTGCCGTCCGGCGGGGCGCCGGTCGCGGCCGGGCCGAAGTTACCGCTTTCACCCGCTTCGGGGGCGATGTCACCCATCGCCCGCAGCCTCACATCGAGCCGGAGGCATTGACAGATCTTGGACACAGTCGATCTCTCTGGGTGATCGAGTGTTGACCGATCGTGACAACTTCTACTGTGGACTCATCCGAAAGGTTGAGACTGCAAGTTCCGACGATCCGGGCATTCCCGCAACGCTGTCGTGGCGCTTCGTGGGCGTACCGGGGCGGAAAGCCCTTTCCCCCACGTTCAAACAGCCCATACGCCGCGCGTAGCGCTTCCCACACACCGTAACGAGTGCCTGGTAGATCGTGCTGTGCCCGGTCGATCTGTCAGCCGTTTAGGGCTAACATCCACGCCGTCTATGGGGGATGCTCGGAGTCCGATGGTGGGCACCGACTCACCCGGCATCGAGCGGCATGGCGGTGTGGCCCGATGTTTCTTCGAAGCGCGCATGTGGGGGCACATGAGCACGGCGGACCTGCCCGGTTCGGGACTGCTCGCCGGTCGTTATCGACTGGTCGAGCGCCTCGGTGCCGGCGGGATGTCAGTGGTTTGGCGAGGGTTCGACGAGGTTCTGGGGCGTCAGGTCGCCGTCAAGGTCCTGCCACCCTCGACCAGTGCCGACCCCTCGTTCCGGCGCAGGCTGCGTGCGGAGGCTCAGGCCGCGGCGCGGCTCACCCATCCCAACATCACCAATGTGTACGACTACGGCGAAGCCACCACCGTCGACGGTGAGCCGGTGCCCTATGTCGTGATGGAGCTCGTCGACGGCGAGTCGCTCGCGGCCGTCCTGGCCCGGGTGCGGATGCTGCCGTGGCCCACCGCGGTCCGGATCAGCGCCGAGGTCGCGGCCGCCCTGGCCGCCGCACACTCCCGCGGCATCGTGCACCGCGACGTCACCCCGGCCAACGTCATGCTCACCCCGGCCGGCGCCAAGGTCGTCGACTTCGGCATCTCCGCCCTGATCGGGGAGAACGACACCGACCCGGACGGCAGCCTGCTCGGCACCCCGGCCTACCTCGCGCCCGAGCGCCTCGAGGGCGGCCAGGTCAGCCCGGCCACCGACGTCTACGCGGTCGGCCTGCTCATCTACCGCATGCTGATCGGCCAGCTGCCCTGGGACGTCGGCACCACCACCGCGCTGCTGCGCGCCCATCAGTACGTGGAGCCCGAGCCACTGCCGCCCGTCGAAGGGCTTCCGCCCGCGGTGGACGCGCTGATCCGGCGGTGCCTGGAGAAGCGGCCCCAGGATCGTCCGTCCAGCGCCGAGATGGCACACGTGCTGGCCGGTGTCTCGGCCTCCGCCCCGCTGATCACCTCCGGGTTCGACGCGAACTGGGAGGACGGCGAGGACACGTTCATCCTCCCGTCGGGGTATCCGTACACGGGCTTCGGCCCGGCGGCCGCCGCGGCCGGTCTGGGCACGGTGAACACCGAGGCCGCGACCGACCCGGACGCCGTGCACCCGGTGGTGGCCGCAGCCGTCACCGAGCCCTCCCCGATGCGACCATCCCCCTGGGCCCGGCCCGATCCGTCCGCCGCGCAGGCGCCGCCCCTGCCGCCGTCACCGCCGCTGCGCCACGGTGCCGGTGGCCCGCCGGCCGGCTCCCCGCCGAACAAGCCGAACAACAGCAGCCGCAACCAGACCCGGGTCCGGCGTCTCACGGTGGTGGCCGCCGCGGTGGCGCTGCTGAGCGGTCTCACGTACGGCTGGACCGCGGTCGGCCAGTCCGACAACAAGGCGTCCGGCGCGGCACCGCTGCCCACCGTCGTCCCGCCGACCGGCCAGTGCGTGGTCAGCTACGCGGTCTGGTCCGACAAGGGTGACAGCTTCAAGGCCCAGGTGACCGTGGCCAACCGGGACGAGAAGCCGGTCGACAAGTGGAGCCTCTGGTTCCTGATGAACGGCGACCAGGAGGTCTCCGGAAACGGCAAGATCGATCTCACGCAGCAGGATCGCGAGGTCAAGGTCACATCGGTCGCCGCGCTGGAGTCGCAGCGCACGACGACCATGCAGATCACCGGGCGTTACCAGGAGAGCAACGCCGCCCCGATGGTCTTCAAGCTCAACGACCGGACCTGCGAGACGTACGTGTCCAGCGAACCCGGTGAGCCGTCCCGGCCGGTCGAGATCCTCTCCGACGGCAACGTGCGCCTCGGCGACGCCGACAGCACGCCGAGCCCGGGCGTCTCGATCGGTCCCGGCGGGGTTGTCGTGATCACGCCGACCTTCTCGTCGTCGCGCGGGCCCACCACGCCGGGCACCACCACGGGCCCGACCACCGGCACCACCACCGAGCCGACCGACACGCCGACCACGACACCGACGACGACCACCACCACAGACCCGGTGGAACCGTCGGCGCCGCCGTCGGTGGAGCCCACAACTGACCCGGTGATCGAGACCCCGACACCCACTACGACGAAGAGCACGTCTCCTCCGCCGGACCCGGGTCCCTCTTTGGGGGACTGCGACCCGGCCGATTGCGAGTAACGCATCAGGCGATCGGTCGGACTACGGCGAAAACCTGAAGCCGAACGACCGATCGCCGCGTTACGGTGAAGTCGAGACCGACAGGCGCTTCTGCTCCGAACCGCACACGGGCGGCGACGGCGACAACGGCCAGGCCCGACGCCCGGATTGCGGCGCTTTCGCACGGCGTGGCTGCCGGCCGGCCGACCGCCCGCGTGGATGATGAAATTGCCGTCCCATGTTCGGGTGTCAGCCGGAGTTCTTGCAGGTCGTCGACATCGGGGAGTTCGACATCATGATGAGCACAGTCAAGGATCTGGCTGCCGAGGCACTTTTCGTCTCCTACCTGCAGCCGTCCGAGTGTCCCAGCCGTAAGACGCTGGAGGAGGCCATCACCACGATGATCCTCCGGCACGGCAGTGACGGATGCGCGGCAGGAGTCGCCACCGAGTTCGGTGACCACCCGGAGTCGGCGGTCCGCCGGATGGCCTGGGTGCACACGGAGCTGTCGGAGGTGCTCGCGCCGCGGATCGCGGTGCTGCACTGATCGCTGTTTGATTTCGGCGATTGCGCCACCCCAGCCCTTCCCGCCCACGCATCCTGGTCGTCGTGGCAGCGGGGAGGGCTTTCTGCTGGCCGGAAGCCGGTGCGCCTGAGGTTTTTCATGAAAAAACTCCACAAAAGCAACCGAGTTCGGGCCCCGCTGCACCTCAGAACGGCCACTGTTCTTCTCGTCAGCCGGTTTCATCAGCCGGTTCGTACGAGCGAGGAGGACTACGTGACCACCACGACCGAACTCCCCGCCACCATCGGCACCGCCCACGACGCGCCGTCGGCGCGCGACATCGAGGACCTGATCCGCGAAAACATGCCGATGGTTGGCCATCTGGTCCGGGAACTGCTCAACCGGGTACCCGGCCATGTCCACGCAGATGACCTCTCATCAGCCGGGTTCGCGGCCCTTCTCGGCGCCGCCCGGTCTTTCGACGTGACCCGTGGCATACCGTTCCACCGCTTCGCGGCGGTCCGGATCCGCGGCGCCCTGCTGGACGAACTTCGTGGCCAGGACTGGGCCAGCCGATCCGTGCGGGCCCGTGCCCGCCGGGCGGCCGCCGCACGGCAGGAGCTCACCGCGGCCCTGGGCCGCACCCCCAGCGACGCCGAGGTGGCCGAGGTGCTCGGAATCGGTGTCTCCGAGTTGGCCAGTGTCGAGGACGACGTGCAGAAGGCGTCCCTGCTGAGCCTGCAGGGCTTCCCCACCGGGGCGGCCGAGGAGATGGTGCCGGAGCTGTCCGAGGGACCCGAGGACCTGCTGCTCAAGCGGGAACGTCTCGGTTATCTGCATCAGGCCATCCAGGCGCTGCCCGAGCGGCTGCGCCAGGTCGTGGAGGAGTCCTTTCTGCAGGAGCAGCCGCTGAGCGAGGTGGCGGCGCGGCTGGGCGTCACCGAGTCGCGGATCTCCCAGCTGCGCACCGAGGCGCTGCGGCTGCTGCGGGAGGGGCTGAACAGCTCGCTCGCGCCCGAACTGCTGACGGTGGCCGCGGGTGGACCGCGGACTCGCAAGGGGTGCCTGCAGCGGCGGCGGACCGAGTATTTCGCGAAGGTGGCGCAACAGGGCAGCCTGCACACCCGGTTGGCGCTGACCGACAGTCACGGGGTCCCGATAGCCGTTGCCGCGTGATCGGAGCGGGGGGTGGCCGGGGGCCGCCCCCCGTTTTTCATCACGGTGACTCCGAGTGCCGCGATCCACAGCCCCCAGGTGGTGCTCCCGATCAGCCCGGCGAGGTCCCACACCGGGAACCCGGGCACCGCGGTGGCCAGCACGTCCCCCTGGTTGAGCAGGTAGAGCGCGGACACCACCAGCCCGGTCCAGCCGATCCAGCGGGGCAGCACGCCCGACCGCAGCACCACGACGCTGACCGTTGCCGACCAGGCCACAGCGAGCACCTGCCCGAGGTGTTCACCGAGCAGCGCCCCGCCGAACTGGTGCTGCGCCGTCCAGGCCGCCTCCACCGCGGTTCGTGTCGGGCCGTCACCGTCCGTCCAGGCCTGGGCCAGCGCGGGCACCACGAAGACCCAGCGCAGGAAGCCGATCAGGCTGAGCAGGACGGAGGCGGCACCGATCGCGCCGGCCGCGCGCAGCACCGGGTCCGTGCGGCGCCCCAGAGCCGTCGCCAGCATCAGAATCGGTACGCCGAGCAGCCCATACGTCCACGCGACCGCGAACCAGGTCCCGATGAGTGTGGTGCCGCCGTTGTGGAACTCGTGAAGCACCACGGGGGCGGGCTCGCGCAGGATGTCGGGCCAGTTGAAGGTCGCCGACAGCGTGCTGGACGCCGCTCCGAACGTCACCGCGGCCGTGAGGAAGAGGGCTCCGGTCCATTTCTGTACACCGTGCAGAGTTGTCATGCGATGAATGGTGTACGGTGTGCAGAGATAAGTCAAGGGGGTTGGATGGTGGCGAGGCCGGGGCCCAAGCGGGCGCTCAGCGAGGACGAGGTGTTGAACGCGGCGCTGGCGCTTCTGGACGCCGACGGGCCCGATGGCGCTTCGATTCGGAAGATCGCGGGGACGCTGGGGGTGTCACCGAACGCCGTTTACACCTATTTTTCGGATAAATCGTCAATTGAGCAGGCATTGGTGGAGCGGCTGCTCGGTGAGCTGAACCGGGATGCTGTCTCGCGTGCGGACTGGCGCGAGGATCTGGAGACGCTCGCTCTTGATCTGCGGCGGCGGTTGACGGCCCATCCGGGCGCGGTGCCGCTCCTGCTCGGCGGGCCGATGAACGGGCCGGAGGCACTGCAGCTGGGCGAGCGGCTGCTGGAGGTGCTGGCCCGGGCGGGACTTCCTGAACAGGCCGCCGCCCGCGCGTCCTACCTCATCATGATCTACGTCTTGGGGGCGGTCGCCCTGGAGGTGGCCGATGTGCCGCAGGCGGGCGCGCTGGAACCGGAGGCTTCACGGATCGCGGCGCGACGTGCGGCCATGACCCAGGTGCCGTCGTCGATGTTCCCGCGGACCGCGGCGGCCGTCGACGTGATGGCGCAGTGGGTGGGGACGGAGCAGTACGTGTGGGGCCTCCACCGCGTCCTCGACGGCCTGGCCGCGAGCCGATAAGTGTGTGGCTTTCGGGTTAGACGTCTGACCCGAAATCCACACACTGCCTCTCGGCGGAGGGTCGGGTGCCGCAGAGGGGGTCGAGGGCGGTGCGGACCTCGCGGATGTCGGTGCCTACGGCGGTGGCCAGGATGCCGGGGCCGGCCAGGGGCATGACGGCGGCGGCCGGGCCGGCGGTGGTGGTCGGGGGCAGGTGGGGGCCGGCCAGGATCAGGGTGCCGATGGCGCGGGCGTCGCCCAGGACGGCGGGGCCGTTCCAGCCGGGGGAGCCGATCGAGAGTTCGTGGCGGTAGAGGGTTGTTCCGGCGTAGGAGATCAGGGTGTCCGCGCGTACCTCTCCGGGGTCCTCGCCGTGCCGGCCGCAGACCAGGTCGTCGCGCCAGAGCAGTGAGCCGCCCGCTTCGACCGCGACGCGGGTGACGGCGATGTGATCGCAGCCGGCGGCGGCGATCAGGGGTTCCGGGAGCCAGCGCAGGGTGGCGCCAGACGCCACGCGCGCCGTGACCAGGAGCCGGGAGGCGGGCGCGGGGCGGCCGGGGAGCGCGAGCTGGGCCGCGACGCTGAGCATCTCCAGCTCGGCGCCGGGGCCCACCTCGATGTCCAGGTGCAGGTCGTCGCCGCGCAGGGGACCGGCGGCGCCGCCGACGAGGTGGACCGTCGCGCCCGTGGTGGTGCGGGCGCCGGTGCGGCGCAGCAGGAGCGGGGACTCGCCGTGCAGGACCGCGAGCCGGGTGTTGCCGCGGGTGTCGGTCTCCGCGACGACGCGTGCTCGCGCGCGCATCAGACCCGGGCGGAGACGAGGGAACGGATCCAGTCGGCGACCGGGGTCGCGGACCTGTCCTCGGCCAGGGAGAGGAAGACGGTGGGCAGGTCGCCCCGGCGGGCTCGGGCGTCGCGGTCCATGACGGACAGGTCGGCGCCGACGAGGGGGGCCAGGTCGGTCTTGTTGATGACCAGGAGGTCGGCTGTGGTGACGCCGGGGCCGCCCTTGCGGGGGACCTTGTCGCCGCCCGCCACGTCGACCACGAAGATCTGCTGGTCGATCAGGCCCTTGCTGAACGTGGCGGTCAGGTTGTCGCCGCCGCTCTCCACCAGTACGAGATCGAGCGGGCCGAGCGCCGCCTCCAGATCCTCGACCGCGTCCAGGTTGGCCGAGATGTCGTCGCGGATCGCGGTGTGCGGGCAGCAGCCGGTCTCCACGGCGCGGATCCGTTCGGCCGGGAGTACGCCGTTGCGCAGCAGGAAGTCGGCGTCCTCGGTCGTGTAGATGTCGTTCGTCACGACCGCCAGCCGCAGCTCGCCGCCGAGCGCCCGGCACAGAGCCGCGACCAGTGCGGTCTTGCCGGAGCCGACCGGGCCGCCGATGCCGACGCGCAGCGCCCGGGGGCCGGTGTGCAGAGGGGCGTGCGGGTCCACACCCGGGTCGGGGTGGGTGTGCGGAACCTCGTCGGGGGCGTGTTCGTGGAGTTCAGGATGCAAAGAGACGCACCTCCCAGGTGGCATGGTGCTCGGCGCCGATGTCGAGCAGGGGAGCGCCCGCGGCCGGCAGGTCGTCGACCGGGTCGCGGTACCGGGACGCGGCGACTTCCGCGATCCGGTCACAGTCAGGGGCCAGGCGGGCCAGGAGCGCGTGTACCGCGTACGGATCAAGCCCGAGAAGCCTGACCCCCGCGCTGGCCGAACCGGTGATCGTGCCGTGCGCCGCGGCCACGGCCGCCTCGGCCGGGCCCAGACCGGCAGCCGCAGCCAGCGCACCCAGCGCAACCGGCTGATGGGGTTCCCGCCCGGCGGGGGCGACCGCCGGCCACATCGCACGCCCGGCCCGCAACAGAGCCCGGCCCTGCGCGCGGGAGGCCTTCCGCAGCGCCGGTGAGGGCGTCCGCGCATCAAGGCCGGCGTCGAGTTCGTGGCAGCGTGTGACGTCCGCGCAGGCCGCCGCCGCGAAGGCCGCCGAGACCAGCCCGCCGGTAGCCAGCCTGCCGAGCAGGAAACGGCCGAGCGTCTCCACGTCATGGACCCGGCCCGCGCTGACCTGGGCCTCGAGCCCGCCGGAGTGCGCGTGCCCGCCCGACGGGAGCCGGCCGTCGGCCAGCAGCAGCAGGGTGGCCAGGCTCATCAGAACAGGAAGTACCGCTGGGCCATGGGGAGTTCCGCCACCGGGTCGGGTTCGATGACCTCACCGTCGATGCGGACCTCGAACGTGTCGGCCTTCACCTCGATGCGGGGCATGGCGTCGTTCAGGGGCATGTCGGCCTTGCCCACGGATCGGGTGTCGGAGACCGGGACCAGGGCACGCTTGACGCCGATGCGGTCGCTGAGCAGGGCGTCGATCGCGGCGGGCGCGACGAAGGCGACCGAGGTCTGCGCCGGCACGACGCCGTAGGAGCCGAACATCGGGCGGGGGAGCATGGGCTGGGGGGTGGGGATGGAGGCGTTGGCATCACCCATCTGGGCGTACGCGATCATGCCTCCCTTGATCACCAAGGCGGGCCGCACACCGAATAAGGCGGGGTCCCAGAGCACGAGATCCGCGAGCTTTCCCGGTTCGACGGAGCCGACCTGCTCGGCCATCCCGTGGGCAATCGCCGGACAAATCGTATATTTCGCGACATAGCGTTTTGCGCGGTCATTGTCGGAAATGCTTTGGCCGAGCCTCGCCTTCATGACGTGCGCGGTCTGCCAGGTCCGCGTGATCACCTCACCCACCCGGCCCATCGCCTGCGAGTCTGACCCGATCATCGAGATCGCCCCGAGGTCGTGCAGATAGTCCTCAGCGGCCATCGTGGACGGCCGGATCCGGCTCTCCGCGAACGCCAGGTCCTCCGGCACCGACGAGTTCAGGTGATGGCAGACCATCAACATGTCGAGGTGCTCGCTGAGCGTGTTGCGCGTGTACGGCCGGGTCGGGTTCGTCGACGACGGCAGGATGTTCGGGTGCGACGCCACCGTGATGATGTCCGGTGCGTGGCCGCCGCCCGCGCCCTCGGTGTGGTACGCGTGAATCGACCGCCCCGCGATCGCCCGCAGCGTCTCCTCCACGAACCCGGCCTCGTTCAGCGTGTCCGTGTGGATCGCCACCTGCACGCCGGACGCGTCTGCCACGCTCAGGCAGGCGTCGATCGCCGCCGGTGTGGTTCCCCAGTCCTCGTGCAGCTTGAAACCGCCCGCACCGCCGCGCAGCTGCTCCCACATCGACTCGGCCGACGTGGTGTTGCCCTTGCCGAGCAGCAGCACGTTGATCGGCCAGGTGTCGAGGGACTCCAGCATCCGGGCCAGGTGCCAGGCGTTCGGCGTGACCGTGGTGGCCTTGGTGCCCTCGGCCGGCCCGGTGCCACCGCCGATGATCGTGGTGATGCCGGAGGCGAGCGCGGTGTCCAGGATGGTCGGGCTGATCAGGTGTACGTGACTGTCGATCGCGCCGGCCGTGAGGATCTTCCCGTTGCCGGCGATGATCTCGGTGCTGGCGCCGATCACCAGGTCGGGGTGCACGCCGTCCATGGTGTCCGGGTTGCCGGCCTTGCCGATCGCCACGATCCGGCCGTCGCGGATGCCGACGTCGGCCTTCACGATGCCCCAGTGGTCGAGAACGATCACGCCCGTGATGACCGTGTCCGGTGTGCCCTCGGCGCGGGTGGCGCGGGACTGGCCCATCGACTCGCGGATCACCTTGCCGCCGCCGAAGACGACCTCGTCACCGGGGTACGGACCGGCGCTGCGGTCCTCCTCGATCTCGATCAGCAGGTTCGTGTCGGCGAGCCGGACCCGGTCGCCGGCGGTCGGTCCGTAGAGCGCCGCGTAGCGACCGCGGTCCAAAAAGGTCAACGTGGGCTCCCGTTTTGTGTTCCTTCGCCGGTGTCCTCGTCCAGGGAGCCGGCCGGCTCGATGTCGGTGGGGTCGGGCTCGGACGCGGGTGGCAGCTCGTCCAGCGGGCCGCCGGCGAGCCCGCGCAGGCCGGGCACGATCCGGTTGCCCGCGAGCGGCACGAGCGTGACGTCGCGCGGGATGCCCGGCTCGAAGCGGACCGAGGTGCCCGCGGGCACGGCAAGCCGGTGTCCCCAGGCGGCCTCGCGGTCGAACTCGAGGGCCGCGTTCGACTCGGCGAAGTGGAAGTGCGAGCCGACCTGCACGGGCCGGTCGCCGGTGTTGCGTACGGTCAACTCGAGCACCCGGCGACCGGGATTGATCTCGATCGTGCCCTCGCCGTGGAGGATCTCGCCGGGGATGGTCATGAGATCGGCCCGTGCACGGTGACCAGCTTGGTGCCGTCCGGGAAGGTGGCCTCGACCTGCACCTCGGCCAGCATCTCGGGCACGCCCTCCATGACGTCCTCGCGAGTCAGGACCCGGCGGCCGGCGTCCATCAGCTCGGCGACCGTACGCCCGTCGCGCGCACCCTCCAGCAGGAACGCCGTGATGATCGCCGTCGCTTCCGGATGGTTGAGCCGCAGGCCCCGCTCGCGCCGGCGCCGTGCGACGTCGGCGGCGACGTGGATGAGCAGGCGTTCCTGCTCGTGCTGGCTGAGGAACAAGGGGACCTCCTGGTCGGGCTCCGGAATGCTCGCAGGTGGAAGTTTCCGACGTGTAACCCTTTGATGATCAAAGCACGCGCCCGGGCCCTACCCGGGCGGCCACGCCGTCGATCAGCAGATCCACGGCCAGGGCGAATCCGGTGTCGTCGGCCTTACCGGCCCCGATCAGCCGCCGCATGGTCCCGTTCACCTCGGTGTGCAGCAGCCCGCCCACCAGAACCGCGCAGACCGCACCCGTCCGCTCCACCTCGGGCTCGGGCAGCCCGGCACCACGCAGCACCGCGCACAGTGTGCGCCACATCGGGCCGCCTCGCTGGATCACGTCGTCGGTGGTGAACGCGTACCGGATCAGGTTGCGGTGGGCGAGGCTCAGGGCACGGAATTCGTACGCCAACCGCCGCAACTGCTCCTGCCACGGCCCGTCGCCGACCTCGATGTGTTCGGCGCCCTCGGTGATCAGCCGGGTCATGCCGTCGAGCAGCGCCGCCTTGTTCTCCACGTGGTGGTAGAGCGACATCGGATTGACGCCCAGGTCGGCCGCGAGTTTGCGCATGCTCAGCGACTCGACCCCGTCGGCGTCGACGATCCTGAGCGCCGACCGGAGGATCACGTCCCGCGTCAAGCGTTGATCACCAGACTTTGCGCTCTCAGCCATACGCCGTATGGTAGCGCCATACACCGTATGGCTGAGGAGGTTTCCCCGTGACCGCCGCGATTCCCGCACCGCGCGGGCTGCCGATCGTGGGCAATGGACTGCAGGTTCCGGTGGAGGGCACGCACCGGTTCTTCGCCGAGCTCGCCGCGCAGCACCCCGGCGGCGTCTTCAAGCTGAACCTGGCCGGCCGGCACGTCGTCTTCGTCCACGACCCCGACCTGGTCGCCGAGCTCTGCGACGAGTCGCGCTTCTTCAAGCCGGTGGACGGTCCGCTCGCCGATGTCCGCGACTTCGCCGGTGACGGCCTGTTCACCGCGCGGGAGGACGAGGCGGTCTGGGGTCAGGCGCACCGGATCCTGCTGCCGGCGTTCAGTCAGCGCTCGATGAAGGCGTACTTCCCGCAGATGCTCGCCGTCGCCGACGATCTGGTCCGCGCGTGGGAGGGCCGCTCCGAGGTGGACGTCTCCGACGACATGACGCGGCTGACCCTCGACACCATCGCGCTGGCCGGGTTCGGCCGGTCGTTCCGGTCCTTCGAGAACCCCGAGTTGCACCCGTTCCTGCAGGCGATGGGCAACGCGCTGACCGAGGTGATGCACCGGGCTCGTCAGCTTCCCGTGGTCACCAGCCTGAAGAAGAAGGCCGACGCTCGGTACAGATCCGACATCTCGGTGATGCAGGAGACGGTCGACGAAGTGATCCGGGCCCGGCGGGCGAGCGGTGCGAAGTCCAACGACCTGCTCGGCCTCATGCTCGGTGCCGCCGACCCGGTCACCGGCGAGAACCTCACCGACGAGAACATCCGCAACCAGGTGCTCACGTTCCTGATCGCCGGGCACGAGACCACCAGCGGCACGCTCTCGTTCGCGCTGCACCTGCTGCTGCGCAACCCGCACGTGCTCGCCCGCGCCTACGCCGAGGTCGACCGGATGCTGCCCGGCGACACGGTGCCCACCTACGAGACGATCATGAAGCTGGACGTGATCCCGCGGATCCTCGACGAGACGCTGCGGCTGCTCTCACCGATCCCGTTCATCGGCCTGATGTCGCGCGAGGACACCACGCTGGGCGGGCGCTATCCGATTCCCGCGGGTCAGAAGATCGGCGTGCTGCTCAAGCCCCTGCACACCAACCCCTCGGCGTGGCCGGACCCGGAGACGTTCGACATCGACCGGTGGCTGCCCGAGCGCAAGGTGGAGCATCATCCGCACGCGTACAAGCCGTTCGGCAACGGTGAGCGGGCGTGCATCGGGCGGCAGTTCGCGCTCACCGAGGCCCGGCTCGCGCTCGCGATGGTCCTGCAGCGGTTCGCGATCTCCGATCCGGACGGTCACCGGCTGCACATCAAGCAGACGCTGACGATCAAGCCCGAGGACTTCCGGCTGCGGCTGCGGGTGCGCCGGCCTCACGAGCGCCTGGCGGCGGTCCCGGAGGTGCCGACGGCGCCGGCGACCGAGGCGGCCGAGGTTCAGGCTTCGGGGGTACGGCTGACCGTCGCGTTCGGCTCCAACCTCGGCACCTCCGAGGACCTCGCACAGCAGGTCGCCGACCGTGGCCGCCGCTCCGGTTTCGACGTGACCGTCCGTACGCTCGACGAGCTCGCCACCGACCTGCCCACCGAGGGTCTCCTCGTGGTCGTCACCTCCAGCTACAACGGCAAGGCCCCGGACAACGCGCAGCTCTTCGACGACCTCTCGATCCCGGCTGGCGCACTGGACGGCCTGCGGTACGCGGTGCTGGGCAACGGCAACACGCAATGGGCCACGTATCAGGCGTACCCCCAAAGGGTTGACCTGAAGTTGCGCCAAGCCGGCGCCGAGCCGGTGGTTGCTCGCGGCGAAACAGACGCTTCGGGTGATTTCGACGGCATGGCGCAGGCCTGGCTCGACGGCCTGTGGACGGCGCTGGCCGCCCGCTACGGCACCTCCGCGCCCCCGGCCGGCACCGGTCCGCGCTACGCGGTGGAGGTCCTCGGCGACGATCAGATCCGGCCAGCCGTGGTGTCCGACGCCGCCTACCCGATCATGGTCTACGCCGTCGACGAGTTGGTCAGCGACCCCACGGACCTCTGGGACTTCAGTCACGAAGCGCCACGACCCGGCGTCAAGTCCATCACCGTCCGTATCCCCGATGGCGTGACCTATGCGGCCGGCGACCACCTGGCCGTCTACGCGAAGAACGACCCCGAACTGGTCGACTGGGCGCTGCACACCCTGCGCGTCTCCCGCGACCTGGTGGTCCGGCTGACCCAGGACGGCGACCGGCCCACCGGTCTCCCGCTGGGCCTGCCGGTCACTGCCGGGCTTCTCCTCACCGACTTCCTCGAGTTGCAGGAGCCTGCCAGTCGCGCACAGATCTCGCAGCTCACGGGGTTCACCGAGTGTCCCTGGACGACCCGTCAGCTGTCCGGCCTGATCACCTCCTACGAGGACGAGGTGCTCGCCAAACGGCTCTCCGTGCTCAGCCTGCTCGAACGGTTCCCGGCGATCGCCCTGCCGTTCGGCGTCTACCTCTCCCTCGTCGGCACGATCAAACCGCGCTTCTACTCGATCTCGTCCTCCCCCTCTGTCGACCCGTCACTGGTGACCATCACCGTGGGTCTGGTGGACGGGCCGTCACGCACGGGAAGTGGGCGGTATCGCGGAATGTGTTCGCAGTACCTGGCCCGGCTGCAGCCTGGGGACGTCTTCTATGGGCATGTGCGGGTGCCGGTGCCGCCGTTCCGGGCTCCGTCCTCGAACGTGCCGATGATCCTTATCGGGCCGGGGACGGGGTTCGCGCCGCTGCGCGGGTTCCTGCAGGAGCGGGCGATGGCGGAGTCGCGCGGGGCGGCCCTGCTGTTCTACGGGTGCCGGCATCCGTCGCACGACTGGCTCTATGGGGACGAGATGCGCGAATGGGAGGCCGGCGGGGTGGTGGACCTGCGGGTGGCATTCTCGGCGGTTCCTGGGCATCCGTGGCGGTATGTGCAGGAGGCGGTGGCGGCGGCCGGGGATCGGATCTGGGAGCTGTTGGAGGAGGGCGGGCACGTGTATCTGTGCGGGGACGGTGCGCGGATGGCGCCGGCTGTGCGGGGGGAGTTGCTGGGGTTGTACAGGCGGAAGACCGGAGGAACGGCGGAGCAGGCTGAGGGGTGGTTGCGGTCGTTGGAGGGAGCCGGCCGGTATCAACAGGACGTCTTCGCCTGAACAGTCCAGACCAGTGTGTGGTTTTCGGGTGCGGAGCGGGGCTCAATTCCACACGCGGTTGGTTGGGGGTGGAGTGTGTGGTTTTCGGGTGCGGAGCGGGGCGGAAGTCCACACACGGTTGGGTTGGGGTTACTGCGGGAGTTGTCGGCGCATCAGGGGGGTCATCGCCGTGGCGATCGCGGTGCTCAGGTGGCTGTAGTCGCGCCACACCATCGCGTTGCCGATGATCGCGGGGCAGACCGTCTCGGTGCAGAACCACGGCTGGGTGTCGATCACCGTGATGCCGCGTTCGCGGGCCGCGGCGGCGACCATCGCGCGGCGGGTCGGTTCCAGGATGGCGTCGCGCACGGGTCGCCCGCACCTGTCGATCCGCTTCGGGTTGGTGACGATGCACTCCGGTGTGGAGCCGACCGGCCACGGCGTGTCCAGGACCAGGACGAGTTGAGCCCCGGTGGCTTCGAGGCGCTCGAAGGACGTGATCCAGGCTCTGGTCCAGAGCAGGTCGCCGTCGGGGCCCTCGTCCAGCGGAACGTTGTCGGGGGTGACCATGCCGCCCGGGTCGCCGCCGCTCGAGGCCATCACGATCATCTTCGGCTTGACCTGTTCGATCTCGCGGAAGACCGATTCGCGCCAGGCGACGCACTCCTGGTAGGGGCGCTTCAGGACACCGTTGTAGACGAGCACGGTGGCCGTACGGCAGGCGGACTTGGACCGGTTCGCCAGCTTGAGGCCACGCTCGGTGGCGATCTCGTTGAACGCCGGGAACCAGTGCGCGGCGTGCGAGTCGCCGAACAGGAACATCTCGTCCCTACCGGCCGGGTCGCCGTACCAGCACGGGTGGAGCATGGCGCTCTCCTCGTACCCTGCGTGGCAGTCGTCCCGGTAGATCACCGGCTTGTCCTTGGTCGCCTTCAGCGGGCCGGGCTGCACGTTCTCCGGGATCCGCTGCAGCCTGGCCGACTGCTGGACCAGCGTGCGCACCCGGCCGAGCGGGTCGGCGGCGGTGGCGATCGCCTGCACGGTGTCGGCGGCCGGTCCGCCGGTCGGCAGCGGCGGCGTGTGGCCGCTCGCCACGAGGGCGACGGCGGCGGTCGCCGCGGACAGGCCGAGGCCCATGCCCAGGCCGCGCCACGACTGCGACTTGATCCAGGAGAACGTCCGGACCGGGTTCTCGACCAGGTGGTACGACGCGACGGCGACGACAAGCGACGCGGCGGCGAGCAGCAGGTTCAGCTGCAGTGTCGGCTCGATCTCCAGCGCCGACGGGCCGATCATCAGGACCGGCCAGTGCCAGAGATAGAAACTGTACGAGTACCGCCCGACCAGCTGGAACGGGCGCGTACCGAGAACGGTCGCCGCGCCGCCACGAGGGGCCGCGCATCCGGCCGCGATGATCGCCGCCGAGCCGAGCACCGGCAGCAGCGCCGCCGAGCCGGGGAACGGCGTCTGCTCGTCGTAGAGCAGCGCGGAGGTGATCACCGCGGCCAGGCCGGCCCAGGTCAGCACGGCGGCGAGCCTGGCGGGCAGCCCCGCGAGCCGCGCCGCGCCGATCGCCACGAGGGCGCCGATCGCGAGTTCCCACGCCCGCGTGTGCGCCCCGAAGTACGCCCACGGCGCCGACGTCTGCGTCTGGTTGACGCTCACCGTCAGCGACACCGCGGTGATCGCCGTCAGCGCGATGACGAGCGGGACCCGTGTCCGGCGGCGGGTGAGTGCGAACAGCAGGATCAGCAGCGGCCAGACGAGGTAGAACTGCTCCTCGACGGCGAGCGACCAGAAGTGCTGCAGCGGTGAGGGCGCGGCGTCGGCGTTCAGGTACTCGACGCCCTCGCTCGCGAGCCGCCAGTTGATGCCGTAGAAGGTGGCGTACAGCGCGTCCAGACTGATCGAGTTGAACCGGGTGGACGGCAGCCAGAACCAGGCGCCCACCACGGTGGCCCCGAGCACCAGGGTGGACGCGGGCAGCAGCCGGACGGCGCGGCGGGCGTAGAAGCCGGCGAGCGAGACCGTGCCGGTGCGCGACAGCTCGTTCAGCAGCAGCGTCGTGATCAGGAAGCCGGAGATGACGAAGAAGACGTCCACTCCGACGTAGCCGCCGGCCAGGCCGGTGACACCGGCGTGCGACAGGACCACGAGGACGACGGCGACGGCCCGCATGCCCTCGATGTCGGGGCGGAACCCGAGATGTGGCCGGGGCTTGGGGATCGTTTCGGCCGGAGTTGCTGCAACTCTGTCTACGGTGACCGACATGTCCTGCCTTGGGGGGCGCAGTGGCGGGGCTAAGTGGGGGATCGTACCGATCGCCTCACAGCTTCAACACAGGACCTTCATCGGATCTTCATCGGTCAGTCGTATCGGGCTGCGCCGGAGTTGCCGGGTTTGTAGTGCTTGTCTCCTCCTCTTCGGGGGCTTCGGTGGTCGTCGCTGTCTCCTCCGGCCGGGTGGGCTCCGGCTCCGCCGTGGTCGTGCTGGTGGCGGGCGGTCGCGTCGCCTCGGGTTGATCGTCCTCGGCGCCGGTGGACGTGCGGTCGTCGTCCTCGGCGGCGGGGTTGGTCTTGGCCTTCTGCTGGCCGGCGTTGCCCTTCTTGGCCGGCGAGGGGGACTGCGACGGCACGCCGGCGCTGGGGGTGGGGGTGGAGGCCGGATTGTCCTCGAAATACCCGAAAGGGTCAGTCGCGGCGAAAACGGCGCCGATCCCGAGGAGCGTGAGAAGTGCCGCGGCGATCGCGAGGACGGCCCGCCGGCGTCGCGGTGGCGGCGGGCTGTCCGGAGCGACCCACTGCTGAGTGGCCTCGGTGGGCGGCGGAAGGGGAGGAGCGACAGCCACAGCACCGACAAAAGAAGCGGGAGCTGCGGCCTCGGCGGCCTCGGCCATCGCGGTGGCCGACGGGAAGCGCGCCGCCGGATCCTTGGCCAGCGCCGTCTCGATCAGCTCCCGGACCGGCGCGGGCACACTGTCCGGCAGCGGCGGCGGTTCACTGTCGAGATGCTGCAGGGCGACCATCAGAGGGTTGTCGCCCATGAACGGCGGGCGCCCGGCGAGGCAGTGATAGGCCACCACACCCAGGGCATAAAGGTCGGCCGACGACGTGGTGACGCGCTTGGCGACCTGCTCCGGTGCGATGTAGAGGGCGGTGCCGACGACCTCCTTGGCCCCGGTCAGGGTGACCGAGTTGGCCGACCGCGCGACGCCGAAGTCGACGAGGACCACGGTGCCGTCCGGCTCGACGATGAGGTTCCCGGGTTTGACGTCGCGGTGCACGATGCCCGCCTCGTGTGCGGCGGCCAGCGCGCGGGCGGCCTGCGCCACGATCGACATCGTCTGGTGCGGTGTGAGCGGGCCGCGCTCGGCGATCCACTGGTTCAGCGGTACGCCGTCGACCCGGGCCATCACCAGGAAGGCGCCGTCACCGGTGTCGCCGAAGTCGTAGACCGGGGCAACACCCGCGTGCCGCAGCGCCGCCATGGCACGTGCCTCGTGGTGGAACCGGGTCCGGAAACCGGTGTCGCCCGCGTACCCGGCCAGCAGCGTCTTCACCGCGACCGGCCGGTCGAGGACGGTGTCGGTGGCGCGCCAGACCTCGCCCATGCCGCCCGCGGCGATCCGGTCGTCCAACCGGTAACGGGCACCGAGCAACTCTCCGGGGGAAGGCATGGGTCTTCCCGTACCCAATTAAGTCTGTCGTTATCCGCCCGCCCCGGAGGGCGGACGGATCGAAGAAAGAGGGTCAGGCGCCGGTGTAGAGGACCGCGTCGATCTCGATGTCGAAGCCGACCAGCGCCACTGGCAGCGTCGTCCGGACCGGCAGGTGCTCGCCCTTGATGTACTCCCGGTAGATCGTGTTCATCTCCGCGAAGTCATCGAAGTCGCGCAGGTAGACGCCGATCCGCACGGCCTGGTCGAGGCTGGAGCCGGCCGCCTCCGCGACCGCAGCCAGGTTCTGGAAGGCCGCGTGCGCCTGCTCGGCGAAGGTCCCGGTGACCCAGGTGCCGTCGGGCCGGGCCGGAACCGCCCCGGCCAGGTAGATGGTGTCGCCGGCGACGACGGCGTGCGAGTACGGTCCGCCGGGCGGCGCTGCCTTGTCGGTCATCACGGCACGCTTGGGCATCAGGAACTCCTCGGTTCGGTTCTCGGGAACTGTTCGGCCAGGCCCTCCACGTCCACCAGGGGCGTGCTGAGCAGGGCACGGATGCGGCGCTCACGGTCGGCCAGGGCGGACCGTTGCGGGTCGGTGAGCGGGATCCACGGCGCGGGCGGTGCGGGCAGGCGCGGTGTCAGGAGGCAGCCGGCGACGTACGTGCCCTCGTTGACGAGACGGATCGGCGAGGTGCGGACGGCACGATGCGCGTCGGCGACGGTGAACGGCTCACGGCGTACATCAAAGATCGCGAAGTCGGCGGGGTCGCCCACCGTGAGCGAACCGCCCGGCAGGCCCAGCGCCCGGGCCGGACGGACCGTGACCGCATCGACCACGTCGGACAGCGCGACGCCGCAGGCGAGCAGTTTGGCCATGGTCGTGGGCAGGTCGAAGACCGGGCCGTGCAGCGAGCGCGCGTGCAGGTCGGTGGAGATCGTGTACGGGGAGAGCCCCGCCTCCAACTGCCGTTCGAGCACGTCGAAGGCGAACCCTCCGGACCCGTGCCCCAGATCCAGCAGCACGCCCCGCGCCGCCGCCTCCCGGACGGCCGGCCCGAGCGGCGCCGCGATCCCGCTCGCGCAGTGCGTCATCAGGTCGCCCGGCCGCAGCAGCCCGGCCACCTCGTCCAGCGACGGCGGCGTGGTGCCGATGTGGACCATGACCGGTACGCCGCACGCCTCCGCCGCCGCCAGCCCGCGCCGCAGCGGCTCCACCCCGTTCTCGCCGACCGTCTCATGATCGATGCGCACCTTGATCCCGCAGAACAGGTCGCGGTTCGCCTGGATCGTGTCGATCGCCAGCGGCACGTCGCAGTTGCCCAGGTCGCGGCACTCGCCGGTGCGCCCGGCCAGGCCGACCGCCGAGATGTTCAGCAGCGCGCGCACCCGCACTGACGCGGTCTGCGCGACCCGCCGCAGCCCGGCCACCGTGTACGCGCCCGCCGACCCCGCGTCCACCCACGTGGTGACGCCGGAATACCACGCGATCGGGTCCGGGTCGATGCCCCAATAACCGGGTCCGACGTGGGTGTGCGCGTCGATCAGGCCGGGCGTGACCAGCTTCCCGGTGGCGTCGACGACCTGGCGGGCGTCGCGCGGCAGACCGGGACCGACGGCGGCGATCCGGCCCTGGCCCACCGCGATGTCCCGGTCGTCGCCGACGATCAGCAGGTCCCAGCTCACGAGACGGCCCCCACGATGCTGAGGCGGTAGAGCCGGGTCGGCCGGCCCTTGCGGTGCTCCTGCGCGCTGCCGGTCTCGATGACCAGGCCGGCCGCGGTGAGTTTGCGGATCAGCCGGCGCCCGCTCGGGTCGGTGATGCCGAGGGTCCGGGCCAGTTCGCCGGGGGAGAGCGCCCGGCCGTCCAGGCTGCGCTCGATGGCGGCGAGCCGGGAGAGGGTGGCGGGGCTGAGCCCGGCGCGGGTCGCGAGCTGCTCGATCCCGCCGTGCTCGCGGTAGGTGTAGGTGAGCGGCACCGCGGTCGCGCCCATCGGCCCGATCGTCATCCCGTCGCCGGTGAACAGGTACGCACCGGGTTCCGTGTCCTGCTCGGCGCGGGCCGCCGCCCGCTCGGCCAGGGCGACGCTGAGCCGGGCGGACGCGCCGATGCCGAACCCCGCGACGGCGCGTACGCCGAGGGTCTGCCGTGCCTCGGCCAGGACCGGCAGGCCGACCCACTGGTGTGTCACGGTCTCGAACAGCGACGCGGGCGCGAAGACCAGCACGCCGCGCGGGCCCCGGTGGTCGATCCAGGCGTCGGCGAACTCGGGAGTGTTGAGCAGCAGGTGCTGCAGGGCGACGCGCGTGCGGTCGTCGGGTTTGCCGATCAGGAACAGCGCGGCCGCGAACCGCTGCCCGTCGGCGCGCTTGTGGTGGATGCGCAGGGCGAGTTCGTTGAGGTCGGCGCGGATGGTGCCGGGGGTGGCGAGGGCGTGCAGCACCGCGGTCTGCCCGTCGAGCGCGGCGGCGACGCCCATCCGGACGCTGATCACGTACGGCGCGCCGGTGCGGGCCAGCTGCTCGCGGTGGAAGTCGGCCACCTCGGCGACGGGCTGCGCCGGGTCGAAGGGCAGGGCCGCGATCGCCGTCCGGTCCAGGCCGAGGGCGGCGGCGACCTCGTCGACCGTCTCGGTGGCGAACGTGTCCACGCTGACCGGCGTGGCCGGCCATCCGTTGCCGCGGGCGCGGGCCCAGGCCAGCGCCAGGTCGAGGGCGGCCGAGCGGGTGACTTTCACCGGCAGGCCGTCCGGGATCAGGTCACGGCAGCGAGCGTACGGGACGAGCCCGAGCAGCAACCCGTCCGGCCGATGGTCGCGCAGCAGCCCCGCGACCAGGTCGCGGATCTCGTCCTCGCGCTCGTAGATCGCCCAGGCGAACTCGACGCCGGTGAGCGTGCTCGCCGCGTCGGCGAATCGGGCCCGGTGGGCGGCGTGCACGACCAGTCCGATCATTTCGTCCCGTTCTCAAATGGTTCGTAAATCTATGGGTTGACGCCTCACCTGGCAGCCGACAGTCTAGAGCACAATCTAAACGAACTACTTACGAACATGGTGCGTTTATGAAGAAGCGATTGATCGTCCTGGCTCTGGCCCTCGGCCTCTCCGCCTGCGGGGCTCCGTCCACCTCGTCGTCCTCCGGGGCCGCCGCAGACGGCGGGCCGCGTACCGGCGCCCTCAAGGTCTGGCTCTTCGACGAGCCGAACCGCGCCCCGAAGGAGGCGGTCGTCAAGGAGGCGGTCGCCGAGTTCACCGCCGCACACCCGGACACCACCGTCGACCTGCAGTACATCGCCGTGGACACGCGCAGTGAGCGGTTCAAGGGCGCCTTCAACGACCCGGCCAGCGCGCCCGACGTGGTCGAGTACGGCAACACCGACCTGCCCGAGTACGCGGCCGCCGGTGGCCTCGCCGACCTGGGTGCGACCGTCTCCGGCTGGGCCGAGGGCGCCGACCTGAGTTCCTCGGCGCGGGCGAGCGCCACCTACGAGGGCACGCTGCTCGGCGTGCCGTGGTACGTCGGCGTGCGCGCCCTCTACTACCGCACGGACCTGTTCACCGAACTCGGGCTGAAGCCGCCGGCCACGCTGGCCGAGCTGAGCACCACCGCGAAGACGATCCGGTCGAGGAAGCCGGACCTGTACGGGATCGCGGTCGGCGGCAAGTACACGTACGGCGCGATGCCGTTCGTGTGGGCCAACGGCGGCGAGCTCACCGCGATCAACTCGGCGCAGTCGCGGACCGGGCTGAAGGCGTACACCGACCTGATCGCCGCGGACAACTGCCCGCCGCAGAACTGTGCCGACCTGACCGGCGGCAAGACCGTCGAGCTGTTCGCCAGTGGCAAGGCCGCGATGGGCATCCTCGGCAACTTCAACCGGGCCGCCGTCGACGCCGGTGTTGCCAAGGGTAGGTACGCCGTCGTCCCGCTGCCCGGCGTCACGGCCGGCTCGATCGCGCCCGCCTTCGCCGGCGGCAACAACCTCGGGATCATGAAGAACGCACAGCGGCCGGCGCTGGCCGCCGACTTCCTCACCCTGCTGGCGAGCAAGAAGTACCAGGCCAAGATGTACGACGCGATGGGCAACCTGCCGACCCTGAAGGCCGCCAGCGCCGAGATCGCCGCCAAGGACACCTTCGTCAAGCCGTTCCTCGACACCATCGACGCCGGGACCAAGTTCGTCCCGCTCGACCCGGGCTGGGGCAAGATCGACTCCTCCGCGGTGCTGCCCACGATGATCGAGAAGGTCGCCACCGGCAAAGCCACCGTGGACCAGGCCACCGACGAGGCCGCCAAGCAGATCGACGAGGCGCTCACCAAGTGACCCTGCGGCGCGGCTTCACCCCGCTCTGGCTGCTGCTGCCCGCGGTGGTGGTGCTCGGGGGCCTGTTCCTCTACCCGATGTACCAGCTGGGCCTGCTCTCGGTGCTCGACTTCACCCAGGCGCAGGTCAGCGGCGGGCAGCCCACCCGGTTCGTCGGCGCGGAGAACTACACCCGGCTGACCGGTGACCCGAGGTTCTGGTCGGTGCTGGGCGCGACCGTGGTCTTCGCCGCCGCCTGCGTGCTCGCCACGCTGGCGGTCGGCGCGGCCCTGGCAGTGCTGCTCACCCGGATCGGCCGGGTGGCACGGCTGACGCTGTCTCTGGCCGCGATGGCGGCTTGGGCGGTTCCCGCGGTCTCCGGCTCGACGACCTGGATGTTCCTGTTCGACACCGACCTGGGCTTCGTGAACCAATTGTTCGGCATCGAGGGATACAACTGGATGTACGACCGCTACACCGCGTTCGCCCTGGTCGGTGCCGCTGTCGTCTGGGCGTCGTTCCCGTTCGTCATGGTCACGCTGTACGCCGGCATCGAGGCGATCCCCAAGTCGGTGCTGGAGGCGGCGTCCCTGGACGGCGCGGGCCCCTGGCGCTCGTTCTGGCGGATCATGGTGCCGATGTTGCGGCCGGTGCTCGCGATCGTGGTGATCCAGTCGATCATCTGGGACTTCAAGATCTTCACCCAGATCTACGTGATGACGCGCGGCGGCGGGCTCGCCGGCCAGAACCTCACCCTCAACGTGTACGCCTATCAGCAGGCCTTCGCGTCCAGCGAGTACGGCCGGGGCGCCGCGATCGGCGTGGTGATGATGCTGATCCTGCTGGCGGTGACCCTCGTCTACCTGCGGGCGCTGCGCCGATCGGGAGAACAGCTATGAGACTCGGCCGGCGCCTGCTGGACACGGTGGCGGTGCTGATCGCGCTGATCACCGTCTTCCCGATCTACTGGATGGTGCTGTCCGCGGTGAAACCGGCCGGGGAGATCCAGTCGCTCGACCAGAAGCCGTGGACCCTGGCACCCTCGCTGGACGCCTTCCGGCGGGTCCTGTCGGTCAACGACTTCGGCCGATACCTGCTCAACAGCCTGATCGTGGCGCTGGTCGTGGTGGCCGTCTCCGGCCTGATCGCGTTCCTCGCCGCGGTCGCGCTGAGCCGGTTCCGCTTCCGGTTCCGCACCACGATCCTGGTGGCGTTCCTGATCGCGCAGATGGTGCCGATCGAGGCCCTGACCATCCCGCTGTTCTTCCTGGTCCGCGACATCGGCGCCACGGTGCCCGGCATCGGGCTCAACACGCTGGGCTCGCTGATGCTGGTGCACACCGCGTTCACGCTGCCGTTCGCGATCTGGATGCTGCGCGGCTTCGTCCAGGCGATCCCGGACGAGCTCGACGAGGCGGCGCAGATCGACGGCGCCGGGCGGTTCACGATCCTCTGGCGGATCCTGTTCCCGCTGGTGGCGCCGGGTCTCGCGGCGGTCAGCGTGTTCTCCTTCATCCACGCGTGGAACGACTTCCTCTTCGCGCGTACCTTCATCATCAGCGCGGCCGACAACCAGACTCTCCCGATGGCGCTGCTGGTCTTCTTCAAACCCGACGAGAACGACTGGGGTGCGATCATGGCAGCATCGACGCTGATGACCCTGCCGGTTCTGATCTTCTTCCTGGTGGTCCGCCGCCGGCTCGTCGCCGGCCTGGGCGGGGCGGTGAAGGATTGATCCCGCACCCTGCGCGGGTGGCCCTCTCCGGGGGGCACTCACCCTTCGCGGGCGAGCCGCGGCTGATCATCGATCCAGCTTTACCCCGTGAGGGGTACGAGCTGAGCGTCGCCGACGAGATCGAGGTCCGCGGCGGGTCCGCTGCCGGTGTCTTCTACGGCCTGCAGACCCTCCGTCAGCTCGGCCGCCCCACCCCCCGGGTGAGCATCACCGACGCGCCGCGGTTCGGCTGGCGCGGCGTGCTGCTCGACGTCGCCCGCCATTTCATGCCGGTGCCGGACGTGCTCCGCTTCCTCGACCTGCTGGCCTTCCACAAGCTCAACGTCCTGCACCTGCACCTGACCGACGACCAGGGCTGGCGGGTCGAGGTGCCGGGCTGGCCACGGCTCACCTCGGTCGGGGCGTGGCGCAGCGAGTCGATGCTCGGGTCGCGCATCCACTCGCTCCACGACGGGACGCCGCACGGCGGGTTCTACACCGCTGAGGATCTGCGGGCGATCGTGGCGCACGCCGCCGAGCGGCACATCACGGTCGTGCCCGAGATCGACATGCCGGGGCACATGCAGGCCGCGATCGCCGCCTACCCCGCGCTGGGCAACGGCTGGACCGGACCGGTCCGGACCGGCTGGGGCATCTCGCCGCACGTGCTCAACCTGGCCCCGGCCACCCTGGACTTCTGCCGGCAGGTCCTCGACCACATCTGCGACATCTTCCCGTCCGAGCTGATCGGCATCGGCGGTGACGAGTGCCCCACCGAGGAGTGGACCGACGGCCAGTCCCAGGCCGCGTTCACCGCGCTGATGGCCGAGCACCTGGCCGGCCGCGGCCGCCGGATCTACGGCTGGGACGAGATCCTGGCCGGTGGCGCGCCGCCCGGCGCGGTCGTCGCGGCCTGGCGTGGCATCGAACCGGCCGAGGTCGCGATCCGGGCCGGCCATCAGGTCGTCTGCTGCCCCGACGTGAAGCTCTACCTGGACTACCGCCAGTCCGAGGACCCGGGCGAGCCGACACCGGTCGGCACCCTGCTCACCCTCGAGGACGTGTACGCCTACAACCCGCCGGAGTCACCACTCGTTCTCGGCGCTCAGGCGAACCTCTGGACCGAGCACATGGAGTCGCTGCGGCGGGTGGAGTACATGGCCTTCCCGCGACTCTGCGCGTTCGCCGAGGTGGTGTGGGGCCCGGCCGAGCGGGACTTCGCCGATTTCGCGGCGCGGCTGCCCGAGCATCTGGCCCGGCTCGACGCGCTGGGTGTGAACTACCGCCCACTCAGCGGACCCCGGCCGCAGGACGCCCGGCCGGGTGCACCGGGCAACCCGCGTGCGCTCGACGACCGCCTCGCCGAACTGCACGAGATGACCGCGGACCTGCGGTGACCTCAGGGCAGCAGGGGGAGGAGCCGCTCGGCCAGCCGCAACGAGCGCATGTTTCTCCCGCCGTCGCCCTCGAACATCCAGACCTCGGAGAGCACGCCCTGGGCGAAACCCCACGCGGTGACCCGGTCGACCGGGATGCCCAGGCCGTCGGCGAGCTGCTCGATCCGCGCCCGCGCCAGATCCAGCACGGTGTCGTCGGGATCCAGCGGATCCGGGTTGTAGAGCAGCGCGCCGGCCTCGTACCCGGGATCGCCGATCACACCGTGCGGGTCGATGGCGAGCCACGGTTCCCGGTCCGCGGTCAGTACGTTGTCGTGGTGCAGGTCGCCGTGGAGCACCACCCGTCCGGTCGCCGTGGCGCAGAGATCGGCGAACAGCTCGCGGGCCCGCTCCACCAGGTGACGGGGGATCGGGCCGCCGTCCGGGAAGCGGCGCAGGTGGTCGTCGAAGGAGGCGACCCGGCGGGACAGCTCCGGCAGCGGCAGGCCGGGCGGCGCGGGCCGGTGCAGCCGCCGCATCACGTCGATCAGCGCGGCCGTCGCCTCCTCGTCCCGCTCCGGCACGAGCGAGCGGACCTGCACACCGGGCCTGGCCTCCTCCTCCAGCAGCGCGCCGAGCGTGTCGTCGCGGCCCAGCAGCGCCACCGCGCCGTTCCCGGCGAAGAACTCCAGCGCGACCGCCTCGTCGGCGAGGTGCCCGGCCTCCGGAACGCCCAGTTTCAGCACCGCCGTCGAGCCGTCCGCCCGGCGTACCCGCGTCACCCAGTTCATGCTCAACGGAAACGGTTCCTCGACAGTCAGGTCCCATTTCCGCAGTACCTGCCCCGCGATCCGGGGCAAGGCGGCGAGCCACCGCCGTCCGTCGGCACCCCAGCAGTCCTCGACGGTACGGGTGAACGTGGCGGGCAGCGCGATGTCGACCATGACCGGCAGTCTCGCAACAGCCGACGGTTTCGCAACAGCGGACCGTCTCGCAACAGCCGACGAGGGAGGGCAACGTGTCGATCGACTGGCGCAGCAAGGGATTCTGGTCGCCGGAGGAGGTCCTCGACCCTGAGCGGATAGCCGCGGAACGACCAAGCATCTTCGGCGGCGGCTTCACCTGGCCGCTGCTGGTGGTCCGGCGTGCCGGGGTGGAGGCGAACATCGCCACGATGGCGGCCTTCTGCGAGCGGCACGGGTTCGACTTCGCGCCGCACGCCAAGACGTCGATGGCGCCCGGCCTGATCCAGGCGCAGCTGCGGGCCGGCGCGTGGGGCATGACCGTGGCGACGGCGAACCAGGCGCTGATCCTGCGGCGGCTCGGTGTCGAGCGGGTGCTGATCGCCAACGAGATCCTCGACCCGGTGGCGCTGCGCTGGCTGGCTGCCGAGCGCGCGGCGGGCTGGGAGGTGTACTTCCAGGTCGACTCGGTCGCGGGGGTACGAGCGGCGGCCGCGGCCGGTGGGCCCTTGAGCGTCCTCGCCGAGCTCGGGCACCCGGGTGGGCGTACCGGGGTGCGGACCCTGGACGAGCTGGAGACGGTGGCGCGGGCGGTCGAGGCGGCGCCCGGTGTCGAGCTGGCCGGGGTGACGGCGTACGAGGGACAGCTGCCCGACCAGTACGCCGTCGACGAGTTCCTGGACCGGCTCGTGGAGGGGTTCGAGCTGCTGGCGAAGGAGGGACTCCTGCCCGAGCAGCCGATCCTCTCCGCCGGTGGCAGCGCCTGGTTCGACCGGGTCGCCGAGAGACTCGAGGGCTTCGGCAGGCGGGCCCGGCTGATCCTGCGCAGCGGCGCGTCGGTCACTCACGACGACGGGTTCTACCGGGAGCACACGCCGTTCGTTCGCGTACCCGATCAGGGCGGTCTCACCGCGGCCCTGGAGGTCTGGGCCCAGGTCCTGTCGGCGCCGGAGCCGGGTCTGGCGCTGGTCGGCATGGGCAAGCGGGACGTGCCGTTCGACGAGGGACTGCCGGAGCCGCAGGAGATCCGCGACGCGAGCGGGTCGGTACGGCCGGCGGCCGGCCTGCGGGTGACGAGGCTGAACGACCACCACACGTATCTGGAGTCCGGGCCCGGCGGCGGGACCGGGCTGGAACCCGGCGACCTGATCCGGTTCGGGATCTCGCACCCGTGCACCGCCTTCGACAAGTGGCGGGACATCCCGGTGGTGGATGAGGAGCGGCGGGTCGTCGAGGTCCTCCACACGTATCTGTGAGTCGCTCGGGGGAGTCAGTCCCCTCGATGGGGGATGTTCCGTGGAGATCACGGGTGTTTATGGTGATTGAGCGCTGATCAAGCGACTTCAACCACTGCGCCCGCTGGAGTCCGCCATGCCCGTTTTCCGTGCAGCCGCCAGCGAACCGCCCGACCGACCGGCGCAGAACGCCACACCGCACCACGCGCCGGTGGGCGGGACCTACACCGGAGGGGTCGCGGCTCAGCGCAACGTGACGTATCCCGCGCCGGCGCCGGCGCAGCAGCGGCAGGGCGGCCCGGCGGCGCCGTGGACGCCGCCCGTGCAGCGGACCGCCGGACCACGGTTCGCGGAGGGCCCGACCGAGCCGTTGCGGGACACGGAGACGCGTGCGTCCGCGCGTACCCCCGAAAAGCGTGACCGAAGCGCCTGGGTGACCATCGCGGTGGTGGTCAGTCTGCTGGCTCTCGCGGTGGCGGTGGGCGCGGGATTCCTCTCGTGGCGTGCCATGGAGATGGCGCGGGCCGCGCAGGCACCGGTGGCACCGGGCCGCGTGACCGAACCCGAGGAATACCCGGTGAGCTACGCGAAGGAGCCGCTACGAGTGCAGGTGGGCTGTTCCGCTGTCCTCTTCCTCGACCTCGACGAACCTCGCGCGGACGCGCCGGAGCAGACCGCCGACCTGCGCTACGACAGCCGGTGCGGTGACCAGCCGCCACGGCTCAGCCTCGGCGCGGGCGCGGCGTCCGGCAGCCAGCGCACCGGCGCCGACCTGGACGCGGCCGGCTGCCTGCGCGCGATCCGGACCAGCCCGCTGGGCCCCGGTGCCGACATCGAGGTACGCAAAGGCGTGGCGATCTGCGTGCTGACCGCGGCGAATCCGGCCGAACTCGTGCTCGTGGAGATCATCGACGTCGGCGGCACCGGCACCGCCGGCCTGCGTGCCACATCGTGGCGGGTCCCCCGCTGACCGGCCCGTGGCACGCGGCGCGGGGCGTGCCTGACAGAATGTCGGGTGCGCCCCGCGAACCCTGTTAGGAGACGTTTCCGTGATCCGTACCCATGACGCCGGCACTCTGCGCGCGAGCGACGCCGGCACGACGGTGACGCTCGCCGGGTGGGTCGCCCGCCGGCGTGACCACGGCGGTGTCATCTTCGTCGACCTGCGGGACTCCTCGGGCGTGGTCCAGGTGGTGTTCCGCGAGGAGGACGCGCACGCGCTGCGCAACGAGTTCTGCGTGAAGGTCGTCGGCGAGGTGAACGCCCGCCCGGCCGGAAACGAGAACCCGGAGCTCGCCACCGGCGAGATCGAGGTGGTCGCCAGCGAGCTGACCGTGCTCTCCGAGGCGGCCGCGCTGCCGCTGCCGGTCGACGACACGATCACCGCCTCCGACGACCTGCGCCTGAAGTACCGCTACCTCGACCTGCGCCGCTCCGGCCCGGCGAAGGCGCTGCGCCTGCGCAGCCGCGCCAACCAGATCGCCCGCGAGGTGCTGCACGCACGCGACTTCAACGAGATCGAGACGCCGACGCTGACCCGGTCGACGCCCGAGGGCGCCCGCGACTTCCTGGTCCCGGTCCGTCTCCAGCCCGGCACGTGGTACGCGTTGCCCCAGTCCCCGCAGCTGTTCAAGCAGCTGCTGATGGTGGCCGGCATGGAGCGGTATTACCAGATCGCCCGCTGCTACCGGGACGAGGACTTCCGCGCCGACCGGCAGCCGGAGTTCACCCAGCTCGACATCGAGATGTCGTTCGTCACGCAGGACGACGTGATCGCGCTCGGTGAGGAGATCGTGTCGAAGCTGTGGAGTGAGCTGGCGGATCACGAGATTCCGCTGCCGATTCCGCGGATCACGTGGACCGATGCGATGAATCGGTACGGCTCGGACAAACCGGACCTTCGGTATGGGGTTGAGCTGGTTGAGCTGACTTCCTATCTGCGTGGGACGTCGTTCCGGGTCTTCGCCGGCGCCATCGACGCCGGGGGCTATGTCGGCGCCGTGGTGATGCCGGGAGGCGCGTCGCAGTCGCGCAAGGAGCTGGACGGTTGGCAGGACTGGGCCAAGGCTCGGGGTGCCAGGGGTCTGGCCTATGTGGTGCTCGACGAGTCGACGGGCGAGGCTCGTGGACCTGTCGCGAAAAATCTGTCATCTGACCATTTGTCGGGTTTGGCGGACGCGGTTGGGGCCAAGCCGGGTGACGCGATCTTCTTCGCGGCGTCGGCTGAGCGGCGTGAGGCGCAGGAGCTGCTCGGCGCGGCGCGGATCGAGATCGCCAAGCGGGCCGGGCTGATCGACGAGTCGGCGTGGGCGTTCTGCTGGGTCGTCGACGCGCCGATGTTCGAGAAGACCGACGAGGGCGGCTGGACCGCGGTGCACCACCCGTTCACCTCGCCCAACGACGAGTGGATCGGGACGTTCGAGGAGGCGCCGGACCGGGCGCTCGCCTACGCGTACGACATCGTCTGCAACGGCAACGAGATCGGCGGCGGCTCGGTCCGTATCCACCGGGCCGACGTGCAGAGCCGGGTCTTCGACCTGCTCGGCATCACGCCGGACGAGGCCGCGGACAAGTTCGGCTTCCTGCTGGAGGCGTTCAAGTACGGCCCGCCGCCGCACGCCGGCATCGCGCTCGGCTGGGACCGGACGTGCATGCTGCTCTCCGGCAACGAGTCGATCCGTGAGGTCATCGCGTTCCCGAAGACCCGGGGCGGCTATGACCCGCTGACCACGGCGCCGACGCCGATCACGCCTCAGCAGCGACTCGAGGCGGGTATCGACGCGAAGCCGAAGGCGGCTGGGGACGCTTCGTAGGTTTGCTTCTGTTCGGCGGCCGGGCTTCCTGCCCGGCCGCCTCTTCTTTGCGGATGATGCACAGTTTCTTTGCATAGATTCTGTGCACAGATATTGTGGAAGCATGTCCGACGAGATCAATCAGGTCCACCTCTCCGGCAAGCAGATCCGGGTGCTGGCCCACCCGCTGCGGGTGCGGCTGCTCGGGCGTCTGCGGGCGGAGGGCCCGGCCACCGCCACGAGACTGGCCGAGATGCTGAACACGAACACCGGCGCGACCAGCTACCACCTGCGGCAGCTGGCGGACGCGGGCCTGGTGGTCGAGGAGGAGCGACCCGGCGGCGGGCGCCAGCGGTGGTGGCGCGCCGCGCACGAGATGTCGAGCTGGCGCCGGAGCTACTACGTGGACGACCCGGATGCCACGGCCGCGGCCTCGTGGCTGGAGATCTTCCAGGTGAATCGCTTCGTCGAGCTGGCCGAGGAGTGGCAGCACGGTCTGTCGCGGGAGCCGGCGGAGTGGCGTGACGCCGGTGAGCTGTCCGACTACCTGCTGACCATGACCGCCGGGCAGGTGCACGACCTGATGGAGGAGATCGAGGAGGTCGTCGTCCGCCACGAGCGCGCCTCCCAGGCGGACCCGCAGCCCGGCGCGCGCCGGGTCTCGCTCTACCTGGCGGCGCTGCCGCGGATGCCGGAGGAGAGCCGATGACCGCCGAGCAGCTCCGCCTTCGCTACCTCGTCCTGCTGGGGCTGCGCTGGCTCCCGGTCGGGCTGGTCATCCCGGTCATCGTGCTGCTCCCGCTGGAGCGCGGGCTCACAGTCGCGCAGGTCGGTGCGGTCGCCGCCGTCCAGGGCTTCACGGTCCTCTTCCTGGAGCTGCCGACCGGCGGCCTCTCCGACGCGGTGGGGCGCCGGCCGGTCCTGCTGGCCGCAGGCGTGATCAATCTGGCCGCGCTGAGCCTCTGGACGGTCGCCGACACGGTTTCGATGTTCGCCGTGGTCTACCTGCTGCAGGGGGTTTACCGGGCGCTCGACAGCGGGCCGCTCCAGGCCTGGTTCGTCGACGAGGCTCTGGCGCGGGACCCGGAGGCGGACATCGAGACCGGCATCAACCGGGGCGAGGTGGTGCTCGGCCTGGCGATCGCCGGTGGCGCCCTGGCGAGCGGCGGCCTGGTCTGGCTGGGCCCGATCGGCGGGGTGAGCGCGCTGACCGTGCCCGTCGTTGCCGGGCTGATCATCAGTGGGCTCGGCACGGTGGCGACCGCACTGCTGATGACCGAGGAGCGGCCGGCTCGCGGCCTCTCGGGTTTCATGGCCTCGGTCCGCGGGGTGCCGGCGGCGATCGGTGGTGCGCTGTCGCTGGTGCGGCGATCGAGGGTGGTGTTCGCGCTGATCATGGTGGAGTTCTTCTGGAGCGTCGGCATGGTGACGTTCGAGAAGCTGATGCCGGTGCGGCTCAGCGAGGTGATGGCCGATCCCGGTGCGGCGGCGGCACTGCTCGGCCCGGTGAATTCGGCGGCGTGGGTGGCGTCGGCGGCCGGCGCGGCAGCGGTGCCGCTGATGACGAAGCGCCTCGGTGCCCACTGGACCGGGTTCACGCTGAAGCTCGTGCACGCGCTGACGATCGTCGCGATGGGGCTCCTGGCCGGTCCGGCGGGGGTGATCGGTGGATTCCTGCTCTGCTACGCGGTGCACGGTGCCGCCAACCCGGTGCACGCGGGGCTGTTGCACCGGCAGGCGGAGGGCGGTTACCGCGCGAGCCTGATCTCGCTGAACTCGATGGTCGGGCAGCCCGGCTTCGCGATCGGGGCGATCGTGCTGACCGCGGTGGCGTCCGGTGCCGGGACATCGGCGGCGATCGTGGTGGGCGCGGTCGTGCTGGCTCTCGGTGCCCCGCTCTACCTGGTCCGTCCAAAGGTCGAGTTTCGGGAGGCCACCCATGCGGGTACCAGCGGGTCACTGGCTCTCTGATCCCCCCGGAGGAACCGATGCTCGCCATCGCTGCAGCCGTCGTTTTCGGCGTTTGGCTTCTGGCCGACCTGCTGGACACCCAATTCGGCGCACCCGACCTGTTCAACTTCCCGACGATGGCCTCCCTCGGCCTGTTGCTGCTGTCGCTCTACCTGGCCGGCATCGGCAGCGGCCCGCGGACCGGCACCGGCACCAGCGGCCGTCGCTTCTACGGCCGCCGGCCCGGTCGCGGCTGACGCTCGACGTCCGGCCGCTCTTGACTCTCTGTGATCGCCCGCCCACTGTGGGCGGGCGATCACGGGAGCGCTTCCAGCTCCGTTTCGGATCACTGCCGCCCGGCCGGTAATGTCGATTGCGATGGACACGGACGGGCTTTTCTCCCTCACGCCGCCGGCGCACCCGGCGGGTGCCGAGACCGCCGGTTTCGCGTCACCGTCCGTTGACGCTCCGCTACCGGTGCGGATGCGCCCGGCGACCATCGACGAGCTCGTCGGCCAGGAGCACCTGCTCGCTCCGGGAGCGCCGCTGCGGCAACTCGTCACCGGGTCCAGTCCGATGTCGGTCATCCTGTGGGGACCCCCGGGCACCGGCAAGACGACGATCGCGCACCTGGTCGCCAACGCCACCGACCGCAAGTTCGTGGCCATGTCGGCGCTGACCGCCGGCGTCAAGGACGTGCGCGCGGTGATCGACACCGCCCGGCGCGAGCGGCGTTACGGCGGGCCGCCGACCGTCCTGTTCATCGACGAGGTCCACCGCTTCAGCAAGACGCAGCAGGACTCACTGCTCGCGGCGGTCGAGGACCGCACGGTCACGCTGCTCGCCGCCACCACCGAGAATCCGTATTTCTCGGTCATCTCGCCGCTCCTCTCCCGCTGCGTGCTGCTCACCCTGCAGGCCCTCGAGGAGGACGACGTCCGCCGGCTGATCCGCCGCGCGGTCACCGACGAGCGCGGGCTGGGCGGGGCGGTCACCCTCTCCGCCGAGGCAGAAGATCATCTTGTACGCCTGGCGTCCGGTGACGTACGCAAAGCTCTGACCGCCCTCGAGGCCGCGGCCGGATCAGCGCTGGCCCAGGACGTCAAGGAGATCGACCTCGCCACCGCCGAACGAGCCGTGGACGTGGCCGCCGTCCGCTACGACCGGGACGGCGACGCGCACTACGACGTGATCAGCGCGTTCATCAAGAGCATGCGCGGCAGCGACCCGGACGCGGCGCTGCACTACCTGGCCCGGATGCTGGTCGCCGGCGAGGACCCGCGGTTCATCGCCCGGCGCATCGTGATCTTCGCCAGCGAGGACGTCGGCATGGCCGATCCGCAGGCGCTGCTCGTGGCGTCGGCCGCGGCCCAGGCGGTGCAACTGATCGGCCTTCCCGAGGCCCAGCTGAACCTCGCGCAGGCCGTCGTGCACATGGCCACCGCCCCCAAGTCGAACAGCGTCACCACGGCCCTCGGCGCCGCGATGGCCGACGTGCGGGCCGGTCGCGGCGGCGTGGTCCCGCCGCACCTGCGCGACGCCCACTACCCGGGCTCCAAGGGCCTGGGCCACGGCCGAGGCTACCGCTACCCCCACGACGACCCACGCGGCGTCGTCCGCCAGCAGTACGCACCGGACGATCTCGTGGGAACGGACTACTATCGGCCGTCCGACCACGGCGCCGAACGCGCGGTGGGCGAACGGGTGCCCCGACTGCGCCGGATCGTGCGCGGTTCGGCAACACCCGTAACCGGAGGCGTGACCAGGTCGGTTACCGCTTCGGCGGGCACGCCGAACCACGCGGCGGCTGGTGTTCGCGCCGAGGATGCGTCACAGTCTTCGGCGGACTCCGCTTCCGAAGTGATCGCGCAGGGTCCGGGAACCGTAACAGATGGTGTGGCAGCCGTCGACAGTGACCAAAAGCCGGAAGACGACAGCGGCGACAGCGCCGGGAAGGAACAGCCGTGAAAGCGCGGGGTGCCGAACGGCCCGACGACGACGCCGGTAAGAAGGGTCGTCGCTTCGGGCGTGGCCGGCCCGAGCAGCCGGTTGTGCCCGAGGAGATCCCGCAGGAGGAGACCGGCTGGCTCGACGACCTCCGCACAGCCAAGGAGGAACGGTCGGCCATCGGCCCCGGCGCGGCACCCGGCGAGGCCCGCACCAGCAAGTCGGGCCGCATGGCACCGGGCCCCGACGAGGCCCCGGCCGGCGAGATGCCCGGCGACTTCGGCGACGACGCGCCGGGCTGGCAGGCGGGCTCGGGCGAGCACTCCACCGGCGGCTGGCAGGGCGGCCAGGGCTCCCGGGCGATTCCCGCTCAGCCCGGCCGGATGACGCCGGGTTCGGTGTCCTCGCCGCCTTCCGTGTCTCCGGTCTCCGCCGCACCGTCCGCGCCCGCCCCCGCGCCCGCCCCCGCGCCCGCCCCCGCGATGCCACCGGGTGCCCCGCCGTTGTCGGGTCCCGGCCAGCGGTCGGGTCTGGTTCCTGGTGGTCCTGGTGGTCCTGGTCAGCGGCCGGGGGCTGTTCCCGGTGCTCCTGGTCAGCGGCCGGGGGCTGTTCCCGGCGCTCCTGGTCAGCGGCCGGGGAGCGAGCAGATGCCTCGGGAGATGTCGCAGGGGCCGGGTCGTGGGCAGGTTCCTCCTGGTCAGGCGCCCGGTCAGATGCCGCCCGGTCAGCCGAGTGGTCAGGTGCCGCCGGGTCAGATGCCGCCCGGTCAGCCGAGTGGTCAGATGTCGCCGGGTCAGATGCCGCCGGGTCAGCTGAGTGGTCAGGTGCCGTCGGGTCAGATGCCACCGGGTCAGCTCGGTGGTCCGGGTCGTCGGCCGGCTGTGCCCGGTCAGGGTCCGGGCCAGATGAGTGGACCGGTGCCGCCCGGCCAGGGCCGTGGCCAGGTGCCCGGCCAGTTGCCTGGCCAAGCCCCCGGCCAAGCCCCCGGTCAGTTGCCGCCCGGGGTTCGCCGGGCCGGCCCGCCCCCGCAGGGCGGCCGTGCGGCAGGTCCGGGGGAGCCCGGACACGGACGGCGCCAGATGGACGCCGACCCGACCTACGGCGGCCAGAACCCCGCCGGCGGTCCCGCTCCCGTTCCGCTGTCGGGCAACGCACCCGAGATCCCCGGCGTCCACCCGGCCTCCCCGCCCTCTCGCGGCGCGGCCCCGGGCGTGCGCCCCACCTCACCCGCCGCCAGGCCGGTTTCCCCCGGCGTGCGCCCCGTCTCTCCCGGCGCCCCGGCCCGCGACCGTTTCCGCTCAGGCGAACCGGCCCGCCCCGGCTTCGACCACCCGTCCGGCCCGATCCCGGGGTATGACCCGGTCCATCAGTCCGGCGCCATCCCGCCCCTGCCCGGGCAGGGAGATGACCGGCGCGGTCGCCGGCACTCACGTTCCGAGGAACCGGAGAGCCCCACCGGCCGCCATGGCCGAGCCGGACACGCGGCCCCGCCCGCCGGCGAACGCACCGGCAGGCACGGCACTGTCGACGGTCCCGCCCAGCCGGGCAACCACACGGGCGCACACGGTTCCGCTCAGCCCGGTTCGCACACGGGCGCGCACGGACTTGTCCAGCCCGGTTCGCACACGGGCGCGCACGGACTTGTCCAGCCCGGTTCGCACACGGGCGCGCACGGACTTGCCCAGCCCGGTTCACACACGGGCGCGCACAGTTTCGTCGAGCCCGGTTCGCACACGGGTGCGCACGGCGTTGTCCAGCCGGGTTCGCAGGCCGGTGGCCAGGCTCCCGGCGGCGGACGGCAGGGCGGCGAACCTCGCGGACCGCAGGGCGGCGAACCTCGCGGACGGCAGGGCGGCGAGCCTCGCGGCCGGCGCCGCGCCCCCGAACTCCCCGGCCCCGGCGGCAACCCGAACCAGATGGGCGCCGCCCCCAACCGCTCCGGTTCGGGCGCCGCACCCAACCGCCCCGGTTCGGGCGCCACCCCCAACCGCCCCGGTTCGATGCCGGGCCTCAACCAGCCCGGCGGAGCCCACCAGAGCGGCCCCATCCCCGGGCGTGACCAGTCCGGGCCAATCCCCGGGCGCGACCAGAGTGGGCCGATCCCCGGGCGTGACCAGTCCGGGCCGATCCCCGGGCGTGACCAGAGTGGGCCCATTCCCGGGCGTGACCAGACCGGGGCTGTCGGCGGGCCGAATCAGACCGGAGCTGTGCCGGGGCCGCGGCGGATCGGGCCCGGGGACGGGCGCCCGGTTCGGGCGGCTGCGGCGGTGGTGCCTCCGGTGGTGCCCGGTCGTGAGGGTGCCCGCACGCCGGCAGTTCCGGGGCGGGCCGGTGCGATGGCGGAGAGCACGTCAGGTGTGATTCAGCGGCCGGGTGCTGGTAGGGGACCGCGCGGTGCCGCCGTACCTCCCCAGGGCGGCGACCGCGGCGCCGCCGGTGTTGCCGTGCCCGGACAGCCGGGGCCGGGTCGTCGTGGCCCGGATCCCTACGACGAGAACGACCCCGAGGACTTCGAACCGGCCAACCGCCGTGATGCCGCTCCGCGTGCTCGTGCCGGCGCCGCGGTACCCGGTCGCGCCCCCAACGACCCGGCGATGGGCGCTGCCCCGGGTAGAGGCAAGGGACGCGCCGGTCGCCCCGCCGCCGGCACGGAGAGCGGCCCGGTAACAGCGATGGGCGCGGCACCCGGCCGCCTGGCACCCGGCCTTCCCAGCGGCCCTGGCGCTCCCGGCGGCCCTGGTGTTCCGGGCGTCCCTGGTGTTCCGGGCGGCCCCGGTGTTCCGGGCGGTTCTGGTGTTCCCGGCAGCCCCGGTGCTCCCGGCGGGTCCGGTCCTTCCGGTGGCCCTGGCCGTCCAGGCGCGGCCGGCGGTCCGGGCTCGGGTCCCGACGCCCGCGGCGGCCGCGGCAGGGACGGGCGTGGCGGTCGCGGCGCTGACGGAGGTGCCCGTGGCGGTGCTGTGGTGCCCGGACAGGGCGGCCCCGGCTTCGGCCCGGACGGTCCGGATGGGCGTGGCGTCGGTCCGGATGGGCCCGGCTTCGGACCGGATGGTGCGGACGGGCGTGGTGGCAGGCCTGGCGGCGCCCGTGGCGGTGCCGCGGTGCCCGGTCAGGGTGGGCCCGGCTTCGGCGGGGACGAGTTCGACGGGCGTGGTGGCGACAGCGGGACCCGCGGTGCGGTAGGACAGCGCTCCGGGCCGGTGCCTGGCGCGGCGCCGGTGTCGCCCGGTCAGCGTTCGGGGGCGGGGCGGCCCGGCTCGGCGCCGGTTTCTCCGGGGTTGCCTCGTGAGCGGTTCAACGGCGGTCGTGGTCCTCAGCGCGGCGGCGCGGCAGTGCCTGGGCCGGGTGGTCCGGGGAAGGGCGAGGAGCGGTTCGGCGGCCGGGGACCCGAGGGGGGTGCCCGCGGTGGTGCGGGTCAGGGCCCCGAGGACCGGTTCGGCTCGGACGGTGGGCCCGCTCGCGGTGGTGCCGCGGTTCCGGGACACAGTGAGCCTGGCCCGAACAACACCGGCCCGGTAGTTACAGCACGCGCCGGCGCAGCCGTTCCCGGTCGCGCGGTAGTAGGACAAGACGGGCAGAACGGTGCCGGAGGGCCGAAGGGCCGCGCGTCCATCGAGAGTGGACCCGACACCGCACGGGCCACCGCGGGCGTCGCCCGGGCCTCGGTCGGCGCCGCGCAGGTGGGCGGGCCCGGTTCCGGCGCGGCGGCGCGAGCGGCCGTCACGCCCGTCTCCCCGGCCGCGAGCGCGTCCCCCGTACCCAAGAATTCCGTACCCAAGAAAGACCCGGCGGCGGATCTCGATGAGTCCGCCGGTGGGCTTTCTGAACTGCGCCGCAAGATGCGCGCTCAGCGTCAGCTCCGCCTGGTCACCCTGGTCTCGCTCGCCGCGCTGGTCCTGCTGATCCTGCCCGCGTTCTTCGGCATCCGGGCGATCTCCTCCGACCCGGTCTTCACCTCGCTGAACGCGCTGCAACTCCCCTCCTGGGCCACCACCAAGATCGAGGATCAGGGGAGTGGCAGTCGGTGGTGCTTCCTGGAGTGCCGGTTCCGCGAGCGGATCACCGAGTCCGAGCGGCCGCTGCAGGAGACCGCGGACGCCTACACCAAGGCGCTGAACGACGCCGGCTGGAAGCCGTGGCAGAACGCGGAGTGCCCGGAGTCGCCGATCAAGCCGGAGGAGGGCTCCTACAGTTGCTGGCGGCGGGACGAGTTCACTCTGGACCTGCACGTCAGTCTGCCGGGGTGCGAGGTGGACCAGGCGCTCGCCGAGACCGTGCCGGAGGCCGGTAGTGCGGAGGCGACCGCGGGGGAGGCCGCTCCGGAGGAGTGCGTCGGATCGACTGTGATCATCAAGGTGCAGAACACGATCTCTGATCAGCGGGGGAAGACGGATCAGGCGCCGGGACCCGTGGGTGTGACGCCGGATCCGGTGCTGCCCGCTGACGATCCTCTCTTGGAGCCGACACCCGAGGCGTCGTGACGCGCGTGGTGGTCACGGACGGTAGGGTCTGCTAGTTGTCCCGCCGAACCCGTGACCACCCGAAGAGGAGACGCGCTACATGGACGCCGGAGAAATCGCAGGTCTGATCGCGGCGGGCGCCTTCCTGATGCTCGTGCTGGTGCTCGCCGTGCCGATCCTCAAGCTGGGGCGCACCGTGGACGCCGCCACCCGGGCGATCAACGACACGGTGGACCGCACCGGGCCGCTGCTGACCAACGTGAACACCACGGTGGAGAACGTGAACACCGCTCTGGGTCAGGTTCAGGTCTCATTGGACGGGGTCAACATCCAGCTCGCCAAGGTCGACACCATGACCGAGCACGCCCAGAACATCACGGCCAACGTCGCCAACCTGGTCACCGTCGTGTCCGCCGCCGCCGCGAACCCGCTGGTCAAGGTCGCCTCGTTCGGGTACGGCCTGCGCAAGGCCGCCGCCGCCCGCCGCCACGCCGAGGACGAGCGTGAGGTCCGTGCCGCCATCAAGCAGCGCCGCCGGGCCGGGCGCTGAGCCGAAAGGGAACGCCGTCATGAAACGCCTGCTCTGGCTCGGTGTCGGCCTGGCCGTCGGCGCCATCGTCGTCCGCAAGCTCAACCAGAAGGCCAACGAGCTCACGCCCAGCGGCATAGCCACGTCTCTGTCGGAATCCGCTGGCGGGCTCGTCGAATCGGTGCGTAGCTTCGTGGAGGACGTCCGCGACGGCATGGCCGAGCGGGAGCAGCAGATTCACCAGGCATTCGCCGCCGGTGAGCTGTATGAGGACAAGTTCGCCGAGTACCGCGAGGACGCGGGGCCCGGCTCGCAGGAGGGAATTCGATGAAGACGGCGGAGATCAAGCGGCGCTATCTGGCGCATTTCGAGGCGAACGGGCACACGGTGGTCCCGAGTGCCCCGCTGCCGGCCATCGACGACCCGAACCTGCTGTTCATCAACGCCGGCATGGTGCAGTTCGTGCCGTACTTCCTCGGTCAGCGCACGCCGGCGTTCAACCGCGCGGTGAGCGTGCAGAAGTGCATCCGGACGCCGGACATCGACGAGGTCGGCAAGACCAGCCGGCACGGCACGTTCTTCCAGATGAACGGCAACTTCTCGTTCGGTGACTACTTCAAGGCGGGCGCGATCCCGCTGGCGTGGGAGCTGATCACGAAGCCCGTCGAGCAGGGTGGTTTCGGTCTGGACCCGGAGCGGATCTGGGCGACCGTCTACCTCGACGACGACGAGGCCATCGAGATCTGGAAGCAGACCGGCATGCCGGCCGAGCGGATCGTGCGCCGCGGCAAGAAGGACAACTTCTGGTCGATGGGCATCCCGGGTCCGGCGGGCCCGTGCTCGGAGCTCTACTACGACCGCGGCCCGGACTACGGGCAGGAGGGCGGCCCGGAGGTCGACGAGGACCGCTACCTGGAGTTCTGGAACCTGGTCTTCATGCAGTACGAGATCACCGACGTGAAGTCGAAGGAGGACTTCACGATCGTCGGTGACCTGCCGAAGCAGAACATCGACACCGGCATGGGCCTGGAGCGCATCGCGTCGATCCTGCAGGGCGTCGACAACCTGTACGAGATCGACGAGGTCCGGCCGATCCTGGCGAAGGCCGCGGAGATGACAGGCAAGAAGTACGGCGCGCACTCGGGTCACGCGGCCAACCAGTCGCACCCGGACGACGTACGCCTCCGCGTCATCGCCGACCACGTCCGCACCGCCCTCATGCTGATCGGTGACGGCATCGTCCCCTCCAACGAAGGCCGTGGCTACGTGCTGCGCCGGATCATGCGCCGGGCGATCCGCTCGATCCGTCTCCTCGGCTGGCAGGAGCCCGCGCTGCCGGTGCTGCTGCCGATCGCGCGTGACTGCATGGCGCCGTCCTACCCGGAGCTGGCGGAGGAGTTCGGCCGCATCTCCACATACGCGTACCAGGAGGAGGACACGTTCCTCTCCACGCTGCGGGCGGGCACCACGATCCTCGACACCGCGATCACCGAGTCCAAGAAGTCCGGCAAGGCGGCGTTGTCCGGCGACAAGGCGTTCCAGCTCCACGACACGTACGGTTTCCCGATCGACCTGACCCTGGAGATCGCGGCCGAGCAGGGCCTGCAAGTGGATCAGGACGGCTTCCGGCGGCTCATGGCCGACCAGAAGGCGCGGGCGAAGGCCGACGCGGCGGCGCGCAAGACGGGTCACGCCGACCTCTCGGCGTACCGGTCGGCGCTCGACGCGGGCGGCCCGATCGAGTTCACCGGCTACCAGGAGGTCAGCCGGGAGTCCCGGGTCCGTTCGCTGATCAGCGACAAGGGCTCGGTCGAGGTGGCCGGCGAGGGCGACTTCGTCGAGCTGGTGCTCGACACCACCCCGTTCTACGCGGAGGGTGGTGGCCAGCAGCCCGACACCGGCCTGATCACCGTCGGCGGTGGCCGGCTCGAGGTCGTCGACGTGCAGCAGCCGATCCCGGGGCTCATCGTGCACAAGGCGCGGGTGATCCGCGGCGAGGTGCGTACCGGTGAGACCGGTCTCGCGGAGATCGACATCGACCGCCGCAAGGCGATCTCCCGGTCGCACACCGCGACCCACCTGGTGCACCAGACCATGCGCAACTTCCTCGGCGAGTCGGCCACCCAGGCGGGTTCGCTGAACGCGCCGGGCCGGCTGCGGTTCGACTTCCACACGCCCGGGGCGGTCAACCCGTCGGTCCTGTTCGACGTCGAGCAGCAGATCAACGAGGTGCTGCTGCGCGACCTCGAGGTGCACGCGTTCATCACCTCCCAGGAGGAGGCGCGCCGGCTGGGCGCGATGGCGCTGTTCGGCGAGAAGTACGGCGACGAGGTCCGTGTCGTCGAGGTCGGCGACTACGCGCGTGAGCTCTGCGGTGGCACACACGTGGCGCGCTCCGGCCAGCTCGGTCTTGTGAAGATCCTCACCGAGGCGTCGATCGGTTCGGGCGTACGCCGGGTCGAGGCCCTCGTCGGCATCGACGCGTTCGGCTTCCTGGCCAAGGAGCACCTGCTGGTGTCCCGCCTGGCCGAGCTGTTCCGGGTGCCAGGTGACCAGGTCGCCGACCGGGTCGAGCAGACCGTCACGGCGCTGCGCGACGCGGAGAAGGAGCTGGAGAAGCTGCGGGCGCAGATGGTGCTCGGCGGCGCGGGTGCTCTGGCGGCCCAGGCGAAGGACGTGAACGGTGTGGCGTACGTCGGCACCGAGGCGTCGGAGGGCGCGGCCGGCAACGACGTGCGGACCCTCGCCCAGGAGATTCGCGGCAAGATCGACGCGGCTCGCCCGGCGGTCGTGGCGGTGGCGTCCCGGTCCAACGGCAAGGCGTCGCTGATCGTCGCGATCAACGGCGCGGCGAAGAGCCGTGGGCTCTCCGCGCAGGACCTGGTCCGGGGCGCGCTCTCCGGGCGGGGCGGCGGCAGCCCCGACCTCGCGCAGGGCGGCGGCCTGCCCGCCGAGGAGGCGCCGCGCCTGCTCGCGTCGATCGAGCAGGCGGTCGGCACCGCTCAGTAACCGTCTTCGAAAGAGCGGGCCCATCACTCAACGTGACGGGCCCGCTCTTTTTGGGTGCGCGGGATAGCGTTTACCCAGGAGCGACCATTACTCTTCGCGTCGAAGCTTGATCAGGACAGGATGTGTGCAGGGTGACGGAGCGCTTCGCCAGGGGCGTACGCCTCGGCGTGGACGTGGGCCAGGTTCGGGTCGGTGTGGCCAAGTGCGACCCGGACGGCATCCTCGCGAGCCCGGTGGTGACCGTGCCACGGGACCGGGAGGCGGGCCCGGACGACGTTCCGGCGGACATGACCGAACTGGCCCGCCTGGCGGCCGAACACGAGGCGATCGAGATCGTGGTCGGGCTGCCGGTGGATCTGAGCGGGCGTGAGGGTGTGGCGGCCGGCCACATCCGCGCGTACGTGCAGCGGCTCACCCCCGTGGTGGCGCCGCGGCCGGTCGTGCTCTCGGACGAGCGGATGTCCACCGTCGTCGCCACCCGCCGGTTGTCCGAGCGGGGTGTGCGCGGCAAGCGCCAGCGGGCGGTGGTCGATCAGGCGGCCGCCGTCGAGATCCTGCAGGGCTGGTTGAACGCGCAGCGGAGGCAGAGCTTTTGAGCGACCACGTAGGGCAAGCGTTCGGCGAGGGAGTGGACCGCGGCCGATGGCGACATCGGAAGAAGAGCGGGCCCGGCCGATCCTTCCTGGCCTTCTTCATGGTGCTGATGCTCTTCGGCATACTGGGCGGCGGTGCCTGGTTCGGCTACGACAAGGTCAAGGGCTTCCTGGGTGCCGCGGACTTCGCGGGTCCCGGCTCCGGTGAGGCCGTGATCGAGGTCAAGCAGGGTGACACCGCCACCGACATCGCCCAGGCTCTGTACGGCGCCGGAGTGGTCAAGAGCGCCGCTGCCTTCATCGACGCCGCCAAGGACAATTCCGACAGCAAGAACATTCAGGTCGGATCGTACATCCTTCGTAAGGAGATGAAGGCGGTCGACGCGCTGGAGATGCTGCTCGACCTGAAGAACAAGAACATCAACAAGGTCACCATCCCCGAGGGCCTCACCTACCTGCAGGTGTACGACAAGCTCTCCAAGGCCAGCGGCATACCCGTCGACGAGTTCAAACAGGCCGGCAAGGACCCGCAGAAGCTCGGCGTGCCGGCGCTCTGGTTCAAGCGCACCGACGGCAAGAAGGTCGACAAGGCCAACATCGAGGGCTTCCTGTACCCGGCCACGTACGAGCTGCCGAAGGACGCGAAGGCGGCCGACATCCTCAAGATTCTTGTAGCGCACTTCAACAGCGAGATGAAGGACCTGGACTTCCCGAACACGGTCACGGCCAAGCTGAACATCTCGCCGTACGAGGCCCTGGTCGCGGCGTCCATCGCGCAGGTCGAGGCGCTGCTCGACGAGGACATGGGACCGGTCGCCCGGGTGCTGTACAACCGGGCCTACACCGGCAACTTCCCCTGCGAGTGCCTGCAGCTGGACAGTACGGTCAACTATTGGCTGCGGCTGACCGGCAAGGACGCCAAGTCGTCGGAGAAGCTGCTGGAGTCGGAGCTGCACGACCCGAAGAACCCGTACAACTACGACGTCAAGGGGATGACGGTCGGCCCGATCAGCAACCCGGGCGATGTGGCGCTGCGGGGTGCGATGAACCCGGCGAAGAGCAAGTTCTACTTCTTCGTGACGGTGGACCAGAAGGGCGCCATGGCGTACGGCGAGACCTTCGAGGACCACGAGGCGAACATCCAGACGGCGTGCAAGAACGGCATCCCGATCTGCTGACCGCGTTTCGCCGGCACTCCCGGAACGTTGGACAATGAGCGTTCCGGGAGCGCCAGGTCGACGGAGCGTGACTGGGGTGGGCGACGACGCATCGATGTGGGTATGGTGCCCGTCAGGCCGGCTGGACGGGCAGCGGAGGCAGGAAATGATCGACGAACTGGATGTGGCGTTCGATGAGGACGCCGAGCGCACCAAACCTCGCCGCCATCGGGCGGGCAAGGGCGGTGGCCGCTCGGCGGCCGCATTCGTGCTCACGTTCGTGCTTCTCGCAGCACTCGGCGGTGTTGTCTACTTCGGCTACACCAAGGTTCGCGGCCTCTTCGTCGCCGCCGACTACCCCGGTCCCGGCGTCCCGTCCGTCGAGGTGGTCGTCCCCAAGGACGCGTCGCTCACCGAGATCGGCAACGAGCTCGTCAAGGTCGACGTGGTGAAGAGCACCAAGGCGTTCACCAACGCCGCCAAGGACGAGCCGAAGAGCAAGAACATCCAGTCCGGCACGTACAACATGCTCAAGCAGATGAAGGCGAAAGACGCCCTCACGCTGATGCTCGACCCGAAGTCGCGGGTCACCGACGGCATCACGATCCCCGAGGGCAAGACCGCCAAGCAGACGTTCGAGTTGCTCTCCAAGGCCACCGGCATCCCGGTGAAGGACTTCGAGGCTGCCGCGAAGGACCCGGTCGCCCTCGGCGTCCCCGACTGGTGGTTCAAGCGCACCGACGGCAAGAAGGTCTCGGTCACCTCCGAGGGCTTCCTCTTCCCGGACACCTACGAGTTCGAGCCCAAGGCCACCGCGTCCAAGATCCTGGAGACGATGGTCGACCACTTCCTCACGGTCACCGGCGAGCTCAGCTTCGCCGACGACGTGCAGAAGAACCTCTCGGTCTCGCCCTACGAGGCCCTGATCGTCGCCTCCCTCTCCCAGGCCGAGGCGGGCATTCCGGACGATCTCCCCAAGGTCTCAAGGGTCGCCTACAACCGGGCATACAAGGAGAAGATCCCCCTCCAGTTCGACGTGACCACCAACTACTGGCTCGAACTGAACGGCAAGGATCCCAAACACTCCGGCAGCCTCCTCCAGAAAGAGATGGAGGACCCCAAGAACCCCTACAACACCGAGATCGTCAAGGGCCTCCCCACCGGCCCCATCAACAGCCCCGGCCGAGCAGCCCTGAGCGGCGCGATGAACCCACCCTCCGGCCCGTGGCTGTTCTTCGTCGCCATCGACAAGAGCGGCCGCTCCGCCTTCGCGGTCACCAACGAGGAACACAACCGCAACGTCCAGAAGGCCTGCGAAAACGGGATCCCGCTCTGCAATAAATAGGCTTACATTCAAAAGCCACCCATAAGGTACGCGACTCGTGCTCTACCCCCTCTAGACCCGCGACCAGCCTGCCACCCCAGGCCGTCCGGCGGGCTACGGCGCCCTGTGCATGGTCACCGCCCTCACCGCCCCACCACCCCCAACCAGCCCACCCCCACCCCCAACCAGCCCATCCCCACCCCTCCTCACCCGCCCGGCAGCCCTCTCCCCTCCCTCACCCGCCCGACAGCTCTCCCCCCTCCCTCACCCGCCCCGCAGCCCTCCCCTCACTCGCCCGACAGCCCCCACCGATCTCGGGCGCCCGTGCCGCCCCGCACGCGTCTGGCGGCCCAACATCCGCGGCTTGCGTGGTGAAAGCCCGCTCCGCGTCCGAGAGCTCGCCCGCGTCCGGGCCCGCTCCGCGTCCGGGGGCCCGCTCCGCGTCCGGGGGCCCGCTCCGCGTCCGGGGGCCCGCTCCGCGTCCGGGGGCCCGCTCCGCGTCCGGGGGCCCGCTCCGGGTTCGATCTCGGGCGCCCGTGCCGCCCCGCACGCGTCTGACGGCCCAACATCCGCGGCTTGCGTGGTGAACGCCCGCTCCGCGTCCGAGGGCCCGCTCCGCGTCCGAGGGCCCGCTCCGCGTCCGAGAGCCCGCTCCGCGTCCGAGAGCCCGCTCCGCGTCCGAGGGCCCTCTGCGTGTGGTGTGCTCGGTGGTTCGCTGTGTTCTCGGGGCGGCCCTGACGTCTACTTGCGGAGACCTGGTGTCGTCCCGGCCGCCGTGAGTTTCCGCGTTAAAGGGCTCGATCGGGTGACCCGCGAGTCGGATGGGCGTCAATTTGACGACAGCTGGAGGGGCGCGTGAGGAGACTCCGCCAACCCGCCCGGAGGTGGTAGGGGTGCTGGTGGCCGCGGACCCCCGCGACACCCCGACAGGAGCGCCCGGACTGCCGCGGCGCGGTGGGAGTGGGGTTGGGGTGGGTCGTAGAGTGAGCCCGTGCAGAGCCTAGAGGAGACACCGGCCGGCGGCCGTAAGGCTGCGGTGTGCGGTAAGCCGATCGCCCACTCGCTCTCCCCAGTGATCCACAATGCCGGGTTCGCCGCCAGTGGGCTGAGTGGCTGGACCTATGAGGCGATCGAGTGCGCCGAGTCGGAGCTGCCCGATCTCGTGGCGGGGCTGGGGCCGGAGTGGGCCGGGCTCTCGCTGACGATGCCCTTGAAAGAGGCCGCTCTGCGGATCGCCGACGTGGCCACGCCCGTGGCGATCGCGGCCGGTGTGGCGAACACGCTGGTGCGACAGCCGGACGGCTCCTGGCACGCGGACAACACCGATGTCGGTGGCATGGTTCGGGTGCTGCGGGAGGCGGGGATCGGGGTGAGCCGGGGCCGGCACGCGGTCAAGGAGGCGCCGCCGCGGATCACCGTGCTGGGTGGTGGCGGCACCGCGCGGGCGGCTCTGGCGGCCGCCGCGGAGCTGGGTGCCGAGTCGGTGACGGTGGTGACGCGGCGGGCGGAGGCGCGCGACGAGCTGGAGCCGGTTGCCGTGGCGCTCGGGATCAAGCTGGAGGGTGCCGGCTGGGCGGACGCGCCCGGTGCGTTCGAGGCCGACGCGGTGATCTCCACGGTGCCCAAGGGCGCGGCGGACCAGCTGGTCGACGACGTCAAGTGGCTGGCCGGGAGTGTGTACTTCGACGCGCTCTACGACCCGTGGCCCACCCCGCTGGCGGCGTCGGCGACCGAGGCCGACGTGCCGGTCTTCTCCGGGCTGGACCTGCTGCTGGCGCAGGCGCTGAGCCAGTTCGAGCAGTTCACGGGCGTGGACGCGGCACCCGAGGACGCCATGCGGGCCGCCCTCGACGAGGCGGTCAAGAAGAGGAAGTGAGCGCCACCGTGGCCAGCAGCGCGGCCACCGCGAAGGACAGGATCACGACGCTCATCGGTACGCCCTGGCCGGGGTCGCCGATGCCGGCCAGCGGAGCCGCCGCCGAGGCGATGACCGACTGCGCGCCGCCGAGCAGAGCGGCCGCCGCGCCCGCGTTCGCCGGGTAGCGGTCCAGCGCCAGGGCCGTCGTGTTCGGCTGGATCACGGCGATCGCGCCGACCAGCAGGAACAGCCCGGCCGCCAGCACGATCAGGTTGCCGGTCAGGGCGCCGACGAGCGCGAGCACGCCGGCGCAGCACTGGACGGCCAGACCGAGATACATCAGCAGGGTGAGGCTCCAGCGGTTGAGCAGGCGATTGTTGGCCTGGCTGAGGACGATCAGTGCGACCGCGTTCGCCCCGAAGAGCAGGCTGTACGCCGTGGGGCTCAGGCCGTACCCGTTCTGCAGCGCGAACGACGACCCCGCGAGGTAGGCGAAGAGCGCGGCGAAGGTGAAGGACTGCGCGAGCGCGTACCCTAAAAATGTCCGATCCCGAATGACCCTGCCCGCCGTGCGTGAGATGGCAGCGAGCCCGCCCCGGCTGCGCCGCGAAGCGGGCAGCGTCTCCGGAAGACCGATCGCGACCAGTGCCGTGAGCAGCAGGGCGATGACGCCGAGAGCCACGAAGATCCCGTGCCAGGAGGTCAGCCGGAGCACGAGGCTGCCGAGGCTGGGCGCGGCGATCGGGGCCAGGCCGAAGACCAGGATCAGGCTGGAGTAGAGCTTGGCCGCGGCGGCACCGGAGCTGACATCGCGGACGACGGCGCGCGCCACCACCACGCCGGCGCCACCGGCGAGCCCCTGCAGGAAGCGCAGGCCGGTCAGCGCCGGCGAGGTGGGCGCAAGGGCGATCAAGAACGAGATCATTGCGTACGCGAAAAGCCCCGCGACAACCGGCCTCCGCCGCCCCCACCGATCGCTCAGGGGCCCGAACACCAACTGCCCGAGCGCCATCCCGACCAGGCAGGAGGTCAGGGACAGCTGCACCTCGGCGGGGGAGACCCGCAGGTCACGGGCGATCTCGGGCAGCGCCGGGAGGTACATGTCGAGCGACAGCGGCCCGACCGTGGTGACCAGCCCGAGGATGACGATGAGCAGAGGGCGGTTGATCAACACTGGCACGGCCGGAAATCTAGCCGGTCGAGGACTCCCGCAGGTCGGGACAGTGCTGCCCGCATACCGGGCGCGGAGTGTGGCGTGCCAGACTGTTTGCCGTGTTGCGCTGGCTAACCGCAGGTGAATCGCACGGACCGGCGCTCGTCGCGCTGCTGGAGGGTGTTCCCGCCGGGGTGGAGGTGACGAGTGCGGACATCACCCGTGACCTCGTGCGCCGCCGCCTGGGTTACGGGCGCGGCGCCCGGATGAAGTTCGAGCAGGACGAGATCGAGGTCATCGGCGGTGTCCGGCACGGGCTCACGCTGGGCAGCCCGGTCGCGATCCGCGTCGGCAACACCGAGTGGCCCAAGTGGGAGACCGTCATGGCGGCCGACCCGGTCGACCCGGACGAGCTCGCCGCGCAGGCCCGCAACGCGCCGCTGACCCGGCCCCGCCCCGGGCACGCCGACCTGGCCGGCATGCAGAAGTACGGGCACACCGACGCCCGCCCGATCCTGGAGCGCGCCAGCGCCCGGGAGACCGCGGCCCGCGTCGCCGTCGGTGTCGTCGCCAAAGCCCTGATCAAGCAGGCGCTCGGCATCGACATCGTCTCCCACGTGATCGAGCTCGGCTCGGTCGCCGCGAAACCCGGCCTCATCCCCACGCCGGACGACTTCGACCGCATCGACGCCGACCCGCTGCGCTGCCTCGACCCGGAGGCCAGCGCCCGCATGGTGGCCGAGGTCGACGCCGCCAAGCAGGACGCCGACACGCTCGGCGGCATCGTCGAGGTCCTCGCCTACAACGTGCCCCCGGGTCTCGGCTCGCACGTCCAGTGGGACCGCAAGCTCGACGCCCGCCTCGCCACCGCGCTCATGTCGATCCAGTCCGTCAAGGGCGTCGAGATCGGCGACGGCTTCACCCAGGCCCGCTCCCGCGGCTCGGTCGCCCACGACGAGATCATCCCGACCCCCGACGGCGTCCGCCGCATCACCGACCGCGCCGGCGGCCTCGAGGGCGGCATCACCAACGGCGAGCCGCTGCGTGTCCGCGCCGCCCTCAAACCGATCTCCTCGCTGAACCGCGCCCTGCAGACCGTCGACATCGTCACCGGCGAACCCGCCACCGCGATCAACCAGCGCTCCGACGTCTGCGCGGTCCCGGCCGGCGCCGTCGTCGCCGAGGCGATGGTCGCCCTGGTCCTCGCCGAGGCCGCCACCGAGAAGTTCGGCGGCGACTCGGTCACCGAGATCCGCCGCAACCTGACGTCCTACCTGGACGCCCTGGTGATCCGCTAGTGGCGCCGGCCGTGGTCCTGGTCGGCGTGATGGGCGCCGGCAAGACCACCGTCGGCGAGGCGGTCGCGTCGCAACTCGACCTCCCGTTCGCCGACACCGACACCATCATCGAGACCCGAGCCGGCAAACCCATCCCCGAAATCTTCGTCGACGACGGCGAACCGGCGTTCCGAGCCTTGGAGCGCCAGGTCGTGGCAGAGACGCTGGACTCTTTCGAGGGCGTCCTCGCGCTCGGCGGCGGCGCCATCCTCGACGACGGCACGCGAAAGCTGCTCGCGGATCACACCGTGGTCTTCCTGACTGTGGGCCTGACGGATGCCCTGAAGCGCGTGGGGATGGGCGCGGGCCGGCCGCTGCTTGCACTGAACCCCCGGGCGACCCTGAAGTACCTGATGGATCAGCGGAAACCGCTGTATCTGGAGGTCGCCACCCACACGATCGCGACCGACGGCCGCGAGCCGGAGGAGATCGCCGCCGAGGTCGTCACCCTCCTCAGCGCCTGACTCCGGCTCGTAGGACCTGGACCGTATCCGGCAGGTCCTCAGTGCCGACGACCCTCTGCCCGTGGGAAAGCTCCACCCTCAACGGCCCTCCGGCCCAGTCGCGCAACGCGGTGAGGTCGATCGGTTCCGACCAGGAGCCGAGGATGACTCGCTCCAGCTTCGAGCAGCGCACGAGCAGCGCGACATCGATCTCGGAGTCGTGGAAGAGCCTGACGTCGCGCACACTTTCCGGCAGACGGATGGTCGCGAAGAGCACAGGATCGTCGGCCGTGATAATCACGGGACGGTCAGATCCGGCAGATGGCCATCCGGTCGGGCGGCAGATGAGTCTGCCGGTCGAGGTTGAGGGCGCAGAGCATCGCCGCCATGAGCGGGCTCCCGGCCAGGCGGTAGAGATGCTGGCTGGCCGCCAGCTTGTTCTCGTATCTGACGAGCTCCACGGCGGGGGACGGCAGCGACGGTGATGTGCGTGCGGCCCGGTGCCATTGATCGATCAGTGCGCGCACGTCGGCCGGGGCCAGGCGTTCCGGCGTGAGCGAGTCGAAGCCGTCAGCCTCCAGCCAGCGCACCGGAGCCGCCGGCGGCCGTGACGTGACGACCACCAGCATCTCCGGAAAGGCGGCGAGAAGGTCGCGCAGCCAGGTGCGAACCCGGGGGCGGCGTTCGATCGGCAGCTCGTCCACGCCGTCCACGAGAAGCAGGGCCCGTCCGCCAGCCAGTTGCTCGGACACCCACGAACCGGGCATCGACGCGATGATCGGGTCGGCGACGCCGGTGAGGAACTGCTCGGGCGCGGTGATCGCCAGCCATTGCAGCAGTGTGGACTTGCCGCCGCCGGCCTCACCGCGGATCAGCGTCCGGGATCAGGCGGCGAGCGCCTGCTCGACTCGCTCCGAGCCGGTGCCGTCCCGGTTGGCGTGGCGCAGCATGGCGGGATCCCAGAGGGCCTGACCACCGCGAGCCGGGCCGTCGTCGCCGCTGACCGAGAGGCTGATGTAGGCGACGTCGAGTGTGGTCCGCGGCCGGAACTGGGTGTCCAGGCCGACCAGTTCGAGGGCGTTCAGTTTGCGTGCCAGGAAGTCGAGGTAGACCGGCAGGAAGTCGCCGGTGTCCGGCACTGCCACCGTGAGTTTCGCCAGCGCTGCAGACATCAGGTCGGTGACCTCGGACAGTCGGGTGAGGATTTCCACCTGGGTGCGGGCGGTGAACGGCGCTGTCTGGACCACGAACTGGGTGAAGCAGCGGGCGCAGTCGTCGAGCGCTACCTCGTAGAGGCGTTCGCCGAGTTCGGAGAGGTCGGCCGGTGGCGCCGACCCGCGCAGCAGTTGGGTCAGGCGGGCCGGGTCGAGGTTGGTGGTGAAGAGGGCGTCGTCGGTCAGGTCGGAGCGGTTGAAGGTGTCGGCGACGGCGTCGAGGGCGGACGTCACCTCGTGGTCGGGCAGGGCGGCGAAGCGGGTCCTGATCAGGGGCTTCAGGCGTTCCGCGACCTCGTCCACGACGGCTTCGATCTCGCGTTCGCCGCGGCGGCGAGTGAACTCGTCGACGGCGCGGGAGCGCAGGAGGGTGCTGAGGGGCAGGGTGCGTTCGCGGTCGTGGCGGCGGCCGCCCAGCCAGCGGGTGAACAGGGGCGTGACGACCGCGCGGCCGACGTTGAGGAGAGCCGTTTCGATACCGCTCACCCCGCGAATGTATCGATCAGTTCAGGCGGCTTTCCAGTCGCTCGATGCGCTGGATCAGGGGTGCCAGTTCGGCGCGGACGGCGTTCAGTAGGGCTGGTGCCTGGGTGCCGCCGGTGGTTGCCTGCAGGTGGGCGTAGCCGGCCAGGGCGGCCGCGACCGTACGCCTGGCGGCCTTGCCGTCGACGGCGCGGGAGCGGAGCAGGTCGCCGGCGGTGCCGTCGGGTTCGGCGGCCAGGCCGACGAGCAGGTGTTCGCAGCCGACGTAGTTGTGGCCGAACCCGATCGCCTCCCCGACGCTGAGTTCGAGGGCCAGCGCGGCGGCCGAGCTGAAACGCAGTCCGCCCTCGACACCCGCGGGCTCGGCCCCCGACGGTGCGGTCAGCGACGACGGGGCGACGTCCATCGCGGTGAGGACCTGCAGGCCCAGGTTCTGGCCTTCGGCGAGCATGCCGTGCAGCAGGTCGCCGGTGGTGACCGAGCCGGCGCCGTTCTCCTGGGCGCGCCGCACCGCCAGCGTCAGCACGGTGACCAGCCGCGCGGTGAAGCTGGGCAGCCGCTCGGCGAGCCAGGCCGGGTCGAGTTCGTCGAGGACGGCCTGGCGGATCGTGGTGATCCGGCGTACCGCCTGGTCCAGGGCTCGCTGGCAGATCGGGGAGACCGGCAGCCCGGTGTCGCGGACGGCGTCGGCCAGGTCGTCGGGGAGGTACACGTTGATTTTCGGCATGGAAAGTTTGTAACCCGTCCGGGGTTATCTGTATATAACCCCAAGGGCGAGCCGATAGGGTGACCGCCGTGGTTACACGGATTCCGGTGGCGGGCGACCGTCCGTATGACGTGATCGTCGGCCGCGGCCTCGACGGGGAGCTGCCCGGCCTTCTCGACGGTGCGGCGCGGGTCGCCGTGCTCTACCCGGCACCGCTGCGCGAGCGCGCCGAGGCGGTCGCGAAGGCGTCCGGTGCCGCGACGGTGGTGCCGATCGAGGTGCCCGACGCCGAGCGCGGCAAGTCGATCGAGGTGGCCGCCCGCTGCTGGGACGAGCTCGGCGCGGCCGGCTTCACGCGTACCGATGTGGTGGTGGGTGTCGGTGGCGGAGCGACCACCGACCTGGCCGGTTATGTCGCCGCGGCCTGGCTGCGCGGGGTCCGCTGGATCCCGGTCGCCACGTCGGTGGCCGGCATGGTGGACGCGGCGGTGGGCGGCAAGACGGCCGTCAACATCGCCGCCGGCAAGAACCTGGTCGGCGCGTTCCACCCGCCGTCCGGTGTGATCTGCGACCTGGACGCCCTGGAGACGCTGCCGGCCGAGGACATCGGCGCCGGGCTGGCCGAGGTGGTCAAGGGCGGGTTCATCGCCGACCCGCGGATCCTGGAGCTGATCGAGGCCGACCCGGACGCGGCCCGGGACCCGCGCGGCGACGTGTTGCGCGAGCTGGTGGAACGCAAGATCCGGGTGAAGGCGCACGTGGTGGGCGTCGACCTCAAGGAGTCCGGGCTGCGGGAGATCCTCAACTACGGGCACACGCTCGGGCACGCGATCGAGCGGCGCGAGAAGTACACGTGGAAGCACGGGCATGCGATCTCGGTGGGGCTCGTCTTCGCGGCCGAGCTGGGGCGCCTCACCGGGCGGCTGGACGGCGCCACCGCCGACCGGCACAGGTCGATCCTGGAAAAACTCCGGCTGCCCACGGCGTACGATAAAAATGCCTGGACCGATCTCCTGCCCGCCATGCGCGTCGACAAGAAGGCCCGGGCAGCGACGTTGCGTTTCGTGGTTCTCGATGGCCTGGCGAAGCCGGGCATCCTCACCGGACCGGACGAGGACATGCTGCGCGAGGCCTACCGGGCGGTGGCCCGATGATCTACGTGCTGAACGGGCCGAACCTCGGCCGCCTCGGCCTGCGTGAGCCGGGGATCTACGGCTCGGCGACATACAAGGACCTGGTCGAGATGTGCCAGACCGTCGCCGAGGACCTCGGGCTGACCGTCGAGGTGCGCCAGACCAACGCCGAGCACCAGATGCTGGAGTGGCTCTACCAGGCCGCCGACGAGGGCGCCGACGTGGTGCTCAACCCGGGCGCCTGGACCCACTACAACTACGCGGTCCGGGACGCCTGCGCGATGCTGCGCGGCAAACTGGTCGAGGTGCACATCTCGAACATTCACACCCGAGAGGAATTTCGCCACCATTCGGTGATTTCCGCCGTGGCGACCGGGGTGATCGCGGGGCTCGGCTTCGACGGGTATCGCCTGGCCCTGGAGCACATCGCCAGGTAGGGCCGATTCGCTCCGCACACCCGCCCGCCGGTAGACTCGTTCGGTCACCGACACGCGAAGATTTAGGCAGGACATGGCTTCCACGAACGACCTCAAGAACGGCCTGGTGCTCAACCTCGACGGTGAGCTGTGGGCCGTCGTCGAATTCCAGCACGTCAAGCCGGGCAAGGGGCCGGCGTTCGTGCGCACCACGCTGAAGCACGTGCTGTCCGGCAAGGTCGTGGACAAGACCTTCAACGCCGGCACCAAGGTCGAGACCGCGACCGTCGACAAGCGGACGATGCAGTACCTGTACCAGGACGGCGAGGACTTCGTCTTCATGGACCTGGACACCTACGACCAGATCCACGTGCAGGGCGGCACCGTCGGCGAGAACGCCAACTACCTGCTCGCCGAGGCCGAGGCCACCGTCGCGCTGCACGAGGGCGTCCCGCTCTACATCGAGCTGCCGACCAGCGTGTTCCTCGAGGTCACCTACACCGAGCCGGGCCTGCAGGGCGACCGCTCCACCGGCGGCACCAAGCCCGCCACCGTCGAGACCGGCGCCACCGTCCAGGTCCCGCTCTTCATCACCACCGGCGAGAAGATCAAGGTCGACACCCGCGACGGCCGCTACCTCGGCCGCAGCTGATGGCCGAAGGTCCCAAGAAGGAACGGCTCGCGCGTCGCAAGGCCCGCAAGCGAGCGCTGGACGTCCTCTTCGAGGCCGACATGCGTGACCTGCCGCCGAGCCAGGTGCTGGTCACCTACCTGGACCGGATCGCCAAGCCGCACCCCGAGCACCTGACCTACGCGGTCACCCTCATCGAGGGCGTCGGCAAGCACCTGGACCGCGTCGACGAGCTGATCGCGAGCTACGCCGAGGGCTGGACCATCGACCGCATGCCCGTCGTCGACCGCAATCTGGCCCGCATCGCCGTCTACGAGCTCCTCTACGAGCCGGAGATCGACGACCCGGTGGCGATCACGGAAGCGGTCGAGCTGGCGCGCGAGATGTCCACGGATGACAGCCCGCGCTTCCTGAACGGCTTGCTGGATCGGATCGCGGCTTTCGCCACCCGCTGATCGTTCTGAACGGTCCGGACCGTTTTTGGTCCGGGCCGTTTCGCTTTTCCGGTACGCGCTACGCGCCGGCAAAAGCGAACACCCATACCCGTGGCTAAACGCGATGTGAGCGCGGGGTCAAGGCCGCAGGGCCCCGCCGGGACACCTGCATCGGTCACGGCCGTGGCAGGGCTGGGGACGACGCAGAGCGACGGCCGAGGAGGCGACTCCGGTCACTCGGCGTTGTCGGCTCGGGCAGTTGGCCGATCTTGCCCCGGGATACGACAGCGGGGCGGGAAAGGTTCACGGGCACACGAAAGCCCGCGCCGGGGGGCGACGCGGGCTTACGGGGGGCGTTACGTTTGGTGCGAAATTCAGCTGGCGAAGAACGCGCGCGGGTCGGCGACCAGGACACCCTGCTCGGTCAGGCGCTCGATGAGGCCGGACGGCGAGATGTCGTAGACGATGGCGAGCGCGCGCAGGTCGTCAGCGCGGATGGAGAGGACGCGGCCGTTGTAGTCGCCGCGTTGCTGCTGGATGGCTCGCGCGTACCGCGCCACGTAAGCGAGGTCCTCGCCCGTGGTGTCGTACAGCTTCTCGAGGTCCAGCACGATCTTGTTGGTCGCCTCCAGGCGGATGCCACTGCCGTCGGGCAGCAGCTCGGAGACGGGCACACGGTAGAAGTCGGCCAGCTCGGCAAGGCGCGACACGGTGACCGCGCGGTCACCGCGCTCGTACGAGCCGACCACGACCGCCTTCCAGCGGCCGTTGGACTTCTCTTCGACACCCTGCAGGGACAGGCCCTGCTGCTGGCGGATGGAGCGCAGACGAGCGCCCAGCGACTTCGCGTACTCAGACGGCATACGGACACTCCCGGTACTGTTCCGGCCCGTGAGGGTTCTTTCCCCACGGATCGCTACGCTGCGTGACGGTACGGAGTTTGCGACCGCCGGTCAAGTGCTGGTTACCGATGAGTCGTCGAGCCCGTACCAAAGTTCCCTGCCTCCGGGCCGTTTCGGGTCAGGCACGTCACGATGGTCAACGCCGCGTCCACTGGTAACGTAGCGTCAGCCATACGGTCGGCCCCTCGCGGGGTCGGCCGGAAAGACGTCCTTTAACGACCCGTCCCGTGAGGCGGGGAAGGAGGTCCGCCGTGGCACAGCCACGCGCAGACGCGCCCAGCAAGATCATTTTGGCGGATTCCGACCTGCATCGGGTCGTCGACCGCATCGCTCATCAAATTCTCGAGAAGACCTCGGGCGCCACCGGCACCGTGCTGCTCGGCATCCCGACCCGGGGCGTCCCGCTCGCGCACCGCCTCGCCGCCCGGATCCGCGCCTTCGAGGGCGTCGAGGTGCCGGTGGGTTCCCTCGACATCACGCTCTACCGCGACGACCTGCGGATGCGTGCCACCCGCGCGCTCGGCAAGACCGAGATGCCCAGCGGCGGCATCGACGGCCTGCGGGTCATCCTCGTCGACGACGTGCTCTTCTCCGGCCGGTCCGTGCGGGCCGCCCTCGACGCACTCAACGACGTCGGCCGGCCCAGTTCGGTCCAGCTCGCGGTCCTGGTCGACAGGGGCCACCGGCAGCTGCCGATCCGCGCCGACTACGTCGGCAAGAACATCCCGACCGCGCTCAGCGAGAGCGTCAAGGTGGCGCTCACCGAGGTGGACGGCGCCGACGAGGTCAAGCTGATCGGAGGACTCCGGTGATCAAGCACCTGCGCTCGGCCGCGGACCTGGACGCCGCCACGGCCACGCTGATCCTCGACACCGCCGAGGAGATGGCGTCGCTGTCCGGCCGCGAGGTCAAGAAGCTTCCCGCGCTGCGCGGCCGCACTGTGGTCAACCTCTTCTACGAGGACTCCACGCGTACCCGAATCTCTTTCGAGGCCGCCGCCAAGCGCCTCTCCGCCGACGTCATCAACTTCTCGGCCAAGGGTTCCAGCGTGTCCAAGGGCGAGAGCCTGAAGGACACCGCGCTGACCCTGCAGGCCATGGGCGCCGACGCCGTGGTGATCCGTCACTCGGCCAGCGGCGCGCCGCACCGGCTGGCCGGGTGGGTGGACGGCTCGGTCGTCAACGCCGGCGACGGCACCCACGAGCACCCCACGCAGGCGCTGCTCGACGCGTTCACGATGCGCTCCCGCCTGGGCCGCCTCGACGGCCTGCGCGTCGCGATCGTGGGCGACGTCCTGCACAGCCGGGTCGCCCGCTCGAACGTTCTGCTGCTGACCACGCTCGGCGCCCACGTGACGCTCGTGGGCCCGCCCACGCTGATCCCGCTCGACGTCGCGGCCGCTCTGTCCGAGAAGACCCAGGTCTCCTACGACCTGGACGCGGTGCTGCCGGACAGCGACGTGGTGATGATGCTGCGCGTGCAGACCGAGCGCATGCAGGACTCCTACTTCCCGTCCGCCCGCGAGTACAGCCGCCGGTACGGCCTCGACATGCAGCGCATGCGGAGGCTCCCGGAGCACGCGATCGTCATGCACCCCGGCCCGATGAACCGGGGCATGGAGATCGCTCCCGAGGTGGCCGACTCACCCCGCTCCACCATCGTCGAACAGGTCGCCAACGGCGTCAGCGTCCGGATGGCCGTCCTCTACCTGCTTTTGGGAGGCAAGTGATGGCGTACCTGCTCAAGGGCGTCTCGATCCTCGGCGCCCAGCCGACCGACCTTTTCATCAAAGACGGCATTATTTCCGATGAGCCGGACAACCAGGCCGAAGTGATCGACGCCGCCGGACTGGTCGCTCTGCCCGGACTCGTGGACGTGCACACCCACCTGCGCGAGCCCGGCCGCGAGGACGCCGAGACGGTCGAGACCGGTTCACGGGCCGCTGCGCTGGGCGGATACACCGCGGTCTGCGCGATGGCGAACACCTCACCGGTCGCCGACACGGCAGGCGTGGTCGAGCAGGTCTGGCGCCTGGGTCGCGAGGCCGGCCTGGTCGACGTCCAGCCGATCGGCGCGGTCACGGTCGGCCTGGCCGGCAAGCAGATGGCCGAGCTGGGCGCGATGGCGACCTCCGCGGCCAACGTGCGGATCTTCTCCGACGACGGGTTCTGTGTGGCCGACCCGAAGCTGATGCGCCGCGCCCTGGAGTACGTGAAGGCGTTCGACGGTGTCATCGCCCAGCACGCCGAGGAGCCGCGGCTCACCGAGGGCGCGCAGATGCACGAGGGCGAGGTCAGCACCCGGCTCGGTCTGACCGGCTGGCCCGCGGTGGCCGAGGAGGCGATCATCGCCCGGGACGTGCTGCTCGCCGAGCACGTCGGCAGCCGCCTGCACGTCTGCCACGTGTCCACCGCCGGTTCGGTCGAGGTGCTGCGCCAGGCGAAGGCCCGCGGCGTCCGGGTGACCGCCGAGGTGACCCCGCATCATCTCCTGCTCACCGACGAGCTCGCGGCGGGTTACGACCCGGTTTTCAAGGTCAACCCCCCATTGCGTACGCGAGCCGACGTCGAAGCCCTCCGCCAGGCTCTGCTGGACGGCGTCATCGACGTGGTCGCCACCGATCACGCCCCGCACGCGGTCCAGGACAAGGAATGCGAGTGGTCGTACGCCCGGCCCGGCATGCTGGGACTGGAGACCGCGCTGCCGATCGTGCTCAGCGTCTTCGGTGAGAACTGGGACCTGATCGCCGACCGGATGTCGATCGCACCGGCCCGCATCGCCGGGCTCGACAGTCACGGTGGCGAGCTGACGGCCGGTTCGCCGGCCAACCTGACGCTGGTGGACCCGTCCGCCCGGCGGGTCGTGGACCCGGCCGAGCTGGCGAGCCGCAGCCGCAACACGCCGTACGCGGGTATGACCCTGCCCGGTCGCATCGTGGCGACCTTCCTGCGGGGAGAACCGACGGTTCTGGACGGGAAGGCTGTCAAGTGAGCTCGAAAGCGATCCTTGTTCTGGAGGACGGCCGGACCTTCACCGGCGCTTCCTACGGCGCAACCGGGGAGACGTTCGGCGAGGCGGTGTTCACCACCGGCATGACCGGATACCAGGAGACGCTGACCGACCCGTCGTACCACCGGCAGGTCGTGGTGCAGACCGCACCGCAGATCGGCAACACCGGCGTCAACGACGAGGACGACGAGTCGGACCGGATGTGGGTGGCCGGTTACGTCGTCCGCGACCCGGCCCGCCGCCCCTCGAACTGGCGCTCCACCGGTGACCTGGGCGAGCGCCTGTCCGCCGAGGGCGTGGTCGGCATCAGCGGGATCGACACCCGCGCGCTGACCCGGCACCTGCGCGAGCGGGGCGCCATGCGGGTCGGCGTGTCGAGCCTCGATCTGGACCCGCAGTCGCTGCTGGAGCGGGTGCGCACCGCGCCGCAGATGCTCGGCGCCGACCTCTCCGCCGAGGTCACCACGAAGGCGGTCTACACCGTCGAGGCCGTGGGACAGCACCGCTACACCGTGGCCGCCCTCGACCTGGGCATCAAGCGCAACGTGGCCCGCCGGCTCGCCGAGCGCGGCGTCACCACGCACATCTTCCCGGCCTCGTCGAGCATCGACGACCTGCTCAAGGTCAGCCCGGACGCGGTGTTCTTCTCGCCCGGCCCCGGCGACCCGGCCACCGCCGACGGCCCGGTGAACCTGGCCCGCGAGGTGATGCGCCGCGAGGTGCCGCTGTTCGGCATCTGCTTCGGCAGCCAGATCCTCGGCCGGGCGCTCGGCTTCGGGACCTACAAGCTCGGGTACGGCCACCGCGGCATCAACCAGCCGGTGCTCGACAGGACCACCGGCAAGGTCGAGGTCACCAGCCACAACCACGGTTTCGCCGTGGACGCCCCGCTGAACACCGTGATCGACACCGACTTCGGCGGTGTCGAGGTCTCCCATGTCTGCCTCAACGACAACGTGGTCGAGGGCCTGCGGGGCATCGACGTGCCCGCGTTCACCGTCCAGTACCACCCCGAGGCCGCCGCCGGCCCGCACGACGCGGACTACCTGTTCGACCGCTTCGTAGAGCTCGTGGAAAAGAAGGGCTGACCCACATGCCGAAGCGTGAAGACCTCAAACACGTCATGGTGATCGGGTCCGGCCCGATCGTCATCGGACAGGCCTGCGAGTTCGACTACTCCGGCACCCAGGCCTGCCGGGTGCTGCGCGCGGAGGGCATCCGGGTCTCCCTGGTCAACTCCAACCCGGCCACGATCATGACCGACCCGGAGTTCGCCGACGCCACCTACGTCGAGCCGATCACCCCCGAGTTCGTCGAGCTGGTCATCGCCAAGGAGCGCCCGGACGCGATCCTGCCCACGCTGGGCGGCCAGACCGCGCTGAACACCGCGATCGCGCTGCACGAGAACGGCGTGCTGGAGAAGTACGGCGTCGAGCTGATCGGCGCCAACGTCGACGCCATCCGCAAGGGCGAGGACCGGCAGCTCTTCAAGGAAATCGTCGCCAAGGCCGGCGGCGAGACCCCGCGCTCGCGGGTCTGCCACTCGATGGACGAGGTCAACGACACGGTCGCCGAGATCGGGCTGCCGGTCGTCATCCGGCCCTCGTTCACCATGGGCGGCCTCGGCTCCGGCATGGCGCACACGCCCGAGGACCTGGAGCGGATCGCCGGCGCCGGCCTGGCCGCCTCCCCGGTGCACGAGGTGCTCATCGAGGAGAGCGTGCTCGGCTGGAAGGAGTACGAGCTCGAGCTGATGCGCGACAAGCACGACAACGTCGTGGTCGTCTGCTCGATCGAGAACGTCGACCCGATGGGCGTGCACACCGGCGACAGCGTCACCGTGGCACCGGCCATGACCCTGACCGACCGCGAGTACCAGCGGCTGCGCGACCTGGGCATCGCGGTGCTGCGCGAGGTCGGCGTGGACACCGGCGGCTGCAACATCCAGTTCGCGATCAACCCGGACAACGGCCGTCTCATCGTCATCGAGATGAACCCGCGGGTCTCCCGGTCCTCGGCGCTGGCGTCGAAGGCCACCGGCTTCCCGATCGCCAAGATCGCCGCGAAGCTGGCCATCGGCTACACCCTCGACGAGATCCCCAACGACATCACGCTCAAGACGCCGGCCGCCTTCGAGCCGGCCCTCGACTACGTGGTCGTCAAGATCCCGCGGTTCGCGTTCGAGAAGTTCCCGGGCGCGGACAAGGAGCTCACCACCACGATGAAGTCGGTCGGCGAGGCGATGAGCCTGGGCCGCAACTTCGCCGAGGCGCTCAACAAGGCCATGCGCTCGATGGAGACCAAGGCCGCCGGGTTCTGGACCGCGCCGACGTTCGAGACCGTGGACGAGGCTCTGGAGGCGCTGCGCGTACCGCACGACGGCCGGCTCTACACGGTCGAGGCGGCGCTGCGGCTCGGCGCGACGGTCGAGCAGGTGCACGAGGCCAGCGGGCGGATCGACCCGTGGTTCCTCGACGAGATCCAGGCCCTGGTGGACCTGCGCACCGAGATCCTGGACTCCCCGGTTCTCGACGAGGAACTGCTGCGCCGGGCCAAGCGGTCGGGGCTCTCCGACCGGCAACTCGCGGTGCTGCGCCCCGAGCTTTCGGGCGAGGCGGGGGTACGCGCGCTGCGCCACCGCCTCGGCATCCGCCCCGTGTACAAGACCGTGGACACGTGCGCCGCCGAGTTCGAGGCGAACACCCCGTACCACTACTCGTCGTACGACGAGGAGACCGAGGTGGCGCCGAGCGACCGGCCCAAGGTGCTCATCCTGGGCTCGGGGCCGAACCGGATCGGGCAGGGCATCGAGTTCGACTACTCGTGTGTGCACGCGGTCCAGGCGCTGCGTGCGGCCGACTACGAGACCGTCATGGTCAACTGCAACCCGGAGACGGTCTCCACCGACTACGACACCGCTGACCGGCTCTACTTCGAGCCGCTCACCTTCGAGGACGTCCTCGAGGTGTTCCACGCCGAGGACAGCTCCGGGAAGGCCGCCGGCGGCCCCGGTGTGATCGGCGTGATCGTCCAGCTGGGCGGGCAGACGCCGCTCGGCCTGGCCGACCGCCTCAAGGCGGCGGGTGTGCCGATCGTCGGCACCTCGCCCGAGTCGATCGACCTGGCCGAGGACCGCGGGCTGTTCGGCGCGGTCCTGAACGAGGCGGGGCTGCGCGCGCCCGACCACGGCACCGCCACGAGCTTCGAGGGCGCCAAAGCGATCGCCGACGCGATCGGCTACCCGGTGCTGGTCCGCCCGTCGTACGTGCTGGGCGGCCGGGGCATGGAGATCGTCTACGACGAGCCGACGCTCAAGGGCTACATCGAGCGGGCCACCGAGATCTCGCCGGACCACCCGGTGCTGGTCGACCGGTTCCTCGACGACGCCATCGAGATCGACGTGGACGCGCTCTGCGACGCGGACGGCGAGGTCTACCTGGGCGGCGTCATGGAGCACATCGAGGAGGCCGGCATCCACTCCGGCGACTCGGCCTGCTCGCTGCCGCCGATCAACCTGGCCGCGCCGCACCTGGCCGAGGTGCGCCGCTACACCGAGGCGATCGCCCGCGGTGTCGGGGTGCGGGGCCTGCTCAACGTCCAGTACGCGCTCAAGGACGAGACCCTCTACGTGCTGGAGGCGAACCCTCGGGCGTCGCGGACCGTGCCGTTCGTCTCCAAGGCGACCGCGGTGCCGCTCGCCAAGGCGGCCGCCCGGATCATGCTGGGCGCCACGATCGCGGAGCTGCGCGCCGAGGGCATGCTGCTGCCCACCGGCGACGGCGGCACCACGCCGGCCAACGCGCCGATCGCGATCAAGGAGGCGGTGCTGCCGTTCAAGCGGTTCCGCACCCTCTCCGGCAAGAACGTCGACAGCCTGCTCAGCCCGGAGATGAAGTCGACCGGCGAGGTGATGGGCATCGACGCGGGCTACGGGCAGGCGTTCGCCAAGTCGCAGGCCGCCGCGTACGGCTCGCTGCCGACCAGCGGCAAGGTCTTCGTCTCGGTGGCCAACCGGGACAAGCGGTCGATGATCTTCCCGGTGAAGCGGCTCGCGGACCTGGGCTTCACGATCGTCACCACGGCCGGCACGGGCGAGGTGCTGCGGCGGTACGGCATCGACTGCGAGGTCGTCCCGAAGCACTACGAGGATCCGAGCAGGAAGAACGCGGTCGAGCTGATCCTGGCCGGCGAGATCTCGCTGATCATCAACACCCCGCAGGGCTCGGGCGCGAGCGCCCGCCTCGACGGGTACGAGATCCGCAGCGCCGCCGTCACCGCCGACGTCCCGAGCATCACCACGGTCCCGGGTGCCGCCGCCGCCGTGATGGGCATCGAGGCCCTGATGCGCGGTGACATGACCGTCCGGCCTCTGCAGGACCTGCACAAGGCTCTGCGGGGCAACGAGTGAACCTGTTCAGCGACGCCGTCCGGCCGGTGCTGTTCCGGCTGGGCGGCGGGGACGCCGAGCACGCCCACGAGTGGACGCTGAAGCGGCTCGCCGCGCTGCCCACGCCGGCCCTGGCCGCGCTGCGCCGCCGGTACGCCTTCTCCGCGCCGGTGGAGGTGTTCGGCGTCCGGTTCCCGAACCGGGTCGGTCTGGCGGCGGGCATGGACAAGAACGGGGTCGCGCTGCCCGCGTGGCCCGCGCTGGGGTTCGGCTTCGTCGAGGTCGGCACGGTCACCGCCAAGCCGCAGCCCGGCAACGACCGCCCGCGGCTGTTCCGGCTCCGGGACAGCGAGGCGATCATCAACCGGATGGGCTTCAACAACGAGGGCGCCGCGGCTCTGGCCGAGCGACTGGCCGCCCTCGGCCCGCTGCCGGTCCCGCTGGGCGTCTCCCTCGGCAAGTCCAAGGTCACCCCGCTCGAGGACGCCGTCGACGACTACCTGACGTCGTACCGGCTGCTGCACCCGTACGCCGACTACATCGCGGTGAACGTCTCCTCGCCGAACACGCCGGGCCTGCGCACCCTGCAGGACCGGGACTCGATCGCGGCGCTCCTGAAGGCGCTGAGCGGCCCGGTGCCGGTGCTCGTGAAGATCGCCCCGGACCTGACCGAGCCGGCCATCGCCGACCTCCTGGAGGTCTGCCTGGAGCACGGCGCGGCCGGCCTGATCGCCACCAACACCACCCTCGCCCGGGACGGTCTCGCCGAGTCCGACCAGCACCTGGCCGCCGAGGCCGGCGGCCTGTCCGGCAAGCCGCTCACCGAGCGGTCCCGGCAGGTGGTCAAGTTCGTGCACGACCAGACCGGCGGGCGCCTCCCGATCATCGGGGTCGGCGGCGTCATGTCGGCTGACGACGCGAAACGACTGCTCGACGCGGGCGCCTCGCTGGTGCAGCTCTACAGCGGCTTCATCTACCGGGGCCCGGATCTCGTGCGGTCGGTCGCCCGCAGCGCCCGCCCGATCCGTTCCCACCGCGCCCGGTGAGCCCGGTCGAGCGCGATCTGCTGGCGCTCGACCGGGCGCACGTCTGGCATCCCTACGGGCCGATGCCCGGCCGCAGCGAGCCGTACCTGGTGGAGAGCGCCGAGGGGGTGCGGCTGCGGCTGGCCGGCGGCCTCGAGGTGGTGGACGGGATGTCGTCGTGGTGGGCGGCGATCCACGGGTACCGGCACCCGGTCCTCGACGCGGCCCTGGCCGAGCAGGCCGGGCGGATGAGCCACGTGATGTTCGGCGGGCTCACCCACGAACCGGCGATCACGCTCGCCGCCACCCTGGTCGAGCTCACCCCGCCCGGCCTGGAGCACGTCTTCCTCTGCGACTCCGGCTCGGTCGGCGTCGAGGTGGCGATCAAGATGGCGCTGCAGGCGCAGCGGGCCCTCGGACGGCCCGGCCGGCAGCGGCTCGGGACCTGGCGTGGCGGATATCACGGCGACACGTTCCACCCGATGAGCGTCTGCGACCCGGTGGGCGGCATGCACGCGCTCTGGACCGGTGTGCTGCCCGCACAGGTCTTCGCCGGGCCGCCACCGGCCGAGTTCGACGAGGCGTACGCCACCGAGCTGACCACGATGATCGAGCGGCACGCGGACGAGCTGGCCGCGGTGATCGTCGAGCCGGTGGTACAGGGCGCGGGCGGGATGCGGTTCCACCATCCGGAGTACCTGCGGGTCCTGCGGGAGGCGACGGCCGCGCACGGGATCTTCCTGATCCTCGACGAGATCGCCACCGGGTTCGGGCGGACCGGGCGGTTCTTCGCGGCCGAGCACGCCGGGATCAGCCCGGACATCATGTGCCTCGGCAAGGCGCTGACCGGGGGATACCTGACGCTGGCGGCGACGCTGTGCACCGCGGAGGTGGCGTCGGCGATCTCGGCCGGTGACGGTGGCGGCCTGGCGCACGGCCCGACCTTCATGGGCAACCCGCTCGCCTGTGCCGTGGCGAACGCCTCACTCGGGCTCCTCGCCGACGGGGGGTGGGCTTCTCGCGTACCCCTCATGGAAAGCCGTCTGAAAGACGGCCTGGAACCGCTCCGCGCCGAGCGAGGTGTCGCGGACGTGCGTGTTCTCGGCGCGATCGGTGTCGTCCAGATGGACCACGACGTGGATCTGCCGAAGGCGACCGCGGCCGCTGTCGCCGAAGGGGTCTGGCTGCGCCCGTTCCGGGACCTGATCTACACGATGCCGCCCTTCGTGGCGGACGACGACGACCTGGCCCGCATTACCGCGGGAATCGCCGCCGCGGTGGCGGCTAGCTGACACGGAAGAGGGAAATCTTCATGGAGACCTTCGGCGAACGCCTTTCCGCGGCCGTGGCGGACCGCGGGCCGCTCTGTGTGGGCATCGACCCGCACGCCTCGCTCCTCGCCCGATGGGGCCTCTCCGACGACCTCGCCGGCCTGGAACGCTTCGCCCGTACGGTGGTCGACGCGCTGGCCGATCGGGTGGCTGTTCTGAAGCCGCAGTCCGCGTTTTTTGAGAGATTTGGGTCACGTGGCATCGCTATTCTTGAGTCAACTATCCGACAGTCGCGAGAGGCCGGCGCTCTTGTCCTTCTCGATGTGAAACGTGGCGACATCGGCTCGACGATGGCCGCGTACGCGTCCGCATATCTGGATCCGGCGAGTTCTCTGCGTGCCGACGCGATTACTGTGAGTCCCTATCTCGGGGTCGGCTCTCTGCAGCCGGCGTTCGACCAGGCGGCCGCTCACGGGGGCGGAGTCTTCGTCCTCGCGTTGACCTCGAACCCCGAGGGGCCGTCCGTCCAGCACGCCGTCACGGCGTCCGGAAAAACCGTGGCGCAAACGGTTGTAGACGAGATTTCGCAGGTCAACGCGGGTGCGCGGCCGATCGGCAGCCTCGGCCTGGTCGTCGGCGCGACGATCGGCGAGACCGGCCACGACCTCTCCAAGATCAACGGACCGCTGCTCTCGCCGGGCCTCGGAGCGCAGGGCGCCACCCCCGCCGACCTGCGCGCGGTCTTCGGCGAAAGCCTGCGGAACGTGTTGCCCTCGTACTCACGCGAGGTCCTCGCCGCGGGCCCCGAAATCGCTGCTCTGCGGGCCGCGACGAGCCGCGTTCTGGACGACTGCCGAGCCGCCCTCGGGTGAAACGGCCTGGTTACCGGCGCGGGTGCGGGGGTACCCCGACGTTGCCGAAACCGCCGTTGACCGCTAGTTTTCCGGGCGCCGGGAACCACATGCCCCTTTGGTTCCCTGGCACACCACGTTTCACAAAGCGCCGGTATTGCTACCAGCGCGATAGGGACCTGAGGAGAACTGGTGCCGCTCCCGTCACTGAGCCCCGAACAGCGCCAAGCTGCGCTGGAGAAGGCCGCGGAAGTTCGCAAGGCTCGGGCTGAGCTCAAGGAACAGCTCAAGTCCGGGAAGACCACCCTCGCCGCCGTGCTCGACCGCGCGGAGGGGGACGAGGTCGTCGGCAAGCTGAAGGTCTCGGCCGTGCTTCAGGCGCTGCCGGGCATCGGCAAGATCCGCGCGACGCAGATCATGGAGAAGCTGAAGATCGCCGAGAGCCGCCGGCTCCGGGGTCTCGGCGACCAGCAGCGGAAGGCCCTCCTGGGGGAGTTCGCTGCGAACTGACTCACCGGCTCGTGTAGGAATGAGCCGTGAGCATGGATGACGACGCGCGCCCGGCAGCCCGACTCACCGTCCTGTCCGGCCCCTCAGGGGTCGGGAAGGACAGCGTGATCGAGCTGATCCGGGCGCGCTCGCCTTGGATCAGGCTGTCCGTGTCGGTGACGACCCGTAAGAAACGGGACTACGAGACCGACGGAGAGCATTACCACTTCGTGACCCGGTCCGAGTTCCAGCGCCTGATCGACGGCGGGCAGCTGCTGGAGTGGGCGGAATTCGCGGGCAACCTCTACGGGACGCCGCGGGCACAGGTCGAGGGCTGGCTCCAACAGGGCCGGCCCGTTTTGCTGAAGATCGACCTTCAGGGCGCCAGGCAGGTCCGTGCGGCGATGGCGGACGCGCAGCTGGTGTTCCTGGCCCCGCCCAGCGTCGAGGAGCTCAAGCGCCGTCTCATCGGCCGGGGCACCGACGACGAGGAGACGATCGCCCGCCGCCTGCACCACGCGGACGAAGAAATGGCTGCTGAGGCCGAGTTCGACGTCACCGTCGTGAACGACTTCGTCGAGCGTGCGGCGGACGAACTGGTAGGCTTGCTCGGTTCGTCATATTTGACGCCGGCCCAAGCTCACGATCATTAAGGATTTCACCACAGTGGGAACCATCGCGAACCCCGAAGGCATCACCAACCCGCCTATCGACGAGCTGCTCGACAAGACCTCGTCGAAGTACTCGCTGGTGATCTTCGCGGCCAAGCGCGCCCGCCAGGTCAACGCCTACTACAGCCAGCTCGGTGAGGGCCTCCTCGAGTACGTCGGTCCCCTGGTTGAGACCACGCCGCAGGAGAAGCCTCTCTCCATCGCGATGCGCGAGATCAACGCGGGCCTGCTGACCGCCGAGGCGACCGACAACCCGTAAGACGGCTGCGGTCGCTGAGCGTGACCGCCTCTCACCATCGCGCTACGCACTCTTGGTCCCGCGTCCCAGATAATGGGCGCGGGACCAATTGTTATCTGGGGTCGATCCGTTACGGAGGGTGTTCGTGGCCGAGGTTGTTCTTGGGGTCGGCGGGGGGATCGCCGCTTACAAGGCCTGTGAGTTGCTGCGGCTGTTCACCGAGTCGGGGCACGGGGTGCGGGTGGTGCCGACGGCGTCGGCGCTGAAGTTCGTGGGGGAGCCGACGTGGGCGGCGCTCAGCGGGCGGCCGGTGGTCACCGAGGTGTGGGAGGACGTGCACGAGGTGCCGCACGTGGCGATCGGGCGGGCGGCGGAGCTGGTCGTGGTGGCGCCGGCGACGGCGGACCTGCTGGCCAAGGCGGCGCACGGGATCGCGGACGACCTGCTGACGAACACGCTGCTCACGGCCACGTGCCCGATCGTGTACGCGCCGGCGATGCACACCGAGATGTGGGAGAACCCGGCGACGAGGGCGAACGTGGCGACGCTGCGGGCACGCGGGGCGATCGTGATCGAGCCCGCGGTGGGCCGGCTCACCGGTACGGACACCGGGAAGGGCCGTCTGCCGGATCCCTCCGCCATCTTCGAGTTCGCTCTACGCGTACATCGAAGGGGTGTTGATCTTGATCTTGATCTTGATGGCCGCCATGTGGTGGTGACGGCGGGTGGGACGCGGGAGCCGCTCGATCCGGTGCGATTCCTCGGAAACCGGTCGTCCGGCAAGCAGGGCTACGCGCTGGCGAAATCGGCGCTGGCCCGGGGCGCGCGAGTGACGCTGATCGCCGCGAACGTCGCGTTGCCCGACCCGGCCGGAGCCGACCTGATCCGTGTCGGCACCACCGAGGAGCTGCGAAAAGCCACGGTGGAGGCGGCCGCTTCGGCGGACGTGGTGGTGATGGCGGCGGCGCCGGCGGACTTCCGGCCCGAGGCCGTCGCGACGCAGAAGATCAAGAAGACCGACGACGGGAAGCCCTCTCCGATCGTGCTGAGCACGAACCCGGACATCGCCGCTGAACTGGGCGCGGGCAAGCGCCCCGGTCAGGTGCTGGTTGCATTCGCGGCCGAGACTCACGACGCTCTTGAACACGCACGTGCCAAGCTGGTGAGGAAACGTGCAGACCTGATCGTCGTTAACGAGGTGGGTCCGGACCTGGTGTTCGGCCAGGATCGGAACACGGTCACGCTGCTGGGCGCCGACGGTGCCACCGAGGCTCTCGGCGAACTGCCGAAAGGCGATGTGGCGGATAGGATATTCGACCACGTCGTGGCACGGCTGGATGCCCAGGTCCGTGACGCCCGGCAGGGCTGACTACACTTCCGCGTTACGTTGTATTCGACAAATCTGAGGAGCACCGTGGCACGCCGCCTGTTCACCTCCGAGTCGGTCACGGAAGGCCACCCGGACAAGATCGCTGACCAGATCAGCGACGGCATTCTCGACGCCCTGCTGGCGCAGGACCCGCGCAGCCGCGTCGCGGTGGAGACCCTGATCACCACCGGCCAGGTGCACGTGGCGGGTGAGGTCACCACCCAGGCGTACGCCGACATCCCGAGCATCGTGCGCGACACCATCCTGCGCATCGGTTACGACTCGTCGAAGAAGGGCTTCGACGGCGCCTCCTGCGGCGTGAGCGTCTCCATCGGCTCGCAGTCGCCGGACATCGCGCAGGGCGTCGACAGCGCCATCGAGCTGCGTTCCGGTGACAGCGAGCACGTCCTGGACGCGCAGGGCGCCGGCGACCAGGGCATGATGTTCGGCTTCGCCTGCTCGGAGACGCCCGAGCTGATGCCGCTGCCGATCGCGCTCGCGCACCGGCTGGCCCGCCGGCTGTCCGCCGCCCGCAAGGACGGCACCATCCCCTACCTGCGTCCGGACGGCAAGACCCAGGTCACGATCGAGTACGACGGTCTGCGCCCCGTCCGCCTCGACACGGTCGTCGTCTCGTCGCAGCACGCCGCGGACATCTCCCTGGAGTCGCTGCTGACCCCGGACGTCCGCGAGCACGTCATCGCGCCCGAGCTGGAGGGCCTCGGCCTGGACACCGAGGGCTACCGCCTGCTGGTGAACCCGACCGGCCGCTTCGAGATCGGCGGCCCGATGGGCGACGCCGGCCTGACCGGCCGCAAGATCATCGTGGACACCTACGGTGGCTACGCCCGCCACGGCGGCGGCGCCTTCTCCGGCAAGGACCCGTCCAAGGTGGACCGCTCCGCGGCGTACGCGATGCGCTGGGTCGCCAAGAACGTGGTCGCCGCGGGCCTCGCCGAGCGCTGCGAGACCCAGGTTGCCTACGCGATCGGCAAGGCGCACCCGGTGTCGCTGTTCGTCGAGACGTTCGGCACCGAGAACGTCCCGGTCGAGCGGATCGAGAAGGCGATCAACGAGGTGTTCGACCTGCGGCCGGCCGCGATCATCCGCGACCTGGACCTGCTGCGGCCGATCTACCAGCAGACCGCCGCCTATGGTCACTTCGGCCGTGAGCTGCCGGATCTCCGCTGGGAGAGCACGGACCGCGCGCAGGACCTGAAGAACGCCGCTTCCTAGGCTGTTTCATGTGACCGGCGTTCCCTCCTGGGGGAGCGCCGGTCACTTTTTTGGGTCATTCCAAAACTCTGTGACCTCGGCATGATCCGTCTGGTTGCCGTTTGCGTGTTTGTTCGCATGAGAGTTCAGGGTGGTTCTGGCGGCTACTCTTCGGCGATGACGGCTGTTCAGGGTGAACGGGTGATCATCGTCCGGCACGCGATGCCGAAGGTCGATCCGGAGGTGCCGTCGGATCGGTGGCCCCTCGCGTGGGACAGCCGGGTCGCCGCCCGGCTGCTGCGGCTGCACGTCAGCCATCCGGCCTACTACGTCTCCAGCACGGAGCCGAAGGCCGCGCAGACGATGCAGGAGATCGCCGGCGCGCAGCGGGTCGTGACCGACGCGGATCTGGTCGAGGTTCATCGGCCGCATGTGTGGTTCTCGCACGAGGAGGAGTACCACGCGGCGGCGCTCGCGTATGCGGGCGGGGTCTGCCCGGAGGGGTGGGAACCGCAGTCGGAGGTGGTGTCGCGCTTCGACGCGGCGGTGGTCCGGCATGCGGCGGAGGCTGCGGGGCGCGGGCGCACTCTGGTGATCGGTACGCATGGGCTCGCTCCTACGGTGTGGATGGCGAGCAGGTATCAGCTTGATCCTGATCCGGCGGGGTTCTGGTCGGAGTTGCGGTTTCCTGATGTTGTGGAGATCGATCTGCGGACTGAGCGGGTTAGTTGTTTGGCGCACTGAGCCGCCGCGCTTCCTGTTCCTGCGTCGCCCCGCCTCGCCCCCGCCTCGCCCCGCCCTGCCTCGCCCCGCTCTGGCCTGCCCCGGCTCGCTCCGCTCCGGCTTGCCCCGGCTCGTCCCG
>NZ_JBFAYE010000006.1:336147-421237 GCF_040681145.1 Actinoplanes sp. NPDC051861
TGTTCCGGCTTGCCCCGGCTCGTCCCGTTCCGGCTTGCCCCGGCTCGTCCCGTTCCGGCTTGCCCCGGCTCGTCCCGTTCCGGCTTGCCCCGGCTCGTCCCGTTCCGGCTTGCCCCGGCTCGTCCCGTTCCGGCCTGCCCCGGCTCGCCCCGCCTCGCCCCCCGCCCGCGTCACCCCGGGCGATTCCCGGTCGTGCCTGCGCCTGGCTGCGCGAAGCGCAGGAGTGCGCCGCCGACGCCTTTTGTGGATGTTGGGCGGGGGAGCCGGCTCTGGGCGGCTTGGTGGCCCGAGGTCTGTGACGGCGGTCCGCGGCGGCGGTGGCAGATAGAACGTTCGTTCTCCCGGCACTGTGTCGTGGGCGTGCGGCGGGGAATGTCAGAGGGGCCGGGCAGAATGTTCGGCGATGGCAGGTAAGGGGACGCGCAGCGAGCGGGAGCCGGCGGAGCGGCTGCCCGTGGCACGTGTCTGTGTGGATGTGGCGCTGCCGCATCTGGATCGGCCGTTCGACTATCTGGTGTCGGCTACCGATGACGAGGCGGCGCAGCCCGGTGTGCGGGTCAAGGTGCGGTTCGCCGGGCAGCTGGTGAGTGGGTTCCTGCTGGAGCGGGTGGAGAGCTCGGAGCACGGCGGGAAACTGGCCTACCTGGAGAAGGTGGTGTCGCCCGAGCAGGTGCTCGACCCCGAGGTGGCCCGGCTGGCGCGGGCGGTGGCGGATCGTTATGCCGGAAATCTGTCTGATGTGCTGCGGCTTGCGGTGCCGCCCCGGCATGCGCGGGTGGAGTCGCAGACCGTGGCGCCAGGGCGAGAGGACGCTGAGGCGGGTCCCGAGGAGGGGGTCCGGGCCGGCGTCGATGCGGGGATCCGGGCCGGCTCTGGGGACGGGGTTCGGGTCGGCTCCGGGGACGGGATTCAGGCGGGCTCCGGGGACGGGGTTCAGGCGGGCGTCGAGGAGGGGGTCCAGGCCGGGCCCGAGGCGGGGGTTCGGGGCGGCTCCGAGGCGGGGGTTCGGGGCGGCTCCGAGGCGGGGGTTCGGGGCGGGGCTGAGGCGGGGGTTCGGGGCGGGGCTGAGGTTGGGGGGTGGGACTCCTATGAGGCGGGGACCGCGTTTCTGCGGGCGATCGAGGAGGGGCGGCCCGCTCGGGGTGTCTGGTCGGCGCTGCCGGGGGAGGAGTGGCCTCGGCGGATTGCTGAGGCGGCGGCTGCCGCGGTGCGCGGGGGGCGGGGCGTTGTCGTCGTCGTTGCTGACGCGCGGGATCTGGGGCGGGTGGACCGGGCGCTGGGGGAGGTGCTGGGGGAGGGCCGTCATGTCGCTCTGAACGCGGCTCTGGGGCCCGCCGAGCGATATCGGCGGTTTCTGGCCGCCAGCCGTCACCGGGTGCCGGTGGTGGTGGGGACCCGGGCGGCGATGTGGGCGCCGGTGCCCAAGGTCGGGCTGGTGATGATCTGGGACGACGGTGACGACCTGCACGCTGAGCCGCGCTCGCCGTACCCGCATGCCCGCGACGTGCTGCTGACACGGGCGCAGCTGGCCGATTGCGCGGCGCTGGTGGGTGGGTTCGCGCGGACCGGTGAGGCGCAGCTGCTGCTGGAGACCGGGTGGGCCCGGGAGATCGTGGCGGCGCGGGTGACGTTGCGGCGGCGGGCGCCGGCCATCGCGCCGACCGGGGACGATCCGCAGCTGGCGCGGGACCCGGGTGCGGTGAGTGCGCGGCTGCCGAGTCTGGCGTGGCAGGCGGCGCGGCAGGCGCTGCAGGCCGGTGCCCCGGTGCTGGTGCAGGTGCCGCGACGGGGCTATCTGCCGTCGGTGGCGTGTGCTGAGTGCCGCACTCCGGCGCGGTGTCCGCACTGTTCGGGGCCGCTGGGCCTGCAGGGCGCCCGGGACGTCCCGATTTGTCACTGGTGCGGCCGAGCGAGTGCCGCGTACACATGCCCTGCCTGTGGCGAACGCAGGCTGCGCGCCTCGGTGACCGGGGCCAAACGCACGGCTGAGGAGCTCGGGCGGGCGTTCGCCGGTGTGCCGGTGCGCACATCCGGCCGGGACGAGATCTTGGACACGGTTCCGGCGGAGGCTGCACTGGTGGTGGCGACGCCGGGGGCCGAGCCGGTCGCCGAGGGTGGGTTTGGCGCGGTGCTGCTGCTCGACACGTGGGCGCTGCTGAGCCGGGCCGACCTGCGCGCCGCCGAGGAGACGATGCGCCGCTGGCTGAACGCCGCCGCGCTGGCCCGGAGCGCGCCCGACGGTGGCCGGGTGATCGTGGTCGCGGACGGCGGGCTGGCGCCGGTGCAGGCGCTGCTGCGCTGGGATCCCGGCTGGTTCGCCGCTCGTGAGCTGGCCGAACGCCGCGAACTCGGGTTCCCGCCGGCCGCGCGGATGGCGAGCGTCACCGGGCAGGCCGCCGCCGTCGCCGAGCTGTTGTCGCTGGCCCGGCTGCCGGACGGGGTGGAGGTGCTCGGCCCGGTGCCGGCCGCCGACGAGCAGGAGCGGATGCTGTTGCGAGTGTCGCGTTCCGGCGCTCACGCCCTGGCCAAGGCGCTGCATGAGGCCGCCGGGGTGCGCAGCGCGCGCAAGGCCCCGCTGACCGTGCGTGTCCAAGTGGATCCGGCCGACCTTTTCTGAGGATCGGCACTCCGTAAACTGGTCGTGTGCCGTTCACCAGAGTCAGGAGTACCACCGCGTGACCGTCCAGCCCATCCGTCTGTTCGGCGACCCGGTTCTGCGTACGCCCGCCGATTCCGTCACCGACTTCGACAAGGAACTGCGCAACCTCGTCAAGGATCTGATCGAGACCATGCAGGACGAGGGCGGCGCCGGACTCGCCGCGCCGCAGCTCGGCGTCGGTCTGCGGGTCTTCACGTTCGACGTGGACGACGTGGTCGGGCACATCGTGAACCCGACGCTCTCCTTCCCGGACGACGAGGAGCAGGACGGGCCGGAGGGCTGTCTCTCCATCCCCGGCATCTACATCGACACGAAACGCCGGCAGAACGTCGTCGCCAACGGCTTCAACGAGCACGGCGACCCGATCCAGCTGGTCGGCACGGGTCTGATGGCGCGCTGTGTGCAGCACGAGACCGACCACCTGGACGGGGTGCTCTTCCTGGACCGGCTGGACGCCGCCGCCCGCAAGGACGCGATGAAGCAGATCCGCACCGCGGAGTGGTACGACGCTGCCAAGCCGCCCACCGTCAAGGAGAGCCCGCACGGCCGGGGCATCTTCGGGCTGGGCCGGTGAGGGCATGCGCCTGATCTTCGCCGGTACACCCGCGGTTGCCGTGCCGAGCCTGGACGCGATCGCCGCCTCCGGGCACGAGCTGGTGGCCGTCGTGACCCGCCCGGACGCCCCGGCCGGTCGCGGGCGCCGGCTGGTCCGCTCGCCCGCCGGGGCGTGGGCCGACGAGCGCGGCATCGAGGTGCTCACCCCGGAGAAGCCGCGCGACCCCGAGTTCCAGGAGCGGCTGCGCGAGCTCGCGCCCGACTGTGTGCCCGTGGTCGCGTACGGTGCTCTGGTCCCGCCCGCGGCGCTGGAGATCCCGAAACACGGCTGGGTGAACCTGCACTTCTCGCTGCTGCCCGCCTGGCGTGGTGCCGCACCCGTGCAGCACGCCGTCCTGCACGGCGACGAGGTGACCGGCGCCAGCGTCTTCGAGCTGGAGGCGGGGCTGGACACCGGACCGGTCTACGGCACGCTCACCGATCAGATCCGGTTCAACGACACGTCCGGCGACCTCCTCGACCGGCTCGCCGTCGAGGGCGCGGGCCTGCTCGTGGCGGTGCTCGACGCGATCGAGGCGGGCACCGCGCGGGCGCACACGCAGCCGGCCGACGGTGTCACGTTCGCGCCGAAACTGACCGTCGACGACGCCCGGGTCCGGTGGGACGATCCGGCGTTCGCGGTGGACCGGCGGATCCGAGCCTGCACCCCGGCGCCGGGCGCGTGGACGACGTTGCGTGACGAGCGGCTCAAGCTGGGCCCGGTGCGGCCGGTGGCGAACGCGCCGCAGCTGAAGCCGGGCGAGCTGCTCGTGGAGCGCAAGCAGGTGCTGGCCGGCACGGCGACCACCCCGGTGCAGCTGGGTGAGGTGCGTGCGGCGGGAAAGAAACCGATGTCGGCGACCGACTGGGCGCGTGGCATGCGGATCGAGGCTGGGGAGAAGCTTTCTTGACTGAGCACAGGGCCTCGCGGCCGCACGGTGGCCGGCCGAGCCGGCCGAGCGGCCCGGGACACCCCCGCGACGGGCGGAGTGGGCGGGCTCCGCGGGGCGGTCGCCCGCCGTCGGATCCGGCACGGCAGGCGGCGTACGAGGCGATCGCCGCGGTGCATCGCGATGACGCGTACGCGAACCTCGTCCTCGGCGACATCCTGGGCGGGATGGGTCTGAGCGGCCGGGACGCGGCGTTCGCGACCGAGCTGACGTACGGGACGCTGCGTGCACTCGGCACCCTCGACCTGATCGTCGGGGCGGCCGCCGGTCGGGAGGTGGCGCGGATCGACCCGCCGGCCCGGGACGCGCTGCGCCTCGGGGCGTACCAGTTGCTCTACACCCGGGTGCCCGCGCACGCCGCGGTGAACCAGACGGTCGACCTGGTCCGTTCGGTGGCGCCGGGCGCGGCCGGGTTCGCCAACGCGGTGATGCGGACGATCTCCGAGACGCCGCTGGACGCGTGGCTGACGCGGGTGGCGCCGGACTACGAGACCGACGCGGTCGGCAACCTGGCCGTGGTCCACCACCACCCCGAATGGGTGATTCGCGCGTTCTCCGAGGCGCTCGGCGGCGACCTGGAGGACACCGCCCGGCTGCTGATCGAGGACAACCAGCCGCCCGTCGTGCACCTGTGCGCGCGACCGGGCCGGGCCGAGGCCGTGGACCTGGCCGACGAGGTGGACGGCGTGCCCGGCGCGTTCTCGCCGTACGCCGTCTATCTGAACGGCGGCGCGCCGCGCGATCTGGCCGCGATCCGGCAGGGTCGCGCACACGTGCAGGACGAGGGCTCGCAGCTGGTGGCGGCCGCGCTGCTGGCCGCGCCGATCGAGGGCCGGGACACCCGCTGGCTGGACCTGTGCGCCGGGCCGGGCGGCAAGACCGGCCTCATGGGTGCGATCGCCGCGGGCCGTGGCGCCGAGGTGACCGCGGTCGAGGTGGCCGAGCACCGGGCCCGGCTGGTCGAGCAGGCCACCGAGGGGATGCCGGTGACGGTGTTCCCGATGGACGGCCGGTCCGTCGGCCGCGACCCGGACCTGCCGGAGGAGTCCTTCGACCGGGTGCTCGTCGACGCGCCCTGCACCGGCCTGGGCTCGCTGCGGCGGCGCCCCGAGTCGCGCTGGCGCCGGACGCCGGCCGACCTGCCGCCGCTGACCCGCCTGCAGCGCGAGCTGCTGGTCGCGGCGCTGCGCGCGGTACGGCCGGGCGGTGTGGTGGCGTATGTGACGTGTTCCCCGCACATGGTGGAGACGCAGGTGACGGTCAGCGAGGGGTCCCGGCGCAGCGGCGTCGAGGTGGACTTCGTGGACGCCCGCCCGCTGCTGCCGCCGGGCATGCCGGGGCTGGGCCCGGGTCCGACGGTGCAGCTGTGGCCGCACCGCCACGGCACCGACGCCATGTTCCTGGCGGTGTTGCGCCGCACCAGCTGAGTCGATCCGGCTGGCGTTCACACAGGTTCCGTCCCCTGCCCACTTGCGCGAATGCCAGCCGGCTCTGGTCGGCCGGCGGTGAGGCAGGTCTGGTGGGGTGGAGGGCTGCGTGGGCGCCGGCCGGGTTCGGTGGCTGGCGGTGAGGCCGGTTTGGTGGGGCCGGGGCTGTGTGGGTGCCGGCCGGGTGTGTACCTCGTCTCGGGTTCGCGGGACAGGTCATAGACTCGCAGCGTGGAACGATCGCCGATCATCGCGCCGAGCATCCTCGCCTCCGACTTCTCGCGGCTTGCGGAGGAGGTGCACGCCATCGAGGGGTCAGCCGACTGGGTGCACGTGGATGTCATGGACAACCACTTCGTGCCTAATCTGACGCTCGGGCTGCCGATCGTGCAGAGCCTGCGGAAGGCGACCACGATCCCGTTCGACGTGCATCTGATGATCACGGACCCGCAGCGGTGGGCGCCGGGTTACGCGGAGGCGGGCGCCTACAACGTCACGTTCCACGCGGAGGCCTGCGACGACCCGGTGGCGCTCGCCAAGACGCTGCGTGCCGCCGGTTCCAAGGCCGGCCTGGCGATCGACCGGGACACCCCCGTCGAGCCGTACCTGGAGCTCCTGCCCTATGTCGACACGATCCTGATCATGACGATCAAGGCCGGTTTCGGCGGGCAGGCCTTCATGCCGGAGATGCTCGGCAAGGTGCGTGACGTGCGCCGCCGGATCTCGGTCAACGAGCTGGAGGTACGGGTCGAGGTGGACGGCGGCATCGCGGCGGACACCATCGAGCAGGCCGCCGAGGCGGGCGCCGACGCGTTCGTCGCGGGCACCGCTGTCTACGGCGCCGCCGACCCGGCCGAGGCGATCCGGAACCTGCGGGCGCTCGCTGCGGCGAAAATGGGGGTGGCGTGAGACGGTCTCGCGGGACCATCATCGAGATTCATGACACGGCGTAGTCCAGGAAGGTGCGATGAGCACGGCTGAGTCGCGACCCGAGATCGACCCTCTGGAGCTGGAACCGGAGACCGGCCCCGACCTGATCATGGTGGTCGACGACGACAAGGACATAGCCGGCTTCGTCGAGTTCAACCTCAAGATCGAGGGGTTCGAGGTGATCCGGGCCGGCAACGGCCAGGAGGCGCTCGACCTCATGGAGACGCACCGGCCCGACCTGGCGATCGTCGACTGGATGATGCCGCGGATGGACGGGGTCGAGCTGATCCGGCAGTTGCGCGCGGAGCCGCTGACGTCGGCGCTGCCGGTGATCATGTTGACCGCCAAGTCGATGACCGCGGACAAGGTCTACGGTCTGAAGGCGGGTGCCGACGACTACCTGGTCAAGCCGTTCGACACGTCCGAGCTGATCACCCGGGTCACCACCACGCTGCGCCGCAACAAGGAGTTCCGCGAGGTGTCGCCGCTGACCGGGCTGCCCGGCAACGCCCGGGTCCGCCGGGAGATCGGCGACCGGATGCGCGGTGGCGGCGAATACTCGGTGGGTTACATCGACATCGACCGGTTCAAGAGCGTCAACGACGTGTACGGGTTCGACCGCGGCGACGAGTTCATCCAGGCTCTGGCCCGGAGCCTGCAGCGGGCCGCCGGCGAGACCGGCAAACCGTCGATCTTCCTGGGCCACATCGGCGGCGACGACTTCGTGTTCATCTGCGCGCCGGAGCAGGTGCTGCCGCTGACCAAGCGGACTGTCACCGACTTCGAGCAGGTCGCCGACCGGCTGTATGAGTCGAAGGACGCGCAACGCGGCTACATCGAGGTGCCGGACCGGCGCGGCAACAAGCAGAAGGCCGCGCTGGTGACGCTCTCCATCGGGGTGGCGCAGACGACCGCGGACGGGCGGCGGTTCACCGACCCTCGGGTGGTGATCGCGGTGGCCTCGGAGATGAAGAAGGTCGCGAAGTCGCAGCCTGGTTCTTACGTGGCGATCGACCGGCGCCGGAGCGACTCCGAGTAGATGGACTACCGGGGGTACCTGGTCGACGTCTTCGGCACGCTGATCGAGGACGATGAGTCCCGCGTTCTGGCCGCCTGCAAACACATTTCGGAAATGTCAGAAATGTCGTTGGAGGCGGTGGTCGAGGACTGGGAGAACAGGATCTGGGCGGCGGCCGAGGAGGCGCACGGCCCCCGGTTCCGCTCGCTCGCCGAACTGACCGTCCGGAGTGTCGCGGAGACCGCGGCGCACTTCGGTGTGCGGATGGACGCGCGGGCGGTGTGGGCGCAGGGGCGAACGGCGCGTGCGTTCGAGGACGGCCTGCGGTTCCTGGAGACTGTCGACGCTCCGGTCTGCCTCGTGTCCGACGTGGACCGCGGAGATCTGGAACGGGTGCTGCTCCACCACCGGATCGTGGTGGAGGGTGTGGTGACGAGCGAGGACGCACGTGCCTACAAGCCGAGGCCCGAGCCGTTCCTGATGGCGCTGAACAAGCTCGGGATGGACCCCGGCGACGTCCTCCACGTCGGCGACTCCGTCGACGCCGACCTGGCCGGCGCCACCGCCCTTGAGATCGACACCGCCTTCGTCGACCGCCGGGGCCGCGGCCTTCCGGCCGGCGTCACCGCCACCTACGTGGTGCGGTCCCTGGATGAGTTGGCGTAGGCCGGCACATACTGCTGACCGGTCAGCCCCTGGATCCGGGAGATCAGTTCATCGGTCAGAGCGCGGATCGAAGCCGGCGCGCTGTCCGCGGCCGGCGGATCGATGGCCGGGCCGAAGGTGATGGAGACCGGTCGCAGGAGTGGGCCGCCCGGGGAGGTGCCGCGGATGCCGACCGGGACCAGTGGCACGCCGACCTGTGCGGCCAGGCGGACCGCGCCGGTGCGGCCGCGGTAGAGGCGGCCGTCCGGCGAGCGGGTTCCCTCCGGGAAGACGGCGACCAGGCCGCCGGCGCGGAGGATCGGGGCCGCTGCGTCGAAGGCGGTCAGGACGGCGCGGCCGCCGGCTCGCTCGACCGGGATGGCGCCCAGGCCGGTGACGATGCGGCGGGTGAGGGCGCCGCGTGGTCCGGTGGCGCGGAAGTACTCCGCCTTCGCCCAGAAGGCAATGTGGCGTGGCGTGGTGACGCCGAGGAAGAGCTGGTCGCCGACGGAGAGGTGGTTCGGGCAGAGGATGGCGCCGCCGGACGGCAGGTGTTCCAGCCCGCTGACGGCAGGCCGCCAGATCGTCCGGACCAGGGCGCCGAGCGTGTGGTTGGTGAACTCGTACAGGGTCATCCGGTGCCTCCCAGGTGGGCGTCGAGGATGGCGGCCAGGAACGGGGCGGGGTCGGAGGCGCCGGTGGCCAGCTGCAGCGTGCCCCAGTTGCGAAGCTGGGCCATGCCGTGCAGGGCGGACCAGAGCGCGCCGGCGGTCACCTCGGGCGCCCGGGGCAGGTCCGGCCGTGCCTCGGAGACCAGGTCCACCAGCAGCCGGAACAGTGGCAGGCTGGACTCGCGCAGGCCCAGGTATCCGCTCTGCAGCAGGTCGTGGCGGAACATCAGCTCGAACATGCTCCGGTTGGCGTCGGCGAAGCGCACATACGCCCCGGCCAGCGCGGTGATCCGCGCACGAGGCTCGGCGGGGCAGAGCGCCAGGGCGCCGGTGATCTCCCGGGACAGGTCGGCGAACCCCGAGCGGGCGATCGCGGAGAGCAGCGAGAGGTGGGTGGGGAAGTAGCGGCGCGGTGCGCCGTGCGAGACGCCGGCGCGGCGGGCGATCTCGCGCAAGGACAGGGACCCGGCATTTTCGGTACGCAGAAGCTCCGCACCCACGCGGACGAGCCGAGCCCGTAAGTCGTCGTCAGTGGGCATAGACACTGTCTACCAGCCCAGCGTAGACAGTGTCTACCCGGCCGGGTGTGGCAGGGTGCGGATATGGATGTCGACGCTCTGCGGGCGATCACGCCCGGCTGCAAGCACCGGATCCACCTCAACAACGCCGGCGCGGCCCTGATGTCGCAGCCCACCCTCGACGCGATGACCGCGCACCTGCGGGCCGAGGCCGAGGGCGGTGGTTACGAGGCGGCGGACGCGGCCCGTGACCGGATCGGCGACGCCTATGCGGCGCTGGCCGACCTGCTCGGCGGCCGGCCCGACGAGATCGCCCTCTTCGACAACGCGAGCCATGCCTGGCAGGCGGCTTTCTACTCGCTGCCGCTGAGTGCGGGCGACCGGATCCTGACCAGCCGTGCCGAGTACGGCAGCAACGTCCTCGCCTACCTCCAGGCCGCGCGGCGGACCGGGGCAGAGGTGGTGGTCGTCCCGAACGACGAGGACGGCCAGATCGACACCGCCGAGCTCGCGCGGCTGATCGACGACCGGACCCGCCTGATCGGCCTCACCCACGTGCCCACCTCCGGCGGCCTGGTCAACCCGGCGGCCGAGGTGGGCCGGATCGCGCGGGCGGCCGGCGTGCCGTACCTGCTGGACGCCACCCAGTCGGCGGGCCAGTTCCCGGTGGACGTCGAGGAGATCGGGTGCGACGCGCTCTGCGGCACCGGGCGCAAGTTCCTGCGTGGCCCGCGCGGCACCGGCTTCCTCTGGATCCGGGAGTCGTTCCTGGACAGTCTCGATCCGCACGTCGCCGAGATCCGGTCGGCTACGTGGGACGGCGCTCGGGGCTTCACGTGGGTGAAAGGCGCGCGGCGCTTCGAGACGTGGGAGAACAGCTATGTCAACACGATCGGGCTCGCGGTCGCCGTACGCCAAGCGCTTGATCTTGGTCTTGAAGAGATCGGAAAGCGAGCCTTCCAGCTCGGTGCCCGGCTGCGTGCCCTGCTCGACGACATCCCCGGTGTCACCACGCACGACCTGGGAAGCACGCGGTGCGCGATCGTGACCGCGAAGCTGGACGGGGTGGACTCGGCGGACGTGGTGACCAGGCTGGCTGCGGCCGGCGTCAACGTGACGGCGACCGAGCCGCTGGACAACCAGTTCGACAACGAGTTCCGCGACGTGCATCCGATGGTCCGGTTCTCGCCGCACTACTACAACACCGACGACGAGCTGGAGTACGCCGCCGCGCTGGTCCGGGATGTGAAGTAGCTCGCCTGGGAGATGGCAAATCCGCCGTCTCGTGCAAGACTCGGGGTTGACCCACCACGCGCTGGCGGGACTCGGTGAAATTCCGAACCGGCGGTGATCCGACGCGTTGCGTCGGTAAGCCCGCGACCCGGACGCCTTCCACAGGCGGACGGTGGACCTGGTGAGACTCCAGGGCCGACGGTTGATCAGGCGGTCGCCTGATCAGACAGTCCGGATGGGAGACAGCGCGCGGAATCGGACGGGTCGTGCCCTCGTGGCGCGATTCTCGCCGGGGTGCGCGAAGCGTACCCTGCTGTCCGATTCCCGGCGTTATCTCCCGAACCCTCCGCGCGTGATCGTGCCGCGCGAGAGGAAGAGCACCGATGGTGACCGAGGACGAGGCGATGCGCCGCGCGATCGCGCTGGCCGGCCGTGGCCTCGGCACGACCAGCCCCAACCCGGTCGTCGGCTGCCTCCTGCTCTCCGCGGACGGCGAGGTGGTCGGTGAGGGTTTCCACGCCTATGCGGGCGGGCCGCACGCCGAGATCGTCGCCCTGGCGCAGGCCGGTGAGCGGGCCCGCGGCGGTGTCTGCGTGGTCACCCTGGAGCCGTGCAACCACACCGGGCGCACCGGTCCGTGCTCGGAGGCGCTGATCGGGGCCGGGGTGCGCCGCGTGGTGATCGCGGTCGACGACCCGACGCCGGTCGCGGCCGGCGGGGCGGCCACGTTGCGGGCCGCGGGGATCCAGGTGGCCACGGGGGTACGCCGGGCGGAGGCCGAACTCGGCAACGTCGCCTGGCTGACCGCCGTGCGGCGGGGCCGCCCCTATGTGACCTGGAAGTTCGCGGCGACCCTCGACGGGCGATCGGCCGCCGCCGACAGCACGAGCCAGTGGATCTCGTCGGCCGAGTCGCGCACCGACGTGCACGTCCTGCGCAGCACGGTGGACGCGATCGTGGTGGGCGTCGGCACGGTCCTCGCCGACGACCCGCAACTCACTGTCCGGGACCTGCGCGACGGCACTCTCGCGATCAAACAACCGCTCCGCGTGGTGGTCGACTCGTTTGCCCGTACCCCCGAAAACGCCCGCGTGCGCGACGCGGCCGCACCCACCTGGATCGTCACCGCGGCCGCCGCCGGCGCCGGACCGGACGGCCGCGTCGATCTGAACGCGCTGCTCACCGGGCTGTATGCGCGAGGCGTGCGCAACGTCCTGCTGGAGGGCGGCCCGACGCTGGCCGGCGCGTTCCTGGAGGCCGGCCTGGTCGACCGGGTGATCGGTTACATCGCGCCCAAACTGCTCGGCGCCGGCCGCGCCGCACTGATCGAGGCCGGCGTGGGAACGATCGCCGACGCGATCGAGCTGGACCTGACCGACATCGCGCAGATCGGCGGAGACCTGCGTTTCACAGCATCCCTGAAGAACAACAAGGAGAGCTGAATGTTCACGGGCATCGTGGAAGAGCTCGGCGAGGTCGTCCGCCTCACCGGGGGCAGCGAGGATTCGGCGGTCATCGCGGTGCGCGGGCCGCTGGTCACCTCGGACGCGAAGGACGGTGACTCGATCTCGGTCAACGGCGTCTGTCTCACCGTGATCGACAACGTGGACGGCGTCTTCACCGCGGACGTGATGGGGGAGACGCTGCGCCGCTCCTCACTCGGTGTGCTCCGGACCGGCAGCAACGTGAACCTGGAGCGCGCCGCCACCGTCGGCAGCCGGCTCGGCGGTCACCTGGTGCAGGGTCACGTCGACGGCGTCGGCAAGGTCGTCGGCCGCGAACCGGCCGACCAGTGGGAGGTGGTCACCTTCTCGCTTCCCGCCGAACTCGCGAAATACGTGGTGGAGAAGGGTTCGATCACCGTGGACGGGGTGTCGCTGACCGTCATGGCGGTCACCGCGGACACCTTCTCGGTCGGGATGATCCCGGCCACCTCCAAGCACACCGTGCTGGGCAGCAAGGACATCGGCGAGCCGGTCAACCTCGAGGTGGACGTGATCGCCAAGTACGTCGAGAAGATGCTGGGGAGCCGCAATGTCTGAGAGCATCGAGCGCGCGATCGCCGAGATCAAGGCTGGCCGGCCGGTGATCGTGGTGGACGACGAGGACCGCGAGAACGAGGGAGACCTGATCTTCGCGGCCGAGCACGCCACGCCGGAGCTGGTCGCGTTCATGGTTCGCTACACGTCCGGGTACATCTGCGTGCCGATCACGGAGGACGAGGCCGACCGCCTCGACCTGCCTCCGATGTACCACACCAATCAGGACCAGCGGGGGACCGCGTACGCGGTGGCCGTCGACGCCCGGACCGGGGTCAGCACCGGCATCTCCGCCGCCGACCGCGCCCGGACGATCCGTCTGCTCGCCTCCGCCGACACGCAGCCGGGCGACCTGTCCCGCCCGGGACACGTCGTGCCGCTGCGGGCGAAGAAGGGCGGCGTGCTGCGCCGGCCGGGTCACACCGAGGCCGCCATCGACCTGGCCGAGCTGGCGGGTCTCCGCCCGGCCGGGGTCCTCTGCGAGATGGTCAACGACGACGGCACCATGCAGCGCCGCCCGGACCTGGAGAAGTTCGCCGCCGAGCACGACCTCGTGCTGATCACGATCGCTGAGCTGGTCACCTACCTGCGCGAGAGCCAGGAGCGCCGCCAGGTGCAGCGGGTCGTGGAGACCGCCCTGCCGACCGAGCACGGCGTCTTCACCGCCGTCGGCTACCGCACCGAGGCGGACAGCGGCGAGCACGTCGCGCTGGTCTACGGCGACCTCGGCGACGGCGAGGACGTGCTGGTCCGGGTGCACTCCGAGTGCCTGACCGGAGACGTCTTCGGCTCCAAGCGCTGCGACTGCGGCCCGCAGCTCGACGCGGCTCTGGAACGGGTCGCGGCGGCCGGGCGCGGGGTGGTGCTCTACATGCGCGGGCACGAGGGTCGCGGTATCGGGCTGCTGCACAAGCTTCAGGCGTACCAGCTGCAGGACCGCGGGTTCGACACGGTCGACGCGAACCTGGAGCTGGGTCTGCCGGCCGACGCCCGTGACTACGGCACCGGCGCGCAGATCCTCTACGACCTGGGCGTGCGGTCCATGCGGCTGCTGACGAACAATCCGGCCAAGAGGGCCGGGCTGGAGGGGTACGGGCTGCGCGTCACCGGCCGGGAGTCGCTGCCGGTCCGGCTGCACCCGGAGAACGTCCGGTACCTGCGGACGAAGCGGGACCGGATGGGTCACCTCTTCGAGGCGTTGGGCTGACCAAGTCCCCATTTCAGGGGAAAATAACGAAAAAGGGGGACTTACATGGCCGGCTTCGGTGATCCGCACATGCAGACCGTCGACGCGGCCGGGCTCACGCTCGGCATCGTCGGCTCCCGCTGGCACAACGACCTGGTCGAGCACATGATCGACCGGGCGAAGGCGGCGGCCGAGGCCTGCGGTGTCCGGGAGGTGTTCGTGGCCCGCGTGGCCGGGTCCGTCGAACTTCCGGTGGTCGCGCAGGCGATGGCCCGCAAGTACGACGCGGTGGTCGCCCTGGGTGTTGTGATCAAGGGCGAGACACAGCACTTCGAGTACGTGTGCGACGCCGTCACCAGCGGCCTCACCCGCGTGTCGCTGGACGAGAGCACGCCCGTCGCCCACGGCGTGCTCACCGTGCAGAGCCTCGGGCAGGCCCGGGACCGGGCCGGTCTGGAGGACTCGATCGAGGACAAGGGCTGGCAGAGCGCGGTCGCTGTGCTGGACGCGGCCCTGGCTCTCCGCGAGGTCGAGAAGGCGTAGGGGAATCGTCGTACCCCGGGTCTACGCTCCCGGGCATGCTCAGCATCGACACCGATCCCACCGGCGGCGCGTGGGAGTCGCCCACCGACGGGCTCCGGCTCGGCCCGGCGCCGGAACCCGGCTGGTGGGCCACCCTGCGCGCCCAGCACGAGCGCACCGGATGGTGGCCGCTGCTGCTCGGCGCCCTTTCCGAGCGTGACCCCGGCCGGCCCTGGCGCGACCCCGGCGACCTGCACCCCGGGCAGATCAAGTCCCGGCCGGAGGATCACTATCCCGGCGCGCTCCTCGGCGGCTGGGCCGGTGACGACTGGTCCGGGCTGGCCAGTCCCGGGATCCTCCAGGAGGATCCCGGTGAGCGCGCCGATCGGCTCGCCGACGAGATTCTGGCCCAGCGCTGCCTCGCCCTGCCGCGCATCGGCCTGATCCGCTCCGGCCGCGGCGCCGACACGATCACGGACGTCGCGTGGACCGGCCCCACCAACTTCGAGAACGACACCGCCAAGATCTCGGCCGTGCTGCGGAACTGGGAGGACCGGTTCGGCGCGCGGCTGATCGGGGTCGGCTTCGATGTTCTCTACCTCTCCGTCGCCGCGCCGCCCGTCGATGCCGGGCACGCCCTGGCCGTGGCCGCCGAGCACTACGCGTTCTGCCCCGACAACGTCGACCAGGGCTCCGGCGACCTGGAGGAATATGCGTCGGACCTCCTGGACGCCCCGGTCTGGAGCTTCTGGTGGGACTGACCCGGGACCGTACGATGTGGACATGAAGGGACGGATTCTCCGCGACCTGACCCTGTCCGATCTCACCATGGTCGGCCCGTTGATTCTGGCGGTGCCGGCCTTCGCGCGGGCCGCGTGGGCGGATGACGCCCTTGCCCGCTGGGCGTGGATCGCCGTTGGCGTGACCATGCTGGTCGTGTGCGGGACCTATCTGATCTGGGCCTGGCGGCGCCGGCATCAGCTTCAGGAGGAGACCCAGCGGTAGATCTGGCCGTCCCGCAGCTCGTGCTCAGCGGCCGGCGCGGGTGGAGGGCCCGCGGCGAGGCGGGCGAAGACGTTGTTGCGGCCGCGGATGGTTCGGCCACCCTCGGTCCAATGCAGGTAGGGATGCAGCAGCTGAATCAGGGCTGCCCGGTCGTCTCGCTCCGCCGCCGCCAGCACCTCCGCCACGATGTCCACGATCCACCCCTCGTCATCGCGCCGCCGCACCGGCGGGAGCTGTCAACGTCCACAATCCGCCGGTTGCCCGGCGCTCTCCTAGATCTTGGGCGCCCAGACCGCTCCGGACCGGTTGCGGTGGTCAAGGTTGCGTGGCGGTGCTGGATCTTGGGCGTTCGGGCCGTCCAGCGGTGGCTTCGGCGCCCACGATCCTGCCGAGCGGGGCGCGAAAGGGGGCGGGGAGGTGCGGAGGGTGCGGCGTGGAGGTGAGTGTGCGGACGCGAGGGGTGGACACCGGGTGGGGAATGCGGGGTGTGCGACCTGTGGGGTGTGGGTGGGCCGCCGGCTGGAGGGCCGGCGGCCCGGGAGGTCAGGCGCCGCGGAGGACGGCTCCGAAGCGGGAGGCGGTGACGGCCACGGCGGCGTCGCGGGCGGCGATCGTCTCCTCGGAGGTCAGGGTGCGGTCCGGGGCGCGGAACGTCAGCTTGTAGGCCAGCGAGCGTTTGCCCTCGCCGAGTTGCGACGACTCGTACACGTCGAACAGGGCGACCGATTCCAGTAGAGATCCGGCGCCCTCCGAGAGCGCCGCCTGCACCTCGGCCGCGGGGACCGTCGCGGGAAGGACCAGCGCCACGTCGATCAGGGCCGGCGGGAACGTGGAGATCCGGGGCGCGTCGACGACCGGGACGGACGGGAGCGCGTCGAGGTTCAGTTCGGCGGCGGCGGTTCGCTTCGGGAGATCGAAGGCGGCGATCACGGCCGGGTGGAGCTCGCCCGCGTGGCCGGTGACCTGGCCGTCGACCAGGATCTCGGCGCAGCGGCCCGGGTGCCACGGGGCGTGTTCGGTTGCGCGTACGGTAATCCGGTCTTCGGGAATTCCCGCCGCGGAAAGCGTGACGCGCGCCGCCTCGATGGCGTCCGCCCAGCTCGCGGGACGGCCCTCGCCCCACCACCCGGCCGGCTCGACGTCGCCGGCCAGCACCACCGCGAGATGCCACGGCTGCGCCGGGACGATCGTGTTCGCCGCGGCCCACTCGTCGTCGGTGGGACGCCGGTCGACGCCCAGAACCGGCGGCGCGGCAGCGGTCAGGTGCGGCAGGAACACCGTGCCGGTCTCGAAGAGCGCGACGTCACGGCGTCCCCGGCCCAGGTTGCGCTTGAGCGTGCCGAGCAGCGGCGCGAGGAGGCTGGTCCGCAGCAGCGGCTCCTCCTCGGAGAGCGGGTTGGTGAGACGCACCGCGCTGCGCCGAGGGTCCGAAGGCGGCAGGCCGAGGTCGTCGGCGACGGACGGGGCGACGAAGGGGTACGAGAGGACCTCGACGTATCCGTTCTCGGCGAGGGCCCGGCCGATCGACCGGCGGCGCTTCTGTGCCGCGGTGAGCCCGTTGCTGCTGCCGGCGGGCGGTAGCACGCTCGGGATGTCGTTGTAGCCGCCGAGCCGCGCCACCTCCTCGACCAGGTCGATCGGGGCGAGCAGGTCGGGACGCCAGCTGGGCGGCACCACGGTCTCGCCGTCGACCGAACAACCGATCTTGGCGAGGAGGGAAGCCACCCGGGCCGGTGAGTAGGGCAGCCCGATGATCCGCGAGGGCAGGTCAGAGGGCAGCGTGATCGGCGCGGGCGGGACCACGTGGTTGATGTCCAGAACCCGCTCGTCGACGGTGCCGCCGGCGTGCTCGACCAGGATCTGGACCGCGCGCTCCAGGGCCGGCAGCGCGGCCTGCGGGTCCACGCCGCGCTCCCAGCGCTTGGCGGCCTCGGAGAACAGCCGGTGCCGCCGCGCGGTGCGGCCGACCATGATCGGGTCCCAGTGCGCGGCCTCCAGGAGCACGTCCACCGTGCCCGGCTGCCACTCGCTGGTCTCGCCGCCCATCACCGCCGCGAGGGAGATCGGCCCGGTCTCGTCGCAGATCACCATGTCCTCGGCGTCGAGCACGCGGGCCACGCCGTCCAGGGTGGTCAGTTTCTCGCCGGGGTGGGCGCGGCGCACCACGAGGCCACCGCGGAGCCGGTCCAGGTCGAAGACGTGCATCGGCTGGCCGTACTCGAGCATCAGGTAGTTCGTGATGTCGACCGGCAGCGAGATGGTCCGGATGCCGGCCGCGACGAGCCGCCGCTGCATCCACTCGGGAGAGGCCGCGGCGGGGTCGATGCCACGGACGACGCGGGCAGCGAACCGGTCACAGCCGACGGTGTCCTCCACCGTCACATCCCAGGGATCCCCGCCTGACAAGTCCGAAATAACCGGAATAACGGGATCGGTGAACGGCACGTCGAAGTGCACGGCGAGCTCCCGGGCGATGCCCCGGACACTCATCTCGTAGCCCCGGTCCGGGGTGATCTCGACCTCGATCAGCACGTCGTCGAGCCCGACGACGGGACGAGCGTCCTCACCAGGTGTCCCCGAGGGGAGCACGATGATCCCCGCGTGGTCACCCGAGAGCCCGAGCTCGGCGGCCGAGCAGATCATGCCGTTCGAGTTGTGACCGTACGTCTTCCGCGCCCCGATCTTGAACCCGCCCGGCAGCTCGCCCCCGGGCAGGATCACCACGACCAGGTCGCCCTCGGCGAAGTTCGTCGCACCACAGACGATCTCCTGCGGAGCGTCACGGCCGACGTCCACCGTGCAGAACCGGATCGGCTTCTTGAACCCGGTCAGCTCCTCGATCGTCAGCACCCGGCCGACCACCAGGTCACCGAGGACCGTGGCGGCCTGGTCGACGATGCCCTCGACCTCCATGCCGAGGTTGGTCAGCGCCGTGTCCAGCTCCGAAGCGGTGATCCCCGCGGGCAGCTCGACGTACTCGCGCAGCCACGACAGTGACGTCTTCATCGCTTCAGGACTCCATTCCGAAGTTCGTGGTGAACCGCACGTCGCCCTCGACCATGTCGCGCATGTCGGAGACGCCGTTGCGGAACATCAGGGTCCGCTCGACGCCCATGCCGAATGCGAAGCCCGAGTAGCGCGCGGGGTCGATGCCGCAGGCGACCAGCACCCGCGGGTTGACCATGCCGCAGCCGCCCCACTCGACCCAGCGCGGGCCGTCGCGGTGCTGGGCGAACCACACGTCGAACTCGGCGGACGGCTCGGTGAACGGGAAGTAGTGGGGACGCCAGCGGGTCCGCGCGTCCGGCCCGAACATCGCCTTGGCGAAGTGGTCCAGGGTGCCGCGCAGGTGGGCCATCGTGATGCCCTCGTCGATGACCAGGCCCTCGATCTGGTGGAAGACTGGGCTGTGGGTGGCGTCGAGTTCGTCGGTCCGGTACGCCCGGCCGGGGCTCACCACGTAGATGGGCGGCTGCCGGTCGAGCATCGTGCGCACCTGGCCGGGCGACGTGTGCGTGCGCATGACCAGCCCGGGTACGTCCACGAAGAACGTGTCCGAGGAGCCGCGCACCGGGTTGTCCGGCCCGATGTTGAGCGCGTCGAAGTTGGCCCACTCCAGCTCCAGCTGGGGACCGTCGACGATGTCGTAGCCCATGCCGATGAACACGTCGCCCATGTGCTCCATGAGCGTGGTCAGCGGGTGCCGGGCGCCGCGCGGGCGGCGGGACCACGGCATGGTGACGTCGACGCGCTCCTCGACCAGGACACGGGCGGCGCGGTCGGCCGTGAGCTCCGCCTGACGGGCGTCGTAGGCGGCCTGCACGGCCTGCCGGGCGACGTTGACCCGTTTGCCGGCGTCGGACTTGGCGGCCGGCGGCAGCGAGCCGATCTCGCGGCGGGCCAGCGAGACGGGCGAGCGGTCACCCAGGTGCGCCGGTTTCAGGACGAAGAGGGCGTCGAGGTCACCGGCAGCGGCGAACGCCTTCTCGGCGTCGGCCACGGCGGCTTCGAGAGCCTCGGGCGCGAGCAGGGCGGCCTGCTTCGGATCGTACGGATCGTTGCGGTAGGACATGGTCGGGCTTACTCCCTAACACCGGATGGCCATCGGGCAGTCTACGGAGGCACGGCTGGGCCGTAGCCCGCCGGTCAGGGAGTTGCGCGCAGAAGTGTCAGATCCGCGGCCCGCGACCAGCGGGCCGTATAAACAGGTGACCTGACATGCGGCCCAGCATACCGTCAGCGCTGGGCGCGGGCCGACGCATATAGGCACACCGCGGCGGCCGCGGCCAGGTTGAGGCTCTCCGCTCCGCCGTAGATCGGGACACGTACGCGCCGATCAGCCGCTTCCAGCGCGGAGGAAGGCAGTCCGTGGGCCTCCGAGCCGAAGAGCCAGGCGGTCGGTTCGGCGAGGAGACCGCCGTCGAGCAGCGAGTCCACGTCGTCCTCGCCGGTGCCGCTGGTGGCGAGGACCTGCAGGCCGTTGTCGCGCAGGAGGTCGAGGACGGACAGTGAGGCGCGGACCACGTCGACATGGAACAGTGAGCCGGCTGAGGCGCGTACACATTTGCCGTTGTAGGGATCCACGGCGTCGCCGGCAAAGATCACCGCGCTCGCACCCGCCGCGTCGGCCGTGCGCAGCACGGTGCCGGCGTTACCCGGATCCCGGATCTCCGCCACCACCGCGACCAGCCGCGGGCTTTTCGCCAGCGCGTCGCCGAGCGGCACGTCGATCTGCTCGCAGAGCGCCACCAGTCCCTGCGGGTGGACGGTCTCGGCGAGCGCCGCGAGGGCGTCGTCGGTGATCGGCGAGACCTCCGGAGCCTGCGTGGCGAGGTCGGCGTAGCGGTCCAGCGCGGCGCCGGTGCCGAACAGTTCCAGCACCGCGCCGGCGGCGAGCGCCTCGCGAACGGCCTGCGGCCCTTCGGCGAGGAAGCGGCCACTCTGATCGCGATCCTTACGGCGTTGCAGGCGCCGGGCCGCGACGATTCTGGGGGTACGAGGTGTGAACATCAGCTCCGACTCCGCGAAAAGCGAACGCCCCCCGGCTCGTGCCGGGAGGCGTCCGTGAACGTGCTACGCGATATCAGGCAGCCTGAGCGGCGGCGCCGCCGGTGCCCTCGGCCGCGACAGCCGCGCGGGCGATCTCGACGATGCCCGCGAAGGCGGCCGGGTCGTTGACCGCGAGGTCGGCCAGGATCTTGCGGTCGACCTCCACCTCAGCCAGCTTCAGGCCCTGGATGAGGCGGTTGTAGGTCATGCCGTTGGCCCGGGAGGCCGCGTTGATACGCGTGATCCACAGCTGGCGGAAGTCGCCCTTGCGGTCACGGCGGTCGCGGTACGAGTACTGCATCGAGTGCAGCACCTGCTCCTTGGCCTTGCGGTACAGGCGGGAACGCTGGCCGCGGTAGCCGCTCGCGGTCTCGAGCAGGGTGCGGCGCTTCTTCTGGGCGTTTACCGCCCGCTTGACGCGTGCCATTTCAAGTACTCCTTAGGGGAACTGGTCAGGCGCGCGTCAGCGGCCCAGAAGCTTCTTCACTCGCGGGGTGTCGGCCTTGGCCACGGTGACCGTGCCGGTCATCCGGCGGGTGACGTGGGAGCTCTTGTGCTCCAGCAGGTGACGCTTGCCGGCCTGCTCGCGCACGATCTTGCCCTTGCCGGTGACCTTCACCCGCTTACCCATGCCGGTGTGGCTCTTCATCTTCGGCACTTGACGCCTCTTTCTGATCTTTTCCCCGCGACCGGGGGGACGCGGGGAAAAAGCTGTCTACTCTGCTGCGGTGTTCTCGGCTACTGGGGCCGGGGCCTCGGCAACGTCGCCTTCACGCGGTTCCCGCGGCGGGCGTGCGTTGGCGGCGACCGTCGCTGCCGCCGCGGCCTTCGTGGCCCGGTGCGGAGCGAGCACCATGATCATGTTCCGGCCGTCCTGCTTCGGGCTGGCCTCGACGAAACCGAGTTCGGAGATCTCCTCGCTGAGTCGTCGCAGAAGCCGGAACCCCAGCTCGGGGCGGCTCTGCTCGCGACCGCGGAACATGATCGTCACCTTGACCTTGTCGCCCGCCTTGAGGAACCGCACCACGTGACCCTTCTTGGTCTCGTAGTCGTGCGGATCGATCTTCGGGCGGAGCTTCATCTCCTTGATGACGGTCTGCTGCTGGTTGCGCCGAGCTTCGCGGGCCTTGAGTGCGCTCTCGTACTTGAACTTGCCGAAGTCCATGAGCTTGCACACCGGCGGCCGCGCCATCGGAGCAACCTCGACCAGGTCCAGATCGACGTCCGCGGCCAGCTGGAGAGCACGCTCGAGCGGCACGATGCCGACCTGCTCACCCTCCGGACCGACCAGGCGGACCTCACGAGCCCGGATCTGTTCGTTCACGCGTGGTTCGACGCTGATGGGGCCTCCTCAGAACGTTTCCCTCACCCGCCAGGCGGCGGGTGATGCCAATGTCGGTCGGCCCCGAGTGTCCCGCCGGCCAGGGGCCGTGGGACGCCGGGAAAGCAGAAGGCCCCGGCATGCCGGGGCCCGCTCGACCGGTCATCGGCGCCCAGGAGGACGCACGCCCAGCAACAGCTGGGGAGACCGGACCCGGACGCAAATGCGACTCGGGTGGGAACCTAGCGGGCTCCTCTTTCGCGCCGGCGCAGAGCGCAGGCGTGGTCGACTGCCCGCAAGTCTATCAGGCGTCGTGAGCGGCCGAATGCAAGGCCCTGAGCGTACGGACTCCGTCCACCGCATAGTCCTTGTCGACCGCCTGCAACGCGTGGATCGCCACCTGCTCGTCGTCGTGCAGCTCGAGGTGGGCCCACGCCGAGTTGCGGTCGAACCGGACCGCGCGCACCACCGACCAGGGCAGGTCGTAACCACCCACCACGTTGCGGATGTGCACGCCCGCCTCGTCGGCGTCCACGCGCGGGCGGCAGAACGCCAGGATGCCGAGGCCGAGCAGGACACCCAGCCCGATCATGGCGATCTGGTCGCCGCGCTGGAAGCTCATCCGGGCGTCCTGGAAGCCGGCGTTGCCCTGGAGGCCGAAGCTGAGCACGGTGAACAGAACGGCGACGGCCACCGCGGCCGGTATCGCCACGGCACGGATCTTCTTGGGCCGGAACGTCATGATCACAACCTGCAGTTGGCGATGTCGGTAACCAGGATCGCACGGGCGCCGAGCTCGTACAGCTCGTCCATGACGCGGTGCACGCTGCTGCGCTGGACCATGGCCTGCACGGCCACCCAGCCCTCGCGGTGCAGCGGGGAGACGGTCGGGGACTCGATGCCGGGAGTGAGGCTGGTGGCCTGGTCGAGCAGGTCGGCGCGTACGTCGTACGCAAGCATGACGAAATTGCGCGCGACAAGAACGCCCTGCAGGCGCCGCAGCAGCTGGGAAGCGCCGTTAGGCGCCTCTTCCCCCCGCCCGATCAGGATCGCCGAGGACCGCATGATCGGCTCGCCGATCGTGATGAGACCCGCCTGGCGCAGCGTCGCGCCGGTCTCCACGACGTCGGCGATGAGGTCGGCGACACCGAGCCGGACCGCGTTCTCCACCGCGCCGTCGAGCCGGACCACATCGGCCTTGAGCTCGTTCTCGTTCAGGTAGCGACTCACCACACCGGGGTACGCGGTGGCGATCCGCCGCCCGCCGATCTCCTCCGCGGACGTCAGCGTCCCGGCCGGAGCGGCCCAGCGGAAGGTGGCGCCGCCGAAGTTCAGGTCGAGCAGCTCGTTGGCCGGCACCCCGGAGTCGACCAGCAGATCCCGGCCGGTGATGCCGAGGTCGAGATCGCCGGAGCCGACGTACGTCGCGATGTCGCGCGGCCGCAGGTAGAAGAACTCCACGTTGTTGGCTTCGTCACGGCAGATCAGATCTTTGGGGTCGGTGCGCTGGCGGTAACCGGCATCTCGCAACATCTGTGAAGCGGGACCGGACAGGGTGCCTTTGTTCGGAATGGCGATGCGCAGCATCGGACGTGCTCCTTCGATCGAGAAACGGGTCGGGGGCGCACGTCACAGATGTCGGTAGACGTCCTTCAACTCGAGCCCGGTCGCGATCATCAGCACCTGAGCCTGGTAGAGCAGCTGGGAGATCTCCTCGGCGGCGCGCTCGGGGCCTTCGTGCTCGGCCGCCATCCACGACTCGGCCGCCTCCTCGACGACCTTCTTGCCGATGAAGTGGACTCCGCGTTCGAGCGCCTCGACGGTGCCCGAACCGGGTGTCTGTTCCGCCGCCTTGCGTTGCAACTCGGCAAACAGTTCTTCGAACGTCTTCACGAGCAACGATTGTGGCAGCTCATCACGTCTTGACGACGAACGCCCCCAGCGGTTGGGACGTCTTCTAAGCTGCCCGGCATGGTCAGCCGATTCACCCCCGTGGCGCTGGGCGGCGTCGCGATGCTCTTCGCCGCCGTCACCGCCTGCTCTCCCGTCGAGGACGACACCACCACCGCGGGCACGTCCGCATCGGCCTCCGCCGACGCCTGTGCGCCCGGCCAGCTCGCCACGAAGACGGCGGGCAAGCTCACGATCGGAACCGACAACCCGGCGTACGAGCCATGGTTCAGCGACAACAAGCCCGACAACGGCAAGGGCTTCGAGTCCGCGGTCGCGTACGCGGTGGCGGAACGGCTCGGCTACCAGACCGCCAACGTGGTCTGGACCTCGGTGACCTTCAACAACGCGATCGCGCCGGGCCCCAAGGCGTTCGACGTGGACATCAACCAGTTCTCGATCACCGACGAGCGCAAGGCCGCGGTCGACTTCTCCTCGCCGTACTACCTGGTGCGGCAGACGGTGATCACCACCAAGGGCTCCAAGATCGAGGGTAAGAAGACGCTGGCGGAGCTTGCGGACGCCAAGCTCGGCGCCCAGGTCGGCACCACCAGCTACCAGGCGATCACCGACGTGATCAAGCCCACCGCCAAGCCGTCGGTGTTCAACAACAACGACGACGCCAAGAAGGCGCTGGAGAACGGCACCGTCGACGGCATCGTGGTGGACCTGCCGACCGCGTTCTACATGACCGCGGCCGAGCTGAAGGACGGCCTGATCGTCGGGCAGCTGCCGCAGGTCGGTGTTCCCGAGCAGTTCGGCCTCGTGCTGGACAAGGGCTCGCCGCTGACCGGCTGCGTCAGCAAGGCGGTCGACCAGCTGCGCCAGGACGGCACCCTCGCCGTGCTGGAGAAGACCTGGCTCGCCGACACCGCCGGTGCCCCCGAACTGCAGTGAGCCACGTTCCATCAGCGCGGCAACAGGAGCGGATCGCCTACCGGCGCCGGCAGGCGGTCCGTTCCGTTCTCCTCGCGGCACTCTCCACGGCGGTCGTCGGGACCGCGCTCACCGTTCTGATCACCGGCGCGCCCGGCTGGGAGCGGGTCAAGTCGTCGTTCTTCGACGCCGAGGTGGCCCGTAAGTACCTGCCGGACATCCTGGACGGACTCTGGCTCAACGTCCGCCTTCTGGTGGTCTGCGCTTCGCTGGCGCTCGCGCTGGGACTTCTGGTTGCGGTCCTGCGCACGTTGCGCGGTCCGGTCTTTTTTCCGGTACGCGCAATCGCGACCGGTTACACCTATTCGTTCCGTGGGCTGCCGCTGATCATCGTGATCTACCTGTTCGCCTTCGGCATTCCCGGTCTCCGCCTGCAGGGCACGCCCGACGTCCTGGTCCTCGGCGCCGCCGCGATCACCATCACGTACGGCGCCTACCTGGCCGAGGTGTTCCGCGCGGGCATCGAGTCGGTGCATCCCAGCCAGATCGCCGCCGCCCGCTCGCTGGGTCTGACCTACCGGCAGGCGATGCGCCACGTGGTGCTGCCTCAGGCGGTCCGCCGGGTCGCGCCGCCCCTGCTCAACGACACCGTGGCGCTGCAGAAGGACGTCGGCCTGATCTCCCTGGCCGGCCCGATCGACGCCATCCGGGCCGCGCAGATCGGGGTCGCCCAGGAGGCCAACTTCACCCCGTACGTGGTGGCCGGCGTGCTGTTCGTCCTGCTCGCCCTGCCGCTGATCGCCGTCACCGACTGGGTGACGCTGCGCGCGGCCCGCCGCCAGAACGCGGGGTCCTGACCATGGTCCTGTCCGTTGCGAACGTCCGGAAGGCGTTCGGCGACCACGTCATCCTCGACGACCTCACGCTGGACGTGGCCGAGCACGAGGTGGTCGCTCTGATCGGCGCGTCCGGCTCGGGCAAGTCGACGCTGCTGCGCTGCGTGAACCTCCTCGAGCAGATCGACGACGGCACGATCCACCTGGACGGTGCGGAGATCACCGATCCGCGTACCGATCCGGACCAGGTCCGGCGGCGGATCGGGATCGTCTTCCAGGCGTACAACCTGTTCCCGCACATGACCGTTCTGGACAACATCACGCTCGCGCCGGTGCGGGTACACAAGCGGCCCGCCGCCTCTTCAAAAGAGCAGGCGATGACCTGGCTGGAGCGAGTGGGTCTGGCGGAGAAGGCGAACGCCTATCCGGACCGGCTGTCCGGCGGTCAGCAGCAGCGGGTGGCGATCGTCCGGGCACTGGTCAACAGCCCCCGCCTGCTCCTGCTGGACGAGGTGACCTCGGCCCTCGACCCGGAGCTGGTCGGCGAGGTGCTCACGATGATCCGTGACCTCAAGGGCGAGGGCATGACGATGGTGCTGGCCACCCACGAGATGGGTTTCGCCAAGCAGGTCGCCGACCGGGTGGCGTTCCTGGACGGCGGCCGGGTCCTGGAGCAGGGGCCGCCGGCGCAGGTGCTCGGTGACCCCACCGAGGCGCGTACCCGTCAGTTCCTGGCCCGGATCATCGAGGCCGGGCGGCTCTGATTCACAGCCAGCCGATCTCCTTGGCGCGGATCGCCAACTCGAAGCGGGAGCCCGCGCCGAGCCGGGTCATCAGGTCGGCCACGGTGCGCCGGACCGTGCGCACCGACTGGCCGATCTGCCGTGCCACCGCCTCGTCCTTCGCGCCGGTGGCCAGCAGCCGCAGCACCGTCCGCTCGGCGTCGGTGCAGCCGTCCTCTCCCACGCCGGGCGGCCGCAACTCGTCACCGCGCTCCCAGTACGACTCGAAGAGCGCGACCAGCGCCGCCACCGCACCCGCGTGACGGATCAGCAGGCCGCCGTCGCTGCCCGCGTCCGGGCGGCGGGGCACGATGGCGGTGGTCGCGTCCACCGCGATCAGCCGCATCGGCAGCGAGGGCGCCAGCCGGACCTCACCACCGGCGGCGACCAGGGCGTCCGCGTACTCCCGGGCGCCCTCGGCGTGCATCGCCGACGCGGAGTAGACCGTCCGCATGCGCACGCCACGTTCCAGCACCGCGAAGTCGAGGGGCTTGCTGGCGGCCTTGGCGGCGGCCGGGTTGCCCGCCCGCGGTGAGAAGGCGACCACCTCGACGCGTGCCGAGACGGCCAGCTCCTCCAGCCGCCGCCGTACGGCCGGCAGGTCGTCGAGCTGCTCCGCGATCGGTGCCGGGTCGGCGGCCACCTCCGCCTCGCCGGCCACATAGCCGGTCAGCACCTGGGAGAGCGTGCTGTAACCCTGCTGCAGGAAGGCCTGCCGTTCGGCGAGCATCTGCTGCTCGCGTGCCATCAGCTGCTGCATGGCCAGCACCGGGCTCGCGGCGACCAGGCTGCCGTTCTCGCTCGGCCGCCGGTGCAGCAGAGCCAGGTCCACCATCCGGTCCAGCAGGCGGCGGGCCTCGTCACGCGACCGGCCGACGCGGGTGGCGAACTCGTCGAGGTCCAGGCCGGGCTCGCGGAGCAGCAACGCATACGAAGTGGCGATCTCGTCCTCGACCGTGGCTGCTCCCTCCCCCGAAACGAACAGCATCGAGCAGCGTACCCGAGGGATCACCCACAGTGGATTAACGCACGCTGAGACATCGCTGGATGGCAGGGAAGTGCCATGGCAGTTTGTGCAGGCCCGCGCCCTACTGACAGCGCCTCGTCCATGCCGGATGGTGAATGCATCGCCGCGAACGACGCGGCCACCGAACCGGGGGACACACCATCATGAGCCGCACCGACCTTGCCCGACTGGCCGGATTCTTCCTGCTGTTGCCCGCCGCCCTGGGCGCCGTGACCCTGAGCACGGGCGACGGGATCGAGCCCGTTCCCGCGCCCACTCTCACCCCCACGACCGGGACGACGTTCGAGGGCGAGGGCGACCCGGGCACCTTCGAGTGGGGCGGCAAGCCGAACTGAAGCCCCGGTCATGTACGCCGTTGAGCTGAGCTTCTCCGGCCGGGAGACAGAGATCGACCGGGAGCTCAGCCGGGCGGCCGAGACCATCGGCTTCCCCGTCCAGCACATCACCACCTCAGGCCCGCTCACCGCCGTCGTGTTCCTCACCGCGGCGGACCGGGCGGAGGCCGAGACCACCACGCACCTATTGGGCGTCGCCGTTCTGGCGCAGGTCCCCGGGCTGCTGACATACCGCTTCACCATCTGGCCCTCGCAGTAAATCCCGCACGCCGTCACCCGGCCGTCTGGTCGGGCGATGACCCCTGCCCTCTTCCGGGCGAAAAATCATTGGAAAGGACCGAAAATGAGTACGAAGTCCCGCCTCCTCTCGGCGGTACTCACACTGGCCGCGGGCGTGACGCTGGCGGTCGCCCCGGCCGCCTCGGCGACGGCGGCTCCGGCCACCCCGTCGTTCCCGGCTGCGATTGACGACTACGCCAAGAACGTGGCGCAGAGCACCTGTGACCCGACGGCCAAGCCTGGGGCGCTCGCCCTTCGCGACCTGTTCAACGACGCCTACGGCGACCACGACGGCTGGATCGGCCGGGAGTGCAGCGCCGTCGGTGTCAGCGAGCACAAGGAGGGTCGCGCCCTCGACTACATGCTGAACGTCAACGACACCGGGCAGCGGGCGATCGCCGACGACATCAACAACTGGCTGCTGGCCACCGACCGTCACGGCAACAAGCACGCCAACATGCGCCGGCTCGGTGTCATGTACATCATCTGGAACCGCCGGATCATCTCGGCCGAGCGGATCAACGAGGGCTGGCGGCCGTACACCGAGTCGAATCCGCACACCGACCACATCCACATCAGTCTCAGCTGGGCCGGCGCTTACCAGCAGACCAGTTGGTGGACGGGCGCGGCGCGGACCAACCCCGACCTCAACGGTGACGGTTTCTCGGACCTGTGGGCGCTGAACACCAGCGACATCCAGCTGGTCTACCCGAACAAGGCCGACCGGACCGGCACGTTCTGGTCGTCGCGTGAGCGTGGCAACGCCGGGTTCCGCCTTGCGGACCTCGGTGATGTCGACGGCAACGGCAGTGCAGACCTCTACGCGGTCACCAACGACCACGATCAGCTCTGGTATCCGAACAAGGGCGGCAACGCCATGGAGTTCTGGTCCGCCCGCAACAACGGTCCGGCACCTGGCTTCCGGCTCATGACCCTCGGCGACCTCAACGCGGACGGGTTCGCCGACATCGTCGCCGTCTACCAGAGCAACGAACTCGTCCTCTACATGAACAAGGCAGACGGCTCGGGCACCTTCTACTCGGCCAAGCAGATCGGTATCGCACCCGGCTTCAAGCTCATGGACCTGGGTGACTTCACCGGCGACGGCTATGCCGACCTTTACGCGGTGACCACCGAGGGGCAGCAACTGTCCTATGTCAACCGTGGCGCCGGAGGCAACGACGTCGACCGGTTCTGGTCGAGTCGTGAGCTCGGTTACGCCAACTTCCGGGCGGCGCAGCTCGGCAACCTCGACGGCGACAAGTACGCGGATCTGTACGGCATCACCGGCGACGGGACCAACCAGCAGATCGTCTACATGAACCGCGCGACCAAGGGCAACGACACCGCGCGCTTCTGGTCCGGCACCGGCATCGGCGCCGCTCCCGGCATCAAGATCCCGGCACTGTGACCACCGGCCCCGAGAGGACATCCGTCATGCGACTACGCACCCTTCTCGCCTCGGCCGTTCTGGCCACCACCGCCGCGATCGGCGGCCTGACCACTCCCGCCTACGCCGCGACGTTCGCCCCTTGCGTCGCGGGCGGCCCGACAGCCGCGGATGCCAGTCTGGCCAGCTCGCTCAACCCGACCCTGACCGCGAAGATGCGTAACCACCTCAACGACTACCGGATCTCCTGCGCCCGGCGGGTCGTCGAGACCGTGCAGATCCGCGGGCTCGACAAGCGGGCGGCGGTCATCGCCGTCACCACAACCATCGTCGAGACGTCGATCCAGAACTACTCGTCGATGGAGGACCACGACAGCCTGGGCCTGTTCCAGCAGCGGGCGAGCTGGGGCAGCGCGGCCGACCGGATCGACCCGCCCTGGGCGACCAACAAGTTCCTCGACAAGATGCTGGCGCTCTACCCGAACAACGCGTGGATGCAGGGGAGCATCGGCCCGATCTGCCAGGCCGTGCAGGTCTCCGCGTATCCGGACCGCTACCAGGTGGAGGCCGCGGACGCCCAGCGCATCGTGGACGCCCTCTGGGGTTCCGGCCGTCGCGCGCCGGATCTGAACGGTGACGGTTACTCGGACCTGTGGGCGCTGAACACCAGCGACATCCAGCTGGTCTACCCGAACAAGGCCGACGGCTCGGGCACGTTCTGGTCATCGCGTGAGCGCGGCAACGCCGGTTTCCGCCTCGCTGACCTCGGTGACGTCGACGGCAACGGCAGCGCTGATCTTTACGCGGTGACCAACGATCACGATCAGCTCTGGTATCCGAACAGGGGCGGCAACGGGATGGAGTTCTGGTCCGCACGTGACAACGGGCCGGCGCCCGGGTTCAGGCTGATGAGCCTGGGCGATCTCAACGCGGACGGGTTCGCCGACATCGTGGCGGTGTATCAGACCAACGAGCTGGTCCTGTACATGAACAGGGCCGACGGCAGTGGCACGTTCTGGTCCGCGAAGAAGATCGGTATCGCGCCCGGGTTCAGGATGATGGACCTCGGTGACCTGACCGGTGACGGTTACGCCGACCTCTACGCCGTGACCAACGACGGTCAGCAACTGTCCTATGTCAACCGTGGTGGCGACGGCAACGACGTCGACCGGTTCTGGTCCGGTCGTGAGCTCGGTTACGCCAACTTCCGGGCCGCTCAGCTGGGCAATCTCGACGGCGACAAGTACGCCGATCTGTACGGCATCACCGGCGACGGCACGAACCAGCAGATCGTCTACATGAACCGCGCGACCAAGGGCACGGACACCGCGCGCTTCTGGTCCGGCAATGCCATCGGCGCCGCCCCCGGCATCAAGATCCCGTCCCTCTGAAGCACCAAGCCGTGAAATGACGGTGGCCGGCCCTGGCTCGGGGCCGGCCACCGTCAGAGCAGCGCCCGGTGCCCAAGATCTGATGCCGCCGGATGCCGCGAACCGCGCCCCCGCGCTAGTCCATGGTGTGGCCGCCGTTCACGGTGATCCGCTCGCCGGTCACGAAGCGCGCGGCATCCGACGCCACAAAAGCCACCACGTCCGCGATGTCCCCCGGCGTTCCGATTCGCCCAAGGGGGACTTCAGCGACATATCCGGATATGTCGGCAGCACCGTGTCGCTCAACCGGCACCCATCCCGGCGCCACCACGTTGACCGTCACGCCATGACGCCCCAGTTCACGGGCCCACGTCCGAGCCAACCCGATCTGCGCCCCCTTGGCCGCGTTATAGGCGGACGCACCAGGAAGCGCCCGCTCGAACGAATCAGACCCGATGTGGATGAACCGTCCCGACCCCAGCGCCTTCATCCCCGGCAGAACCGCCGCCAGCAGCAACGTAGGACTCTTCACGAAGAACGAGAGCTGATCGAGGTGCTGCTGCCACGACACCTCCTCAGCCGCCACCAACGGCTGCGGTCCCGTCGCGTTGGCCACCACGACCTGCACGGGACCGAGTTGGGCGGTTGCGGCGGCGACGAGTTCCCGTACAGATGTCTCGTCCGTGATGTCGGCGCGCAGAGCCGCAGCCTTCCCGCCCGCCTGGATGATCTCCTCGGCGACGCGCGCAGCGCCGTCGGCGTCTCCCCGATAGTTGACCGCAACCGGCCATCCGTCCGCAGCCAGCCGCCTCGCGATGTGCGCGCCGAGACCGCGCGACGCCCCGGTGACCAGAGCACTCCCCAAGATTGTCACGAGGCCAAGATTGTCACGAGGCCAAGGGCGTCACGAGGGTAGGAGTAGCACGTCCGCGATCACGGCCCCGTCGTCAGTCAGGCGGACGGCGGCCGGGCTGTCATAAACCACCAGAACCCGATCATCCCCGATCATGCTGAGTCCTTCGGCGTGGTCGTCGCCCTCGCCATAGGTCAGCTCCAGCTCCCGGGTGATCATCTTGTCGCGGACGATCGACGGGATCTCCGCGCGGCAGGCGTCGTGCCACCGGTAGATGCGCACCGGGCCGTCCAGGTCCATCGTCGGGCCGGCCAGTACCAGCAGGTCGTCGCCGTGCGGGCAGAGGTCGCGCACGCCGAGGCCGTGCAGGTCGAGTACGTGCTTGCGATACCGCCGCCCGTCCTCGAACGGACGCAGCTTGAGGCGTCCCGGCTCGTCCTCGTCCACGTAGGGGCGCAGCTCCAGCACGAACGCCCATCCGCGCAGCACCGGTCCGCGCAGGCCCAGGTAGACCCGGTCGCCGCTGACCGCGATGCCCTCGATGTCGAGGCCGTTGTCCTTGCCGGGGATGGGCAGGAACGGTCCGAGGTGCTCGTCGTCGCGCAGCAGCCGGCGCAGGTCGTCGCGTCCGCTCAGTGCCGCCGCCTGGTGCCGCTGGCCGTCGTCGCCGGTCACCTCGCGTACCGGGGTGGGCACGCCGTCCACGTCGGCGATCGGGAGGCGTACCAGAATCTGGCGGTTGGCCTGCCCCTCCACGCGCGCGAGGCGGCGCAGCGCCTTCTGGCCCTCGTGCCGGTCCTTGATCTGCTTGCGGCGCAGGCTGTGCGAGCCGATCGCCCAGAGGAACCGGCCGTTGCGTGCCAGGCCCTCGACGTCGGCCTCCTCGTCGGCGTCGACGCCGGGCAGGTCGACGAAATCGGCCAGCCGGAAGCGTGCCTCGTCGCCGAACTCGGTGGGCCGGTCCGGGTCGTCGGCGATCAGCCGCTCGACGGTGGAGGTCTCGTCGCCGGCGATCCAGAGCGCACGCCCGTCGAGCCGGATCGCGGAGAGGTTGGTGTGTGTTGCCGCCGCCTGCGAGTCGTCCGAGAATCGCAGCCGCACCGTGTAGTCGACCGTCATGGTCATGATGGTTTCACCGGCAAGCCACCTCCGGTCCGGATTGCCGGACGGACCGGTTGCCCGACCCGCCCGGCAGTACCATCCGATACTCCGATTGCTATCCGCGGGAGATGTACAGCCGGTGGCCGGTGGGGACGTATCCGACGCGTTCGTACACCCGCCAGGAGTCGTCGCCGCCGGCCTCCAGCCAGGCGATCTCCACCCCGCGACGGAAGAGCCGGTCGGTGATGCTCGCGGTGATCGCTGCGGCCAGGCCACGGCGGCGGAACGGTTCGCGTACCCCGATGCCGCCCACCTCGCTCACCTGATCATTCGGCGCCATCGCCTGTGCTCCGCCGACGCATTCCCGGGCGGCTGTCAGTGCCGCCAGCGCGATGCCGCCGCGTTCCTGCGTGCGGCGGACGCGAGCCACGTCGGACTCACTCGCCTGCGGCGGCTCACCGAAGGCTTCGTTGAGTGCCACGACCAGGTCGGCCCGGTCCGGGTCCGTGGCGGGTTCCGCCAGGTGCAATTCCGGGGGTACGGGGAAAGCGCACAGTTTTTCCGGTGTGCTGACCAGGTACTGGTGACGGGCCTCGACGGTGAAACCGGCCGCGATGAGCTCGTCCTCGAGCCCGGGTGAGCCGCTGGTCACGTACTCGAGGCGCGGTTTGCGGCCGGCCTGGGTGAACGCCGTGATCAGGGCACGGACGTCCGCAGCGGTGATCTTCTCGCCGGGCAGTGGTGAGGCGTAGTTGATGAAGGGGCTGTCGGAGTCCGGGTCGAGGCCGATCACAAACGGACCGCTCTCGACGACCTGCGGCCTGTTGCGGAGGTTGGACACGACGTAGCGCTGGATGCGCAGATCCATGGTGAAGTGAGCCTTTTCGAGAAAAAGTGAACAGGAAAGCGTCAGCTGCGGCCGAAGGGCCGGGCGGCAATCACAGGCGTCACTCTTTCGAAAAGCTCTGTTCCAGGAGTCAGCAGCGTAGCACTCAGCCGGGTAGCGGCGCGGCCGCCGGGCTGCGGTTGCCGGCCCTGTCGACGGCACGCACGCCGAACAGGACGTTGTCCTTGGAGATGTCGACGGTGACCGTGGTGACGTTGCCGACCTTGATGACGTGCTCCCAGTCGGGCGCGGTGGTCTCGCGCCACACCACCTCGTATCCGGCGAGGTCGGGCTCGGCGCCGGCCTGCCAGCGCAGGGTCGTCTCGTTGGTGAGCTGGGTGGTGTCGATGACGACGCCGCGCGGGGTGCCGGGTGCCTGCGACAGGGACCAGAGGGTGGCGGCGTTGACCCTGGCCACGCGGGCGATGTACGGGAAGTCGCAGAACTCGACGAGGTCGCCGTACTGCACGCCGTCGACGACGCGGACGTCCTGGTGCTCGTGCGCGAAGTTCTCCCGGGGCTCGGTGAACCGGGCGGCGGGGTAGCCGCGCAGCAGGAACGAGATGTGGTCGCTGCCGCGCAGGTAGCGGTCGCGGCGCCAGACGACACGTACGTCCATGCCGGTCTGCGGGTTCTCCGCGACCTCCTCCACGAACCGGCCCAGCTGGCGCGAGGGTCCGTCGTTCTCGCCGCCGACGCTGCGCCGGGTGTTGGCCTGCGCGGCGGTCTCCGAGGTGGGCACGCCCTCGACGAACAGCCGCACGGTGCGCGGGTCGGGCCTGGTGCCGTCGCCGGGATCGCCGGTGCCGACGATGTCGTTGCTGAACATGGCCTGGATGTCGGTGTTCGCGTCCCGGTAGGCCTGTGCCATGTGATCCGACCCGTACAGCCCCTGCTCCTCGCCGGCGACCGCGGCGAAGACCAGCGTGGCGTCGGGCTGCCGGGTGGCCAGCACGCGGGCCAGCTCCATGACCACGGCGACACCGGACGCGTCGTCGTCGGCGCCGGGGGCGTCGCTCGTGGCGTCCAGCACGTCGGTGGCACGGGAGTCGTAGTGGCCGGTGACGACGTAGACCCGCTCCGGGGTGACGCTGCCGCGCAGGGTGGCGATCACGTTGGTGATGGTGGTCGGCACCGGGATCCGCGGCGAGACGGGCTGCACGAACGACTGCAGCTCGACGGTCATCCGGCCGCCGGACGCGGCGGCGTATGACTGGAGCTCCTGGAAGATCCAGTCGCGGGCGGCGCCGATGCCGCGGACGGGGTCGGTCTGTGAGGAGAGCGTGTGTCGCGTACCGAATGAGGCCAGCTTGCGCACGACGGCCTCGACCCGGTCCGCGTCGATCTCCCGGAGGATGGCCCGCAGATCCGCACCCGGCGGGCGCTTGCGCGGGCCGGCCGCCTGCGCGGCCCGCGCAGGCGCGGCCAAGGGTGCCGCGGCAGCCACCGCAGCGGTGGCAGTGAGGAACGCACGCCGTCCAGCCATGGACCGCAGTCTATGTCACGGGATCCCGTTGAGGTACCGCTGAATCGTCGGCCCGATCCAGGCGACCGCCGCCTCGCGGTCGAGGCCGACGACCGGCGGCAGCTTGAGGATGAAGCGGCACAGCGCGAACCCGAGGATCTGCGTGGCCAGCAGCCCGGACCGGGCCGGCGCCTCGGCCGGGTCGGGCGCGACGCGGGCGACCAGCGGGCCGATCTGACCGGCGAAGATGGCGTGGATCCGCTCGGTCGCGGCCTGCTGGGTGACCGCCGCGCGCAGCAGGGCGATCAGCGTCTCGTCGCCCTCCCAGCGGTCCATGAAGTGGCCGGCCAGGACCGCACCCAGCCGGTCGGCGGGTGTGCCGCTGAGGTCGGGCAGGCGCAGGTCGAACTCGGCCGCCGCGGCGAACAGCTTCTCCTTGTTGCCGTAGTAGCGCATGACCATCGACGGGTCGATGTTCGCGTCGGCGGCGATCGCGCGGATGGTGGCGCGCTCGAATCCGTCGCTGGCGAAGCGCTCGCGGGCGGCGGCCAGGATCGCGGCGCGGGTGTGGTCGGAGCGTCTCATGCCAACAAGTGTAGGCCAACAGGTGTTGACTTCGATCTCCCGGTCGTTCTATGGTTTTGCCAACAAGCGTTGGCATTCACTCTCATCACTGAGGAGTCGTCATGGAGACCACTGTCGCGATCATCGGAGCCGGACCCACCGGGCTGCTTCTGGCCGGGGACCTGGCGCAGGCGGGCGTCGCGGTGACGCTCTACGAGCGCCGCTCCGGATCGTCGAATCTCACCCGCGCGTTCGGCGTCCACGCGCGGACCTTGGAGCTGCTGGACGCCCGCGGGCTGGCCGACCGGGTCGTCGCCACCGGGCAGCGGGTCGAGCGGCTGCGGCTGTTCGACCGGATCCGGGTGGACCTGAGCCGGCTGCCGTCGCGGTTCCCGTACCTGTTGATCACCCCGCAGTACCAGGTGGAGCAGGCCCTCGAGGAGCGCGCGGTCGCGCTCGGCGCCCGCATCGTCCGCGGTGCCGAACTCACCGGGCTCTCCCAGGACGCCGACCGGGTGACGCTGGAGTTCGGCGAGACCCGGGAGACGGCGTCCTGGGTGGTCGGCACCGACGGTGTGCACAGCGCGGTCCGGGGTGCTCTCGGGCTGCCCTTCCCCGGCCGCCAGGTGCTCACCTCGATCATGCTGGCCGACGTGCGGCTGGACCAGCCGCCGGAGGACGTGCTCGCGGTCAACGCCGTGGGGGACGCATTCGCGATGGTCGCGCCCTTCGGCGACGGGTGGTACAGGGTCTTCGCCTGGGACCGGCGCAAGCAGGTGGACGACCGGACCCCGGTCACGGTCGACGAGATCCGGGACGTGGTGCGGCGTGTGCACGGCACCGACTTCGGACTCTCCGAGTCGCGCTGGGTCTCGCGGTTCCACAGCGACGAGCGGCAGGCGCCCCGCTACCGCGTGGGGCGGGTCTTCCTGGCCGGGGACGCGGCACACGTCCACTCGCCGGCCGGCGGGCAGGGCATGAACACCGGCCTGCAGGACGCGGCGAACCTGTCCTGGAAGCTGGCGGCCGTCGCGCGCGGGTGGGCAGCGGCGTCGTTGCTGGAGACGTATGAGGCGGAGCGGCACCCGGTCGGCAGGATGGTGCTGCGTTCCAGCGGCACGCTGATCCGGATGGCGATGGTCCGGTCCCGGGCCGGGCGTGCGGTGCGCAACGCGGTGGGATCGGTGCTGATGGCGCTGCCGCCGGTGCGCAACCGGGCCGCCGGGATGATCTCCGGAGTGGGGATCTCCTACCCGTCGGCACCCCGTGCCGCCGACCAGGACGGGCGCCTGGCCGTGGCGTTGCGGGCCGGGAAGTACGTTCTGGTGGGTGAGCCGGTCGAGGGATACGAGGATCGCCTGGTCGTGCTCTCCCCGGCCGCGCCGACCGGCCAGGCCGAATTGATCCGGCCCGACGGCTACGTCGCATGGCGGGGACCGGCTTCGCGGGCCGCCTCGGTGCTGCCCCGGTTTTTGTCGGTGGGGGCCGCTAGGGTTTCGCCGTCCTGATCGAGCGAGGTCCCCTGGAGTTCGTTGTGTACCCGTCGGCGTGGAGTAAGCATGTGTTGCCGCGCCGGGCCGATGCCCGGGCCGTCCCGCCGGCCGGCCCGGATCGGCTCCGGGAGGCCGCCGAGAAGATCGAGCAGCACCGCGAGGGCGTCGAGGCCTGCCTGGCCAACCCCGGCACCGACCCCGCCCTCGTCGCCGCCGTCCGCGCCGGGTCGCCGCTCGGTGCGGCCGTGGAGGCGGTGGCGCTGCTCGGCAAGCGCGGCTGGCGCAACCCGTCGTGGCTCGAGGAGGCGCTGGCGGACACCTGGACGGCAGCACATGGGCCGGTCTTCGCCGCGGCCGCCTGCGCCGAGCTGTCCGAGCTGGCGCTCGGCGACTTCACCCGGCACCGTTCGATCATCCGGCGCGGCCACGCGGACGTCGAGAGCTTCGCTCTCGGGCTCGCCGTCCTGCTGCGGCCGCTGATCGTCTCCTCGGACTCCTACGACGAGATCGTCGCCGCCCTGGCCGTTCTGCGAGGCACCGGGCTCGTGCAGCGGGCCGTCATCTCGGTCATGGTGCCCGACGAGCGGGAGTGGGCCGAGGAGGTCTGCGCCGAGGCCGTCGCGGCACGGCGGGACGAGGCCTTCAACGGGCTCCTGCTCACGGTGGTGACCTCGGCGGACACCGCGCTCGCGCTGGCCGGGACGATCTCGCCGTGGTGGGTCGTGGAGCAGCCGGGCCTGCTCCACACGTTCGCCGCCGGTGCCGGGGCGGCCGCCGTGCCCGCGATCGAGCACTGGCTGGACCACGACTACATCGACGTGGAGACGAAGCAGAGGCTCTACGGGATTCTCGCCGGCATCCCGGCCGACGAGGCTGTGACCGCGCTGGTGGCCCGGCTCGACGAACCGCGCGTGCCGGGCGCCGTGATGGAGGCGGCCGGACATGACCCGGAGCGCGCCGTCCGGGTGCTCGCCGCGGCCGAGGGTGACCTGGCGGCCCGGATGCTGCGGACGCACCTGGCCAGCCATCCGTCGCTCTGGGACCACTCGCCTCGCGCCGCATCGGTGGCGGCTGAGTTCCGTCCCGATCCCGCCGGGGAGGCTCGTTCACTGCCGCCGATTCTTGCCACTCCGCCATGGACACGTGCCCGCAAGTCCCGCAAGCCTCTGGTGGCGACGGTGCCGGCGTGCGAGGAGGAGGCCGCCCTGGTGTGGGCGCCGGGGGAGCGGGAGGCGTGGATCAGTTCGCAGCAGGAGCGGTGGGGCGGGTCCGGGTGGCCCGACTGGCAGCAGACCGCCCGCATGGTCAACACCCGGCGAGTCAGTGTGTATGCCGAGGTCAGCTTCTTCTTGAGCGCTCCCGATGAGGTGGCCCGGCCGCTGATCGGCGGCTGGCGCCCGGAATATCTGTGGTGGGCCGGGGACTGGGGCAAGGGTGTGCTCGCCCGCTTCGAGACGGCCGCACTGCCCCTGCTTCTGCGGATCGTCCGGCAGGCGCCCGCGCAGATGGCGCCGGTGCTGGTGCCGGTCGCGTCACCCGAGGTGGCGCTGATGATGGCCGACTGGGCACAGCGCCTCAAGACGGTGCGGCCGGTGGCCATGGCCTGGTTCGCCCGGCATCCGGCCCTGGCCGCGCGGGCCCTGATTCCGGTGGCCGTGGGAAAGCGCGGGCCCGCGCGTGAGGCGGCCGAGCAGGCTCTGCGCCTGATCGATGCCGCCGTGGTGCGTGAGGCCGGTTCTCTCGCTGCTCCGGCGGTCGACGAGATCCTCTCCGTGGATCCGCTGACGGTGCTGCCCCGGACGCTGCCCGTGCCGCCGGGCTGGGCGAACCCGCTCCTGCTTCCGCGGGTCCGGCTCACCGGCGGCCGAGGTCACCTGCCGGTGTCCGCGGTGCGCGATCTGATCACGATGCTCGCGCTGTCCCGGCTGGATCGGCCGTACCCCGGGGTGGCCCTGGTCGCCGCCGAGTGCGAGCCGGGCGACCTCGCCGAGTTCGCGTGGGCGCTGTTCGACGAGTGGCGGTTCGCCGGGAGCCCCGCCAAGCAGAACTGGGCACTCGACGCGCTCGGCCTGCTCGGCGACGACGGCACGGTGCGGCGGCTCGCGCCGGTGATCCGCGCCTGGCCGGGCGAGGGCGGCCACGCCCGCGCGGTGACCGGGATCAACGTGCTCGCCGAGATCGGCACCGACGTGGCGCTGATGTACCTGAACGGCATCGCGCGGAAGGTCAAGTTCAAGGGCCTGAAGGAGCGCGCCGAGCAGAAGATCGCGGAGCTGGCGGCGGGACTCGGCCTGACCACCGAGGAACTGGCCGACCGTCTCGTGCCCGACCTGGGCCTGGACAGCTCCGGCGGGCTCACCCTCGGTGCGTATCGGGTGGGCTTCGACGAGCAGCTCAAGCCGTACGTGGAGGACGCGTCGGGCAAGCGCCTCAAGACCGTGCCGAAGGGGTTGCCGGAGTTCGCCGCGCTGAAGAAGGACGTGCGAGTGATCGCCGCCGACCAGATCGAGCGGCTCGAACACGCGATGGTCACCGGGCGGCGCTGGCGGGTGGCGGACTTCCGGCGGTTCCTCGTCGAGCACCCGCTGCTCTGGCACCTCGTGCGGCGGCTGGTCTGGATCAGTGGTGCCGGTGCGTTTCGGCTCGCGGAGGACCGTACCTTTGCCGACGTGCGCGACGAGCCGCTGAGCCCGGGTGACGACGATCTTGTCGGTGTGGCTCATCCGATTCAGCTGGGTGATCAACTGGCGGACTGGGCCGAGCTTTTCGCCGACTACGAGATTCTTCAGCCGTTCCCGCAGCTCGGCCGGAAGGTGTTCCGGCACGGCGACGTCGAGGTCGTGGGCGCCGTGGTGCCGACCGGCAGGCTCATCGGGCTGGAGCGCCGCGGGTGGAGCCGGGACGGCTCGGGTGACGGCGGCGTGCAGTGCGAGCTGGAGCGGCAGACTTCCGCCGGCTTGATCACCCTCGAGTTCGAGCCCGGCGTCGTGTTCGGCGCGTTCGACCCCGACACGCTGCAGAAGGTGAATGCGGTGTCCCGGCTCGACGGGTTGGATCCGATCACAGTTTCCGAAGTACTGCGCGAGCTCTCCGAGGTGATCCAGTGACCGATGTCCTGACCGGCGCGGCTGTGCAGCGGCCACCCGCCGAGGTCCGCTACGCCGGCGAGCTGACCCGGCTGCGCGCCTCCGACGAGGGCGCGCCCCGGCCGCCGGGCTGGGCGCTGAGCCTGCGTGCCGCCCGCGCCTTCATCGTCGGCGACGACGCGCTCGGGGTCACCCGCAAGTTCGTCGGCGACCCGTCGCTGATCGACCGGGCACTGGTCAGCCTCGCCACGAGCCGTGGACTGCTGCTGGTCGGCGAGCCCGGCACGGCCAAGTCGCTGCTCTCCGAGCTGCTCGCGGCGGCGGTCAGCGGCGACTCGACGCTGACCATCCAGGGCGGTGCCGCCACCACCGAGGACCAGATCAAGTACTCGTGGAACTACGCCCTCCTGGTCGCCGAGGGACCGAGCGAGCGCTCGCTCGTCCCGGCGCCCCTGCTGTGTGGCATGGCACAGGGCCGGACCGTGCGGTTCGAGGAGATCACCCGCTGCCCGCTCGAGGTTCAGGACTGCCTGCTCTCGCCGCTCTCCGACCGGGTCATGGCGGTGCCGGAGCTGCCCGGTGACGCCGGCATGGTGTTCGCCCGGGACGGTTTCAACATCATCGCCACGGCGAACACCCGTGACCGCGGCGTCAACGACATGAGCTCGGCCCTCAAGCGGCGGTTCAACTTCGAGACGGTCTTCCCGATCGCCGACTTCGACACCGAGCTGGCACTGGTCGAGTCCGAGGCCACCGCGCTGCTCGAGCGGTCGGGCGTGGCGGCGCCACCGCGGCGGGACGTGCTGGAGGTGCTGGTCACGACGTTCCGCGAGCTGCGCGACGGCCGGACCGCGCGGGGCGACGAGATGGAGCGGCTCTCCGCGGTGATGAGCACGGCGGAGGCGGTGTCGGTCGCGCACGCGGTCGGGCTGCGCGGGTGGTTCCTGAACGGGACGGCGGGCACCGCAGCCGACCTGGTCTCCTGCCTGGCCGGTACGGCGGCCAAGGACAACGCGGACGACCTGGCCAAGCTGCGGCGCTATCTGGAGCAGCAGACCTCTTGGCGCACCGGTGAGCAGTGGCGGGCGTTCCGGGACGCGCGGCGGGAACTGCCCGGCGGATGAACCTGACGGTCATCGGGGTCCGGCACCACAGTCCGGCCTGCGCGCGGCTCGCCTCGGCGGTGATCGCTGAGCTGCGCCCGGCGTACGTGCTGGTCGAGGGTCCGTCCGAGATGAACGACCGGATCGGCGAGCTGCTGCTCGGGCACGAGCTGCCGGTGGCGGTGTTCACCAGCTACGCGGACGGGGATCGGCGGCACGCGTCGTGGGCGCCGTTCTGTGCGTACTCGCCGGAGTGGGTGGCGATGCACGCGGGCCGGGAGGCCGGGGCGGAGCTGCGGTTCATCGACCTGCCGGCGTGGCACGAGGCGTTCGCGGACCGCAGCAACCGGTACGCGGACGCCGAACAGCGATATGCGGAAGCGGTTGAGCGGCTGTGCGCGGCGTTCGGGGTGGACAACACGGACGCGCTCTGGGACCACGTCGTCGAGATCTCCTCGCCGTCGCCGGCTTCGTTCTCGTCGCCGGCGTCTTCCTCGTCGTCGGCGTCATCCTCGTCGTCGGCTCTCGCGGGGCGGCTCGAGGCGTACTTCGACGTGATCCGGGGCGACGCTGCGGCGGGGGCTTCGGACGCGGCTCGGGAGGCGTACATGGCCCGCTGGATCCGTGCCGCCTGCGCGGACGCGGGGGAGCGGCCCGTGGTCGCGGTGGTCGGCGGCTTCCACCGGCCGGCGCTGGTCCGCCTGGCCGCGTCCGGGAGCACCGACTGGCCCGAGGTGCCGCGGCCTCCCGACGGCGCGACCGCCGGCAGCTATCTCGTGCCCTACTCGTTCCGGCGTCTGGACGCCTTCGGCGGATACCAGTCCGGGATGCCGTCGCCGGAGTACTACCAGCGGCTCTGGGAGGACGGCCCGGCGGCGGCCGCGCGCTACCTGATCACGGCGGTCGCCGGCCGTCTCCGCGGTCGCGGCCAGCCGGTCTCCACGGCCGACCTGATCGCCGCGCGGGCCAGTGCGGAGGCGCTCGCCCGGCTGCGCGGGCACGAGCACCTGTCCCGGGTCGACGTGCTGGACGGACTGGCGGCCGCGCTGGTCAACGAGGCATTGGACGTGCCGCTGCCCTGGTCGGTGCGAGGTTCGATCACGGCCGGGCAGCACCCGGCCGTGGTGGAGATGACCGCCGCGCTCAGCGGGGAACGGGTCGGCTGGCTGCACCCGGACACGCCGCTGCCGCCGCTCGTGCACTCGGTCACCGCGGACCTGGAACGTCACGGGCTGGACCGCTCCGGCGAGCATGACCTCGCCCTGCTCGAACCGGCGGGCCGGGAGCGCAGCCGCGTGCTGCACCGGTTGCGGGTCCTCGGCGTACCCGGATATCACCGGGCAGCCGGCCCCCGCGCCGGACTCGACCCGGTCCTGACCGAACGCTGGGCCGTCCACGACCACGAGCACCGCCTCGTCGCCCTGATCGAGGCGGGCGGGTACGGCGGGACGCTCTCCTCGGCCGCCGCGGCCCTCCTGGCCGAGCGCATCGAGGCGGCGGCCGGTGACCTCGGCGCGCTCGCCGACGCGCTGTTCGACTCCGCGCTCTGCGGCGTGACCGACCTCGTGGGCGACGTACCGGAACGCCTCGCCCGCGGGGTCGCCGCCGGCACCGACCTGGAAGGCCTGGGCCGGGTGCTGTCGGTGACCCTCGCGCTGTGGCGCCACGACCGCATGCTGGGCGTCTCGGGCAGCCCCGCCCTCGCCGGCGTCGTGGCGGCGGCGACCCATCGGATCCTGTGGCTTGCCGACGGCTGGCACGGCGCCGGTGCACCCGCCGACCTGGGCCGGATCCGAGCCGTCGTCGCTGTCCGGGACTCCGCCCTGCACGCACGCGGGGCCGGCGTCGACCGCGCGACGGTGGCCGAGGTCGCCGGCCGGATCTCCGCCGATCGAGCCGCACCACCCGACCTGCGCGGCGCTTTCTACGGCCTCACCCGAATCCTCGCCGAACAGGCCCCCACCCCGCCGGACCCGCCCGCTTCGCCGTCCTCGGCCGCGCCGGGTCGGTCCGCTTCGCTGGATTCCTCCCCCTCGTTGGCCGCGCCCTCCCCGCCCCTGGCCGCGGCGGGTCGGTCCGCTTCGCTGGATTCCTTCCCTTCGTTGGCCGCGCCCTCCCCGCCCCTGGCCGCGGCGGGTCCGTCCGCTTCGCTCGATTCCTCCCCTTCGTTGGCCGCGCTCTCCCCGCCCCTGGCCGCGGCGGGTCCGTCCGCTACGCCGGATTCCTCCCCTTCGTTGGCCGCGCCTTCCCCACCCCTGGTCGAGCCGGGTGTGGCGGTTCGGGGGGCGTTCGCGGCGGGGACGGCGGGGGACTGGCTGTCCGGGCTCTTCGCGGTTGCGCGGGAGGGGGTGCTCGCGCCCGGCGGCATCCTCGGGCTGCTGGACGAGCTCGTCGTCGGACTGGGTGCGGAGGAGTTCCTGCTGGCGCTGCCCGCGCTGCGGCAGGCGTTCGAGTTCTTTCCGCCGAGGGAGCGGGAGACCATCGCCGAGCAGCTCCTGGCCCGGCGCGGTCTTGCCGGTTCGGCGCGGGATCTGCTGCGGGCCACCGTGGCACCCGAGGTCGTGGCGGCCGGGTTCGCCCTGGACGAGGCGATCGAGGAACGTCTGGCGAGGGCCGGGCTGATCGAAGCGGGGGACAGCGCATGACCGACCCGGGACTGGAACGCTGGCGCCTGATCCTCGGCGAGCCCTCCGCGGGTGCCCTGGGTGGCCTCAGCGGGGACGCGGCCGAGCGGGACGCCGCGCTCGACTGGCTCTACGGCCGCGACGAGGGACTCGCCCGGCGCGACATCCGGCGGCACGGCGGCCGCGGCCCGTCCCAGCTGACCACGGTCGACTGGCTGGACGGGATCACCCGGCTGTTCCCGAAGGAGACCGTGGAGCGGCTCCAGCGCGACGCCGTCGAACGCTACGAGGTCAACGACATCGTCACCGACCCGGCCGTGCTGGAACGGGTCGAGCCGAACCCGTCGTTGCTGCGGGCGGTGCTGCGTACCAAGCACCTGATGAACCCCGAGGTCCTGCGCCTGGCGCGGCGCATCGTCGACGCGGTCGTCCGTGACCTGGTGGCCCGGCTCGCCACCGAGGTGCGGCAGAGCTTCTCCGGCGCGCGGGCCCGGCGGTCCACCCGCTTCAAGCAGGCCCGGGACTTCGACGCGCGGCGCACCATCCGGGCCAACCTGGGCCGGTACAACCCGGAGGACCAGCGGATCTACGTCGAGACGCCGTACTTCCTGTCCCGCTCCCGCCGGCACCTGGCCCAGTGGCAGGTGATCCTGCTGGTGGACCAGTCCGGCTCGATGGTCTCCTCGGTGATCCACTCAGCCGTCACCGCCGCCTGCCTGTGGGGCCTGCCCGGCGTCAAGACGCACCTGATCGCCTTCGACACCGCGGTCGTCGACCTCACCAGCGACGTCAGCGACCCCGTCGAACTGCTCATGAAGACCCAGCTGGGCGGCGGCACCGACATCGCCCGAGCCGTCCGCTACGCCGCGCAGCTCGTGGAACAGCCCCGGCGCGCGATCGTCGCCGTCGTCAGCGATTTCTTCGAGGGCGGCTCGGTCAACGACCTGGTCCGCTCCGTCGGCGCCCTGGTCGACCAGGGAACCATCGTGCTGGGCCTGGCCGCCCTCGACGAACAGGCCGACCCCGCCTACGACCGCGACTGCGCCCAGAAACTGGCCGACGCCGGCGCCACCATGGGCGCCATGACCCCCGGCGAACTGGCCGCCTTCGTAGCCGAACGAGTGGGCCGATGACCCCGCCGAGCGCTGCTTCCGCGCCGGGCGCTGCTTCCGCGCCGGGCGCTGCTTCCGCGCCGGGCGCTGCTTCCGCGCCGGGCGCTGCCTCCCTGCCGGCGCGGGCGGATCTGCTGGCGCTCGATGCCGACGCGCTGACCGCCCTGACCAACCGGGGCCTGGTCAAGCGCGCCGCCCGGGAGACCGACCGGGAGCCGCCACGGCTGTCGGGTGGTGCGGACGCGACCGTGGTCGCCGACTTCAGTGACGGAGTCCGGACGGAGCTGCCCCTCGGTGGGCTCGACCGGGCCGGCTGTTCCTGCGGCGCGGTCACCGTCTGCCGGCATGTGATCGGGCTGGTCTTCGCCTATCAGACGGGCATGGCGCCGGCGGCCGAGACCGAGGGCTCCGGTGACGCTGTCTCAGATCCACCCGTCGACCTCCTTCCTGCCGCGCCGGCTGGATCCCCCGGCGCCGCACCTCTCGGGCCGGATGGGGAGGAGGGCGCGGCCGGCTCCTGGTCACCGGGGGAGTTCAGTGACGAGGAGCTGGCGGCGCGGATCGGAGCGCGGCTGGTGGAGGCGGCTCGGCGGACGGCGCGGGCCGGGTACACGGCGCGGGTGCGGCGTGGCGTGACGCCGGTGGTCGAGTTGGCGTCGGCGAGCGTGCGGTTCCTGGTGCCGCGGGACCTCGGTTATGTGCACACAGACGCGCGCGCCGGCGTACGCGATGATGTTGTTGCTCTTGCGGTTTGGGCGTTTCGGGCCGCTGATGAGAGTGACCCCGACGCTGCCGAATGTGTTGTCGACGTCGGTGGTTCCCGGACTGAGCCGACGCGGGACGGCACCGGGCTGGAAGCGGTGGTCGAATTCGCCGGTGAGGTGCTGCGGGCCGGGGTGGTGCACGCCGGTGAAGGGCTGGCTGCCGCGGCGGCGGGACAGCTCAGTGGCCTGGAGAGGGCCGGGCTGCGGTGGCCGCTGGATGCGACGGCTGAGCTCGCCGATCAGCTGGGGGCCTATCGGGAGCGCAGTGCGCGCTATGCGCCGGAGACCGTTGCGGACCTGATCGCTGAGCTGTTCGCCAGGCACCGTGCGGCTGCGGCCGGGGGCGGCAACGGGGCGCGGGCCAGGGTGCTCGGTTCCGGCGAGGCGGCGGAGACGCCGTTGAGGAGGGTACGGCTGGACGGCCTCGGAGCCCGGGTCACCGCAGTCGACAACCAGCGCCGCGTCGAGATCTTCCACGCGCACGCGACGACGGGTGTCGTGCTCGTCTCCCACCGGCACTGGACGACCCAGGATGACGGTGCCGCGCTGGCCCGGCGCCGGTCGGGTGGTGCGACTGTCGGTGCGCTCGCCGGCGGTGTGCTGGTGACGGAGTCGGCCGTGCGCAGTGCCAGCCGTGTCGTTCGTGTCACTACGAGCCGGATCTCCCAGTCGACGGTCACGCTCACCGACAGTTCCTGGGAGAACCTGCCGCCCACGCTGTTGACACACGACTACGCCGAACTCGCCGGCGAACTGGACCGCATGCCCCCGCGCCCTGTTCGCGCCCGGGTCCGAGCCGAACTCGTCCGGGTCCTGGCCGTGGCCGAGGTCGGCGACATCGACTACTCGCCCGGATCCCAGCGTCTCACCGTGGAGATCCGCGACGCTCAGGGGCGCGCGGCGCTGGTGACGGCCACGCACGCCGCCGTCGCCCCGGGTCGCCTCGATGCGGTGGCGGCTGCTTTCGGTGGTCATCGGGGCGCAGTCAGGTATGTGGCCGGCAGCGTCCACCGGTCCGGCGGCATCCTGGTCATCGACCCCTGTGCGATCGCGGCCGACGGTCCCCCGATAGTCCCGGATCTGGCGGATCCGGGCTCGCTGCCGTCGCTGATCGCCGCGGCGTCCGTGCCCGGGTCGTGCACCGGTGATCTCGAGGACGGGGTTGGCACTGATCCGCTCGTCGACGCGGTGGGTGCGGCTCGGGAGGTGCTCGCGGAGTTCGCGCACTCGGGTCTGGCGCACCTGCCGCCGGCGGCGGTCGGGCGGTTGCGGCGGGCGCGGCAGGCGCTCGCGGAGGTCGGTCTGCACCGGGTGGCGGCTGCGTTGGACGGGCTTGCCGCTCAGCTCGGTCCTGACCCGGGAACGAAGGCGGTGATTGCTTGGGTCGACGCCTACCTGCGGGTGGGCCTGGCGGCAGAGCTCCTGTGATGGTCTGCGGCCGGGCTCTGTAAGGCGTGGGGGCAGAGCCGGTCAGTTCGTGTTTACGGCGGTTTCCACGCCGGTTTCGTGGCGGCCCAGGAATACGGGGTCGCGCTGGGAGAGGACGTCGGCGGCGGCTTTGACGGCTGCGCCCTGTTCGCGGAGTTCGCCGCGGAGCCAGACGGTGCGGTAGACGCGTACCGAGTCGTCGCCCACGCCGGTGGCGTCGATGCCGAGGGTCCGGCAGAGGGCTACGGCTCGGGGGAGGTGGAAGTTCTGGGTGACGACGATGGCCCTGTCGACGCCGAAGACGCGGTGGGCCCGCGAGCACGAGTCGTACGTGTCGAAGCCGGCGTGGTCGAGGACCACGCGTTCGGAGGGTACGCCGTGATCGACCAGCCAGCGGAGCATCGCGCCGGGCTCGTTGTAGCGCCATTCTCCGTGGTCGCCGGAGACCAGGATCGCCTTGATCTTTCCGGCTTCGAGGAGTTGGCGGGCGACCTCGAGGCGGGCGGCCAGGAACGGGGAGGGGCTGCCGTTCGGGTCGACCTGGGCGCCGAGGACCAGGGCCACGGGGGCGGGCGGTACCGAGTCGAGGTCGTGGACGTGACCGGCGGCGGTTTCGCGTACCCAATGATCTGAACCGGCCATGATCAGAACCGTGAGTGTCGCGCCCAGCGCGACCGACGTCGCCAGCCGGTTGATCACGGTGCGGAGAGAGGGAAGCTTCGGCACCGGCCCGAGGATGGCAGATTCGGTCAATGCGGCAGCATGACCCGGTGATCGAAAAAGACACGCTGATTCGTTGGGCTCTCGCCGCGCAGGACGCCCGGGTGTGGCGCCGGCCGGATGCGGTTGTGGTGGCTTGCCCGGACTTGTCGCATTGGGACCGGCTGGTGATGGGCGGCGATCCGGCGGCGCTGGCGGAGCTTGTCGGCGAGGTGCTGCCGGAGGTGGGTGGGAACTTCCGCCCGTTCGGGGATGAGGAGCTGGTCGCTGACGTGGTCGGGCGGGTTCCGGGGTTGGCGGTCAGCGCACGGTTCGCGTGGATGGAGACGCTGGAGCCGGTTGGTGCGGGAGTGCGGGGTGGGGTGTCGGCGGAGTGGCTGGGGGAGGACTCCTGGCCCGAGGTGAGTGCGCTGCTAGAGGAATCATTTCCGGACTCCTATGCGAAGCCGGGTGGTGCGGGGGTGCGCCGGTGGGCGGGGATCCGGGATGAGGGCGGGCGGTTGGTGGCGGTGCTCGCCGAGGCCTGGTCCACCGAGGAGATCGGGTTTCTGGCCGGGGTGACCACTCGGCCTGAGGTACGGGGGCGCGGGCTGGGGGCCGAATTGTGTGCTTTCGCGACCGATGAGCTACTCGGGAGCCGGGAGCGGGTGGCGCTGATCGTGGACTACTGGAATGTGGCGGCTGTCGCGACATATCGGAAGTTGGGGTTCAGCACCCGGCCGGTCGCCGCCGCCCGCCAACGCTGACCGGCGCGCACCGGCGAAGGGAGCACGATGCCGGGATGGGGCGGCGCGGGCCGGGACGAGGCGCGGGCCGGCAGGGGCGCGGGCCGGCGCACCGGGAGGAGCGTGCGGGCCGGCGCGGGGTCAGGGGAGTTGGGCGTCGGCCCAGGATTGCCAGGCGTCGAGCCAGTGGAGTTTGGCGGCGTTCAGGGATTCGATGCGGGCGTGTTCGCCCGGGCGTAGGCCCTGGCGGCGTAGCCAGGCGACCTGGGCGGGGCGGCTGGGGACGTCGGTGCTGAGGCCGGTGCAGAACAGCAGGGTCTCGTCGACAGCGCGGTTGCGGAGGGGCTCGTCGAGGCGGAACCAGGTGGCCTGGTGCTGCAGGTTCGTGAGCTGGTCGAGCATCATCCGGAGTAAGCGCTCGGCCTCGTGCTCAGGCTGGTCGGCCAGGTCGGCCTGGCGCAGGACGGCAGCGCGCCACAGCACGCCCCACTCCTGCGGGAGCCGGGGAGTGGCGTGTTCACGGTCGGCGCGCAGGAGTGCCTCCACCAGGAGCTTGTGGGGCTCACCGGGAAGCTCGGGAAGCGGGGGTGCGGGCTGCGGCGGGGGCGGAGGGGCGGGCACGGCCGAGATGAGCTGGTGGAGCTCGGGCTCGGTGAGGGTGTGCAGTGAGGCCGGGGAGTGCCAGTCGTGCGCCACGACGGTGATCTCCAGGTCGCGCAGCCAGCAGCGCAGTGCCCACCAGCGGTCGCCGGCGCGCAGGAGATGGCCCGCGACGGTGCGGCCGTCGACGGTCACGGTGCCGTCCTCGCCGGTCCATGCGACGGCGGAGAAACGGTCCTCGCGGGTCCGCATGTGGTGCTCGAGGGACTGGCGCAGCGGGGCGGCGGAGATCGTGGTGCCGCCCCAGCGCGTCGTCTCCACGGTGACCCAGGGACCGGGTGCGCCGGCGGCGCCGAACGTGATGGTGACCGAGTTGACCAGGCCGTTGGTCGCCTCCCAGCCGCCGAGCCGGCCGGCGGGAAGGTCATCGGCGCCCATCAGCACGGCGACCGGCAACGGCCGCACGCGTAACGCCCGGCGTAGCTCGTCGCGACTGTCCCTGATCAGGTTTTCGGGACTGCGCAACGGATCGAACTCCACGGGCGGGCACCTCCTCGGTCCGAGCCAGTCTGCCACTGTCCGGTTAGGACGCCGCGCAGCGAAACACCCGCCCGTTTTCAGCGATGTGCAGCCCGCGCGAGTGCCACACCGAACCACGACTGTGGATCTGTCCACCAATGTCGCAGCTCGAAGCCCGCTTCACTCAGTTCGGCCGTCAGTCCCTCGCGGCGGAACTTCGCGGATACTTCAGTGAGCATTTCCTCACCATCCGTGAAATCGACCGTCATGTCCAGTGCTGACACCCGCACGGTCTGTGCGACCCGGGACCGCAGCCGCATTTCGATCCACTCGGGACCGTCGGCCCAGACGGCGACGTGCTCGAACGCGGACTCATCGAAGTCGGCGTCCAGCTCCCGGTTGATGACCCGCAGCACGTTGCGGTTGAAGTCGGCGGTCACTCCGGCTGCGTCGTCGTACGCCGGAACCAGCACCCCAGGGTCTTTGACCAGGTCAGCCCCCAGAAGCAGCCACTCGCCGTCCCGCAGCACCGCCCGCAACCCGCTCAGGAACGCCGCCCGCTCGGCCGGCTCCAGATTGCCGATCGTCCCGCCGAGGAACGCCACCACCCGGTTGTCCCCGTCCGGCAGGTGCTGCAGGTGTCGCCCGAAGTCACCCACCACCCCGCTCACGCTGAGCCCCGGATAGGCGTGCCCGAGCGTCTCCACCGCCGCTTCGAGAGCCGCTTCCGAGACGTCCAGCGGTACGAACGCCCCGAGCGTCCCCCGCCCGACCATCGCGTCGAGCAGCAGCCGTGTCTTCTCCGACGAGCCGGACCCGAGTTCGACCAGCGTCTTCGCGTCGGTGATCCGCGCGATCTCGGGTGCCCGGAGGGTGAGGATCGCCCGTTCGGTACGGGTCGGGTAGTACTCCGGCAACCGCGTGATCTCCTCGAACAGCTCACTGCCGCGGGCGTCGTAGAACCACTTCGGCGGCAGCTGTTTCGGTGAGGCGGTCAGGCCGGCGCGCACGTCGGAGCGAAGCGACCGGGCGAGATCCCGGTCGTCGATCAGCTTGATCACGAAATCTCCTCGACAGAGAGGCTGGAGGCGGTGGCGACTACCAGCCGGTTGTCCGGAATTGATTGCCATGCGGGGTCGGCGTCGAGTGGCTCGGACGCGATCAGCACGGAGCCGCGGCGGGCACGTACCGACAGCGAGTGCCCGAGGGTGGTGGCCACGAGCTGGGCGCCGTCGGTCAGCAGCAGGTTGAGCCGGGAGCCGGGCGCGACGGCGAGCACCTCGGTGACGACGCCCGCAACGGCCTTCGCGGCCGGTTCACCGGAGCGCAGTTTCGCCAGCAGCAGGGCGAACAGGACCGCGGAGTCGGTGGGAGCGGGCAGGGTGAGCAGGTTCTTGACGGGAAGCTCGCCGGCGAGGCCGGTCAGAGAGCGGGGCCAGTCGCGCACCACCCCGTTGTGGCTGAAGAGCCATCGGCCGGAGACGAACGGTGCCGCCGCCGGCTCGGTCACCGGCATGCCCACGGTGGCTGATCGCACCGCCGCGAGCGCCGCACCCGCCGAGGTCACCGCGGCGAGTTGCGGCAGTGCCGGGTCACTCCAGACCGGCATGGCACTCGCATAGCGCACCGGCTCCGAGGCGGAGGGATACCAGCCGACACCGAAGCCGTCCGCGTTGATCGTGCCTCCGCCACGCATGTCGCGCGGGGCCCACGCCTGCGTCACCAACGCATGCGGCGGGTCCAGGAGAAGATCTTTCAACGGTACGGGAGGACCGAGATAGCCCAGGTGACGGCACATTCAGACGACGTCCCGCGCGCACCGGAAGCCGCTGAAGATCTGCCGCCGGATCGGGTGGTCCCAGTTACGGAACGTCCCTCGGCATGCGGCCGGATCCGTGCCGAACGAGCCACCGCGCAGCACCCGGTAGTCCCCGCCGAAGAACACTTCGGAGTACTCGCGATAGGGGAACGCCGAGAACCCCGGATATGCCTCGAACCCGGACGACACCCACTCCCAGACGTCACCGATGAGCTGGTGCACACCGAGCGGCGACGCGCCCTGAGGATAGGCCCCCGCGGGTGCGGGCCGCAGATGCCGCTGTCCGAGATTGGCATGCGCGGGCCCCGGCGACGAGTCACCCCACGGGTAGCGCCGGGACCGCCCGGTAGCCGGGTCCCAGCGGGCGGCCTTCTCCCACTCCGCCTCCGTGGGCAGCCGTTTGCCCGCCCACGCCGCATACGCCTCCGCCTCGAAGAAGCAGACGTGCACGACCGGTTCGTCCATGCGCAGGGCTTCCACGCGGCCGAAGACCCGGCTGAGCCAGGAGTCACCGTCGCGGATCCAGTGCAGCGGCGCGGCCAGCCCGGCCTCCTGGCGGTGCGCCCAGCCCCGGGCACTCCACCAGCGCGGGTCCCCATATCCCCCGGCGCTGACAAAATCGAGATAAGCCCGGTTTGTGACCAGCGCGGCGTCGAGGAAGAACGCGGGAACGTCGACAGTGTGCGCGGGCCGCTCGTTGTCCAGCGCCCACGCGTCGGTGTCGGTACCCATCGTGAACCGGCCGCCGGGAATGAACACCTCACCGCCGACGGGGACCTCCGGCGACGGCGGCGCGGGCGCGGTCAGCACCGGTGAGCCCAGGCGCAGCTGATGGGTGGCCAGCATGGTCTCGTCGTGCTGCTGCTCGTGCTGGACGATCATGCCGAACGCGAAGCCGCCGTCGACCAGCGGCCGGTTGTCGAATCGGACCCGGTCGAGCACGTCGAGGGCCTTGTCGCGTACCTGGGCGACGTAGGCGCGGGCCTCGCGAGGATCGAGCAGCGGCAGGGCCGGGCGGTCGCTGCGGGCGTGTTTGAAGGCGTCGTACAGCTCGTCGATGTCACGGCGTACCGGGTCGCGGCCGCCGACGTCACGGACCAGCCAGAGTTCCTCCTGGTTGCCGACGTGCGCCAGGTCCCAGACCAGCGGCGACATCAGCGGGGAGTGCTGGCGGGTCAGGTCGTCGTCGTCGACGGCGTCGGTGAGCAGCGCCGTACGCGCCCGCGTGCGCTCCAGTTCGGCGGCGATCGTGAGCCGCAAATCCTGGGTCATCGAGCTCCTTGATTCGAGGTGAAGGAAGACGTCATGAGGGGTCCGGAGTAGAGGCGCCGGGCGACGATCTCGGCCACGGCGTCACGGACCCCGGAGGGCAGTCCGGTCCGATCCAGATGGCGGCACGCCAGTTCCGCGAGCCCCACAGCGGAGGCCCGCACCGCGTGATCGGCCAGCCCACGCCGGGCCGCGGCGTGCCACCGGCCGGCCGAGGGCGCGGCGACGTCCCGGGCGCAGTCGGTCAGCGTCTCGTCGGAGAGCAGCGCGACGATCAGCGCGAACGGCGCGATCCACTCACCGCCCGGCTGGGTGTCGAGGTAGCGGACCTCCAGGTAGCCGCGCGGGCGTACCGGCGGGAAGAGGGTGCTCAGGTGGTATTCGAGGTCCGCCGTCGTCGGCGGCCGGTCGATCGGGCCGCCGAAGCGGGGCGAGCCGCGCAGGCGGGGCCCGATCCGCCGCAGGGACATTCGTCCGGTGCCGTGCGATCGGTGTTCGAGCCCGCCGGTCGCGATCCAGTCGGCGAACGTCGTGCCCGGCGGCGCGTCCCACCGGCCGCCGTCGCGGCGGACGCAGAGAAGCGGTGCGTCCAGCACGTATCGCGCCCAGGCCGCGACCGGGTCATCGGTGAGCGGCACCGGGCCGGTGCGCCGGCGGTCGATGCCGTACCAGGTGGCCATCCGCGCGGACGCCCAGCCGGTGTCGCGCCCGGCGTGGAACCGGGAGTTGGCGAAGAGGGCGACCAGGGCCGGTCCCCACTCCTGCAGCGCGGCCCAGCGGTGTGGGTCGGTGCCGTCGAGGCAGATCTGCAGGCCGGCGGTGCTGCCCATCATGGTGCGCCCGGCGCTGTCGAAGGCGCGCTCCATCGCCGCGTATCGCGGTGTGTCGAGGATGCGCCGTGGCGGCCGATGGGGGTCGATGCCCCGTTCGCCCAGGATGATCCGGGAGCGGGCCAGCAGCTCGGAGAGCGCGGCGTGGTCGGCGGTGACCGCGGCGTACAGGTCGGTCAGCGTCGCGGCCGGTGCCGAGGAGATCTCCACCTGGCCGCCGGGTTCGACGGTGACCGAGCCGCCGGACGGCAAAGGCACGGGTTGCGGGTTGCCGAGCGAGGTGGGTGCGTGCTCACCCAGCGCGGCGGTCAGCTGATCGGCCCGCAGGTACGCGGACGGGTCGGTAGCGTGGTGTGTGGTCCATTCCAGTTCGGCGCCGACGAGTCGCGGTGGGCCGGTCTTGAAGCAGATGCCGGAAATGTGCTCCAGCGCCTCGCTTGTCTCTCGAAGAATCACGCTCACTCCAAGTAATCGCTCAACCTCGATGAGTAGGGTCTCCGGGAGACCATACCGGCATCCGGGTAAATCCACCTCCCCGGACGGATGACGCGAGATCGACAAGTTCCGGAACCTATATGGGGTGCCGGAACCGGTTCCGTGCTGGAAGACTTCGAGCCGTTCGTGTTCAGCAGACCGGAGGCAACGCATGCCCGCAGACTTCCCGTATCAGGATTCTTCGCTCCCCGTCCAGGAGCGCGTGGAGGATCTGCTGGGCCGGATGTCCCTGCCTGAGAAGATCGGGCAGATGCTTCAGCTCGACGCACGCCAGGACATCTCGGAGATCGTTCTGGAGAAGCTCGCCGGCTCCATCCTGCACACCTCGCCGGCCAAGCTGATCGAGGCCGCGGCGCTGGTCGAGCGCACCCGGCTGCGCATCCCGCTGCTCACCGCCGAGGACTGCATCCACGGTCACGGCTTCTGGCCCGGCGCCACGGTCTTCCCGACCCAGCTGGGCATGGCGGCGAGCTGGGACCCGTCGCTGCTCGAGCGGGTCGCCCGGGTCACCGCGATCGAGGCCGCCGCCACCGGCATCCACTGGACCTTCTCGCCGGTGCTGTGCATCGCCCGGGACCTGCGGTGGGGCCGGGTCGACGAAACTTTCGGCGAGGACCCGTTCCTGCTCAGCGAGCTGGGTGCCGCGATGATCCGCGGCTACCAGGGTGACGGCCTGACCGACGAGACCGCGATCCTGGCCACCGCGAAGCACTTCGCCGGCTACTCGGAGACGCAGGGCGGCCGGGACGCCAGCGAGGCGGACATCAGCCGCCGGAAACTGCGCTCGTGGTTTCTGCCGCCGTTCGAGCGGGCCGCCCAGGAGGGCTGCCGGGTGTTCATGCTCGGCTACCAGTCGATGGACGGTGTGCCGATCACGGCCAACAAGTGGCTGCTCAACGACGTGCTCAAGGGCGAGTGGGGCTTCACCGGCACGCTCGTCACCGACTGGGACAACGTCGGGCGGATGGTCTGGGAGCAGAAGGTCTGCGCCGATTACGCGGAGGCGGCGTCGGTCGCGGTCAAGGCCGGCAACGACGTGGTGATGACCACTCCGGGCTTCTTCGAGGGGGCCCAGGAGGCGATTCGGCGCGGCCTCCTGACGGAGGAAGAGATCAATGCGGGGGTACGCCGGATCCTGCGCCTGAAGTTCGAGTTGGGCCTGTTCGAGAACCCGCGCACCCCCGACGCCGAGCGGCAGCGGGCGGTGATCGGCCGCCCGGAGCACACCGCGCTGAACCTGGAGGTGTCCCGGCGCTCGCTCGTGCTGCTCCGTAACGACGGGACGCTGCCGCTGCCCGCCGCGGAGTCGAAGCGCATCGCCGTGCTCGGGCCGAACGCGCACAACGTCTCGGCGCAGCTCGGTGACTGGGCGGGCGACTCCGGCCAGGTCGACTGGATGCCGGACGGCCACCCGCGCGAGCTGACCACCACGGTGCTCGACGGGCTGCGCTCGCTGGTGCCCGCCGGGTGGGAGGTCACGTACGAGCAGGGCGCCGAGATCGTGCGCCTCGTGCCGGACCCGGACGGCGAGACGTTCCCGGACGGCCAGCCGCGCCCGCCGATCGCCGAGCCCATCCCGGCCTCGCCGGACGCGATCGCCGCCGCCGTCGCCGCGGCGCAGGATGCCGACTACGCGGTCGTGGTCGTCGGTGACACGGTCGAGCTGACCGGCGAGGGCAAATCCACCGCCACCCTCGACCTGCTCGGCGGCCAGATCGAACTGCTCGACGCGGTCGTCGGCACGGGCACCCCGACGGTCGTCGTGCTGATCAACTCGAAGCCGCTGGTCCTGCCGCCGTCGGCGCTGGAGGCGTCCGCGATCATCCAGGCGTTCAACCCGGGCATGTGGGGCGGCCAGGCCATCGCCGAGCTGCTCCTGGGTGTGATCGAGCCGACCGGCCGGCTGCCCATCTCGGCGGCCCGGCACGCCGGCCAGCAGCCGACGTACTACAACCAGCTGCGCGGCCAGCACGGCACGCGGTACGCGGACCTGACCCAGGATCCGCTGTTCGCGTTCGGCGAGGGCCTCAACTACACCACGATCGTGTACGACGGTCTGACCATCGGCGAGCCGGACGTCTCGGCGGACGGCGTGGTGCGTGCCAGTGTGCGGCTCACCAACACCGGTTCACGGCCGGCGCTGGAGACCGTGCAGGTGTACGTTAGCGACCTGGTCACGAGCGTGACCTGGGCCTCGCGGGAGCTGAAGGCGTACAAGCAGGTGCACGTGTCCGCGGGTGAGAGCGTGACGGTGGAGATCGAGGTGCCGGCGAGCGTGTGCACGCTGGTCGACGCCGAGGGCCACCGCGTCGTCGAGGCGGGCGACTTCGAGCTGCTGGTCGGGCCGAACTCGCGGCCGGAGGCGCTGCACTCGGCGAAGTTCCGGATCAGCTGAGAATCGCGCGACCACACACTCTCCGCCCGGCGCTCGCGGCGCCGGGCGGGAGTGGGCAGGCTGGTCGCGGTGAGTCAGCGGGGCGTGTGATCTTCCGTACGATATGAAGGTCTTGGAACCGACGCGAAGGCCGACTGTCTGAACCAAGCCGGCACCGCGCGGCGCAGGTCTTCCGGGCCCGAGAAAGTGAGCTCGCCCGAGCGCAGCGCGGAGGCCCACGTCCGCTCGCCGCGCCAGACGTCGGTGAGGCAGCGCAGATCAGCGGTGACCAGCACGTCCACGTCGTGACCCGGATCGACGTCGCAGATGTCCACCTCGTCCGGGGTGATCACGAGCCACCAGTCGCGGACCCGGGCCGGCGCCGTGGGGAAGCTGAAGCGCAGCACCGTGCGCCGCGACGGCACCGCGCCGTGATCGACCTCCCGGTGCATGTCCCAGAGCAGCAGCTTCGGATCGAGATCGCGGTCGCCCAGCTCGGGGACCCAGCGGGCGCCCCAGGCACCGAGCGCGCGCACGATCGGCTCGAGCTCCTTGCCGGCGGGCGTCATCGTGTATTCCACCTCGGCGCCGAACCGCTGTCGCTCGATCAGGCCGGCCGCGGTGAGCTGCTGGAGGCGCCGGGAGAGCAGCGACGGTGACATCCGTGGCAGGCCGCGGCGCAGGTCGTTGAAGCGGCGGCTGCCGGAGAGCAGCTCGCGGATGATCAGCATGGTCCAGCGCTCGTCGAGCAGCTCCATCGCCTTGGCCACCGGGCAGAACTGGCCGTAAGAGGCTCCCATGCTCGTCAACCGTAAGGGTTCCGACAGTGGCAGTACAGATCGTGTACTAGGCGCGCCCGGCGAGACTTTATTACGTTCAGTTACATGACTGACACGTTGAAGGACAAGCATCGTGCGATGTGGGCGTCCGGGGACTATCCGTCTCTCGCGTCGGAGATCGTGGCGCCACTCGGGCCGGTCCTGGTTGCCGCGGCTGGGATCGGTCCTGGGGATCGGGTGCTGGATGTGGGAGCGGGTACCGGGAACGCGGCGATCCCCGCTGCGCTGACGGGGGCAGCGGTTACCGCCAGTGATCTGACGCCGGCATTGCTCGCCGCTGGGGAGAAGCTTGCGGCTGAGCAGGACGCGAAATTGGAGTGGCGGGAAGCGGACGCCGAGGCGCTGCCGTTCTCGGACGGTGAGTTCGACACGGTCATCTCGTGCATCGGGGTGATGTTCGCTCCGCACCACGCCGAGGCGGCCGGGGAGCTGCTGCGGGTGTGCCGTCCGGGCGGGACTCTCGGGCTCGCCAACTGGACGCCGTCCGGGTTCATCGGGCAGATGTTCGCGACCATGAAGCCGTTCGCGGCGCCGCCGCCTCCGGGGGCCTCACCGCCGCCGCTGTGGGGGGATCCCGCGCATCTGGACTCGCTGTTCTCCGGCGGTGTGGTCGACGTCTCCGTGGAACGGCGGGTGCTGCGGGTGTCGAGGTTCGGCTCGGCCGAGGAGTTCCGGGACTACTTCAAGGCCGTGTATGGCCCGACCATCGCCGTATATAAGAACATTTCGGAGGATTCGTCCAGGGTGGCCGCGCTGGATGCCGAGCTGGTGGAGCTGGGGCGGCGCTTCGACCAGGGTGGCGGCGTCATGGACTGGGAGTACCTGCTGTACACCGCTCGCCGCGCCTGAAGTCCCGAACTTCCGTGTGTGGATTACGGCCCACCCACGCACCCGTAATCCACACGCGCCGAACTTGCTTGCTCCCGCGCGATGCGAGTTGATACGGTGCTCTGCATAGTCATGCGGAGGTAGGTATGGGAATCCGGGTCGCGGTTGCGGGAGCGAGTGGTTACGCGGGGGGTGAGTTGCTCCGCCTGCTCGCCGGGCACCCCGAGTTCGAGCTCGTGGCGGCGACCGCGCACAGCCAGGCGGGCTCCGCGGTCAGTGCCGTCCACCCGCAGCTCGCCGGTCTGGACCTGACGCTCGGCTCCACCGACGCCGAGTCGCTCAGCGGTGCTGACCTGGTGTTCCTCGCGCTGCCGCACGGGCAGTCCGCGGCCGTGGCGGCACAGCTGCCGTCCGGTGTGAGGGTGGTGGATCTCGGCGCCGACTTCCGGCTGGAGAGCGCCGAGCAGTGGACCCGCTACTACGGTGGCGGGCACGCCGGCACCTGGACCTACGGACTGCCCGAGCTGCCCGGCGCGCGGTCGGCGATCGCGGCCTCCGACCGGGTCGCCAACACGGGTTGTTATGCGGCCACGATCACCCTGGCGCTCGCCCCGCTGATCGCCGCCGGCGTCGCCGACCCCGAGGACGTTGTGGTGGTCGCCAGCTCGGGCACGTCCGGTGCCGGGCGCAACGCCAGGGTGAGCCTGCTGGCCAGCGAGATCATGGGCGACCTCTCGCCGTACAAGGTGGGGGCCCACCAGCACGTCGCCGAGATCAAGCAGGCCACCGGGGCGAGCACGCTGTCGATGACGCCGATCCTGGCGCCGATGCCGCGCGGCATCCTGGCCACCGTGACCGCCCGGCGGCTCAACGGCGGCGACCCGCGCGAGGCGCTGCTGGCGGCGTACGAGACCGAGCCCTTCGTGCACGTGCTGCCCGAGGGCACCTGGCCGCACACCGCCGCGACCTCCGGTTCCAACTCGTGCCACCTGCAGGCCACGGTCGACATCGACTCGGGCCGCATCATCGTGGTGAGTGCGCTGGACAACCTCGGCAAGGGTGCCGCGGGGCAGGCCGTGCAGGTCGCCAACATCATGTTCGGTCTGCCCGAGACCACGGGCCTGTCGGTGTTCGGAGTCGCCCCGTGACCGTTACCCAGCCGAGGGGCTTCCGGGCCTCGGGCGTCGCCGCCGGTCTCAAGGCCAGCGGCAACGCCGACGTCGCCCTGGTCGTCAACGACGGTCCCGACTACACGGCGGCCGCTGTCTTCACCGGCAACCGGGTGAAGGCCGCGCCGGTGCTCTGGAGCCAGCAGGTGCTCAAGGGCGGCATCGTCCGCGCGGTCGTGCTGAACTCGGGTGGCGCCAACGCGTGCACGGGTTCGCAGGGTTTCCGTGACACCCACGCGACCGCCGAGCACACCGCTTCGGTGCTACGAGGCGGCGCCAAGCCGATGATGATCGGCGCGGGTGACGTGGCGGTCTGCTCGACCGGTCTGATCGGCGAGCTGCTGCCGATGGACAGGTTGCTGCCGGGCGTCAACGCGGCCGCCAAGGCGCTGGCCGTCGATGGCGGCGGTAAAGCGGCCGAGGCGATCATGACCACCGACACGGTTGCCAAGAACGCGGTGGCCCAGCGCGACGGCTGGTCGGTCGGCGGGATCGCCAAGGGCGCGGGCATGCTCGCGCCGGCGCTCGCCACCATGCTCGTGGTGATCACCACGGACGCCTCGGCCGACAACGAGACCCTCGACGCGGCGCTGCGCGAGGCCACCCGCCTCACGTTCGACCGGATCGACGCGGACGGCTGCATGTCGACCAACGACACGGTCCTGCTGCTCGCCAGCGGCGCCTCCGACCGGCAGCCGTCGCTCGCCGAGCTGACCGAGGCGGTCACCGACGTCTGCCACGACCTGGCCCAGCAGCTGATCGGCGACGCCGAGGGCGCGACCAAGCACATCGCCATCGAGGTGGCGGGCGCGGCAAGCGAGGCCGACGCGGTGCAGGTCGGGCGCACGGTGGCCCGCAACAACCTGGTGAAGACGGCGCTGTTCGGCAACGACCCGAACTGGGGGCGCATCCTCGCCGCGGTCGGCACCACGAGCGCGGCGTTCGAGCCCGACCGGGTCGACGTGGCGGTGAACAACGTGTGGGTGTGCCGGGGCGGCGCGGCAGCCGAGGGCCGGTCGAAGGTCGACCTGTCCGGGCGGGACGTGACCATCACCGTGCACCTGCACGAGGGCGAGATGGGCGCGACGATCTGGACCACCGATCTGTCGCACGCGTACGTCCACGAGAACTCGGCGTACTCGTCGTGACCACGCCGGGGGAGAAGGCCGCGATCCTGATCGAGGCGCTGCCGTGGCTGGAGCGTTTCCACGGCACCACGGTCGTGATCAAGTACGGCGGCAACGCCATGATCGACCCGGAGCTGCAGAGCGCGTTCGCCGCCGACATGGTCTTCCTGCGCCACGTCGGCATCAAGCCGGTCGTGGTGCACGGCGGCGGCCCGCAGATCAGCCGGATGCTCAAGCGGCTCGGCATCTCCTCGGAATTCCGCGGCGGGCTGCGCGTCACCACCCCGGAGGCGATGGACGTCGTCCGGATGGTGCTCACCGGGCAGGTCGGCCGCGAGCTGGTCGGCCTGATCAACCAGCACGGGCCGTACGCGGTAGGCCTCTCCGGCGAGGACGCGGGCCTGTTCACTGCGGTACGCCGGCAGGCGGTGATCGACGGCGAGCCGGTCGACATCGGGCAGGTCGGCGACGTCGACCAGGTGCACACCTCGGCGGTGGACGACCTGATCGCCGCCGGCCGGATCCCGGTGATCGCCACGGTGGCGCCGGACGCCGACGGTGTGCTGCACAACGTCAACGCGGACACCGCCGCGTCGGCCCTCGCGGTGGCGCTCGGCGCCCGCAAGCTCGTCGTGCTCACCGACGTGCCCGGTCTCTACACGAACTGGCCGGACACCTCGTCGCTGACCACCGAGATCGACGCCGACGCGCTGGAGAAGCTGCTCCCCGGACTGGAGTCCGGGATGGCGCCCAAGATGGAGGCCTGCCTGCGCGCGGTCCGCGGGGGAGTGCCAGCCGCGCACGTCGTCGACGGCCGGGTCGCCCACTCGACCCTGCTCGAAGTCTTCACGGAAGAAGGATTCGGAACCATGGTGGTCCCCTCATGAGCCTCGTGGAACGCTGGCAGGCGTCCATGATGAACAACTACGGCACGCCGGCGATCGGCCTGGTCAAGGGCGAGGGCGCGGTGCTCACCGCGGAGGACGGCAAGCAGTACGTCGACTTCCTCGGCGGCATCGCGGTCAACGCCCTCGGTCACGCGCACCCCGCCGTGGTCGCCGCGGTCACCCATCAGATCCAGCAGCTGGGGCACGTCTCCAACCTCTACATCTCCGAGCCGCCGGTCGCCCTCGCCGACCTGCTGCTGGCGCTGGCCGGGCGCTCCGGGCGGGTGCTGTTCTGCAACTCCGGCGCCGAGGCCAACGAGGCCGCTTTCAAGATCTCCCGGCTGACCGGGCGGACCCACGTGGTGGCGACCGACGGCGCGTTCCACGGACGGACGATGGGAGCGCTCGCGCTGACCGGGCAGCCGGCCAAGGCGGACCCGTTCCGGCCGCTGCCACCCGAGGTCACCCATATCGCGTACGGGGATGTCGCCGCACTGGAGGCCGCGGTCACCGACGAGACGGCCATGGTGATCCTGGAGCCCATCCAGGGTGAGAACGGCGTCGTCGTCCCGCCCGCCGGTTACCTGGCCGCGGCCCGCGAGATCTGCACGCGGCACGGCGCGCTGCTCGCCCTCGACGAGGTGCAGACCGGCATCGGGCGCACCGGGCACTGGTTCCACCACCAGAGCGAGGGCGTCGAGCCGGACATCGTGACGCTCGCCAAGGGTCTCGGCGGTGGCCTGCCGCTGGGCGCCTGCATCGGGTTCGGCCCGGCCGCCGACCTGCTCCAGCCCGGGTCGCACGGCACCACGTTCGGCGGCAACCCGGTCTCCTGCGCCGCCGGTCTCGCGGTGATCCGCACGATCGCCGGCGAGGGCCTGCTCGACCACGTCAAGCGGATCGGCGAGCAGCTGCGCCGGGGCATCGAGGGTCTCGGCCACCCGCTGATCGACCACGTGCGCGGTGCCGGCCTGCTGCTCGGCATCGTGCTCAGCGAGCCGGTCTCCGCCGACCTGGCCGCGAAGCTGCGCGACGCCGGTTTCCTGGTCAACCCGGCCAAGCCGGACGTCATCCGGCTCGCACCGCCCCTGATCATCTCCTCCGATCAGGCGGACGCCCTGATCGCTGCCCTGGACGGTTTCCGTTGACCCTGCGCCACTTCCTCCGCGACGACGACCTCACCCCGCAGGAGCAGTCGGACATCCTCGACCTGGCCGCCGAGATGAAGGCGAACCGGTTCGGGTACACACCTCTCGCGGGTCCCCGCTCGGTCGCCGTCTTCTTCGACAAGGCCAGCCTGCGCACCCGGCTCTCGTTCGAGGCCGGCATCGCCGAGCTGGGCGGTCAGCCGATCATCGTCGACTCGCAGAACACGCACTTCGGCCGTGGTGAGAGCCTCGCCGACGCCGGCCGGGTGGTCTCGCGGTACGTGGCCGCCATGGTCTACCGCACCCACGGCGACGAGCGGCTCGCCGAGCTGGCCACCGGGGTGGGTGTTCCGGTGATCAACGCGCTCAGCGACGGGTACCACCCGTGTCAGCTTCTCGCCGACCTGCTCACGATCCGCGAGCGGTTCGGCGGGACGGCCGGGCGGACGCTGGCGTACGTGGGCGACGCCGCCAACAACATGGCCCACTCCTACCTGATCGCCGGTGCGATGGCCGGCATGCACGTCCGGGTGGCCGGGCCGTCCGGGTTCGACCCGGCGCCGGCCGTGGTGGGACGTGCCGCCGAGATCGCGGCGTGGACCGGCGGCTCGGTCGAGATGCTGCGCGACCCCCGCGAGGCGGCCGACGGCGCGCACGTGGTGGCGACCGACACCTGGACGTCGATGGGCCAGGAGGACGACGGCAAGGACCGGCTCACCCCGTTCTGGCCGTACCAGGTGAACAAGGACCTGCTGGCCGTCGCGGCACCGGACGCGATCGTGCTGCACTGCCTGCCGGCGCACCGCAACGAGGAGATCACCGACGAGGTGATCGACGGGCAGCAGAGCGCCGTCTTCGACCAGGCCGAGAACCGGCTGCACGCGCAGAAGGCGCTGCTCACCTGGCTCCTGGCGGCGAACGAACGATGAGCTCCCCGGTCACCCGCGCCGGACGGCACGCCCGTCTCGTCGACCTGATCCGCAGCCGGCGGGTCCGGTCGCAGACCGAGCTGGCCGACATCCTCGCCAACGAGGGCGTGCAGGTCACTCAGGCGACGCTCTCCCGGGACCTGGAGGAGCTGAACGCGGTCAAGGTGAGCGGGATCTACTACATCCCCGAGGACGGGCACCGGCCGCTGCGGGAGACCACCGGCCAGGGCCCGGCGCGGCTGATCCGGCTGCTGCGGGAGCTGCTCACCGGGGTGGACTCGAGCGGGAACATCGCCGTTCTGCGTACGCCACCGGGCGCCGCGCAGTTCCTGGCGAGTGCGCTGGACCGGTCCGGCCTGTCGGACGTCGTGGGCACGATAGCCGGTGACGACACGATATTCGTGGTGGCGCGGGACGCCGGGCCCGACTCGGGCGCGGCACTGGCCGAGAAACTCGGCAACTGGAGCAGGTCGGACACCGAACATCGTGAGGAGAGCCGCTGATGACCTTCACACCCGCGGTGGAGTCCCGGTTCCCGGACTTCGCCGACCACACCGGCACGCTGGTCGGACACGGGGTGGAGTTCTTCCTCGCCTCCAACGAGACGCTGCGCCCGCACCTCAACGAGAAGCCGTACGGCCATCCGCTCACCTGGCTCGACTTCACCGACACCGCGGAGAAGGACTGGTCGATCCGGGAGTTCCTCAACCACTTCAACGTGATCAACGGCATCGCGTTCGGTGACCGGGGCATCCCGATGCCGCAGTGGGTGATGGTCGACCTGATCCTGATGCCGGCCGCCGCCCTGATCGCGAGCCTGCCGCAGGACGAGTTCGCCGCGATGGTCGAGCGGTCCACGTTCCGCTTCGACACCGACGTGAAGCAGCTGCTGCGCAAGGTGCAGGCCGACATGCGGGCCAGTGGATACCGCGGGCCGGTGCCGGTCGGCGGCTACTGCGCGGCGCCCTCGGCCGAGCCCGGCCGCTGGGTCGGCTGGTCGCTGTGGTCGCTGATGCCGGCCGTCGGCCTCGGCAAGGCGGCCAAGGCACTGGCACTCTCCGCCTACCGCGCGCAGAAACTGGACGGCATCACGCAGTACGACAACAGCGCGCTCAAGGTGCACACCGAGTTCGGCGCGCTGAAGATCCTGGTCGCCACCGTCCCGTTCCACACCTCGCCGGGCTCGTTCGTCTATCAGAGCGACCTCACCCTGCCCGCCGGGGGTGAGCTGCCCGAGCCGACCTTCCTGCTCGATCCGTTCGACTACGATCGCCAGCGGGCGATGCAGAAGGACATCGAGGCGGGTCGCTGCGACTTCCATGTCCTGCCGCCCGGTCACGTGAAGGACGGCAAGACGTATGTGCCGATCCTCGAGACCCCACGCTCCCGTTAGGAAATCCCGCAATGACCAAGCGCAAGATCGTTCTCGCCTTCTCCGGCGGGCTGGACACCTCGTACCTCCTGGTCTCGTTCCGTGAGCAGGGCTGGGACGTGGTGACCGCGAACATCGACACCGGCGGCCTGCACAGCGGCGAGGGCGAGGCCGTCCGGGCACGGGCCGAGGAGCTGGGCGCGGTCGAGCACCACGTCGTCGACGCGCGCGCGGAGCTGTACGAGCGCGTGATCACGTACGCGATCAAGGCGAACTACCTGCGCAACGGCGCCTACCCGTCGTGCGTGGGCGCGGAGCGGCTGATCCAGGCGGAGAAGGTCGTCGAGGTGGCCCTGGAGGTCGGCGCGGACGCGATCGCGCACGGCTCGACCGGCGCCGGTGCCGACCACGTCCGCTACGACGCGGTGATCCGCGCGCTGGCGCCCCAGCTGGAGATCGTCACGCCGGTCCGCGACGAACGGCGGACCCGCGAGGAGGAGACCGACTTCCTGCGCGAGCGCGGCTACCAGGTCAGCGAGAAGATCAAGAAGTACTCGATCAACGAGGGACTGATCGGCACGTCGATCGGCGGCGAGGAGACGTACGGCTCCTGGGAGTACCTGCCCGAGGAGGCCTGGACGTACACGAAGTCGATCGACGCGGCTCCGGAGAAGGGCGTCGAGCTGCTGCTCTCGTTCTCCAAGGGCGAGGTCGTCTCGGCCACGACGGCGGCCGGCGACCCGATCTCCGGCACGGGCGACGGCGCGCCGAACTACGCGATCCTGCGGGCGCTCAACGTGCTCGGCGGCGAGCACGGGATCGGGCGCGGCATCCACATGGGCTCGACCATGGTCGGCAACCTGGCCCGGGTGGGTTTCGAGGCGCCCGGCATGCTGATCCTCATCGCGGCCCACCGCGAGCTGGAGAAGCTGGTGCTCTCCAACCGGCAGCAGGCGACCAAGGCGACGCTCGGGAACACGTACGGCGACCTGCTCCACGAGGCCGTCTACTTCGACCCGATCATGGACGACTTCCGGGCGTTCCTGGACTCCAGCCAGTCCCGGGTGACCGGCACCGTGCGCGTGCTGCTGCACAAGGGCAACATCGTGCCGCTGGGCAGCAAGAGCCCGTTCAGCCTGCTGGACGCCGCGACCCGGTCCGGTGTCGTCTACGGACACGGGTCGTCGCTCTGGACGGGCGAGCAGGCCCGGGCGTTCGCGCACATGTACGCGACGCCCGGCACGATCGCCCGCGAGGCCGCGCGCTAGCTCAGCCAGGACCGGAGGACCCGCAGCGACTGGCGGATCTCGGGGACCGGCACGTGCTCACCGTCGGTGTGCGCGAGCAGCGGGTCCCCGGGCCCGTAGTTCACCGCGGGGATGCCCAGGCCGGCGAACCGGGCGACGTCGGTCCAGCCGAGCTTGGGCTGCGGAGTCCGGCCGACCAGGTCGACGAACTCCTTGGCGGCCGGCTGGTCGAGGCCGGGCCGGGCGCCGGGAGCGGCGTCCACCACCTCCAGGTCGAAGCCGGCGAAGACCTCGCGCAGGTGTGCCTCGGCGGTGGCGACGTCTCGGTCGGGCGCGAAGCGGTGGTTGACGTAGACGGTGCACAGGTCCGGGATGACGTTGCCGGCGATGCCGCCCTCGATCTTCACGGCGTTGAGGCCCTCGTGGTAGCGCAGGCCCTCGACGACCGGCTGCCGCGGCTCGTACGCCCGGAGCACGTCGAGCACGGCGCCGGCGCTGTGGATGGCGTTGCTGCCCCGCCACGAGCGGGCGGCGTGCGCGGCCACACCGGGCACCGTGATCTTCACGCGCATGGTGCCCTGGCAGCCGCCCTCGACAGTGCCGTCGGAGGGTTCGCCGAGGATCGCGAAGTCCCCGGCCAGCCAGTCGGGGTGGTTGCGCACGAGACGGCCGAGGCCGTTGAGGCGCGCGGCCACCTCCTCGTGGTCGTAGAAGACATAGGTGACGTCGTAGCGGGAGGAGGTCAGCGTGGCGGCGAGGTGCAGCATGACGGCCACTCCGGCCTTCATGTCGACGGTGCCTCGGCCGTGCATGACCTCGTCGTCGCCGGACCCGGTCGTGGTGACCGGCAGATTGTCGGCGATCGGCACGGTGTCCAGGTGCCCGGCCAGCACCACCCGGGTGCCCCGGCCGAGACGGGTGCGCGCCACGACCGCGTCGCCGTCGCGGAGCACCTCGAGGTGGGCGTGCTCGCGCAGGGCCGCCTCGACCTCGTCCGCCAGCCGCTTCTCGTTCCCGCTGACCGAGGGGATGTCACAGATGGCACGGGTGAGGTGGACGACGTCGCCGGTGAGGTCAAGGCTGCTCATGCAAACGACCCTATCCGGGTCGAATCAGGGGTTTGAAGAAGAGTGACCGGACCGAAGATAGGGTGCGAAGGGTGAGTAGCGAAGTGACTGAGGAGCCAACCCGGCTGTGGGGCGGACGGTTTGCCGGCGGCCCGGCGGAGGCGCTGGCCCGGCTGAGCGTCAGCGTGCAGTTCGACTGGCGCCTCGCGCCCTACGACCTGCTCGCGTCGCGGGCGCACGCCCGCGTGCTGGCGAACGCGGGGCTGCTCGACGCGGACGAGCTCGGCCGGATCCTGGCCGCCCTCGACGACCTGGCGTCGGCCTGCGCGGCTGGTGAGTTCCGGCCGACGATCGAGGACGAGGACGTGCACACCGCGCTGGAGCGGGGTCTGCTGGAGCGTCTCGGCGCGCTGGGCGGCAAGCTGCGCGCCGGCCGGTCCCGCAACGACCAGGTTGCCACCGACCTACGCCTCTACCTGCGGGATCACGCTCGCGGCGTGGCCGTCGCACTGATCGAACTGGCGGATGCGCTCACCGAGCAGGCCGCCCGCAACGTCGACACCCCGGCGCCGGGCATGACCCACGTGCAGCACGCGCAGCCGGTCAGTTTCGGTCATTGGCTGCTCGCCCACGTGCAGCCGCTGCTGCGTGATCTGGAGCGCCTGCGCGACTGGGACACCCGGACCGCGATCAGCCCCCTGGGCAGTGGCGCGCTCGCCGGTTCGTCGCTGCCGCTGGACCCGGCGGCGGTCGCGAAGGAACTGGGCTTCACCGCGCCGGCGCCGAACTCGATGGACGCGGTCGCCGACCGGGACTTCGTGGCCGAGTTCCTCTTCGTCACCGCGCTGGTCGGTGTGCACCTGTCCCGCCTCGGCGAGGAGGTCGTGCTCTGGACCTCCACCGAGTTCGGCTGGGTGGAGCTGGACGACGCGTTCGCCACCGGTTCGTCGATCATGCCGCAGAAGAAGAACGCGGACATCGCCGAGCTGGCCCGGGGCAAGAGCGGCCGGCTGGTCGGCGGCCTGGTCGCGGTGCTGACCATGCTCAAGGGACTCCCGCTCACCTACGACCGGGACATGCAGGAGGACAAGGAGCCGGCCTTCGACGCGGTGGACACCTTGGAGCTTTTGCTGCCGGCTTTGGCCGGCATGATCTCCACAATGACCGTACGCGTGGACCGGCTCGCGGCCGCGGCACCAGTGGGTTTCTCGCTCGCCACTGAGGTCGCCGACTGGCTCGTCCGCAAGGGTGTGCCGTTCCGTGACGCCCACGAGATCACCGGCAAGCTGGTGGCGCTCTGCTCCGCGCGCGAGTGCGAGCTGGAGGACGTCACCGACGACGACCTGAAGACGATCAGCGAACACCTCGACCCGTCGGTCCGGCAGGTCCTCTCGGTGTCCTCGGCGCTCGCGGCCCGCACGACGCCGGGTTCGACCGGCCCGGGTCCGGTGCAGGAGCAGCTGGCCACCGTCCAGCACAAGCTCGACAACTGGCGCCAGTGGGCGGTCGAGAAGGTCGTGCCCCGCTGACCTCGAAAGTGTCTTAGCCGGGCGATAACCTGCCGCCCATGTCGTTCGTGCTCCCCGAGCCCTGGTCATCCCAGCTGCACCCGCGCCGTGGCGGCGCGGGTGCCCGGCCGGTGACGCCCGACCCACGGGCGCGGGAGGTCGTCGACGGGCTTCTGCGGGCCATCCCCGGCTTCGTGCCGGGCGTGATCTTCAGCGAGTTCACCGACCCGGCCGTGCGCGAGGCGGCAATCGCGTGGTGGGGCCGCGACCCGGCGGCCCCACCGGCCGGCGCGGCCGCCGTCGCCCTGGCCGCCCAGCTGATGGACTGGCAGACGACGGTGAACCATCCCTGGTCCGCCGACCTCTGGCTGGCCGAGCGGGGTGTGCTGTTCGCCGCCGAGGCGGCCGTCGAGTTGTTCTCCCTGGCCCTGGTCGCCGAGGGCAACCGCGAACTGCACCGGGCCATCCGTCGCGACGGCACCGAGACAGTCGGCGTGCGACACCGGCGCCTGGGCGAGACCCGCGGGATGGCACCGTTCTTCGACCCCGCCCTGCTGGTGCTCCTGCGCGTGCGCGCGGCCCTCGCCACGGTCACCGACGATGTGCACGCTGACGTCGTGGCCGCCCTCGCCACCTACCGTGACGCCGGCGTCTACCAGCGATGCGCCACCTCCCTGCTTGCGCCGTCGGAGCGGGACTGGGTGGCACACGACTGGACCGAGGCGCTCACCGAGCCCGATTCCGGCCGAGCGTCCCGCCTGCTGGCAGCGATCGGCACACCCGAGCAGGCCGAGGCCGCGCGAGCTGCGGGCGGGTCGCTGGCTGTCGACTGGCCCGGCCTGAGTGCCACCGTTGTCGACGGCGTCGGGCCGGCGGCCGCGACCGGCCTGCTACTGGACTGGATGGACCGGGTCCCGGCCACCCGGGCGGACCGGCGGCGCGAGCTGCTGTCCCTGATCACGGTCCTCCCGGAGGACGCGGCGATGCGCGGGCTGATCGAGCGACTCAGCCACCGGCACGTCCGGCCCGCGTTGATCGAGATGGCCGAGCGGTTCCCGGCCCGCGGGCTGCGGCTGCTTGCGACCTCGGCCGAGCGGCCGGGAGTGAGCGATCTGCTGCGGGCGCGGGTGCTGGCCGACACGTCGCTCGCCGCTCAAGTCCTGCCCGAGCTCGACGGTGCCGCGGCAGCCCGGATCCGGGAGATCCTCGATCTCGGCACCACGTTGACTTTCGCGCCGACGGAGGCGTTGCCGCCGCTACTCGTGGATCCGCCGTGGCGGCGTCGCCGGAAGCCGGTCCCGCCACCCGTGATCCCGCTGACCCCGCTTCCGGTTCCGGTCGCGGTGGAGTGGGCGGAGGGCGAGCGCGAGGCGTGGGACGCGGTCGGCTTCAGTCCGTACGGTGCCGGGGACTGGACACGGGCCGCCGAGCGGCTGCGGCACGGCGAGCCCAAGGGCGCCCGGGAGTCGGTGGAGTTCTTCGTCGGCGCGCCGGAGGATCTGGCCGGTCCGCTGCTCGCCGGCTGGCAGCCGGGCACCTCCTGGGACTGCGGCCGCTGGATGCGCAGGATCGCCGCCCGCTTCGGGGCGGATGCGCTGCCGCCGCTGCTGACGCTCGCCCCACGTGCTCCGGCCGAGGTCGCGGAGCTGCTCCAGCCGTTCACGGCGCCGGAGATCCCGGTGCTGATGGCCGAGTGGCTGGGCCGCCTCAAGCGCGCCCGGGCAGCCGCGCTCGCCTGGTTCGACCGTCATCCGGCCGCGGCGGCGCGAGTGCTGGTGCCGCGCGCCCTCGGCCCGGCGGGCGCATCACGCCAGCAGGCGGAGGCCGCGCTGCTCGCCCTGGTTACGGCCGGCCACGGCGAGGCACTGTCCGAAGCAGCGAAGGAATACGGCCCAGCCGCCGCCGCGGTGATCGAGACCCTGGCGGCAACCGACCCGCTGGAAATCCTGCCGGCCCGGGTGCCGGCGCTGCCCGAGTGGGTGGACCCGGGGCTGCTGCCTCCGGTCCGGCTGCGTGGCGGTGGTGTGCTGCCGCCGGATGCGATCCGGGATCTGGCGATGGTGTTCGCGCTGGGGAGGCCGGGGGAGCCCTATCCCGGTGTTGATGTCGTGCGGGCGGCGTTCGAACCGGCAGATCTGGCGAGGTTCGGGTGGGGGCTGTTCGAGGGCTGGCTGGCCGACGGTGCCGAGGGGAAGCACGGCTGGGTGCTGGACGTGCTGGGGCTGGTCGGTGATGACGAGACGGTGCGGCGGCTGACGCCTCGGATTCTGGCGTGGCCGGGTGAGGGCGGGAGTGCGCGGGCGGTCACCGGCGTGCGGGTGCTCGCCGAGATCGGCACCGACGTGGCGCTGATGCAACTCAGCGGGATCGCGGAGCGTTCGAAGTTCAAGACGCTCAAGGCCGCCGCCCGCGAGACCGTCACCGAGGTGGCCGCCGGGCTGGGGCTCACCGCCGAGCAGCTCGCCGACCGGCTGGTGCCCGACTTCGGGCTGTCGGTGGACGGCGCCCTGACGCTGGACTACGGGCGGCGCTCGTTCGTGGTGAGCTTCGACGAGCAGTTGCGGCCGTTCGTGACCGACGCGGCGGGCAAGCGGCTGAAAGCGCTGCCGAAGCCAGGAGTGCAGGACGATCCCGTTCTGGCATCGGCCGCCCACCAGCGTTTCGCGGCGCTCAAGAAAGAGGTGCGCTCGGTCGCCGGCGATCAGATCCGCCGGCTGGAACGGGCCATGGTGACCGGGCGGCGCTGGACACCGGCCGAGTTCGAGCGCTTCTTCATGACGCAGCCGCTGGTCCGCAACCTGTCGCGGCGTCTGCTCTGGGGCCGGTTCGACACGGCCGGCGCACTGGTCGGCGCGATGCGGGTGGCCGAGGACGGCACGCTCGCCGATGTGGACGACGAGACCGTCTCGCTGCCCGGCGGCGCGGTGGTCGGACTGGTGCATCCGTTGCACCTGGGCGAGGACCGGCACGCCTGGTCCGAGGTCTTCGCCGACTATCAGATCCTGCAACCGTTTCCGCAGCTGGGCCGCGAGACGGCGGCGCTGACCGAGGCGGAGGCGTCCGGTTCGGAGCTCACCCGCGTCCGGGACCGGGTCGTGCCGGCCAGTGCGGTGCTCGGCCTGGAGGGCAGGGGCTGGCGGCGGGAGTCCCCACAGGACGGTGGAGTGCAGGGGCGGGTCTCGACGACGCCGGTGGACGGTGTGGAGATCTCGCTGGGGCTGGATCCGGGCATCGTGGTCGGCGAGCCGGACTTCTTTCCCGAGCAGCGCCTCGACGTCGTGACCCTGCACGGCACCACCCGCACGTTCGGCGAGCTAGACCCCGTCGTTGCTTCCGAACTCCTGCGTGATCTGAACCGGCTGGTCGGCTGAGCGGTAAGAGGCATGCAGACCATGCCAACTCCTTCTGTAGTTGGTGAAAGAAGTTGCAAGCGGCGCGCATCACCCTGATGATGTTCTTCCGCGAGCCGGGGCGGTTCCTGCAACTACTTCCATGACGGATGCGTTGCAAGCCTGCGTCCTGCGCGCGTCTCAAGGTCACAGAACGGCAGCTAGCGGGCCATTTGCCGCCCGCTTAGTCCGGATCGTTCGCGTTCCTCCGGCGGTCCTGTTGCAAGTTGGTTCGCAAGGGGTTTCTAAGCAAGAAACTTCTTGCTAATGTCCGCCCGATACCCCAGCAGGTCATCAAGGAGCGCAACATGCGTCGCATAACCAAGGGAATCGCCGCCCTGGCCGCCGTGACTCTCGCCTTCTCCGTCGCCGCCTGCGGTGGCGACAAGAAGGAGGAGAACACCGAGGCGGCCAAGGTCGACCCGGCCTCCCTCTCCGCCGAACTCACGTGGTGGGACACCTCGGACGCCAAGAACGAGGGCCCGGCGTTCAAGGAACTGATCACCAAGTTCAACCAGACGTATCCGAACGTCAAGATCAACTACCAGTCGGTGCCGTTCGCTGACGCGCAGAACAAGTTCAAGACCGCCGCGCAGGCCAAGACCGGTGCGCCCGACATCCTGCGCGCCGAGGTCGCCTGGGTGCCGGAGTTCGCGTCCCTGGGTCACCTGTACGCGCTGGACGGCTCCGAGCTGCTCGCGGACGAGGCCGACTACCTCGAGGCGCCGCTCGCCTCCAACAAGTTCGACGGCAAGACGTACGGCGTACCGCAGGTCACCGACAGCCTCGCCCTGCTCTACAACAAGGAGCTCGTGGAGAAGGCCGGTGTGGCGGTGCCGAAGACCTGGGCCGAGCTGAAGACGGCCGCACAGACCGTCAAGTCGAAGACCGGCGTGGACGGCCTCTACGTCAACGCCGCCGGCTACTTCACGCTGCCGTTCATGTACGGCGAGGGCGGCGACCTGGTCGACACGGCGAGCAAGAAGATCACCGTCAACTCCGAGCAGAACGTCGCCGGTCTGAAGATCGCCAAGGACCTGATCGACAGTGGCGCCTCGGTGAAGCCGTCGGCGACCGACTCGTACGGCACGATGATGACCCTCTTCAAGGAGAAGAAGGTCGCCTTCATCATCAACGGCCCGTGGGAGGTCAACAACATCAAGTCCGCCCCGACCTTCGGCGGCATCGAGAACCTCGGCATCGCGGCGGTCCCGGCCGGCTCCGCCAAGGCGGCCGCGCCGATCGGCGGCCACAACTACGTGATCTGGTCCGGCGTCCCGCAGGAGAAGGCACCGGCCGCCGTCGCGTTCGTGAAGTACCTCAACTCCGCAGAGTCGCAGGCGTTCCTCGCCGAGAAGCTGGGCCTGCTCCCCACCCGCAAGTCGGCGTACGAGCTGGACGCGGTCAAGAACAACGCGGTCGTGTCGGCGTTCAAGCCGGTGGCCGAGGCCGCCGCGAGCCGCCCGTGGATCCCGGAGGGCGGCCAGTTCTTCGGCCCGCTCGACCAGATGGCCACCGAGGTTCTGATCCAGAACAAGGACCCGAAGGCGTCGCTCGACGCGGTCGCTGAGAAGTACAAGACCGAGGTCGTCCCGGCGTACTCCGCCTCCTGACGCGTCTGCGGGCGCCGGCTCCGGCCGGCGCCCGCCCCTCTCCTGGAGCCTCACAGATGACCACTGTCACACCCATGTTGCCCAGGCTGCGGCGTAGCTGGGACAAGCACTGGTCCGCCTGGGCGATGGTCGTGCCCGTCGTCGTCGTGATGGCGGTCCTGATCTTCTATCCCCTGGTCAACGGCGTCTGGCTGTCGTTCACCAACCAGACCGAGGCCAACCAGCTGGCCGAGATCTGCACCAAGTCCATCACCGGCGGCGAGGTCTGCAAGGACAACCCGAACGCCTGGTCGTTCGTCGGGCTGGACAACTACGTCAGCGTGCTGACCGGCAAGGTCGGCGAGTTCTGGATGTGGGCGAGCAACACCCTGATCTGGACCGTGGCCGGCGTGACGTTCCACTACGGCCTCGGGCTCGGACTGGCCGTCATGCTGCACCGGCAGTTCCGGTTCCGCGGCCTCTACCGGGTGCTGCTCGTGCTGCCGTGGGCGGTGCCCGCCTTCATCAGCGCGTTCGCCTGGAAGTTCCTCTTCAACGAGCGCCTCGGCCTGGTCAACTCGGTCCTCAACGCGGTCGGCCTCGATTCGGTCGCCTGGTTCTCGGACCGGTGGTCGGCGCTGTTCGTCGCCACGCTCACCAACATCTGGCTGGGCGTCCCGTTCATGATGGTGGCCATTCTCGGCGGCCTGCAGGCCATTCCCGAGGAGCTCTACGAGTCGGCCGAGATCGACGGCGCGACGCCGTGGCAGCGGTTCCGCGCCATCACCCTGCCGGGCCTGCGCCCGGTCAGCATGACGGTGATCCTGCTCGGGACGATCTGGACCTTCAACATGTTCCCGATCATCTTCCTGGTGACCGAGGGCCAGCCGGCCGGGCAGACCGAGATCCTGGTGACCGGCGCGTTCCGGGCAGCCTTCGAGGGCCTCCGGAACTACTCGCTCGCCTCCACGTACGGCGTGCTGATCCTGTCGATCCTGCTCATCTTCTCGGTGTTCTACCGGCGGGTGCTGCGCAAGCAAGGCGAGGTGTGGTGACGTGACCCAGATGGCTCTGGCAGAGGCCGCCCCGGTGGTCCCCGACCGTCCGGCGCGGGTCAACAAGCCGCGCCGCGGCCAGCGGTCGATCGGCATGTCGGTGCTGCTGCACGGCACGCTCATCGTGGCGTCGCTGATCGCGATCGGGCCGATCGTCTGGGTGCTGCTCTCCTCGTTCAAGCCCGGGTACGCCGTGCAGAGCACCGAGATCACGCTGGTCAAGGACCCGACGCTGGCCAACTACGAGTACGTGCTGTTCGAGACGAACTTCCCGACCTGGTTCCTGAACTCGGTGATCGTTGCGGCGCTGACCATGGTGATCGGCATCTTCTGCTCGGCCACCACCGGGTACGCGCTGTCCCGGTTCAACTTCCCGGGACGCCGCCCGCTGATGATGGTCTTCCTGGTCACCCAGATGTTCCCGGTGGCCATCCTGATCGTCCCGATCTACACGATCATGGCTGGCCTGGGCCTGGTCAACACGCTGCCGGCGCTGGTGATCGCGTACCTGACCATCGCGGTGCCGTTCTGCGCCTGGATGCTGAAGGGGTACTTCGACTCGATCCCGACCTCGCTCGACGAGGCGGCGTCGCTGGACGGCTGCGGTCCGTTCCGCACGTTCTACCGGGTGGTGCTGCCGCTGGCGCGGCCGGCCATCGCGGTGACCGGGTTCTACACCTTCCTGACCGCCTGGGGTGAGGTGGCGTACGCCTCCGCACTGATCCAGACCGACAACAGGTTCACCCTGGCGTACGGCCTGCAGCAGTTCGTGCCGCAGTTCAATCCGCAGTGGGAATATCTCACCGCGGCCGCCGTGCTCGTCACCGTCCCGGCCGGAATCGTATTCCTTTTCGCCCAGCGGCATCTCGTCTCCGGGCTTACCGCGGGCGGCACCAAGGGCTGAATTAAAAGAACTGCTCCGGAATCCGTTCACGAACGGATTCCGGGGTTTTTTCATGCCTGTGCTCGTGCACAGAGAACGCTCTCTCAATGGGCGGCCCGAGCCGGGCCGCCCATTACGAGTTCGTCAGGCGGCGGGTGTGGCGACCGGGACGCCGGTGCGCACCGGAGCGATCGCCGTGGAGTTACGGACCACCAACTCGGGATGGAAAAGGTATTCCGAGTGCGGCGCGCCGTGCCCGTTGATCTCGTCGACCAGGGAGCGGACGGCGGCCACGGCCATCGAGGTGACCGGCTGGCGCAGCGTGGTCAGCGGCGGGTCGGTGAACGGGATCAGCGCGGAGTCGTCGAAGCCGATCACCGAGACGTCCTCGGGAACCCGCAGCCCACGGCGCCGGGCGGCCCGGATCGCGCCCAGCGCCATCATGTCGGAGGCGCAGATCATGCCGGTGACGCCCCGGGCGAGCAGCCGTTCCGCGGCCACCTCGCCGCCCTCCACACCGAACAGCGTGAGCGAGGTCCAGTCGTCCAGATCGGCGTCGCCGGCACCGGTCTCGCGGCGCATGGCGGCGCGGTAGCCCTCCAGCTTGCGCTGGGTGTTGATGAACCGGTTGGGGCCGGAGATCAGGCCGATCCGGCGGTGGCCGAGCGCGACCAGGTGCGTGACGGCCAGGTCGCCGGCGAGCCGGTCGTCGCAGGAGACGAAAGGCGCTTCCAGTCCTGCCGCATATCCGTTCACCAGCACGATCGGCAGCGGCCGGTCGAGCAGCCGCTGGTAACGCGAGCGGTCGGAGGTGGTGTCGGCGGCGAGGGAGGAGATGAAGACGATGCCGGAGACCTGGCGGTCGAGGAGCATCTCCACGTACTCGTCCTCGGTGACACCGCCGGGTGACTGGGTGCAGAGCACCGGCGTGTAGCCGTGCTGCGCCAGGCTCGACTCGATGACCTGGGCAAACGCGGGGAAGATCGGGTTGTCGAGCTCGGGGACGACCAGGCCGACGAGGCCGGCGCTGCGCTTGCGCAACCGTTCCGGTCGTTCGTAACCGAGGACGTCGAGTGCGGTCAGGACCGCCTGCCTCGTTTCGGCGGAGACACCGGGGCGGTCATTAATGACACGCGACACCGTCGCCTCACTGACTTGAGCCTGTTTGGCGATGTCGGCCATTCGCGCACGCATGGTTCTCACTCTAGTTGGTCGGTTGTACGGTCGGCATGGTACTGAAAGGTCTTCCATTCCATGGAAGTCCTTGCTAACGTCCCGGCAACAGGGACGATACAACCGATCTTCGATGGTGGCGCCCTTCGATGGCACCCCAGTCGGAGTTTTTTCCGGTTCCCCGATCACTAGACATATACCACACTCGATTTCCGCCGATACCACCGAATCGGAGGGGTGCACCCCGTGGCACCGAGCAAACCCCTACACCGTCATCGGAGGCTGGGCGCCGCGCTGCTCAGCCTCTTCCTGCCATTGATCGCGGTGCCGGCCGCCGCTCCGGCCGCCGCGGCGCCGAGCGAGCCCTCCGCCGCGGTCATCGCGAAGTGGGGCTCCGACGAGCCGGCCAAGAACGAGCAGTTCTACTTCGTCCTGCCGGACCGGTTCGCCAACGGCGACACCCGCAACGACAAGGGCGGGCTCTCCGGCGACCGGCTGTCCACCGGGCACGACCCGGCGGACAAGGGCTTCTATCACGGCGGCGACCTGAAGGGCGTGATCGACCGCCTGGACTACATCCAGGGTCTGGGCACCACGGCCATCTGGCTCGCGCCGGTCTTCAAGAACCGCCCGGTGCAGGGCACCGGCAGTGACGTCTCGGCCGGTTACCACGGCTACTGGATCACCGACTTCACCCAGGTGGACCCGCACTTCGGCACGAACGCGGACCTGAAGAGGCTGGTCAAGCTCGCGCACCAGCGCGGCCTCAAGATCTACCTGGACATCATCGTCAACCACACCGCGGACGTCATCAAGTACGCGGAGGATGAGTACACTTATATCGATAAGTCGGACTCGCCCTATGTGGACACCGACGGGCAGCCGTTCGAGGACCGCAACTACGCGTCGTCCTCCGACTTCCCGTCCACGAACGCCAGCTCCTACCCCTACACACCGACTTTCAATGAAAAATCGGACAAGTCGGTTAAGGTGCCTGGCTGGCTGAACGACGTGAACATGTACCACAACCGAGGCGACTCCACGTTCGCCGGTGAGAACAGCGAGTACGGCGACTTCTTCGGCCTCGACGACCTGTTCACCGAGCGTCCCGAGGTCGTGCGCGGCATGACCGAGATCTACGCCGACTGGATCAGGGACACCGGCATCGACGGGTACCGCCTGGACACCGTCAAGCACTCCAACCTGGAGTTCTGGCAGCAGTGGGCGCCCGGCATCGAGAAGGCCGCCGACCGGGCCGGCAAGGACGACTTCTTCATGTTCGGCGAGGTCTACAGCGCCGACCAGGAGATCCAGTCCACATACGTACGCCGTGGCGGCCTCCCCGCCACCCTGGACTTCTCCTTCCAGGAGGCCGCGCGAGGCTTCGTCACCGGAAACAGCCCGGCCTCGGCGCTCTCCGCCCTGTACGCCAAGGACGACCTCTACACCGCCCGGGACACCGGCGCCGACCGCCTGCCGACGTTCCTCGGCAACCACGACATGGGCCGCATCGGCTCGTTCATCGCTGCCGCGGCCACCGCCGACACCCAGCTCAAGCGTGACCAGCTCGCGCACGAGCTGATGTTCCTGACCCGCGGCCAGCCGGTCGTCTACTCCGGTGACGAGCAGGGCTTCACCGGTCCGGGCGGCGACAAGGACGCCCGCCAGGACCTGTTCGCCAGCAAGTCCGCGGACTACCTGGACGACGACCTGATCGGCACCGACAGCACCCACGCGGTGGACAACTACAACACGTCCCACCCGGTCTACCGGACCGTCGCCGCCCTGGCGAAGCTCCGGAAGGCGAACCCGGCGCTGGTCAACGGCGTGCAGGTGACCCGGTACGGCGCCGAGGGCCAGGGTGTCTTCGCGGCGTCCCGGATCGACACGAAGTCCCGCACCGAGTACGTGGTGGCGGTGAACAACGCGACCACGCCGCAGACTGTCACGTTCCCGGTCTCGTCGGCCGCCGCCTTCACCGGTATCTACGGTGTTACCGGGGCGGTCACGCCGGTCGACGGCAAGGTCACCGTCACGGTGCCCGCTTTGTCGGCCACGGTCTACAAAGGCGGTACAATTCCGGCGTCGGCGACAAATCCCTCCGTGAAGATCAGCACGCCGGCAACGGCCGCCACGCGCGTCGAGGTCACTGCGGAAACGACCGGAGACCCGCTCTCCACGGTCACCTTCGCGGCGCAGGCCGGAAACGGCGAGTGGAAGCTGCTCGGCACCGCCGACAAGGCGCCCTACCGGGTCTACCACGACCTGACCGGGCTGGCCGGAAACACTCAGGTGCGGTACAAGGCAGTAGTGCGCGACAGCAAGGGACGACTCGCGTCCTCGACCTCGACGACCACCGTCGCCACGCCGGAGGCCACCTCGAGCGCCGGTTACGCGGTCGTGCACTACCAGCGGCCGGCCGGCGGTTACGACGACTGGGGCCTCTACGTCTGGGGTGACGTCGACCCGTCGATGACGACCACGTGGCCGAACGGGCAGCCGTTCGTGGGTGAGGACCCCTACGGCCGGTTCGCGTACGTGAAGCTCAAGCCGGGCGCGAAGAGTGTCGGGTTCATCGTGGTGAACAAGGACGGTGTCAAGGACGTCGACGCCGACCGGACGATCAACGTGACCGACAACCCGGAGATCTGGCTCAAGCAGGGCGACGCGAAGGTCTACCCGACGCGGCAGGCTGCCACCGGCGAGCCCGACCCGGCGCAGGACCCGAACAAGGCGGTCATCCACTGGCGCAAGGCCGACGGGAACTACGACGGCTGGGGCCTGCACGTCTGGGAGGGCGCCGCCAACCCGACCGACTGGGCGAGCCCGCTGCTTCCGGCGCGGATCGACTCGTACGGCGCGGTGTTCGAGGTGCCGCTCAGGGAGGGCGCGACGTCGCTGAGCTACATCATCCACAACGGTGACACCAAGGACCTGCCCGCCGACCAGTCGCTCGACTTCGGCAAGGCCGGCCGCGAGGTGTGGCTGCTCGCGGGTCAGGAGACCCGTCTGCTGCCGCTGGTGAAGACCGCGGCCGGGGTGGGCGAGATCGACGTGGCCAAGTCGCGGGCGGTCTGGATCGACCGCGGCACGGTGGCCTGGAAGACCGGTGTGGGCAGCACGCTCGAGCCGGTCGGTGCGGGCACCGACGGCAAGGTCTACGACCTGGTCCACTCCCCGGACGGCGGGATCGGTGTCGCGAACGGCGAGTTGACCGGCGACTACACGTCCGTGCGGCTCGACGCCCGGCGCACCGGTCTCACCGAGGCCCAGCGGGAGAAGTTCCCGCACCTGTGGCAGTACAACGCGTTCGGGCTCACCTCCGGCAACGTCAAGGACATCCTGCGCGGTCAGGTCGTCGTGACCGAGCGGGACGCCACCGGCAAGCTTCTCGCCGCCACCGGTGTCCAGCTCTCCGGCGTGCTCGACGACGTCTACTCGGCGGCCACCGGGGCGACGCTCGGGCCGGTCGGCAACCGGGTGTCGGTCTGGGCGCCCACCGCGCGCGACGTCGAGCTGGAGGTCTACGCGGCCGGCACCGGCGGGACCGCGACGGTGAGCGGCATGACCCGCGACGACCGGACCGGCGTCTGGTCCTCCACCAGGGTCAAGAAGGGCGAGTTCTACAAGTTCCGGGTCACCGCGTGGCAGCCGGCCGCGCAGAAGGTCGTCACGGCGTCGGTGACCGACCCGTACTCGGTCGCGCTCGCCGCCGACTCCACCCGTAGCCAGTTCGCCGACCTGGGCGACGCGGCACTGAAGCCGGCCGGCTGGGACGGGCTGCGCAAGCCCGCCGCAACGGCCCCGGCGAAGATCCAGATCTCGGAGCTGTCGGTCCGGGACTTCTCCATCGCCGACGCGACAGTGCCGGCCGCGAAACGCGGCACGTTCAGCGCGTTCGAGGAGAAGAACGGCGCCGGGATGAAGCACCTGGCCGAGCTCGCCGGCGCCGGTGTCACCCACCTGCACCTGCTGCCGGCGTTCGACTTCGCCACCATCCCGGAGAAGCGCGCCGACCAGCAGCAGCCCCCGTGCGACCTGGCCTCGTTCCCGGCCGACTCGGACCAGCAGCAGGCGTGCGTCGAGAAGGTGGCCGCGACCGACGGCTACAACTGGGGATACGACCCGCTGCACTACACGGTCCCCGAGGGCGGTTACGCGGCCGACCCGGCCAAGCGCACCAGCGAATTCCGCTCGATGGTCGCCGGGGTCAACCAGGCGGGCCTGCGCGTGGTGATGGACGTCGTCTACAACCACACGTCGGCCGCCGGTACCGATGCCAAGTCGGTGCTCGACCAGGTCGTGCCGGGTTACTACCAGCGGTTGCTCGAGGACGGCACGGTCGCCAACTCCACCTGCTGCTCCAACACCGCGCCGGAGAACGCGATGATGGGCAAGCTCGTGGTCGACTCGATCGTCACGTGGGCGAAGGCGTACAAGGTCGACGGTTTCCGCTTCGACCTGATGGGCCACCACCCGAAGGAGAACATCCTGGCGGTGCGCAAGGCGCTGGACAGGCTCACGCTCGCCAAGGACGGCGTCGACGGCAAGAACATCTATGTGTACGGCGAGGGCTGGAACTTCGGCGAGGTCGCGAACAACGCGCGCTTCGTCCAGGCCACCCAGGCCAACATGGCGGGCACCGGGATCGGCACGTTCAACGACCGGCTCCGGGACGCGGTTCGCGGTGGTGGGCCGTTCGACGAGAACCCGCGGATCCAGGGCTTCGCGTCCGGTCTGGCCGGCGCGCCCAACGGTGACGCGGTCAACGGGACCGAGGCGGAGCAGAGGGCGCGCCTGCTGCACTACCAGGACCTGATCAAGGTGGGCCTGACCGGCAACCTGGCCGGTTACACCTTCACCGACTCGTCGGGCAACGTCGTGACCGGCTCCCAGGTCGACTACAACGGCTCACCGGCCGGCTACAACGCGGCTCCGGGCGAGGCGATCACCTACGTCGACGCGCACGACAACGAGATCCTGTACGACTCGCTGGCGTTCAAGCTGCCGCAGGCCACCACGGCCGCGGACCGGGCGCGGGCACAGTCGGTGGCGCTGGCCACCACGGTGCTCGGCCAGGGCGTGGGCTTTGTGACCACGGGCAGTGAGCGGCTGCGGTCGAAGTCGCTGGACCGCAACTCGTACAACTCGGGTGACTGGTTCAACGAGATCATCTGGGACTGCGCGCGGGGCAACGGCTTCGGCAAGGGCCTGCCGCCGAAGGCGGACAACGAGTCGAAGTACCCGTACGCGAAGCCCCTGCTCGCCGACAAGTCCCTGGTCCCCGACTGTGCCGCGATCAACGGCACGGACAACCGGTACCGGGAGCTGCTCAGGATCCGGAAGTCGACAGCGGCGTTCGGCCTGCCGACGGCGGCGCAGGTGCAGCAGCGGCTGTCGTTCCCGCTCTCCGGGGCGAACGAGACGGCCGGCGTGATCACCATGACGATCGACGCGCGTGGCATCGACCCGAAGTGGAAGTCGGTGACGGTGGTCTTCAACGCCACCCCGTCGACGGCCACTCAGAAGGTGACCGCGCTCGCCGGCAAGAGGGTGGCGCTGCACCCGATCCAGCAGGCGTCGGCCGACGCGCCGACCCGTACGGCGTCGTTCTCCACGGCGACCGGCACTTTCACCGTCCCTGCCCGTACAGTCTCGGTGTTCGTCCAAAGCTGAGGCGCACTCCTGAACGCGGCCACCGCTCACCCGATCAGCCCGGGTGGGCGGTGGCCGTTCCCATCTCAGACCAGGACCGGCTCCGGCAGCGTGGAGCGCCCGAGCACCCGGGCGCCGACCACCGTCAACGGCGCGAACAGGCTCGTGAAGACCACTCCGTACACCAGGGTCAGGCTCACCGGGACGGTGAACATGCCGACCAGGGCGACCACATAGACGCCCGTCGCCCACCAGCCGAGGACACCGGCCCGGGCCAGCCCGATGTAGAGCAGCAGCAACCCGAGGAAACCGAGCATCGCCACGTCCCGCCACGGGCTGAGCAGCGCGCTGTTGTCGACCGCGTCGGAGATCCGGACCGCGACGTCCATCGGCACCGTGTTGCCGATCACCATGCGCCACCAGTCGTCCTTGATCGCGCCGGAGATGTTCAGCATGGTGAGCACGGCGGCGAGGGTGCCGATCAGGGTCAGCAGGCGGCCCTTCGCGCCGCGGACCAGCAGCGGCACCACCAGCAGGCCGAGACCGGTGAGCATGTTCGAGTAGTGCAGCAGCATCGCCGACACCTGGGTCATCGTCTCGTCCCGGGCCAGCGAGGCGATGTAGTCGGCGGTGCCCGGCCCGTCCTGCGAGGGGCTGGTGAGCATGCCTGCGAAGGTGAGGGCCGGACCGGTGATCAGAAGGCCGCCGGCGAGGCGGTAGAGGAAGGTCTCGTTCGTCATGCCGGAAACCCTGCCGCCGGGACCGGTGCCGCCGAGTCCGCCGTCGCGCACTGACCGGGTCCGTCTTTCGGCGGACTCGCCACCGGCATCGTGCCTCGTAGCATCCCGGGCATGAGGGTCTCCGCCCGCGCCCTTCCGGTGCTGCTCGGCCCGGTCGTGGGCCTGCTGGCGGTCGTCGAGGCGCACCTCGACGCGGCCTTCGCGGCGCGCGCGGTCACCGTCTGGGCGCCCGGCCTGCTGCTCGGCGCCGGCATCGCGCTGGCCGCGTGGTTCCCGGTCGCCGGCGCGCTGGCCGCGGTGGCCTGCTTCCCGCTCGGGCTGCTGGTCGGCGCGCCCGACATCGGCGGCGCCGGCCTGATCGGGCTCATCGGCATCACCGCCTGGGCGGGCTGGCGGCTGCCCCGGCCCCGCTCGCTGCTCGTGCTGGGCGCCGCCGTCGCGGCCGGTGTGGTCACCTCGCTGCTGGCCGGGCAGTCACTCTGGGAGGCGATCTTTCAGCCGGCCATCCTGCTGCCCGGTTACCTGCTGGGCGTGCTGAGCAGGACCAACGGCGAGCGGGCGGCTGAGCTCACGAGGCTTGCCGCGGCCTTGGACGCGGAGCGTGAGCGTACGGCGTACGCAGCCGTGGCCGCCGAACGCACCAGGATCGCCCGCGAGGTGCACGACGCCGTGGCGCACTCGGTCAGCGTGATCACCCTGCAGCTCGGCGGGCTGCGCCGGCAGCTGAGCGACCCCCTGCACCGCGATGTCGTGCTGAACCTGGAACGACTCGGCCGCCGGTCGGTGGCCGAGATGCGCGGGCTGGTCGGCATCCTGCGGGACAACGCGAACACCGGCACTCCGGCGCCCGAACCCTCACTGGCCCGGGTGCACGAGCTGATCGCCGAGGTGGGCGCCGCCGGCCTCCCGGTCAGGCTGGACGTGACCGGTGAGCGCGGTGAGGTGCCCCGGCTGCTGGACGCCTCGGCGTACCGGGTGTTGCAGGAGGCACTGACCAACGTCCTGCGCCACAACGGGCCGGCGCCGACCACGGTCACGGTCGGCTACGCGGCCGAGCGGGTGACCGTGGAGGTGGTCAACGAGGCGGGCCTGGCCGCGGACGACACGAGCGGTGGCGGTCACGGCATCATCGGGATGCGCGAGCGGGTGTCCCTGTTCCGGGGCACGCTGCTCGCCGGGCCGGAGCCGGGTGGCGGCTTCGGGGTGCGGGCCACCTTCCCGATCAGCGACGTGGTGACCTCGTGATCCGGGTGGCACTGGTCGACGACGAGGCCATGATCCGGGTCGGGCTGCGGATGGTGCTCAGCGGCGAACCCGGCATCGAGGTGGTCGGCGAGGCCTCCGACGGCGACCAGGCGGCGGCGCTCGTCGCGGGCACCCGCCCGGACGTCGTCCTGATGGACGTCCGGATGGCCCGGGTGGACGGTCTCACCGCGGCCCGCCGGATCGTCGCCGACTTCCCGGAGAGCAGAGTGATCGTGCTGACCACCTTCGACGAGGACGAGTACGTCGCCGAGGCGCTGCGTGCCGGGGTGAGCGGCTTCCTCCTCAAGGTCGCGCCTCCCGAGCAGCTGATCGAGGCGGTCCGCACGGTCGCGGCCGGCCACGGCCTGCTCGATCCGGCCGTGACGCTGCGGGTGATCGCGGCTTTCGCCGGCACCGAGCCGCCGGCACCCGCCGACCCCGGCCTGGAACAGCTCACACCCCGCGAGCGGGAGGTGCTGCGCCTGCTCGCCGACGGCCTGACCAACGCCGAGATCGCCGCCCGGATGTACCTGGGCGAGGCCACCGTGAAGACACACCTCTCCCGGGTCCTGATGAAGCTGGGCCTGCGCACCCGAGTCCAGGCCGTCGTCTACGCCTACCGCACCGGCCTTGCCGGCAGCTGACCCAACCCCGTGTGTTGAGTTGGGGTGCGTGGGTGGGCCGTACTCCACACGATGGATGACCTTCCCCCCGCAGTCCGGACACCCATGGTGTGGGGTCAACGGTCGTGATCAGACGGGGTGTGGAGCTGTTCGAAGTCGACTGGGCTATGCA
>NZ_JBFAYE010000007.1:0-357579 GCF_040681145.1 Actinoplanes sp. NPDC051861
GGTCGGCACCGTCCACTGCGCATTCCAGCAGCCGAACCGATCCAGCGAGCCGGTTACCTTCGCGGCAACCTCGGCATAGTCATCGTCCGGAAACAGCGTCATCGCCAGTGTCAGATACGCAGTCACATGCGCCGGGAGTTTCCCGTCGCTGCGTCTCTCCCGCACGTCACACGCCGCCACGGCGTCATCAACCGCGTCCCGCGGGACCTGCGAGATCAACACCCCGAGGGTGACCTGATCAGGACGCACCGCCACAGCCGCCGTCATAACCAGCGATACCAGCAGTGCTACCGCCACGAACAGCACACAACGCCGCACAGCCACGAAAGAGGCACCCCGACAAGATCACCTTAAGCTACGCGGCATTGGGCTAGAGCCCAGCGTTGACGACCCTCGGATTTCGTCGGTGAACTTCCAGGCTGGACATGCCAGACCGAGACCGCAGCGCTACTCATGACGAAGAACAGGCCCTTATCGACACCGGGCACGACAGCCATCGCATATCCCTGGCGATCGTCGCGCGCGAGTTCACGTCCGGTCCCGCACTCGATGAAGGAGATTCCCGAGTCAGCCACCAGTGAGATGACCGAGCCGTCGTAGGAAAAAACAGCTCGCGGGCCGACACCAGATGAAATGGTCGTCTGCCCGGGAGAGTCCAAGTCGTCCATGTCCCACAACACGAGGTGCTCGTCGGCGCACGCCATGAGCCAGCGGCCGTCATCGGAGAAGTTGAGCAAGGGAAAGAGACCGACACCGAATCTGGCTGCTGAACTCCCGTCTCCGTCCAGATCGAACACCTCGATACCACCGCCGGGATAACACACCGCGGCAATATTTCGCCCCATCGGTGTTGTTGTCACCGCGCAACGCCGTGGCGGGCGAGGGAGACTGAACCTTCGAATCGATCGTGATGCGAGCGACAACACCGCGAGTTCGAGGTCTGACCAGCTGACGAGATATGACCCGTCAGGGGTGAAATGACCTCCGTAGTCGTCGTGCACGTGAAAGACGAACGGCGCCCCGTCTCCGAAGACATCGATGACTGCCACTTCGCTCGGATCGAGCCAGAGCGCGAGCTTGTCGCCGGCGAAGTTCAACAGAGGATCACGGTGGTACGGACCCGGCCCATCGATTCGCTTGACCACGGCCCCGCTTTCCACGGAGTAGATCTCGACTGTCCCAGCATCAAGGTCGGGAGGTGGCACGACCGCCACGCGTGTCCCGTCACCGGAGATCGAGGTCGCCGAGCCCTCCGGGATCCAGATGCGCTGGGCCTGCCACCAGGATCGGTCATAGAGGCGGATCGAATTGTCGAAGCACACCGTGACCCCGCCGTCGCCGGGCCGGTAGCGCAGGCGGGTGGGCCGGTCGTCCTCCCGGGTCAGGACTCGGACGAGTGCCGGATGAGTGGGCTCCAGGACACTCTCGTCAACGGTCAGCCGCCGATCGGGCGGCACCAGCGCCGACAGCGCCTCCCGGAGCGGCTGCAACGTCGGCTCGTGAATCACGGCGGTCGCGAGCGTCGTGGCGAGCACCTGCTGATTCGTGCCGCCCGGCAACTGCCACTCGTCGTCCGGCGGCACGGCGTCGAGGAGGTGAGCATGCCGGCGCACGATCCGCCCGAGTGCCTGGGCTGCGGCATCCGGCAGCAGCGCGAGGTCGGACTCGACGGCCGCCGGATTCATCACCTCGAGCTTGCGGACAAGGAAATCCGCACTCAGCAGCAGACTCCGCAGCCGCTCCTCGTCGCCGGCGCCGGCGAGGTGCGCGGGAATCCACTGCCAGAGGAACAACTCCTCGGCCGGCAGCCGCCACCACTGCGGCTCCGGATCGGAGGGTACGAGATCCGCCTGTGCCCTGAGGAACGCGGCGTGCAGATCGCGCAGGGGACGCGCCGGGCGGTGACTCAGATACTTGCGGATGACGTCGTGGAGCGCCAGCCGTGGACCCGGAGCGTCCTGGCGGTATGTGGCAAGTGACAGGTCCGCGAGGCGCTGGCAGAAGCGATGCGCCGTGAACGCCGGCCACCCACCGGTCGATCCCCAATATCGCTCCAGCACCCGGCGCGGCACCTCGACGTCCTCGCCGAAGACAGCCAGTTCCTCATACCGCAGGCGCTCGTCCTCGGTGAGCCGGGCGAGGCTGACGGCCATCGTCGCCTCGACCGCTCTATCCCGGCGGCCCTCCTCGTTGACGTCGAGCACCGTCGGGCCGGCCTCGCCCAGTGCGGCCAGGATCTCCCCGAGCGACTCGCCCACGCCACGGCCCGCCTGCACATCCGCCGCGGCGGCACCGTTGACCAGGCTGAGCAGCAGCGGCCACCGGCCCGTCACGTCGAGCACGTCGCCGACCAGCCGGCCACCGACGGCCGGAAGATCGCCCAGCACGAGGGCGGTCGCGCACTCAGCCGTCATCGCGTCCACGGGTAGCGACGCCGTCGCAGGAGGCAGGACCGTGCTGTCCCGCGTCGTGATCAGCCGGACCACGCCGGGTGCGGCGAACAGGAACGGGTCGACCTGGGCGCGCGACCACACGTCGTCCAGCACCAGCAGGACACGCCGCGTGCCGATGCGCCGCGCCAGCTCCGCGCCCGCCTGCGCCGGAGTCGGAAGGGCCGACGGGGCACCGGTCAGCAGGGCGCAGACACCGTTGATCTCGTTGGCGAGATCCGGGCCGTTCAGCTCGCTGCCGAGCGTGATCCACACGATGCCGTCCGGGAAGCGCTCCTGCACGCGGGCGTCATGCGCGAGCATCCGCGCCAGAGTCGTCTTGCCGAAGCCGCCCGCACCCCGTAGAGCCGTCGCCATGGCCACCGTCGTGGCCGCCGGTTCCAGCACGTGCGCGACGAGCCGATCCATCAGCTCGGGGCGGGGCACCTCACGTCCCGACAACGCCTGCAGAACCGGGCGCCGCCACTGCTCATCGGCCCACCTGTTGCCCTGCGTCCCGGGCCCGGCGTTGATCTGCACACCCTGAGCCCCGCGCAGGTCGAAGTGGCCCGGCAACGGCTCCATCCACTCACGATACGAACGAAGCCGGCCACCGGCTAGCGGCGCCCTTGCCGCCGTGCTTGACCTCGTACATCGCCTCGTCGGCCGCGCGCAGCAAAGCGTCCGCCGCCACCGAGCCGGCCGGGGACACCGCCAGCCCGACGCTCGCCCGGATCCGAACGTCCGTCCCGCCCGGTATGCGGCACGGTGCTTCCAGCGCTCGGACGATCCGGGCGGCGGACGCCGTGGAACCCGGCCTGGCCAGCACCGCGAACTCGTCCCCGCCGAGGCGGGCCACCACGTCGGAGTCCTGGACCACCGCTCGCAGCCGGGTCGCCGTCTCCACCAGCACGGCGTCGCCGGCCGCGTGACCGAAACGGTCGTTCACCGGCTTGAAGTCGTCCAGGTCGATCAGCAGGACGCCGACGTCGCCGGAACCGCGCAGCGCCGCGTCCAGTTCGTCGAGGAACATGGCGCGGTTCGCCAGGCCGGTCAGGCTGTCGGTGAAGGCCATCGTGTGCAGGCGGGCGGCGAGCGCGTCGCGTTCGGCAAGCAGCTCGGTGTTGTCGCGGAAAGCCACGATCTGGCGCGCCACCACGATGCCGGTGCTGCCGACGGCCCCGGCCAGGATCACCCAGGCGCGGACGTCGAGGCCGTGAACGATCAGCGTGACGATCAGCAGGAGATAGGTCAGGGCCACGGCGGCATAGGGCATGAGACTGTACGGGCGGACGCGCGCCGCCGGCCGGACGAGCGCGCCGGAGCGGTAGCGATGCTGCTGCCACCAGGCGAGGATCATCAGCATCGCGTGCGCGGCCACTGTCATCACGAAAACGGGCCCGGGGCGGCCGGTGCGCGCGAGTTCCGGGCCGATCACGCGGGAGACGCCCTCGATCACCGCGGCGACCGGTCCGAGTACACCGACGTGCCAGCTGAACGGTGCCGTTCCGCTGAGGTAGAGCCGCCCGACCACGAACGCCGCGAGCATCGCCGCGACCGGGCCGGCGACCACTCCGGCGACGTCCGAGGCGGCCAGCACGTGCGCGCCCCAGCCGCCGGAGATCGCCCAGTACAGCCCGTACGCGCCGGCGGCCGCGACGACCGTGGCGAGGTCGAGCAGGTAGCAGAGGCGTTCGCGGCGGGACCGGTGCGGCAGGGGATAGGTCATCACGACCGCGACGAGCGTGAAGCCGCCGAGTCCGAGACCGATCGTGCGGGGGATCCCGGTGCCGGTGAGCGAGCCGAGCGCCAGGGGGTCGATCAGCGTGGTGAGGAACTGCACCCAGTCGCCGGCACTGAAGATCACGCCGGCGATGGCGAAACCCCACCAGAAACGCCGCTCCGGGTCGTCGCGGCGCATCAGCCGGACGGCCCGGAACGAGTAGTAGGTCATGGCCGTGGCGAACACCGGCACGGCCAGCCAGGCCGTGATCGACTCCCAGGCCATGACGTCGCCCGGTGAGAGATACAGGAACGCCAGCACAACGGTGATCGCGAGAACGCACACCGGAACGGCGTTCATGACCCTCCCCGGTGTGTGCCTGCTCGAACTTCTCTCTCATCGGCCGTGGCGGCGGCGTGTTGAGATCGCCGGGAGCTGCAACATGATCCGAGCGATGCAGAAAGTTACATTGTCTTTGCAAGGTCTTGCATGAAGCCGAATCCCGCCTAATCTATGATCGTCATCCTCCATTGAGGATGAATCCCCTCAATTCGCGGGAGCTTCATGCGCGCGTCCAAGTTCCTTCTCGCTCTGCTCGTCGGCCTCACCGGTGTCCTCGCGGTGGCCGGCCCGGCGAGCGCCTCGCCGCCGCCACCCACCCGGCTCGGCGGGCTCGACCTCGGCGCCTACTGCCGCACGATCGGGTACGCCGACGCCGCCCTCACCGGCTCGACCGCATACGACTGGCACTGCACGACGGCCGGCGGTGGCCAGGGTGACCTCAGCTTCGCCGCCGCCTGCCGCTGGGCGTACTCCTCGGAGCACGCCGTCGACCGGATCGGCGACTTCTACGACCCGGCGTCGGTGACGTGCTGGCTCGTGCAGCCGGACATCGTGGCACCGGACTTCGAGGAGTACTGCACCTCGACCGGCCACAGCGCCTCGGCACTGCTCGGGACGACGGTCTACGACTGGCACTGCGTCAACTACAACCGGGCGGGACCGACCTACTTCGACATCGATGTGGCGGCCGCCTGCCAGGCCCTCACGTACGGTTACGCCCGCCTTGATCGCTTCGACGACTTCTTCGACGCGACCTCCTGGCAGTGCCGGGTCTGACACCTGGGCGGTGACAGCTTGTCAGCAAGCTGTCACCGCCGCGTTCCCGGCCAGGCTCCACACTGAGGCCATGGCTATTGACCTGGGCAGTGTCGAGTTCTACGCCGGGCCGACCGTGCTCGGTGCCCCGGACGACCTGGACGCGGTCATCCGGAATTTCATCGCGGGTGCCACCACGAGCCTCCACATCGCCGTCCAGGAGCTCGACTCCCGGCCGATCGCCGAGGCCGTCCTCGCCGCGAAGGCCCGCCGCGTACGGGTGCAGCTCATCCTCGAGGGTGACTACCTCACCGAGGAGAAGCCGCCGGACGACCCGTGGACCCTGACCGGTGAGAACGAGGTGAACCGTGTCATCCACGCCGCGCTGCTGCGCTCCGGCGTCGACCTGGTCACCGACCTGAACCCGAAGATCTTCCACCAGAAGTTCATCGTCCGCGACGCCGGGCTGCCCACCGCGGCCACGCTGACCGGCTCGGCGAACTTCACGCTCACCGACACCGGCATCAACCCGCCGGGCCTGGTGCCCAGCGCGTCCGGCAACAACCTCAACCACGTGGTGATCCTGCACGGCAAGACCGCCGCGAGCCTGTACCTGGCCGAGTTCCAGCGCATGCGCAACGGCACGTTCGGCGCCATGCAGGAGCGCGTCGCCTCCCGGCCGGCCGAGTTCCGCCTCGGCAAGATCCGCGTGAAGCCCATCTTCGCCCCCGACCAGGGCCCGGAGATGGAGATCATGAAGCAGATGCTCAAGGCGCGCGACCGGATCGACTTCGCGATGTTCACCTTCGCCCAGTCCTCCGGCATCGACGACACGATGGTCGCGCTGCTCCGGTCCGGCATGCCGATCCGCGGCGTCCTCGACCGTGGGCAGGGTGCCCAGAAGTGGGCCGCCACCCAGCAGCTCAAGGAAGCGGGCGCGGAGCTCTACGCGAACACGTACGGCAACGGCGTCCGCAAGGTCCACCACAAGCTGATGGTCATCGACCAGAAGCTGGTGATCATCGGAAGCTTCAACTACACGGCGCCCGCCGCCACCCTCAACGACGAGAACATCGTGGTCCTGGGCGACCTCGAGGAGAACGACCCGGACGCGAAGGACGCACAGCAGCGGCTGGCCGCGTACGCCCTGGAGGAGATCGACCGGATCGCCACCAAGCTCTCCCACCCACTCTGACCTGGACACGGGCGGTTCCCCGGAACCGCCCACGCCGGGCCGGCCCCCGTTCTATCGTTTCCCCCGTCATGCGACTTCTCGCCCGCGCCGCCATGGCGCTCTTCACCCTCGCCGTCATCACAACGGCATCGCCGTCCGCCGCATCGCCGTCCGCCGCGTCGCCGTCCGCTCCATTGCCGTCCGTCGCGTCGTCGTCCGTCGCGTCGCCGCCGCCGGCTCTCAGCGGCAAGCTGCTCACCGGCAAGGATGTGCCCGCTGCCTATGAGGCCGCCGCCGAGGATCCGTTCGCGCACGTTCTCGAAGTGCTGTTCGATCCCGGCAGCAACGCCGGCGTGGAGTGCCGGCTTCCGGTTGAGGTGCCGCGTGCCGGCTTCACTCCCGGCCACTCGGTGTCGGCCGTGTTCGTCACGAAGCCGACGTACTGGCTGGACGTCAAATCCCTGACCCAGGTCGTGGCCGAGCCGGGCCGGTCCAGGGCGCGGGCGCTCGTCGACGCCGCCGCCGCGCTACCGCAGCGGTGTCCCAAGATCGACACGCCGGGTTACACCATGATGCTCAAGCCGATGACGTTGCCCGCGCTGGGCGACCGCTCGGCCGCCTTTACCGTCGACGTCATGGTCAAGGCAGTGGGGATGGACAACGCCTATGTGGATGCCATGCTGGGCGAGGTCTCGGTCGTGTCCCGCCGTGGAGTGACGAGCGTCGTCATCCTTATGGGTTACAGCTTCCTCGATCACGTCTCGGAGTTGCCGGCCGTGACCCGGAAGGCCGCCGCCAGGCTTACGGCCGCCTGACTGCTCGCCGCTCAACTGGGCCGGCGATGCGCGAACACGAAAGCGCCCTCGGTGTTCGCGTCGGGCCGGTGCAGCATCTCCGCCTCCACGGTGAAGCCGGCCGCCTCCAGCCACTTCGAGACCCGCTCGGGCGGGCGGCGGTGCACGTGGACGTTCATGGGGTGACCGCCGTACCCCTCGGTCTTGAGCCGGCTGCCCTCACCCGCGTGGAATCCGAGCAGGACGACACCGCCCGGCCGCAGCACCCGCCGGAACTCCGCGAGCACAGCAGGCACGTCCTCATCCGGCACATGGATCAGCGAGAACCACGCGAGCACCGCCGCCACGCTGCGCTTCTCCAGCGCCAGCCCGGTCATGGACCCCACCTCGAACCGCAGCCCCGGATACTCCCCGCGGGCCACCTCGATCATCGCCGGCGACAGATCGATCCCGAACGCCTCCAGCCCGATCCCGTCCAGATAGGCCGTGATCCGCCCCGGCCCACACCCCACGTCCGCGACCGGCCCGCCACCCCGCGCCCGCACCAGCTCGGCGAACAACCCCAGAATCCCGCGCTGAAACGGCTCCCCGGCAAGCGCGTCCCGCAGCATCTCGGCGTAGCTGACCGCCACCCTGTCATACGAGACCCGTGTGTCCTCCAGCCAATCCCCAACCGCCATGCCGCGCACAATAGCTCGCACCACCGAACACTTCACGCCGTCTTCCTTGCCGCTCCGGCCGTCTTCCACAGGTCCTCGAACAGCCGCAGGCGCGACTGGACTGTCGCAGCCTCGGTCGTGACACGGGTCTGGATGAAGTAGCGGGGAGTGTCCTCGTCGAGAGGAGGCGCGCTGCTTAGCTCGAAGCAGACCTCCTCGTCGAAGACCACCATGTCGGGTAGCTGGTGCCGTCGAGAAGGCGGGAGATCGGTGGCCACGAGAACCTGGACCGTAATCCCGTTCTCCCGGTGCAGGCGAACGAGGGCCGTCAGCCCAGGATGGGCGGCGAGGCGATCATGAGGGACGACGAACAGACGGCGGACGTCAACGCCGCGGCGAACAGCCTCGCGTTGATTGTCCAGGTAATACGCGCCGATATCGGTGTTCCAGAACCCGTCGTCGGAGAAGTCGCCGCCTGGGCTTTCGGAGCACAGGCTGACCGCGTTCATCGACCGGTGGGCCTGCCGGGTCAGGGTGATCAACCAATCCCGGTTCTCGCCCTCGGTCACGGCGCCACCACGGGTGATGGTCTCGAGGAAGTCGACGGCGGCGGCGATCTCGGCCTGTGCGACGCGAATCGCCAGGGATGGCTCGGATCCGGCGGTGGCACTCAAACCACGCACTGCCCGGCCAGCGAGGTCGAGTCCCGGTGCCGACCCTTCGAGTTGCTGGTAGAGCGCGGTGGCCTCGCTGATCTTCGCGACCTCGGCACGAAGTGCTGCGGTTTGGTCGTCCCTGACGGACCGGAGTGCTGCCTCGACGGACCGCTGGCGGTGCTCCAGATCGAGGAGCAACTGGGTCAGCAGCACGATGCCACCGACCAGCAGCGACAGGATCAGCGCAGGGAAGAGGGGCTGGTCGCTGACGTTGGTGACCAGGAAGGTGAACCCACCACTGGCGAGTGCGACGAGGATCTTCCGCGTGAGCGATGGGGTCTCCACGTCACCTCCGCTGCCGGGCGCACCCCTCATCGTAGTGGCGTGCATCAATGGGCGTGGTGAGCTGGGAGGGCGGTTCGGGGGGTTCGTGCCCTCGTGACCTTGTCGTGATCAGGTGAACTTTTTCGCGGGGGGCTCGACCGGGTGGGGGCAGGACCCTAATCTTGACGCCTCGGAGAACATTGGGTAACGGAAGGTTTCGCGATGACGACCACTGCGGTCGACGTCACCACCAGTCCGGACGGCACTCTCGTTATTCAGCCGTGCGCCGTTCTCGGTGCCACCGAAGCCATCGGGCTTCGTCGAACTCTTGTGCAGGCGATCCGGCACACCCGGCCGTTGCGCCTCGTTCTTGACCTGGCGCTGGTCGAGGAATTGGATCCGATCAACTTGGGTACGCTCGTCGCCGCCTGCCACCTGGGTGACGATCACAAGGTGGCGGTGTTCCTGGATCACCCGTCACCCGCGATCGCCGGCCAGCTCGCTGCCGCCGGCGTTCCCCGTCACCGGGTGCGCGACATCGGCTGAGATCGCGGGGCGGGTTCGGCAGGGGCCGGGGTCGCCGGGCGAGTTTGGCAAGGGGTCGGGGTCGCGGGGCGGGTTCGGCTGGGATCGGGTGCGCGGAGCGGGTTCGGCTCTGTTGATTTCTGAGGTTTCTTGACAGTTGTTAACGCATCGACAAGGCTGACTGTGAGAGCGCTCTCCTTCCCCCGTTAACCCCGGTCAGCGCGCGGACTGTCGTGTCCGCGTGCGGAGAAGGACGCCCATGCTTCGCCCGTTGCGTCATGCGCTGGTCGCCGGTGCGGTTGCTCTCACAGCAATCGGCACGGTTCCGTCGGCGAGCTTTGCCCGTACCCCCGAAAAACCAACGGCCGATGTGGCCGCACCCACCCTGTCGCCCGGCATGCTCGCTGCCATGCGCCGTGACCTGCGGCTGGACGACGCCCAGATCGCCGAGCGGCTCACCACCGAGGCCGCCGCACCCGTCGTCGAGAAGCGGTTGAGGCAGCGACTCGGCGCACGATTCGGCGGCGCGTGGATCCCGTCCGGCGCGACCCGGCTGACTGTCGCGGTCACCAGCGAGGCGGACGCGGCAACGGTGCGTGACGAGGGCGGCGTGCCGAAGATCGTCCAACGCTCCGAGCAGTCACTCGCGGCCGCGCGGGCGAAGCTGGACCGCAACGGCGCGCGGGCCGGTGACAAGATCCGCAGCTGGTACGTCGACCCGGCAGCCAACAGCGTCGTGATCGTGACCGCGCCGGGCGCCGAGGCGGCGGGGGAGAGGTTCGCGGCGAGCAGCGGCGCCGGGCAGGTGACCGTGAAGACGGCCGCCGAGGCGCCGAGCCCGATGTACGACATCCGCGGCGGCGACCAGTTCGTCATCAACGGCAACACGCTGTGCTCGGTCGGCTTCGCGGTCGCCGGCGGCTTCGTCACAGCCGGTCACTGTGGTGGCGCGGGCAGCCCGACGCTCGGCTTCAACAACGTGGCGCAGGGGACGTTCGCGGGTTCGTCGTTCCCTGGCAACGACTACGCCTGGGTACGCACGAACGGCAACTGGGTGTCACAGCCGTGGGTGAACAACTACTCCGGCGGCAACGTCCTGGTGTCCGGCTCCCAGGAGGCGGCGATCGGCAGCTCGATCTGCCGCTCCGGCCGCACCACGGGCTGGCGCTGCGGCACGCTGCTCGGCAAGAACGAGACGATCAACTACGCGCAGGGTTCGGTGTCCGGGCTGAGCCGTAGCAACGCGTGCGCGCAGCCCGGTGACTCGGGCGGCTCGTGGATCTCCGGGAACCAGGCACAGGGCGTGACGTCGGGCGGCAGCGGCAACTGCACCACGGGCGGCACGATGTGGTTCCAGCCGGTGAACGAGATCCTTCAGGTGTACGGGTTGTCGCTGACCACTACCGGTGGCGGCGGTGGCGGGACCGCTCTGATCAGCAACTGGAACAACAAGTGCATCGATGTTCCGAACAGCAACTTCTCGGATGGTGTGCTGGTGCAGATGTGGGGATGCAACGGCACCGGTGCGCAGAAGTGGGAGGCGGTCGGGGGAGCGCTCCGCACGGGCAACAACAAGTGCCTGGATGTGCCGTGGGGATCGACCGCGAACGGCGTCGTCATCCAGATCGTGACGTGCAGCGGGAACCCGGCCCAGCAGTGGGTGTTGAGCGCGGCCGGCGATCTCGTGAACCCGCAGGCGAACAAGTGCCTGGACATCCAGGACTGGAACGGGAACGACGGCGCGCGGATCCAGCTGTGGGACTGCGCGGGCACGTCGAACCAGAAGTGGCGCCGCGGGTAGGCATCAGGACCCCTCGGCCGTCGGGGCGTCGTCCCGGCGGCCGGGGGTGAACCGGGCGGCGATGAGCGAGGCGGGCACCGGCTGCAGGGGCCGGTCCCGGGCTGCCATGAGTGAGGCAGGCCTCGGCTGCAGGACCGATCCTGGCCGCCGGGGCGCTTCCCGTTTCCTTGTCAGCGCCGCACGACGTGCCGGGAGCTTGCCCCGGGATGCCGGGACAGGAGCCGGACGTCGCCCGGGTCGTCGGTGCCACTTTCGTCTGCGTCCGCGGTGGCGGATCGGCCGGGCCGGATGAACGCCTCGGCCAGCTTGTCACCGTGGATCTTCTTGGGTTCCGCGGGTTGATGAGTTTCTGCCATCCCTTCATGGTCGTCCAGCCCCGGCCCGGGCGATGCTGGTTTGCGGCTCTTCAGTTGTGGATGCGGGTCTGCAAGGCGGTGATCAGGGCGGCCGGTGTCTGGGGACGGTCGAGGGTGACCGCGAAACGGCGGCCGTCGGTCAGGTAGAGGACCAGGCCGGGTCCGGCTCGCAGGACCAGCGCGGAGCGGCCCGGGACGACCCGGTAGCCCCAGCCTCCCCACTCCACCGGATTGATCTCCTGGGCGCCGGCGCTGACGATCTCGGCCAGGGGGATGTGCTTGACCGTCACACCGATCAGGCCGGCCACCAGACGCAGCCCACGGCGGTCGACGGTGAGGCGGATCCGCCCGAAGACGATCGCGGCCGCCAGCGGAACGAGGGCGACCAGCCAGAACCCGGCGTCGAGTGTGAGGGCGACGACGACCACGACTGCGGCGCCGGTGCCCAGCACCGCGGTGATCAGGGGAGATCGAAGCGTCGTCGTGTAGGCGGCCCGCTCGGTCGGCGAGAGGTCGAGCGGCTCGCCGGCCGGGGAGAGCTCCGGCAGCGGATAGGCGGCGCGCCCGGCAACAGCCCAGACCGCCACGCCCCACGCCAGGCCCATCAGGAAGTACAGAAATCCCGCACCGAGCCTCGCGTCCGCCGGGTTCGCCAGGGTCGCCGTTGCGGTGGCCACCCAGATCCCGGCCGCGGCCCCACCGACCGACCCGGCGGCCGCCAGCACGAAGCGCGAGTAGTAGGCCCGTCGCGCCGCACTCTGGTCGCTCGCCGCCGTGACGGACGTGCTGTCAGAGGGCGGCGCCCCGCGATCCGCGCGGGCCGCGGTCACGGCCGCGGCGAGGGCTGTGCAGCCGGCGAGGATGCCGATGACCAGTAGGGTGGCCCCGAAGGTTGTGGTGGCGCTGTAGCCGTTCGCGGAGCCGGTGCCGTTCCAGTGGGTGGCGAGTTGGCCCGGCAGCTCGGCGGACCAGGCTGCCCAGGTCACCGCGGTGATTGCCGCAGGTAGCCAGGCCATCGCCGCCGCGGTCAGCAGTCTCCTCATGGCTGTGCCTCCCTCACCATCGCGAGCATCTCCGCCTCCTCCAGGCCCTGCCGGCGCGCTTCCCGGACGAACTCCCGAGCCAACTCGGCCAGCCGCAGCCGGGTGGCGTCGGCGTCGCCGCGCACCACCGCGCCGCGGCCGCGGCGCAGCTCGATCAGGCTTTCGTCACGCAACCTCGCGTACGCCCGGAGCACCGTGTGCAGGTTGACGTCGAGAACCTCGGCCAGTTCCCGGGCGGACGGCAGCCGCTCGCCCGGTGTCAGGTCGCCGCGCATCACGCCTCCGCGCACCTGAGCGGCGATCTGGTCGGCCAGCGGCTCGGCGGCCGCCACGTCCACCCGGAGCAACATGTTTGCATTCTACTATAACAATCAGCTCCTTGCCTCAACGGCCTTGATGGTCTGCTGGAAGGCCTTGCGCAGGAAACCCTTGGCGACGGTCCCCAGCAGGAAGCCGGTGATCCTGCCCTTGAGGTTCTTGCCGTCGCGAACCACCACGGCATGGATCGCCGTCGTGCCGTCCGGCCGCGGGCTCAGCGTGTAGGTATGCCCGGACGCCCCGCCCCAGATGTTCGAGTCGGTGGTCGTCATGACGATCCGGTGCGGGTCCGCCCAGTCGTACGCCAGACGTTCCCAGACCCCACCCGACCCCTCGGTGACATCGGCGCTCGTCGCGCCCTGCGAGTGAACCCTCAAGTATTCGTCGGCGCTGTTGCCGAACAACTCCGAACGACCGGGCCCGAAGTCCGTGATCGCCTTGACGAACTGCTCGGGGGTGGCGGTGGTGGTCTCGTGGAAGTGGATCGTGGACATCGTCGGTGTCCCTCTCTGTTCGGCTGTGACCAGCCTGCCCCGGGACCCCCGTCAATCGAGCCCGTGACCATCCCTGGCGGAGGCCCGCAGTGCCCTGGTGACGTCGGCCAGGGCATCCAGCTGCTCCGGGGTCAGCACGTCGACGAACAGTTCCCGGACCGCCGAGAGGTGCGGAAACGTCGCCGCGTGGAAGGCGGTCAGGCCGGCCTCCTCGGCGATCACGTCGCGTTCCCGGCGGATGAGGCCGCGCCGCTCCATCCGGCCCAGGTGGTGTGACAGCCGGCTGCGTTCCCAGCTGATCGTGGCCGCCAGCACCGACGGCCGCAGCCGGTGCTCCGGCGCCTCGCTCAGAGCGAGCAACACCGCGTAGTCGCCGGGGGAGAGTCCCGAGTCGGCCTGCAGTCGTGTCGCAAGGCGGGCGCGCAGCGCCTCCGTGGTCTCGATGAACTCCCGCCAGACCTGCAGCTGATCTCGCGTGGGAAGCCGGGGCATAACTCGCCACCTCCCGTTGTTGACATGTCAACACTAGCTTGATCAGGAGGGATTCACCATGATCCTGGGCCTTGACACCTTCGGCGACGTGCCGGTCGACGACACCGGCGCGCCCGTCTCGCACGCCGCCGCGATCCGGCAGGTCGTCGAGGAGGCGGTCCTCGCCGACGAACTCGGTGTCGACGCGATCGCGCTCGGCGAGCACCACCGCCCCGAATACTCCATCTCCACGCCGGAGACGGTCCTGGCCGGGATCGCGGCGCGGACGCGACGGATCAAGCTCGCGTCCGGCGTCACCGTGCTCAGCTCCGACGACCCGGTCCGGGTCTTCCAGCGCTTCGCGACCGTCGACGCCATCTCGAACGGCCGCGCCGAGGTGATCCTCGGCCGTGGCTCGTTCACCGAGTCGTTCCCGCTGTTCGGGTACGACATGGCTGATTACGACGTGCTCTTCGAGGATAAGCTCGAGCTGTTCGTGAAGCTCCTCGACGAGAAGCCGGTGTCCTGGTCGGGCACGACCCGGCCGGCCCTGGACAACGCGGACGTCTTCCCCAAGACCGACTCCGGCCGGCTGCCCACCTGGGTCGGCGTCGGTGGCTCGCCGCAGTCGGTGGTCCGGACCGCGCGGCACGGCCTCCCGATGATGCTCGCGATCATCGGCGGGCATCCGTCGCGTTTCGCGCCCTATCTCGACCTGTACCGCCGGGCCGCCGAGCAACTGGGCACGGTCGCGCACCCGGTCGGCATGCACTCGCCGGGATTCGTCGCCGACACCGACGAGCAGGCGAAGGAGTTGTTCTATCCGGCATACAAGGTCATCCGCGACCGTATCGGTGCGCTGCGCGGCTGGCCCCCGCTGCGGCGCGGCGAGTTCGACGCGGAGGTGGAGGGCGGCTCCCTTTACATCGGGTCGCCGGAGACCGTCGCGCGCCGCATCGCCCGCGCCGCCGGTGACCTGGGTGTGGGGCGTTTCGACCTCATCTACACCGCCGGGGCGCAGCCGGCCGGCGCCCGGATGCGCGCGGTGGAACTGTTCGGCTCGAAGGTGATCCCGATGGTCCGCGACATGCTCTCGGAGGGCTGACCGGTGCCCACCATCGGCATCCTCGGCGCCGGCAAACTCGGCACCGTCCTCGCTCGCCTGGCGGTGGCCGCCGGGTATCGCGTCCTGGTGGCCGCCTCCGGACCTCCTTCCAAGATCTCGCTGATCGTCGAGGTGGTGACGCCCGGTGCCGAGGCGGTCTCCGCCGCCGAGGCCGCGGCGCAGGCTGACGTGGTGATCCTCGCCCTGCCGCTGGGCAAGTTCCGCACGGTCCCGGTGGCCGAGTTGCGGGGCAAACTCGTGCTGGACGCCATGAATTACTGGTGGGAGGTTGACGGGTTGCGTGACGACCTCCATTCGTCGAGCGCGCAGGTGCAGGAGTTCCTGCCGGGCGCGCGGGTGGTCAAGGCCTTCAATCACATGGGTTACCACGATCTGGACGCCGGTCCCCGGCCACCGGGCGCGCCCGGCCGCAAGGCGATCGCCATCGCCGGAGACGATCAGCTCGCGCTGCGGGACGCCGCCGAGGTGGTCGACGCGCTGGGTTTCGACCCGGTGGTGGCGGGGAGCCTGGCAGACGGCGTGCGCATGGAGCCGGGCACGCCGATCTTCGGCGCCAACACGGACGCCGCGGGGGTGCACGACCTCCTTGCCGAGGCTCTCCGCTAGACGTGGTCGCCGGCCAGGTCCACGCCCGGGTCTGGCCGGTGACCGCCGTGGCGGTGCTGATTGTCGGCATCTCGCCCTCCTCGAGCCGGGTGGGTTCCGGTGATGGGGAGAGTTCAGTGCCTGCCCAAGGGGCCGAGTCAATAGCGCGGGGGAGCGGATTTATCGTGAGCCGATGACGACTCGCGACGTGCCCGCGCAGATCGGCGACCTGCCACCTATCGGGCGGCCCGCCAACAGCGCTTTTCTGGCGGCCGGAATCACGACGCTCGCCCAGGTGGCACGGCACAGCCGCCGCGACCTGCTCGCCATGCACGGCGTCGGTCCGAAAGCGATCAGAATCCTCGCCGAGGCGCTGTCCGAGCGAGGACTCAGCTTCACCGAATAGTTCCGCCCGGGGCCGCCCGCGCCGCATCCGGCTGAGCCGGGTGCCAGAGCCGGCTGGGTGACCTGGGCTGGGCCTGGCCTGATCAGGTGGCGGGCCGGGCGGCCGAAACGGCGAGGGTGGCTGGGCACGACGAAGGATGCGGCAGCGACCGGCCTTGACGCAGAATCACACGATGCCCACCGAGGTCGCCGACGCCGCGCCGGGCCCGGTTCGCCCCGGGCAGCCCGCCGCGGACTTCGCCGTCGACCCCTATCCCGGATGCCGGCCGGCCGGTTCCTGGGTGATCGACCGGGCCGGGCGCTGCTGGCCCGTCACCCCGGACGAGGGAATGCCCAGCGGCTGGGCGGTCGGCGGCCGCTGCCTTGACGCCTGGCTCACCGGCCAGGGCGCCACGCCGCTCGCCGGCCGGATCCCGCTGCTGTCCTACGGCTCCAACGCATGTCCCGGCAAGGTCCTGGCGAACGGTACGCCGCTCCCCGTCGTCTCGCTCGCCTGTGAGATGGACGGGCTCGCCTCGGCGTGGTGCACCGGGCGCACCCGGGCAGGCAGGATCCCGGCAACGCTCGCGGCGGTGCCCGCACACAGCGAGACCGCGGTCGTCATGATGGCCGACCCCGCCGAGCTCGCGGTACTGGACGTGATCGAGGGGCGTGCCACCGGCTGGTACGCCCTGCGCATCCTGGACACCGGCCGCGTGACCCTGGAGAACGGCGCCCGGGTGCTGCGGCCCGCGGCATATGTCGGTGCCCGGCCGGAGCGACTCCCCGCGGTCACCGGCGGGCGCCTCGCGCTGCGGACCGGTGAACCGGCGCCCGGCAACCCGATGCCGGGTGAGGACGTTCCCCTGGGTACCTATCCGCACCCGGGGGAGTGCACCCCGGCCGTCTTCACGTACGGCACGCTCATGCCGGGCCAGATCCGCGCGCACCTGATCGCCGACCGGCTCGACTCCGAGCCCTGGGACGCCGAGGTGTTCGGGGACCTGCGCGACACCGGCCACGGTTACCCCGCGTTGAACGCCGCCGCCGATCGCAAGGCACCCGGCGTACTTTGTGAGGTCCGTCCGTCCATGATGGCGGATACGCTGGAGACTCTCGACGAGGTGGAGGGAACGACCGATGGCCTCTACAGCCGTCAGCTTCGGAATGTCGGTGGCGTCCTGGCCTGGGTCTACGTCGCCGACGGGTGTGCCGGCATCGGTGTGCCGATCGACGCCTGGCGCTGACATGTCATGAAAGTGTCACCGCTGTCACGGATCAGAATTCGCGTCGGCGGGGTACACGTGGTGGGGCGGGAGTACGTCGCGAGGACGGGCGGTGAGTTCGGGTTGGCAACCAGGGACACGCGTCGGCAATTCGAGGAGATCGTCGGGCGGTTGGCCGCCGAGGACCCCTTCTTCAGTAATCCCGGGCGGAGGATCCCGGGGCGGGCGACTCTCGTCGTCCTGGCTGTCGCCGGTGCGGTCGTGTGGGGCGGACTCTCGGTCCTGATGGTGATCTGGGGTGCCGTCGGCGTCCTGATCACCTGCGTGACCGTCGCCGCCGCGATCATCACCGGCGTGTTGATGACAAGACGCCGCTAGAGAGCCCGATAGTGCAGCACGACCACTCCGCTGACCAGCGGCGTGGCGTCGACGAGCGTGAACCGCCGCGGGTCGAACCCGTGCGCCGCGAGCCGGACACCGTCCCCCGCGACGATCGGGTTCACCTTGAGCACCAGCTCGTCGATCTCGGAGTGCAGCTGACCGGCGAGGTCACCGCCGCCGGCCAGCCAGATGTCGCTGCCCGGCTCCCGCTTGAGCTTGCCGACGAACGCGACCGGGTCCTCCGCGACGATCTGGACCGACCGGTCCGGTGACCCGGTCAGGGCCCGGGAGAACACGATCTGCCGCAGGTGCGCGTAGGGGCTGGTGATCCCCTCCTTGAGCGCCGGCTCGTAGGTGTTCCGGCCCATCACCACGGTGTCGAACACCCGGTTCGGCAGGTCGCCGATCCCGAGCGCCGCGCGGACATGCGTGGGCACGGTCTCCGGATATTGCCCGGTCATGAACGCGACGACGTCCTCGGGGACGCCCATGAACTCCCAGGAACCGTCGGGTGCCGCGATGAAGCCGTCGATGGTGCTGGCGACGAAGTACACGAGCTTGCGCATGACGCCACCATGCCACGCAACCTGCTCATGACGGCTGCCGCCAGCGCCCGTTGACCTCGCTCCGGGTCGGTGGCGGCCCCGGCAGTGATCCGCCGGCGCGCAGCCCGTCGAGCAGGACCGACAGGTATCGGCGGCGCAGAGCGGTGGTCCGCCCGGGATCGGCGACGCGGACGGCCGCGCACATCTCCAGCAGCATCGCGATGTCGTCGAGCGCGACGCCCTGCCGCATGTGTGGCCTCGCCCGCTCGAACAGGGCGCCGGCCAGCGCGTTGGCCCGGGCCGCGTCGGCTCGCATCTCCGCGGTGGGGGTGAACGTCCCGGCCAGGTGCACGGTCAGGGAGTGCACGTCCGCCTCGACTACGCCGGTCAGGAACCGCTCCAGGGCCGTCCAGCCGTCCGACTCGGCGCCGGCCCGCTCCGCCTCGCCGATGAACGTACGCAATCCGTCGTGGCACAGCGTGCGGAGCAGGTCCTCCTTGCCCGCGTAGCGGCGGTAGAGAGCGCTGATGCCGACACCGGCGCGCTCGGCGACCGCCGAGATCGGGGCGCGCTGGTCGGCCAGGAACACCTCGCGGGCGGCGGCCAGGATCGCCACGTTGTTGCGTACCGCCTGCTTGCCGCGTCCCGGCGCCGCGCTCGTCATGGTTCCACGATACCAAACGGAATGAAGTATTCCGCTCCGCTTCAGTACGTGGTAGGTTCAAACGGAACGAAACATTCCGCTTCGATCAACGCCGTGAGGCAAGAGCAGAGGAGCCGAGATGTCCGAGATCCGTCCGTTCCACATCAACATCTCCGAGGCTGACGTCCAGGACCTGCGGGACCGGCTCGCCCGCACCCGCTGGACCCCCGAGATCCCCGGTCAGGGCTGGCAGCGTGGTCTCCCGGTCGATTACGTACGCGACCTCGCGCAGTACTGGGCCGACGGCTACGACTGGCGCGCCGCCGAGGCGCGGCTCAACGAGCTGCCCCAGTTCCTGACCGAGGTCGACGGGCAGACGCTGCACTTCGCACACGTACGGTCCGCCGACCCGGACGCGACCCCGCTGCTGATCAGCCACGACTGGCCGGGGTCGTTCGCGGTCTACCTGCCGGTCGTCGAGGCCCTGCGCAAGGAGTTCCACCTGGTGCTGGTGAGCAACCCCGGCATCGCGTTCTCCGGTCCGCTGGTCGCGCCGGGATGGCACGCCCGGAAGACGGCCTCCGCGCTCAACGAGATCATGGCCAGGCTGGGCTACGAGCGCTACGGCGTGCAGGGCACCGGGGGTGGCGCCGCCATCGCGGTCGAGATGGGCCGGCAGGCGCCGGACCGGGTGATCGGCGTCCACGTCAACGGGCACATCACGTTCCCCTCCGACGACCCGGGTGACTTCGCCGGGCTCACCGAGGCCGAGCAGGGCCGGCTGGGGCGGCTGCAGGAGTTCCGTGACGACAAGATGGGTTTCAACTTCATCCAGTCGACAAGGCCGCAGACCCTGGCGTACGGACTGCACGACTCCCCGGTCGGGCAGCTGGCCTGGATCGCCGAGAAGTTCGTCGAGTGGACCGACACCGAGGTCGACCGCGACCTGCTGCTCACCAACATCAGCCTGTACTGGTTCACCGGGACGGCCGGCTCCTCCGCCAACCTCTACTGGGAGGCCGCGCACGACCCGGAGGCCTGGACGCCGAAGCCGAAGTCAACGGTTCCGCTCGGCGTGGGCCTGGGCGTCACCGACATCACCATCCGGCGGTTCGCCGAGCGTGAGGCGCCGGTCACGCACTGGACCGAGCTGCCGTCGGGCGGCAACTTCCTGCCGGCCGAGCAGCCCGAGCTCTTCGCCGAGGACGTGCGGGCCTTCTTCCGTACGCTTTGATCTAAGTCCCGTGGTTTGGGCGCCGAAGTGAACGGTATGCCTCGTCTTGCCGACCTGAGCGTCAACCAGCGCTTGTCGTCGATGGTGGTGACCGGTGTCCTGGTCGCCGCCGCGCTGACCGGCATCGGTATCTGGTCCCAGGAACAGCTGACGAGCAAGCAGGAGACGCTGAACGCGTACACGGTGACCAAGGCCGCGCTCAACCACCTCGACACCCGGGAGAGCGAGCTCAAGGTCGACGGGTACCGGGCGGCCTACGGCGAGGACGTGACCGGCGACGCCGCCGACGACGTGGTCTCGGCAACCGAGGCACTCGAGGCGGCCACCCGGTACGACCTGGGGCCGCTGAGCGAGTCGATCCGGGCGCTGGACGGGCCGGTCCGGGACTTCAACGACTTCGTCACCCAGTTCGTCGGTGACGCGCAGAAGGACCGGGCCAGCGTCGCCGGGCGCTACGAGTCGATCGCCGAGCAGAACGGCGTTGTCGACGACCAGATCGGCGCCATTCACGAGGACATCGACGCGGCGATCGTGGACCGTCAGGCCGAGATGGCGTCGACCAAGACCTCGGCACGCTGGTGGATGCTGGCGCTGGCCGTGGCCGGTCTGCTGACGCTGGTGCTGCTCTCGATCCCGCTGGCCCGGTCGATCCTGGGCCCGGTCCGCGAGGTCGGCGCGGTGGTCGGCGCGCTGGCGGGAGGTGACCTCACCCGCCGGACGCGGATCACCGCCAAGGACGAGCTGGGCACGATGGCCTCCGAGCTGGACCGCGCCCTGGACAGCATCCAGACGGCGATGCAGCGGCTGGCCGCCAACGCCGACACCCTCGCCGGTGCGGCCACTGAGCTCTCCGCCACCAGTCAGGAGATCGCCGGAGCGGCGCACGACAGCGACCGGCAGACGGCGGCCGCGTCCAGCGAGGCCGAGGAGATCTCGCGCAACGTGCAGACGGTGGCGGCGGGCAGCGAGGAGATGGGCGTCTCGATCCGGGAGATCTCGGAGAACACCAACCACGCCGCTCAGATCGCCGGGCAGGCGGTCACCGAGGCCGCCCTCGCCACCAAGCGGATCGAACAGCTGGGGGACTCGTCCGCGGAGATCGGCAACGTGGTCAAGCTGATCACGCAGATCGCCGAGCAGACCAACCTGCTCGCGCTCAACGCCACGATTGAGGCGGCGCGGGCCGGTGAGCAGGGCAAGGGCTTCGCGGTGGTGGCCAGCGAGGTCAAGGACCTGGCCCAGGAGACGGCTCGGGCCACCGAGGACATCAGCAGCCGGGTCGCCGCGATCCAGCAGGACACCGGGGCGGCCGTCGAGGTGATCAGCCGGGTGAGCGAGGTGATCGCGAAGATCAACGACTATCAGACGACGATCGCCAGCGCGGTCGAGGAGCAGACCGCCACCACGGCCGAGATGAGCCGCAGCATCAACGAGGTCTCGGTGGGCAGCAGCCGCATCGCGACCAGCATCGCCGAGGTCGCGCGGGCCAGCTCCATCGCCGTCGCCGGCACCGGCCAGACCAACCTGGCCAGCGCCGAGGTGGCTCGCACCGCCGAGGAACTGCGCGCCCTGGTGAGCGCCTTCAACCTGGGATGATCCCTAGCGGCGGCGGGCGACCACGATGCCGAGCGCGCCGGCGGCGAGGAGCAGGCCGACGCCGGCCACTATGAGGCCGATCGGGAGGCCGTCGCTGTCCTTGACGGGTTCGAGCGCGGCCGGTGCCGAGGAGGCGGGCGCGGGGGCGGGCGGTGCCGAGGAGGTCGGTGCGGGAGCGGCGACCGGCTCCGGCAGGGGATATCTCAACAGGTCGGCGCTCTTGCTGTCGCCGGTGACCTCGGAGATCGTCAGCAGCGAGGTGCCGTCGGCGCTGTAGGCCACCGACTCGCCCTGCGGTTCGTCCGGCAGGGCGATCACCGTCGGCTTGCCCTCGCTGAGCGCCCGCACCAGGTCGCCGTCGGGAACATCGAAATCAAAGGCGTCAGCGTACGTGCGGAGCACAGCTCGCCGCCCGTCCGCGCTGGTCGCGCCGCCCGTCACCACGAGCGTGCCGGGCAGCCCGAACGGGTTGCTGGTCCCGGTCACCGGGATCGCGACGTCGCCGGCCCGCCGCAGCGGTGTGGTCTTCTCGGCCGACAGCTGCGCGGTGGGCACGTAGATCCCGGCCGTCATCGGGTCCTTGGTCACCACGACCGGCGTGCCGTCCGCCGCGATCAGCAGAGCCTCCGCGTCGTGGGCGCCGTCCGGATAGGACATCCGCAGCAGCGTGGGCTTCTTCGCCCCGGGCGCCAGCCGCCACAGCGCGATCGTGGCCCGGTCACGGCTGTTGTCACCGATGTCGCCGACCCACAGCGTCCCGTCCGGCCCGCGGGCGAGATCCTCGGTGTCGCGCGGCCGGGACGGGTAGGACACGGTCTTCTTCACCCGGCAGCGCCGGTCCAGGAAGAAGATGCGCCGCCCGGAGGACTCGTCGACGCCGTCGTTGATCACCACGTACCCGTTCTGGTCGGTGGTGAGCCCGGAGATCTCGGTCAGCCGATCGTCCGTGACCGGGCACACCGCGTCCGGCGCCTGCTGCGACACGGGCGCGGCGGTCAGCAGCGCCGCCAGGACGGCCCCCGCGGCCGGCACCATCGCTTCCCCCTCGCTGCCGTACCGGTCCCGGGCGGTACCGCCGGGGCGTCTCGAAACTACCCGCTTCCCGCCACCCCGGCGGTGTTGCGGATCATCCGCTGGAGCACCTTGAGCGCCGTCACGTAGTCGGCGTCGTCGACACCGGCGTGGATCTCACTGCGGATTTGGGGTGCGCAGGCCTTGAGATCGAGACGGGCGGCCTCGCCGGCCTCGGTGATCCACAGCAGGCCGTCGTCCTCGCCGACCCGCAGCCATCCGCGCTCGACCAGCACCTCCGCCTCGGCCGCGAGGTCGTCCTCCGGCCGTAGGTATCCGCGCATGGCCCGCCGCAGCTCGTCGACGGTGCGCCCCCGGCCGTCGGGGGAGAGATCGTGCGCGGACAGGTTGCGCAGCAGCCAGAACTGCGGCTGGGTGAACCCGTGGTCGGCCTGCCGCGCGCGGGTGTAGGCGATCAGGGCCTCGTAGGCGACCCCGGTCCAGTACGCCGCCGGTTGCCCGGCCAGCTCAGCGTCGGTCATCGTCATGCCCGGACCGTAGAACCTCAAGCCGGGTTCACGTCAACGGGCGGGGTCGCGACAAGATCATGTCAGCCCTATCCTGGCCCGATGTCCTCGTCACCGACCGCGCCGCACGGCCTCTTCGACGCCGTCGTGGGTGGCTGGGAGCTGGCACTGACCCGTCGCCGCCGGCTGCTCACCGCGCAGGCACCGGCCCTGGCCGTGATGTTGGTCGCCTTCCTCGCGCTGGACCTGAGCGCCGGCCGCGACCACACCCTGCTGCTCGACGGTGTCGTCACGCTCGACGACGGCGCCTCCGCCCAGGAGTGGCTCCGAGCCGTCCTGGCGCCCGTCTGCTGCCTGGTCGCTCTGGCCGCCGGCGTGCTGGCCCTGGCCGGTCCCGATCCGGACCGCCCGGTCCGCAGCGCGCTCGGCCGCCTGCCGATGCTCTCCTTCGGTCACCTGCTGGCCGTCGCCGTCGCGTTCGCCGCCCTGTGGGTGCTGCGCAACATGGCCGGCGTCGTCCTCTTCATCGCCATCCTGGCTCTCGGCTCGGCCCGTGTCCTGCTCGAACTCGTCACCTCCAGACCGCGCTGGTCCGCGGTCGCCGGTGTGGTGCTCGGCGGGTACGGCCTGGCGCTGCTCCTGGCCTGGATCGCCGGCCGCGTCGTGCCGCAGATCCTCGCCGCACCGGCGAACATCATCGTCCTGGTCGTGTCCCTCACCGCGACCGCCGGCATCGTCGCCCTCCAGGCCGACCCGCTGCCGTCCCTCGCGAGCGGCGCGGCGGACAGAGCGGGCGAGCCGGCAGGGGCGGACAAAGCGGGCGAGCCGGCAGAGGCGGACAAGGCGGGCGAGCCGGTGGCGGCGGACAAGGCCGGGCGGGTCTGGCCGGCGGTCGCGGTGCTGATCGTGCCGCTGCTGCTCTCGGGCGGCGTGGCGGTGGCCAACCCCCTCGGCGCCCCGGTGATCACCACCGACGAGGGGCCCGCCGGCGGGGCCGCCGCCGTCGCCTGGCCGGCCGGGCAGCATCCGGTGATGGTGACGACCATGGGTGTCCGGTTCTGCGACACCGACCTGTGCGACCGCTACACCGGCCAGACGGGCGGGCCGGCTCTGTGGGACGTCCACGGTGCGGCCGCCATCGGAGCGGACGGAACGGTCGCCAAGGCGGCCATCTCCGGCGGGGTGGGTGACGGCGGGCCGTTCGTGCACTACGCGCGCTGCACCCGGGACGGCTGTCCCGAGGCCTGGGTGCCGGTCCGCCGGTCGGCGCGGGAGGAGTTCGACGATGAGGGCGGCATGGTCGAGCTCGCCGTGGCACCGGCGCCCGACGGTGCCGTCTGGTTCTTCCTGGCGATCCCGATTCCGCCCGCCAAGGGCACCGTCGCCGCGAATCCGGACGACGAGTTCCCGGCCGGCCGCCGCTACCGGCTCACGCTGATCCGGTGTGCGGGTGTCCCGTGCGCGGCGCCGCAGCGGCACGACGTCGGCACGATCGACCGGACCCCCGCCGACGGCTACCCCGACGGCCGCCGGGCCCGTCTGACGCTCACGCCCGACGGCAGCCCGCTCGCCACACTGTGGATCGGGTACTCCCTGCACCAGATCACCTGTGATCCGGTCACCTGCGCCAACCCTCGGACCGCCGACCCCAGCGCGGCCCCGCCCGGCGCCACCTGGCTCCCGCCCGCCACCCTGGGCGGCCCGGCGATCTCGCTGGACACCGGCCTGCTGCGGCGGGACCTCGACGAACAGCTTCTCACCGGCCGGGCGGCCGCGGAGTCCGGCGGGCTCGCGCGGACACCCACCACCCTCTACGCCGCCGAGGCCGAGCCGGGAACCCGGCCCACGACCGGCTTCCAGATCACCGTCGGCACCGCGCCGGCCTACTGGCGGCAGGTTCTCTGGCGATGCCGTGACCAGCGCTGCACCCGTACACCCCTCGACGTGTACGAGGGTGTCGCCCGGCCGGAACAGATCGCGCCGGGGCCCGACGGGCGGGTGCTCATCGTGCGCGAGGACCGGACTCTGCTGGTGAGCAACCTTTAGACGCCCATCCGCGCACACAGTCCCCGCAACTCCGTGCCACCGGCCGCGCGGCGGGCCCGTTCCAGCAGAGACCGGGTCGTCTCCTGGGCCACGGCTGAGGTGTGGATGTGCTGCGGCGCGACGCGTTCGGCGGTGAGCAGGAACCGCAGCGCCTGTTCCTCGCGGCCGCGCATCCTTGCCAGCGCGCGGGCGGTGTCCGCGTAGAAGAACACCTGCCGGAACCCGGCCGGGATCACGGCCGGGGACGTCGCGCGGGCCAGTTCGACCGCGCGGCCCGGCGAGTCGCCGTCCACCTCGATGCCGATGCACCAGATCGCCACGTTGGTCGGGCCGAAGTAGAGGCCCATCGTGCTCGTCTCCCCGCTCGTCGCGGCCAGCGCGGTGGCCTCCGCGACCCATGCGCGGCTGTCGTCCGGGCGGCGGGCGCCGCGGGAGGCGTGCGCGCACATCAACTGCAGCGTCCCGGTCAGCTCGGCGCCGCCCGGCCGCCCGGTGGAACCCCGCAGAGCGTCCACCGCCCGTGTGCCGAGCGCGAGTGCCCGCTGCCATGAACCACAGACGGATGCCGCGCAGGCGCGCGCGTATTCCGCGTACCCGAGAAGAATTTGATCCTCCGTCGCCTCGGCCGCCGACCGGCAGCGTTCCGCGCCCAGCCAGGCCTCCGCCGGATGACCGAGGTTGCGAAGCACCGAGGATGCGATGAACGTGGCGTCGCACAGCATCCGCAGCGCCTGGCCCCGCTCCGGCCCGGAGGACGCCGCGTGCAGGTCCCGCAGCAGATCCGGCAGCAGCCGGGCCGCGCCCGCATAGCCGCAGGCCTGCCGGAGCGTGTCGACCAGAGCGAGGGTACGGGTGAGCTGCGCGAGAGGAGGCGCGGTGCGCTCGGCGGGCTCGGCCGGATCGATGTCGATGAGTGCCTGCCGGAGCGCGTGCACCCCCGCGTGCGCCGCGACGACGTTCCGGTCGGTCGCCGGAACCGGAGCACCCGCGAGATCGGAGGGCGCGCAGTCGAGCGCGGTGGCCAGGTCGGCGAGCATGAAACGGTTGTCGGCGGCGAGATGACCGCGTTCGATCCGGCTCCAGGTGGTGTGCGACACGCCGGCGCGGCTGGCGGCGAACCGGATGCTCCAGCCGCGCAGCAGGCGGCGGGCCCGGACGCGTTCGCCGATGCTGGGGTCGGCTGTCGGTCGTGGCGTCATGCCTCTGACAGTAGGCAGGCGGCGGCCCACGATGGTGCATGCCCGCACCGGGTCAGTCGCGGGGCCATCCCTTCAGCCGGCCGCGAAGCTCGGCGATCGCCTCCCGGGCCAGGCCGTACAGCGCGAACCGGGCGTCGTCGATCCGGTCCAGATAGCGCCCCGCGTCCGCGATGTCCTCCGGGTCGAGGGCCGGATCCGCCGCGTGGGCCAGCTCCATGACCTGCTCCAGCGGATAGCGTTCGAGGGCCGCCGCGACGTCGATGTAGTCGCGCACCTCGCGCCGGCTGACCAGCGCCGCGACCTTCGTGGCGACCAGGTCGTCCAGGTGCATGACCGGTCCGACGTCCATCACCACCGGCGCGCGGTGCCGGTCCAGCCGGCACAGCGTCAGCCGCAGCGCCCGGTGCTCACCGGCGACGAGGAACTCCTGGATGTCCGCGTCCATCCCGGCGAACAGTTCGTCGCCCTCCTCGCGCACCACCCGGTAACCGGCCGCGGTCAGCGCCGCCGTCACCTCGCCGGCCGCCGCCTCCACGCCACCCGCGGTGTCGGTGAACAGGTCGACGTCCTCGGTCGGCCGCGCCACCAGGCCGTTCACCAGCCACGCGACCCCGCCGCCGAGGACGAACCCGTGCTTGTCGGCGACCGCGAGCGCGATCCGCGCCACGTCCCGGAAGAAGTCGTTGCCACTCACGGCGACCAGGTTACGGAACCCCGGCGGCTACGCTGCGGCCATGTCGGCTCGGCTGCTGGAGATCGTGGAGGCGCTTCCGCTGCGGGCGGACTCGCGGGTGCTGGAGATCGGCTGCGGGCCGGGGGTGGCGGCGCGAATGGTGGCGGCCCGGCTGGCCACCGGGCACATCGTTGCGATCGACCGGTCGGCGGCGGCCGTCGCGCAGGCGCTGGCCGGATCGGCGGCGCAGATCGAGGCGGGGCGGATGAGCGTACGGCAGTGCGCCGCGGAGGATCTCGAACCGCTGGCCGGGGAGGAGCCGTTCGACCTGGTGTTCGCGGTCCGGGTCGGTGCGCTGGACGGGCGGCATCCGGTGGCCGGGCGTGCGGCGATGCGGCGGCTCGCACTGGTGACCACCGCAGGCGCGCGTCTCTTCATCGACGGCGGCGACCCGCTGCGGGAGCTGGTCATCCCTCGGCCGGAGTGATCTCAATTATATTTACGACCGGTCGGTCTTTTTGTAGGGTCGACGCATGACGACGGACGGCAGGCTGGCCCGCGGGGAGCGGACCCGCGTCGCGGTGCTGGACCAGGCACTGCTGCTCGCGACCGTGGCCGGGCTCGACGGGCTGTCGCTGAACCAGGTGGCCGAGGCGCTCGGTGTCAGCAAGTCCGGGCTGTTCGCGCACTGGCGGTCCAAGGAGTCCCTCCAGCTGGCGGTCATCGAGCACGCCCGCCGGCAGTGGACGGACCTGGTGATCCGCCCGGCACTGCGCGAGCCCGCCGGCGTGCGCCGGCTGTGGGCGGTGCACCTCAGCCGGCTGCGGTTCTACGAAGACGGTGTCCTGCCCGGGGGATGCTTCTTCGCCAACGCCCAGTTCGAGTTCAACGCGCGGCCGGGAGTGATCCGGGATCGGCTCGCGCAGGTGCTGGGCGAGTGGATGGCCTTCCTGACCACGCTGGCCGCCGACGCGGTCGACCGGGGCGAGCTGGATCCCGGAGTGGATCCGGGACGGCTCGCCTACCAGACCGAGTCACTCGGCGTCTGCGCCGTCATGCAGGCGCCACTGATGGGGGCGGAGGCGACGTTCCTGCAGGCCAAGCGCTCTCTGCTGGACCAGCTGCACGCCCTCGCCCCCGATCCGACGATCCTTCCGGAGGAACCGTGACCACCGTTCTCACCCATGGCGACGTGGTTCGCCTGCCCGTGCACTTCGACGACCTGGACGCGATGGGGGTGCTGCACAACTCGCGCTACGCGGTGCTCGTCGAACGCGCGATAACGCTCTGGTGGACCGAGCGCGGTGTCTCGTTCTCCGGCGGCCGGCCCACCACGCCGGACGCCTTCAACGTGGTCCGGGAGTACTCGATCACCTTCCACCTGCCGGTGCGGGGGACCGGCGAGGTGGCGGTCCACTTCTGGCTGGAACGACTGGGCGGCTCCAGTGCGGACTACCGCTTCCGGGTCACCAGCGTGGACGGCGACACGGTGTTCGCGGAGGGGCGGCGGGTGAACGTACGCCTGGACCCGCGCACCATGCGCCCCGAACCGTGGACCGACCACGGCCGCTCGATCGCCGCGGCCCTGGTGCGTCAGGCGCCTGCCTGATCCCGCCAGTATTCGGCCTCGGCCCTGGTGGACCGGGTGTCCGGGTGGTCGGGGCCGAGAACCCGGAGCCGGTCGGCGAGCAGTTGCTCGTACGCCTCCGCGGCTCCCTCGGGGTCGCCCGCCTGGCCCTTCCAGCGTGCGAGATTGCCCCGCGTGTTGAAGGTGTGCGGGTGGTCCGGGCCGAGCACGCGCAGCCGGTCGGCGAGCAGCGGTTCCAGCGCGGCGGCGGCCCCGGCCGCGTCACCGGCGTGGCCACGCCAGTAGGCGAGCGTGTTCCGGGTGCTCAGCGTGCTCGGGTGATCGGGGCCCAGGACGCGTACGCGATCCGCGAGCACCTGTTCCAGCGCGCTCGCGGCACCGCCCGCGTCGCCTGCCTCGCCCGTCCAGTAGGCGAGGTTGTGGCGGGTGCTGAGCGTGCCCGGATGGTCCGGCCCGAAGACCCGCAGCCGGTCGGTGAGCAGCTGTTCCAATGCGGCGGCCGCCCCGGCCGGATCGCCCGACTGGCCGCGCCAGCGAGCGAGGCTGCTGCGGGTGGTGAAGGTGTGCGGGTGGTCCGGCCCGAGCAGGCGCAGGCGGTCGGTGAGCAGCCGCTCGAAGCCGGCGACCGCGAGCGCCGGATCGCCCGCCTCGCCCCGCCAGCGAGCGAGATTGCCGCGGGTGCTCAACGTGTACGGGTGATCGGCCCCCAGCACGCGCAGGCTGTCGGCGAGCAACTGTTCGTACGCCGCGGCGGCACCCGCCGCGTCGCCTGCCTCGCCCTGCCACCGTGCCACGTTGTGGCGCGCCGCCAACGTGTCGGGGTGATCCGGCCCGAACCGCCGGTGGGCGGCGCGCCCCATCACGGTGAAGTAGTCGCAGGCCAGTGCCACCAAGCCGATCTCACCCAGGCTGTTGCCGGCCCGGAACAGCACGGTTTGCACGCTGTCGGGCATGGACGTGAGGTGCTCGGCCAGCGCCACGGTGTTGGCGCGCAGCCGCTGACCCAGCCGCCTCGTCGCCGGGTCGCGTTCGATGTCCGGCCACAGGCGCAGCATCGCGTCGGCAGCCGTGATCACCACCGGCTGACGCTCCTGCTCGGGGGTGCTCTCGCGGGCCACACGCTGGATGAGCGCGTGGACCCGGACAGTGTCGGCGTCGGTGTCGGCCAGGCTCAGCCGGTGCAGCACCCGCAGCGTGTCGTGCACCCGGTCGGCGTCCACCGGGTGCCCGAGGCGTGCCACGCAGTGGTCGAGCACCGCGCGGGTGGTGAAGAGCCGGGCGGGTATGCCGTTGGGGTCGAGGACGGCGGCGAGTCGCAGGACGATCGGCGCCAGGTCGCCGGCGGCCTCGACGGACAGGTTCCAGGCCCGGGCGACGGGCACGCTCTGCTGGTCGGGCAGCGCCTCCGGGTGCAGGCGCACGAGCGGGTGGCGGCTGAGCCGGTGCCGATAGGCGGCGCAGGTCAGGTCCTGATCGATCATGTACGCGGCGGCCTGCGCGAGGGCGAGCGGAAGGTGCCCGAGGTCGGCGGCGAGCTCACCGGCCTCGCCGAGTCGTGCCGGGTCGTCGCCGAGAAGCCGGGTGAGGTACGCGACGGCCTGCTCGGCGGTGAACACCCCGACGTCGACGAGTTGCCGCCCGGCGAGCAGGGCCGCGTCCCGGCGCCGCGTGGTGACGACCGTGCGCCCGGTCGCGGTGTCCGGCGGCCAGAGCCCGGTCAGATCGCCGGGATCGGACAGGTCGTCGAGCACGACCAGCCACCGCCGCTCGGTGCCGGCCAGCCACGACAGCAGCCGGACGGCCGCCTGCCCCGGGTCGGTGTCGTCGAACCCGGTGATCTCACCGGCGGCCAGCGCGTACGTGGACAGGATGCTCGTGCGGGACGTGGCGGTGACCCAGACCAGCAGATCCACCGCGTCCTCGGACCAGAGCCGCTCGGCCAGGTTCGCCGCGAGCTGTGTCTTGCCGACGCCACCCAGCCCGGCCACCACCTGACAGACCACGGCCGTCCCGCCGGCACCCACCCCAGCGAGATCCCGGTCGGCGGGCCGTGGCTGCCGCCCGTGCGCGGCGCGCGGAACCACACCCACCCGCCGCGGCCAGGTCACCGGGCCGCGCTGCCCGAAGTAGTTGTGCTGCGTGTTCCGGTCACCCACCTGCACGCCTTCCGCGTGCGGAAGGCTCACGCGCTCAACAGCGCCGTCCGGATCAGCGTGCATCGGCTCGGCGCCGCCACAGGTTGATCTCCGTTTGGATGCCGTTGATGTCGGGGTGGGCCGGGCCGAAGATCCGCAACTTGTCGGCGAGCAGCTGTTCGAACGCGGCTGCCGCGCCGGCTGGATCGCCGGCTCTCCCTCGGCACTGCGCCAGGATGTGACGTGTGGTGAGGGTGTGTGGATGTTCCGGTCCGAGGATCCTCAGGAAGTCGGGGAGCACAGCCTCCAACTCGGCGGCGGCGCCCGCTGGATCACCGGCCTGCCCTCGCCAACTGGCGGCGTTGCCGCGATTGGTGAGGGTGTCGGGGTGGTCCGGTCCCAGGATGCGCACACGATCGGCGAGCAACTCCTCGAATGCGTCGGCCGCGCCGGTCGCGTCACCGGCCTCACCGCGGCAGAACGCCAGGTTGGCACGAGCGGTCAGGGTGTGCGGATGGTCGGGCCCGTTCACCCGCGCGCAGTCGAGAACCAGCTGCTCCAATTCGGCCAGTGCGCCCGCCGGGCCGTCCGCCTCGACTCGCCAGCGTGCGAGGTTCTGGCGTGTGGTCAGGGTACGCGGGTGATCAGGCCCGTGGATCCGCACCTCGTCGGCGACCAGCACCTCGAGGGCGTCCGCAGCCTCGGCGGCGTTGCCGGCATGGCCCTGCCACTCCGCGAGGCTGTGGCGGGTGGAGAGCGTGTTGGGGTGATCGGGCCCGTGGGTCCGAAGGTCGTCGGCGAGCAGCCGCTCGAACGCGGCTGCCGCGCCGGCCGCGTCACCGGCCTCACCCTGCCAGTTGGCCTGGTGAGCCCGGATGGCGAGGATGTCCTTGTGGCCGTGCCCGAACAACGTGGTGGCGGTGGCGTACATCTGTTGATAGTGAGCGCGGGCCGCGGCGACCAGGCCGATCTCCCCGAGACTGTTCCCGGCCGAGTACAGCACCGCGTGCGCGCTCCCGCTGCCGTCGGCGGCGCGCCAGAGGAGCGGATCGCTGTTGTTCGCCAGCATGGCGGTGTTGGCGCGCAGCTGCTGCCCGAGGCGGCTGGTCGCCGCGTCGGGCTCGACGGGCGGCCATATCTGCGTCATGGCGTCAGCCGCGGCCAGGGTGACCGGATGCCGGTTCGGTTCCGGTGTCGACTCGCGGGTGACGCGTTGGACGAGGGCGTGGATCCGGACCGCCGTGGTCGCCTCGCCGGCCGGGCCGGTCATCTCGATCAGGCTCAGCCGGTGGAGCGCGCGGATCGCGTCCTGGACGTCGTCAGCGTCCACCTCCGTTCCCAGGCCGGCCGCGTAGTGGCGCATCGCGGCCTCGGTGGTGAACAACTGGGTGGGAATGCCGTTGGGGTCGAGGAACGCGGCGACCTGGAGGATGACCGTCGCGAGGCCCCCGGTGGCGGCGTCGGCGGCCTCGATGGACAAGGTCCAGGCCCGGCCGACGGGCTGACTCTGCTGGTCGGGCAGCGTCTCGGGGTGCAGCCGGGCCAATGAGTGCCGGGCGAGCCGCTCCCGGTAGGCGCCGCAGGAGAGATCCTGGTCGAGCATGTACGCCGCGGCCTGCGCCAACGCCAGAGGAAGGTGGCCGAGGTCGGCCGCGAGCTGATCGGCGGAGGCCAGCCGGGCCGGGTCGTCGCCGAGCAGCCGGGTCAGGTAGGTGAGGGCCTGACCGGGAGTGAACACACCCACGTCCACCAGACCGCGGCCGGCCAGGAGCGCGGCGTCGCGGCGCCGGGTCGTCACGACGGTGCGGCCCGCCGGGGTCTCCGGCGGCCAGAGCCCGGTCAGGTCGGCGGGGCTGGTGAGGTCGTCGAGGACGATCAGCCAGCGGCGGCCGGTGCCGGCCAGCCACGAGAGCAGGCGGGTCGCCGCCGCCTGGGGGTCGGGGTCGTCCACGCCGCTGATCTCACCGGCGGCCAGTGCGTATGTGGACAGAATGCTTGTGCGGGACGTCGCGGTGACCCAGACCAGCAGGTCCACCGCCTGCTCGGCCCAGAGCCGCTCGGCCAGGTTCGCCGCCAGCTGGGTCTTCCCGACGCCGCCCAGCCCCGCCACCACCTGGCAAACCACAGTCGTCTGCCCGGCACCGACGTCGGCGAGGCTCTGGTCGGCGGGCCGGGTCTGCCGGCCGTGCGCCCGGCGCGGCACCACACCCACCCGCAGCGGCCAGGTGACCGCGCGGCGCTGCCCGAAATAGTTGTGCTGCGTGTTGTTGCTGCCCGCCTGCACACCAGCGGCGTGCGGCAGGCTCACCGGATCGGGCGGGGCGGCCATCAGGTCCCGAGATTATCGGCGCCGCGCGGACCGGCACACACCCGGCGGTGTCAACTTCCGGCTCTTCTGCGCCACTCGTCGAGGCTCGCCCGGGTGTACGTGGTGTCGGGGTGGCCGGGGCCGAGAACGCGCAGCCGGTCGGTGAGCAGTTGTTCCAGGGCGGCGACCGCGGTGGCCGGGTCGCCGGCCATGCCCTTCCACTGGGCGACCTGGCCGCGCGCGGTCAGCGTGTCGGGGTGGTCCGGGCCGAGCAGCCGCAGGCGGTCGGCCAGGAGCTGTTCGAGGCCGGTGACGGCGGCCGCCGGGTCGCCGGTCTCGCCGCGCCAGCGCGCCAGGATGCCGCGCGCGGTGAGAGTGTGCCGGTGGTCGGGGCCGTGCACCCGGGTGAAGTCGGCGACCGACCGCTCGAGCGCGGCCACGGCGCCGGCCGGGTCCTCCTGCCAGCCCCGGGTCACCACCACGTTGTGGCGTGTCTTGAGCACGTCCGGGTGCTCCGGCCCGTACCGTCGCAGATATTCGCCGAGCAGGTCCTCGAACGCGGCCACGGCGCCCGCCCTGTCGCCGGCCTCGCCGCGCCAGTAGGCGATGTTGTGCCGGATGACGAGGGTCTGCGAGTGGCCGGGGCCGTGGACCCGGGTGGCGCCGGCCATCAGTCCTTCGAGGACGGCGGCGGCACCGGTCGGATCGCCGGCGTGGCCCTGCCACTCGGCGAGGCCGAGACCCGCGGACACGGTGTCACGATGGTCCGGGCCGAAGTGCCGGAGGGTGTAGGCGTACATGTCGGCGAAATACCGATGTGCGAGAGCCACCAGGCCAGTGTCGCCGTAGCTGTAACCGCAGCGGAACAGCACCTCATGAGCGACGGCATGGCCGTCGCGGCTGCGCCAGAGCAGGGCGCCGGCGTTCACGGTGAGGGCGTAGGTGTTGGCGCGCAACCGCTGGCCCAGCAGGCCGGTGGCGGCGTCGCGCTCGACTCGCGGCCACACCTCGGTCATCGCGTCGGCTGTGACGATCGCGAGAGGGTGCCGGTCCGGCTCGGCGGTGGTTTCGCGGGCGGTCCGCTGGACGAGCGCGTGGATGCGCACGGTGCCGGCGTCGACCTCGGCAAGGCCGAGGCGGTGCAGCGTACGCAAAGCACCGTGCACGTCGTCGGAACCGGCCCGCCACCGGTAGTAGGTGAGCGCCGCCCGCGCCGTGAACACCTCGACGGGGATCCCGTTGGGGTCGAGCAGCGCCGCCATCCGCAGGACGGCCTGTGCGAGACCCCCGGCCGCCGCCACGGACAGGGCCCAGGCGCGGGCGACCGGGACGCTCTGCTGGTCGGGCAGCGTGCCGGGATGCAGGGCGGTCAGCGGCTGGTGTGCGAGACGGCTCCGGTATGCGGCACAGGTGATGTCCTGGTCGAGGATGTACGCCGCGGCCTGCGCCAGAGCGAGCGGCAGGTGGCCGAGATCGGCCGCGACGTGGTCGGCCTCCGCGAGGCGGACCGGATCGCCGCCCAGCAGCCCGGTCAGATAGGCGGTCGCCTGCCCCGGGGTGAACACGCCGACGTCGACCAGGCGGCGGCCGGTCAGCAGGGCTGCGTCACGGCGCCGGGTGGTGATCACAGTGCGGCCGCGGTCCGTGGCCGGTGGCCAGAGCCCGGTCAGGTCGGCCGGGTCGGCGACGTCGTCCAGGACGACCAGCCAGCGCCGGTCGGTCCCGGCCAGCCAGGACAGCAGGCGGTTGGCGGCCTGTTCGGGGTCGGGGTCGTCGGTTCCGGTGACCTCACCGGCGGCGATCGCACAGGTCGAGAGGACACCGGCCCGGGTGGTCGCGGTGACCCAGATCAGCAGGTCGACCGCGCCCTCGGACCAGAGCTGCTCGGCCAGGTTGACGGCCAGCTGCGTCTTGCCGACGCCGCCCAGGCCGGTCACCACCACGGCCTCGCCCGCGCCGGCCAGGTCCCGGTCGGCCGGGCGGGGCTGACGGCCGGTGGCCGGTGGCGGGACCACACCCACCCGGCAGGGCCAGCTGACCGGCCGGCGCTGCGTGAAGTAGTTGTGCTGAACGTTGTGGTCGCCGACCTGCACGCCGTACGCACGGGAGAAGTCGGCCATCAGGTGAACCTATCGGCAAGATCCGCCGCCCGGCCACACCGGACAGTAAGCTGACACGAGCTCTCCAGTGACGTCCGTCGATGGGAGGTTCGCGGTGACCGGCCCGGCTGAACAGGCGAGAAGGACACAGTCGACCACGGCACTGCACCGGCTGCTGCCCACGGAGTTCCTCTCGCGCACCGGCCGGCCGTTCGACCCACCCGCCGCGCTGCGAGGACGGCAGGCCGTAAGGAGGGCACCGAGGCCGACCTGGTCCGGCGTACACCCTGCCCATCCCGTCGCTGGTGATCTGCGAGCTGCTGGGTGTCGACTACGCCGAGCGCGACCGGTTCCAGCAGCGCACCGCCACCGCGCTCAACGCCACGACCCCGCCGGACGAGCGGATGCGGGCCGCCGCCGGCCTCTACGCCTTCATGGCCGAGCTGGTACGCGCCAAGCGCGAGACCCCGGGAGACGACATCCTGTCCGGGCTCATCCGCGACGCCGACCCGCCGCTGACCGACGCGCAGCTCACCGACATCGCGGTCGTGCTGCTCGGCGCCGGACACGAGACCACCGCCAACATGCTCGCGCTCGGCACGTTCGCGCTGCTGCAGAACCCGGCGCAGCTCGCCGCGCTGCGTGGCGACCCGGCGCTGCTCGACAACGCGATCGAGGAGCTGCTGCGGTTCCTCTCGATCATCCAGCTCGGCGTGAGCCGAGTGGCCACCGAGTCCATGACGGTCGGCGGGGTGGACATTCCGGCCGGGGCCACCGTCGTCATCGCCACGCCGGAGGCCAACCGGGACGCCCGGCAGTTCGACGACCCGGACCGGCTCGACGTGCACCGCCCGCGTCCCTCGCACCTGGCGTTCGGGCACGGCATCCACCAGTGCCTGGGCCAGCAGCTGGCCCGGGTGGAGATGCGGGTCGGCCTGAGCGAGCTCTTCACCCGGCTGCCGGACCTGCGGCTGGCCGTGCCCGCCGAGCGGGTCCCGCTGCGCAACGAGATGCTCGTCTTCGGCGTCCACGCGCTGCCGGTCACCTGGGCGTGAACAACACGACACACAGCATGTTGGGTATGACTTTCTGATCTAGCCCATATATGGTCTCCCACGCAGCTGGTTCGGGCGCCGCACTGTGGCGCCCGAGGCAACAGGGAACCCGGTGGGAAACCGGGACTGCCCCGCAGCGGTGAGTGGGAACGACCGCCGTCATGAAGCACTGGGCCACCCCGGCCTGGGAAGCGACGGCCAGTAGGAACGAGCGACAGCGCCCACGAGTCCGAAGACCTGCCAGCGCGCCGCACGCGCCGCGTGCGGCGGTCGAAGGCCGCGTGGGACGGCCGACGCCGAGGAGCCGGCCGCCGCGCGCGAGCCCGGTGGCGTCGTCCTGCGTGCCCGAGACCTGTCGAGAGGGCATGGAGGAGAGGGCTGTGACAGCCACTTCGGAGCGAATCGGGGTACCGCAGCAGCGGGTCCGCGGGCGCGATCTCGCGGCGGAGGCCGCCGGTCTGGACGACGTGGATCCGCTGCGGGTCGTCACCAGGGCGATGAGCGGGCTCCACGACGGCGCGACGGCCGACGAGCTGGACCGGCTGCTGATCCAGACGGCGGCGGATCTGATCGGCGAGGAGCCGCAGTACTCGAGACTGGCCGCCCGGCTGCTGGCGGCGTACGTGGACCGGGAGGTCCGCGGCCAGGGCGTCGCCACGTTCAGCCAGTCCATCCGGTACGCGCACCGGCTGGGCCTGATCGGCGACGGCACCGCCGCGTTCGTGGCCCGTCACGCCGCCGAGCTCGACGGGGCCGTCTACGTCCGCAACGACCTGCGGTTCGAGTACTTCAGTTTGCGTACGGTCGCCGACCGCTACCTGCTCCGGCACCCGCAGGACCGGCTCGTCGTGGAGACACCGCAGTTCTGGCTGATGCGGGTGGCGTGTGGGCTGTCCCACGACCCCGCCGAGGCGATCGGCTTCTACCGGCTGATGGCGTCGCTGGCCTATCTGCCCAGTTCGCCGACGCTGTTCAACTCGGGTACCCGGCACACCCAGATGTCGTCGTGCTTCCTGGTCGACTCGCCGCGCGACGAGCTCGACTCGATCTACGAGCGGTACCACCAGGTCGCGCGGCTGTCGAAGTTCTCCGGCGGCATCGGGATCGCCTGGTCACGGGTCCGGGGGCGGGGCGCGCTGATCCGCGGCACCAACGGGCGCTCGAACGGGATCGTGCCGTTCCTGAAGACCCTCGACGCCGGGGTGGCGGCCGTCAACCAGGGCGGGCGGCGCAAGGGTGCGGCGTGCGTCTATCTGGAGCCGTGGCACCCGGACATCGAGGAGTTCCTGGAGCTGCGCGACAACACGGGTGAGGAGTCACGGCGTACGCATAACTTGAACTTGGCCAACTGGATCCCGGACGAGTTCATGCGCCGGGTGGAGGCGGACGAGGACTGGTCGCTGATCGACCCGTCGGACGCGCCCGAGCTGCCGGACCTCTACGGCGCGGAGTTCGACGCGGCCTACCGCAACGCCGAGAAGAAGGCGGTGCGGACGGTCAGGGCGCGGGATCTGTACGGGCGGATGATGCGCACGCTCGCGCAGACCGGCAACGGCTGGATGACCTTCAAGGACCGCTCCAACGCGCTGTCCAACCAGACCGGCGCCGGCGGCGTGATCCACCTGTCGAACCTGTGCACCGAGATCCTCGAGGTGAGCAGCGACGACGAGACGGCGGTGTGCAACCTGGGATCGATCAACCTGGGCGCGCACGTCACGGCGGAGGGCGTGGACTGGGAGCGGTTGCGGTCCACGGTGCGGACCGCGGTCGTCTTCCTGGACCGGGTGATCGACATCAACCATTACCCATCGGAGCAGGCGGCCGCCTCGAATCCGCGCTGGCGGCCGGTCGGGCTGGGCCTGATGGGTCTGCAGGACGCGTTCTTCACGCTGCGACTGCCTTTCGACTCCGACGCCGCCCGCGCGCTTTCGACGCGGGTCCAGGAAGAGATCTTCCTGACCGCATTGGAGACATCGGCGGAGCTGGCGGAGCGTTTCGGGCCGCATCCGGCGTATTCGGAGACCCGTGCGGCGAAGGGCGACCTTCATCCGGACCTCTGGGGCGCGCCGGTCTCCCAGAAGCAGCGGTGGGACGCGCTGCGAGCACGGGTCGCCGAGCACGGTTTGCGGAATTCGCTGCTGGTCGCGATCGCGCCCACGGCGACGATCGCCTCCATCGCGGGCTGTTACGAATGCGTCGAGCCACAGGTGAGCAATCTGTTCAAGCGCGAGACGATGTCGGGCGAATTTCTTCAGATCAACACCTTTTTGGTACGCGAACTCAAGCTCCGGAATCTGTGGACAGCCGCCGTCCGGGAGCGGATCAAACGCGCCGACGGTTCGGTGCGGGACATCACCGAGTTGCCGGCCGAGGTTCGCGAACTGTTCCGCACCGCGTGGGAACTGCCGCAGCGGGCGCTGATCGACCTCGCCGCCGCCCGCGCCCCCTACATCGACCAGTCCCAGTCGCTGAACCTGTTCCTGGCCGCGCCGACCATCGGCAAGCTCTCCTCGATGTACCGCTACGCCTGGAAAGCCGGCCTGAAGACGACCTATTACCTGCGCTCGCGCCCGGCCACCCGGATCCAGCAGGCGACCGTGCCGCTGATCCCGGCGACGACCGCCGCGGAAACGTGTTCCCTGGAGAACCCCGAATCGTGTGAGGCCTGCCAGTAATGCTGCTCGACCCCGGAATGGACCTGACCCTGCGGCCGATGAGGTACCCGCACTTCTTCGACCGGTTCAAGGACGCCATCAAGAACACCTGGACGGTCGAGGAGGTCGACCTGCACTCCGACCTGGCCGATCTCGCCCGCCTGACGCCCGCCGAGCAGCACCTGGTCTCGCGGCTGGTCGCCTTCTTCGCCACCGGCGACACCATTGTGGCCAACAACCTGGTGCTGAATCTGTATCAGCACGTCAACTCCCCGGAGGGCCGGCTCTACCTGTCCCGGCAGCTGTTCGAGGAGGCCGTGCACGTCCAGTTCTATCTGAACCTGCTCGACACCTATGTGCCGGATCCCGCCGAGCGGCAGGCGGCGTTCGCGGCGGTCGACAACATCCCGTCGATCGCCCGCAAGGCCGAGTTCTGCTTCAAGTGGATCGACTCGGTCTTCGTGCTGCGGGAACTGCGCTCCCGCGACGACCGGCGGGCGTTCCTGCTCAATCTGATCTGCTTCGCGGCCTGCATCGAGGGGCTGTTCTTCTACGGCGCTTTCGCGTACGTCTATTTTCTGCGTTCCCGCGGTGTGCTGCCCGGTCTCGCGTCGGGCACCAACTGGGTGTTCCGCGACGAGTCCATGCACATGGCGTTCGCCTTCGACGTGGTCGACACGGTGCGCGCCGAGGAACCGGGCCTGTTCGACGCCGAGATGGAGAAGCAGGTCCGTGACATGCTCACCGAGGCCGTCGATTGCGAGGTGCAGTTCGCCGCGGACCTGCTCGAACAGGGCGTCAGTGGAATGTCGCTGCCGGACATGCGCGAATACCTGCAGCACGTCGCCGACCGGCGGCTGCTCGCGCTCGGCATGGAACCGCTGTACGGCAGTGGCAACCCGTTCGCCTTCATGGAGTTGCAGGACGTCCAGGAACTGTCGAACTTCTTCGAGCGGCGCGTCTCCGCCTACCAGGTGGGAGTGACCGGAGCCGTTACGTTCGACGAGGATTTCTGACGCGGGACCGATGAGCCGGGGATGCTTCACCGGTCTGACCGTGTGAAGCATCCCCGAGTGAAGGAGCACACGATGGCGAAGGTCATCTCCACCCTGTTCATCGCGGCCGACGGCGTCGCCGAGATCGACCCGGACTGGCACTTTCCGTACTTCGACGAGAACATGGGCCGCGCGGTCACCGAGGACTACGACACGTCCGACACGCTGCTCATCGGGCGCGGGACTTACGAGAGCTTCGCCGGCGCCTGGCCGGACCGTGAGGCCGCCGGCGGTGAGGACGCGCCGTTCGCGAAGGTGATCGGCGACATGCGCAAGGTGGTCGTCTCCCGGCAGGCGCTGGAGTTCACCTGGCGCAACAGCGAGCTCATCGACGGTGACCTGGTGGCGGCCGTGACGGCGCTCAAGGCCGACGCCGGTATCAAGGGCATCCTGATCCCGGGCTCGATCACCGTGGTGCAGCAGCTGCTCGCCGCCGGCCTGGTCGACGAGCTGCGCCTGCTGATCCACCCGGTGGCGGCGCGCAAGGGCCAGAAGCTGTTCGACGAGGGTGACGGCGTGTACCACCTGAAGGTGGTGGCCACCGAGGCGTTCCCGACGGGCGTGATCCGCGTGATCTACGCCCCGTCCGAGCCGCCCGCCCCGGCCGGCTACGACGAGGCCAAGAGCCAGCTGCCGGAGTAATCCGGTTGTCGCGCGGCCCGGGCCGGGCGAGCATGACGCATGGACCGATCTCCGCTGCAGGGTGGCCTGCCGCCGGTGACCACGGTGGCGGGCGACCTCGAGATCGCCTGTGACGAGTCCGGCTTCTCCGGGACCAATCTGCTCGACCCGGCCACCCCGGTGATCACGCACGCGAGTGTGGACCTCAGCGTGGCCGAGGCCGCCGCGCTGATCGCCGGCCTGCGCGAGGGGTTCCGGTTCTCACCGTTCGAGCTCAAGTCGGGCCGGTTCCTGCGCCGGCCGGGCGCGGCGGAGCAGTTCTTGGCGGCGCTGGAGGGACGGTCGCTGGTCCAGGTCGTCGACAAGCAGTTCTTCCTGGCCACCCGGATCGTCGACCTGTTCCTGGCCCGGCCGTCCTATGCGGCCGGCACCCGCCTCGCCCGGGAACACCGCCCGGCCGCCGAGGCGCTGTTCCGGGCCGGCCGGGAGGCCGGGGCGCCCTGGAACGCGCTGCTGGCCGCGTTCGTCGACCTGGTCCGGATGAAACGGCGGCGCCCGGTCGACCGTTCCGTCGAGCGGTTCTTCGCGGCCCGCGACGCGCTCGGCGTTCTCCCCGGGCTCACCCCCGCGGCCGTGCGGTCCGTCGTGGCCCGGCTCGACGAGGGTGACCGGTCGATCCCGCCGCCGCTGGAGCCGCTGCTGCCGGCGCTGGCCGAGACGGTTCTGTCGTGGAGCGGCGGGCAGCGCCGGGTGCTGGTGTTCCACGACGAGCAGAGCGCGCTGACCGCGGACCGGCTGAGCCGCCTCCGCGACGCCCTCGCCGCCGGCGGCGGGACGTCGCCCCTGGCCGGGCTCGTGATGGTCGACTCGCGCGACGACCCGCGGATCCAGGTGGCAGACCTGCTCGCCGGTCTCGCCCGGCGAAGGGCGCTCAGGCCGTCTGCCGGCTGACCATGTACTCGATCCAGACCGGTGCGTACGGCGAGGTGCAGCCGGGCGGGGTCGGATAGTCCTTGAGGACCTCCAGGCGCTCGCCGATGGCCAGGGCGCGGTCCCGGTGCTCCGCGTGCGAGATGCCGATCTGGGCGAGGCAGTGGTTCATCGCCCACTGCAGCCGGTCCGGGGCCTGCTTCATCTCTGCCTCGATGACGTCGAGCAGCTTCACCAGGTCGAGGCCGTCCGGCTTCTTCCCGACGCGCTCGGTGGTCAGCGCCCAGCCGGCGCTCGCGACCACCGGGTCCGGGTCGGCGAGCCAGGCGACGCGCAGCTCCTCGGCGTGCGGGCTCTTCTTCACCACGTAGTTCACCAGCCAGTCGTGCACCTTCGGGGTCCGCGACTCGCGCAGCATGGTGTCCAGCTCGTCACGGCCGAACAGCCTGGGGCGGCAGATCAGCAGCGCCAGCAGCCGGGCGGCGCTGTCGCCGGTCCGCCACAGGTCGCAGGCCAGGTCCTGCTGGATCTTCAGCCGTTTCGCGATCGCGCGCAGCGCGCCCAGGTTCACCCCGTGGTCGTCGCCGTGCTTCTCGTTGACCGCACGGGCCTTCGGATCCTCCAGGGCGGCCAGTTCGTCCATCACAGCGGAAACGGTCACGACGGTCTCCTTGCGGGCGGCTTTGGGCAAGTAGCCTACTGCGGCCGCCCTGACCGGCGATCATTTCGGCATGCGGTCGACTCAGGTCGTCCCGTCGGGCGTCGAGCGGATGTTCGACGAGGACGAGATCATCGTCACGAAGACGGACACCAAGGGCGTGCTCACGTACGCGAACAAGGTTTTTCTGCGGGTCTCCGCGCTCACCGAGGCCGAGGCGATCGGCCAGCCACACAGTCTCATCCGGCATCCGGAGATGCCGCGCGCCGTCTTCAAGCTGCTGTGGGAGAGCCTCAAGAACAGGCAGGAGCTTTTCGCGTACGTGGTGAATCTGGCCTCCGACGGCGCCCACTACTGGGTTCTCGCTCACGTGACACCGTCGTTCGACGAGCGCGGGCAGGTGGTCGGCTACCACTCCAGCCGGCGCAAACCCGAGCGGGCCGCGATCGCCGCGGCACAGGAGCTGTACGGGCGGCTGCGCACCGAGGAACGCCGTCACGACAACTCCAAGGCGGCACTCGACGCGTCCTGGCAGATGCTGCAGTCGACGCTGAGCGGCCGGGGGCAGACCTACGACGAGTTCGTCTGGGAGCTGACCAATGCGGCGGCGTGACCTTCCCCCGGGCTTCGAGTCCGCCGAGTCCGGCGGCCCGCTCGAGATGATCGCTCTGGTGTGCGAGTCGGCGGCGGCCGGTGACTTCGAGCAGCGGGTGCCGGTGATCGGCGAGGGGCCGGGAGCGGAACGGGCCCGCGACGCGGTGAACAACCTGCTCGACATCACCGACGCGTTCGTCCGCGAGTCCGGTGCGGCGCTGGCGGCGGCCGCCGAGGGACGGTTCCACCGGCGGTTCCTCACCCGGGGCATGCGCGGCGCGTTCCGCAGCGGCGCGGCGCAGATCTCGCAGTCGAGCGGGCAGATGGCCGACTCGGCGGAACGGGTGGAACGGGCGGCGCAGGCCCGGCTGGCGCTCGCCGACGAGTTGGAGTCGGCGGTGCTCACCGTCTCCGAGCAGGTCGCCTCGGCCGCCACCGAGATGGGCGCCTCGGCGAACGGCCTGGCCGACTTCGCCCGGGAGGCGGTGGGCAGCGCCGAGCGGGGACTGGGCACGGTCACCTCCCTGCGGTCGTCCTCCGACCAGATCCGCAGGGCGGTCGACCTGATCAACGCGGTGGCGGCGCAGACCCGGCTGCTGGCGCTGAACGCGACGATCGAGGCGGCCCGGGCGGGGGAGGCCGGCCGGGGCTTCAGCGTGGTGGCCAGCGAGGTGAAGACCCTGGCCACCGAGACGAGCGCGTCCAGCGAGGAGATTCTCGCGCAGGTCAACACGGTGCAGCAGGCGGCCGGCGACGCGGTGCGGGTCCTGGAGGAGGTGACCGCCAGCATCCGGGAGATGCGCGGGCTGGTCGACGAGATCGCCAACGCGGTGGACGGCCAGGGCGCCGGGCAGTCCGGGCTGGCTCAGCTCGCCGAGGTGCTGCGCAGCGAGGTGGACCGCTTCGTCGCGACCGCGCGGGAGTGAGGCATCGCGAGCCCGACCGCGAACGCGGCCGCCAGCAACCCGGCGGAGATCGTGAACGCCAGCCGGTAACCGCCGGTCAGCGCGGCCGCCTGGTCCTGGCCGGCGGCCAGCAGATCCCCGGTGCGCGCGGCCGCGAGCGTCGACAGCACCGCCACCCCGATCGCCATCCCGACCTGCTGCGTCGTGTTGAACAACCCGGACGCCAGCCCCGCGTCGCTCTCCCGCGCACCGGACATCCCGAGGGTCGCCAGTGCCGGCAGCACCAGGCCGCCCCCGGAGATCAGCAGCATCACCGGCAGCAGGTGGGTGACGTAGTCGGCGTGCACCGGGATGCGGCTGAGCAGGATCATCGCGGAGACCAGCATCGCCAGCCCGGCCAGCAGGACCGTCCGGGCGCCGAAGCGCGCGCTGAGCCGCGCCGACACGAACAGTGAGACCGCGCCGATGCCGACGGCGGCCGGGAGCATGGCCAGCCCGGTCGCCAGAGCGCTGTAACCGAGCACCTTCTGCATGTGGAGCGCCACCAGGACCTGGAAGGCGAACATCCCGGACAGGGCCAGCATCTGCGCCAGGTTGGCGCCGGCCACCGTACGCGAGCGCAGGACGCGCAGCGGCATGAGCGGGTTGCCCGCGGTGGCCTGCCGGACCGTGAACCCGGCGAGCAGGGCGATCGAGACCGCGCCCAGCCCCAGGGTGTGCGCGGCGAGCCAGCCGTACTGCTCCACCTTGACGACCGTGTAGATGCCCAGCATCAGGCCGGACGTGACCAGCACCGCGCCGAGCACGTCGGCGCCGCCGGACAGACCCGCTCCGCGGTCGCGGGGGAGTGCGACGAGGGCAAGGGCGACGGTCGCCAGCCCGATCGGCACGTTGATGAAGAAGATCCAGGGCCAGCTCAGGCCGTCGGTCAGCACGCCGCCGAGGACCTGGCCGATCGAGGCGCCGGCCGCACCGGTGAAGCTGAAGACCGCGATCGCCCGCCCGCGTTCGCCCGGGTCGGTGAAGAGCGTGACCAGGATGCCGAGGACGACGGCCGCGGCCATCGCGCTGCCGACGCCCTGCAGGAACCGGGCGGCGATCAGCACGCCGGGGCCGGTGGCCAGCCCGGCCAGCAGCGAGGCGAGGGTGAAGACGGCGTTGCCGGCCAGGAACATCGTGCGACGCCCGATCAGGTCGCCGAGCCGCCCGGCCAGCAGCAGGAGCCCGCCGAACGGGATCAGGTAGGCGTTGACCATCCAGCTCAGCCCGGCCGGGGAGAACCCGAGATCCTGCTGGATGGCGGGCATGGCGACGGTGACGATGCTGCCGTCGAGAACGGTCATCAGTCCGGCGGCGGAGAGCACGCCCAGGGCGGTCCAGCGTGAGGTGAACATGCACCCGACGCTAGCAGATAGTTTTGTTGTGGACGATCCCCGTCGGGACTATTTGGCGCGCTCCCGGGCGCGGCGAGCCTGCTGCGGGCCCTCCGAGGGGGTGGCGAGATGGCCGGTGACCAGGCGGTTCAGCGCGCGGACGAGAATCTCCCGCTCGTCGTCGGGCACCGAGCCGAGAGCGTCGCGGTGCACCCCGTCGACGAGCTCCTGACTGCGGCGGGCGATCTCGGTGCCGGTCGGGGTCACCGCGATGATCCGTGCGCGGCGGTCGGTGCTGGAGGGGCGGCGTTCCGCGTACCCCGCCTTCTCCAGGGCGTCCACGGTGACCACCATCGTGGTCTTGTCCATGTCGCCGAGCTCGGCGAGCTGGATCTGGGTGCGCTCCTCCTCGAGGGCGTGCACCAGGACGCAGTGCATCCGCGGGGTGAGCCCGATCTCGCCCAGTGCGGCCGTCATCCGCGACCGCAGCACGTGGCTGGTGTGGTCCAGCAGGAACGACAGGTCGGTCTCGGTGCGGGTGGGCGCCATCGCGGTCATGACACCAGCATAGTTTCGGTACGGATGATCTGCCTCAGGAGCAGTGGCGCTGCACCGGGGTGAGCCACTCGGTGAGCGTCGAGCCGAGCGCCTTGTCGACGTCCGCGGACGACTTGATGGTCTTGAAGAACGCGGCGTCCTTGGCCTTGGCCCGCAGCTGGTCCGCGGCCACCTTGCCGTCGGCGCGCAGCCCGGCGTCCGCGCTCGCCTTCGTGGCGTCCTGGATAGCGGTCGCGAAGTTGTCGAACGTGCGCTGGGCCTGCGCGGTGGCGCTCGGGCTGGTGGCGACGTCGGTCAGGGCCTGCGCGAGTGGTGCCATGTTCGAGCTGTACACCTGGGAGAGCGCCAGACAGGTCTCGGCGACGGCGGGCTCGGCGGTCGGGCCGGCACCGGTCGCCGCGGCGGATGGCGACTGCGGTGCGGTGCCGCACGCGGACGCGGTCAGCAGCAGGCCGCCGGCGATCAGAACGGGAACAATGCGGCGCATGGGGCACCCCCAACTAGGCAACTGGAATGGGAGCGCTCCCATCGGAGAAGCACCATACGACTTTCAGCGGCTGCTGTCGATAGAATCGGGCGATGAGGCGGCGCCGCTGGTGGGCAGTTGCGGCCCTGGCGGGCCTGGCGGTGGCCGCCGCCGGGGCGGTGATCCTCCTGGTCGCGCGGGCCGGGCTTGACACGGCCGACAAAGTGGCCAGCGTGATCGGGGCCGCCGCCGCGGTTGTCTTCGGCGGCGCTGGGCTGTGGCTGGCGTCGCGCCCGCAGCAGCAACCGAACCAGCAGATCAACCGGGCCGAGGGCGACGGCACCGTCTACGGGGTGCAGGGCGGCAACCTGATCATCGGTGACCCGGCTGCGCCCGATGACCGGTAAGGAGCCGTCGCGGCAGATCAACATCGGTCACGACCATTCCGCGGTCTATGCCGTACAGGACGGTGACCTGCACGTTCACCAGCGGATCGGCACCCACCTGATCGACGAGCTGTCGTTCGGGCCGGTGCCCGCGGACAGCGGTGAGCAGCCCAGCCGCCTGCTCACCGCCGGCAACCGGGTGGTCAGCTTCACCGGCCGGGAACACGAGATCGCTGAGCTGAGGGCATGGCGGGACGACCCCACGGCGGTGGCGGTCCGGCTCCTGCACGGCGGCGCCGGGCAGGGCAAGACCAGGCTCGCCCACCGGTTCGCCGAGCTCTGCCGGACCGACGGGTGGATCACGCTGCGGGCCCGGCACAGCCGTGACGTCGCGGCGGTCCCGGTCGAGGTGTCCGCCGGCAGGGCCCTGGTCAAGTCCGGGCGGCTCCTCGTGGTGGTCGACTACGCGGAGCGCTGGCCGCTCTCGGACCTGCTCGCCCTGCTCCTGGACCGGCGGCTGCACGGCACGGCGGCGCTGCGGGTGCTGCTGCTCGCCCGGCCGGTCGGCAACTGGTGGCACGCGCTGACGTACCGCCTGGGTCAGTCGCTCGGCGCGCACACCGACAGCGCCGAACTGGCACCGCTCGGCGCCACGCCGGCCGGCTCGCGCGCCGCCTTCGACGTGGCCCGCGCCGACTTCGCCCGGGTCCTCGGCGTCACCGACCCGGGCAGCCCGGCACCCGAGGTCGAGGGATCGGTGCTGACCATCCACATGGCCGCGCTCGCGTTCGTGCTCGCGGCCAAGCACGGCGACACCCCGCCGACCGATCCGGGTCACCTCTCCGCCTACCTGCTGAACCGGGAGCGCAGTCACTGGCAGGCGATGTACGACAACCGCCGCGTCGAGTCCACCCCGGAGGTGATGGGCCGCGCCGTCCACGTCGCCGCGCTGACCCGCCCGCTCGACCACGCGTCGGCGCTGCTCGCCCTGCAGTCGACCGGGATCGCCGACGGCGCCCGCGTGCTCGACGACCACGAGAAGTGCTACCCGGCGCACGACCCGGCCACCCGCCTCGAGCCGCTCTACCCCGACCGGCTGGCCGAGGACTTCGTGGCGCTGCAGACACCGGGACACGCTGTCGCCGGGTTCCGGGCCGACTCCTGGGCCGTGACCGCCCTCAACGCCCTGACCAGCGAGGACTCGCCGAACCTGAGCACCGCGCTGCCGCTGCTGGTGGAGGCCGCCCGGCGATGGCCGCACCTCGCCGAGCTCCACCTCGTACCCCTGCTCCGGAAACGGCCCGAGCTGGCCCTCCTGGCCGGTGCCGCCGCTCTGTCGGCCGTCGCGTCGGCGCCGATGATCCCCCTCGACGTGCTGGCGGCGATCGAGGCCGCCCTGCCGAACGAGCCGCCGCAGGACCTCTACGCCGGCATCGCCGCCGTCACCGAACGTCTGGCCCGCGACACCACCGACCCGGTACGCGCCGCCCGCCTCCTGCAGAAACTCGGCTGGCGCCTGCTCGACTCGGGCCGCGTCGCCGACGGCCTGGCCGCCCTCGACCGGGCCGTCGCGACCGCACGCCGTCCACCCGCCCCGGTCGCGCCGCTGGAGTCGGCGCTGCGCACGGCCGGCCGCGCCCACGCCCGCGCGCGGGACTGGGCGAACGCGGCGGCGATGCTCAGCGAGGCGGTGAGCCTCTGGGACGGCGGCGAACCGGCCGTCGAGGACGTCGCCACCTGCCTGGGCGACCTCAGCCTCGCCCTCTGGCACACCGGCCGGCACGCCTCCTCGCTGTCGGTCCGCCACCGGGCACTGCAGCGGCTGCGCCGCCTCGTCGCGGGCGACTCCCGGCACCGGCTCACCCTGGTGCGCACCCTGGTCCAGCAGGCCGAACAACTCCGCGAGGGTGAGCGCCGCAGCGACGCCCTGGACGCCCTCGACGAGGCCGGCGACCTGCTGCGCGCGATCGCCGGCGACACCGGCCTGGAACGCGACTTCGCCGCCGCCCTGACGGGCCGGGCCAAGACCCTGCAGTCCCTGGGCCGCCTGGCGGAGGCGGAGTCCGCCGCCTCAGCTGCCGTCCGCTTCCTGCGGCAACTGGCCGGCCTGAACGTCTCCTTCGACCAGAACCTGGCCCAGGCTCTCGCGACCCACGGCGAGATCCTCGGGGCCCTCGGCCGGTGGCCGGGCGCGATCGACGCGCAGGAGACGGCGACCGCGATCGTCCGCCGGCTCGGCCGGATCAACCAGGAGCGTCACCGGCTCGATCTGGTCCACCAGCTGATCCGGTTCGCCCGCGCGTGCCGGGACGCGGGGCAGCGGGCGGAGGACGGCCTGACCGCGCTGACCGAGGCTCTCGGCCTGATGCGGCCCGGCGACCCGGTTCCCGCCGCGGTCACCCACGGGCTGGCCGCTGACCTCCTGGACGCCGCCGGGCGTCACGACGACGCCGCCGAACTGCGGAGATCCCGCCCCGCCGGGCATCAGCAACCACCGTCCCCGCGACCGCAGTTGCGAGTCACCGCCGACGACCGCCGGCGGGCCAGGTCGGTTCCCTCGATGGCCTACAACGCCCGGTGGAAGCTTCAGGAGCTGCCGTCACGGGACGTCGCCGGTACGTTGATCGCCATGTCCGCCGATCGCGGGTGGCTGGACGCCGTGATCAGGGGGTTCCGGCCCGCGCGCCAACGGGAGATCCTGCGGTGGCTGGCGTCTTTCGAGGATCTCGCCGACAACGATCAGGTTCTGCAGCTCACGTCGAAGATGCTGCTGGCCGCTCCGCCGGATTTCGTCGCCGATGTCCTCATGAAGGCGGATCCGGCGAGCGCGGCGGCGATCGTCAACTTCGAGCAATGGCATCGCAAAAGCGCATATTTGTTGCCGTTTCTGCAGATGGAGGACGGGAAGCGCATCCTCCGCCTGCTCGGCTACGAGCCGTACACCTAGAGACGGCTTGTTCGTCACGGTATGCTCTCGCGCCGTGCCTAACCGTGAAATCACTTCAGAAGCCTGGGGCTCCGTCTCCGAGGGCTCCGTCGACCGGTACACGCTGACGAACGCGCGGGGCATGCGCGTTCGCGTGCTCACCTACGGCGGCATCATCCAGTCGATCGAGGTCCCGGACTCCGGTGGCGTGCTCGCGAACGTGGCGCTGGGTTTCGGCGCCGTCGAGGGTTACGTGAACAATCCCGGGCCGTACTTCGGGGCGATCATCGGCCGGTACGGCAACCGGATCGCGAAGGGGCGGTTCACCATCGACGGCGCCGGCTACCAGGTGCCGCTCAACAACGGACCGAACAGCCTGCACGGCGGCACACCCGGCTTCGACCAGCGGATCTGGTCGGCGGCACCGGAGAACGACTCGCTCCTGCTCACCCACGTCAGCCCGGACGGCGACCAGGGTTTCCCCGGCACCCTGCCGGTGTCGGTGCGGTACACGCTCACCGACGACAACGCGATCCGGATCGACTACGAGGCCACCACCGACACGCCCACCGTGGTCAACCTGACCAACCACAGCTACTTCAACCTGGCCGGCGAGGGTTCCGGCGACGTCTACGGTCACCTGCTGCGCATCGACGCGGACGCGTTCACCCCGGTCGACGCCGGCCTGATCCCGACCGGTGAGATCGCAGCGGTCGACGGCACCGCCCTGGACTTCCGCAGCCCGGTGGCGATCGGGGCGCGGATCCGCGCGGCCGAGACCCAGCTGCTGTACGGCGCCGGGTACGACCACAACTACGTGCTCCGCGGTGACGGCCTGCGCGTGGTCGCCCACGTCGCCGAGCCGGTCACCGGCCGCACCCTGACCGTGTCGACCACCGAGCCCGGCATGCAGTTCTACTCCGGTAACTTCCTCGACGGCACGTTCGCCGGCACCAGCGGCAGCACGTACCGGCAGGGTGACGGCTTCGCCCTGGAGACACAGCACTACCCGGACTCGCCCAACCAGCCCGCGTTCCCGTCGACGGTGCTGCGCCCGGGGGAGACCTACCGCTCCTCGACGGTGCTGGAGTTCGGCGTTACTCGCGGCTGACCGAATTCACTCCCTCTCGTGAGGCGGGCCGCGGCTGTGCACGCTACGGTTCGCTTACACGGGAGGGAGAACAGACACCGCGATGGGCAGCCCGGGTCAAAATCGGTCACCGTCAGGCAACATCGACGTCTTCTCGGTCGACCCGGAGGTGGGCCGGGATCTCGCTGCGGTTGACTGGGAGGCGACTCCGCTGGGGCCGCCGGACACCTGGCCGCAGAGCCTGCAGACTGCGGTCAGCATCCTGCTCTCGTCGCGTTTCCCCATGTGGATGGCGTGGGGTCCGCGCCTGACGTTCTTCTGCAACGCCGCGTACCGGCGCGACACCCTCGGCCGCAAATATCCGTGGGCGCTGGGCCGGCCCGCCGGTGAGGTGTGGGCGGAGATCTGGGACGACATCGGCCCGCGCATCGACACCGTGCTCAGTACCGGTCAGGCGACCTGGGACGAGGCGCTGCTGCTGTTCCTGGAGCGCTCGGGGTACCGCGAGGAGTCGTACCACACGTTCTCCTACAGCCCGCTGCGCGACGACGACGGCGCGCTCGTCGGCATGCTCTGCGTGGTCAGCGAGGAGACCGACCGGGTGATCGGTGAGCGGCGGATGGCCACGCTGCGCGACCTCGGCTCGGACCCCAGCGTGATCCGCACCGAGCAGGAGACGCTCAACTTCGCCGCGCAGCAGCTGACCCGCAACCAGCGGGACCTGCCGTTCACCCTGACGTACCTGTTCGGCGAGGACGGCACGGCCCGGCTGGCCGCCGCCACCGGCATCCCGGCCGGGCACCGGGCCGCCGAACAGCTCGGCGAACGCCACGCGTGGCCCACCGCCGCGTCGGCACTCGTCGACCTCGACGACTTCGGCGACTTCGGCGACGAGGCTTTGCCCACCGGCGACTGGCCCGACCCGCCGCGGCAGGCGCTGCTGGTGCCACTGCTGCAGCAGGGCGGTGCGCCGTACGGCTACCTGGTCGCCGCCCTGAACCGCTACCGCGCGCTGGACGACACGTACCGCGGCTTCGTCGAACTGGCGGCCGGCCATGTCGCGGCGGGTATCGCGAGTGCCCGCAGCTATCAGGCTCAGCAGCGCCGGGCCGAGGAGCTGGCCGAACTCGACCGGGCCAAGACCGCGTTCTTCTCCAACATCAGCCACGAGTTCCGTACCCCGCTGGCTTTGATCATGGGTCCGGTGCAGGAGATCCGCACCCACCTGGGCCCCGCCGACGACCGGGTCCGCGAGGAGCTCGACGTCGTGCACCGCAGCGCGCTGCGACTCGGCAAGCTGGTCAACTCGCTTCTCGACTTCTCCCGGATCGAGGCCGGGCGGATGCAGGCCCGCTACGAGCCGGTCGACCTTGCCGAGAGCACCGCCGAGCTGGCCAGCGCCTTCCGCTCCGCCTTCGACCGTGCCGGGCTGGTCTTCGAAGTGGACTGCCCACCGCTGCCGTCGCCGGTCCACATCGACCGCGGCATGTGGGAGAAGGTCGTCCTCAACCTGCTCAGCAACGCCCTCAAGTTCACCTTCGAGGGCTCGGTCCGGGTGGCCGTCCGCGCCGAGGACGGCCTGGCGGTCGTCACCGTGTCCGACACCGGCGTCGGCGTCGCCGAGGACGAGATGCCGCGGCTTTTCGAGCGTTTCCACCGCATCGAGAACGCCCGCTCCCGCTCCAACGAGGGCAGCGGCATTGGGCTCGCGCTGGTCAAGGAACTGGTCGGGCTGCACGGCGGCGTCATCACCGCGGACAGCGTGGCCGGCAAGGGCACCTCGTTCACCGTCGCCCTCCCGTTCGGCTCCAGCCACCTGCCGCCCGGCGCGCTGGCACCCGCGGCCGGTTCGCTCGCGCTGTCCGCCACGGCCGATCCCTACGTGCAGGAGGCGTTGCGCTGGCTGCCCTCCGCCTCCACGGCTGCGGCCTCCGAGGCGGACGCCGTCGTTCCCGCCTCGCCGGCGCCGGGCGCCGACATCGTGAAGGTTCTGGTCGCGGACGACAACGCGGACATGCGGGACTACCTGGTGCGCCTTCTGCGCACGGCGGGGCACCAGGTGGATGCGGTCCGTGACGGGCAGGAGGCTTTGGAGAGGGTACGCGGGAACGCGTACGACCTCGTCGTGAGCGACGTCATGATGCCCCGCCTCGACGGCCTGCAGCTGCTGGCCGCCCTGCGGGCCGACTCGCGCACCGCCGGGATCCCGGTCCTGCTGCTCTCCGCCCGCGCCGGTGAGGAGGCCTCGATCGAGGGTCTGGAGGCCGGCGCCGACGACTACCTGGTCAAGCCGTTCTCCGCCGCCGAGCTGCTCGCCCGGGTCCGCGCGAACGTCGAGCTGGCCCGGCTGCGCACGCACCACGCGCGCTGGCGTACCGCCCTGATCGACTCGTTGCAGGAGGCGTTCTTCGTCTGCGACGAGGACGGCGCGGTCATCGAGATCAACACCGCGTTCACCGACATCCTCGGGTACGGGCCGGAGTCGCTGCCGTACCCGCCGATCCACCCGTGGTGGCCGCGCGAGGACGAGGACGCTTTCCAGCAGGTCTCCGACGCGTTCGCCGCCCTGCTGGAGAACACGCAGGGCACCTACACCATCCCGGTCAACCACCGCGACGGCCACCGGCTGTGGGCCGCGGCCTCGTTCAACCAGGTCATCGACCCGGACAGCGGCCGCCGCGTCATCGTGGGCACGTTCCGCGACGTCACCGCCGAGCACTTCGCGGTCCAGCGGGAGACCGCCCTGGCCGGCCTGAGCGTGCGGCTGTCCCAGGCCGAGGACCTCACGCAGGGCCTGCACGGCGCCCTCGACGAGCTGCGCGAGCTGTGGCAGGCGAAGTACGTGCTGGCGGCCGTCTTCGACGGCTCCACCGAGGTCCTGGTCAGCGCGACCGACGCCGAGCTGCGGTGGAGCAACCTGCCGGAGGCGCGCCGGGAGAGCATCGTCGCGCTGCGCGACCGGCCGATGCTGACCTCGGTGGCGGAGACCTCGGCCGGCGCCGGCATCGTGCTCGAACACCCGGAGGGCACCATGGTGCTCTGGGTCGAGCTGGGCGAGAGGCGCCCGTTCACCGAGCAGGACCAGACGCTGCTCGCGCTGCTGTCCGGCCACATCAGCCAGGGCCTGCGCCGGATGTATCAGCTGGACCAGCAGAGGGAGACCGCGCTGGCACTGCAGCGGGCCATCCTCGGCCCGGCCGAGTTGCCCACCGGCTTCGCCGTCCGGTACGAACCGGCCACCCGGCCGCTCAAGGTGGGCGGCGACTGGTACGACACGATCGAGCTGCCGGACGGCCGGATCGGCATCGTCGTCGGCGACTGCGTCGGGCACGGCCTGCAGGCGGCGACCGTCATGGGCCAGCTGCGCAGCGCCTGCCGCGCGCTGCTGCTGGAGCACACCAGCCCGGCGAAGACGCTGACCGCGCTCGACCGGTTCGCCGCGCTGCTGCCCGGCGCCACGTGCGCCACCGCGTTCTGCGGCGTGCTCGACCCGGCCACCGGGCATCTGCACTACTCCAGCGCCGGGCACCCGCCGGCCGTGGTCGTCGACGCGGACGGCACCACCCACCTGCTCGACCAGGGCAGGTCCCGCCCGATCGCGATCCGGGCGGGCACCGAACGGCAGGATGCCGAGTTCACCGTGCCGGCCAGGGCCACCCTGATGCTCTACACCGACGGCCTCGTCGAGCGCCGCCGCCAGCCGCTGACCGACGGCATCGAGCGGGCCACCGCCGCCATCCAGGCCGGCCGCGGGACGCCGGTCGAGGACCTGGCCTCCGACGTGATGGACCGGCTGGCACCCGACGACGGCTACGACGACGACGTCGCTCTGCTGCTCTACCGTCACCCCGCTCCGCTGGACCTGGAGTTCCCGGCCGAGGCGACCCGGCTCGCCCCGGTGCGCAGCGCCCTGCGCGGCTGGCTGGAGCGCTGTGGCGTCGACCGCGTCACCGCACAGAACGTCCTGGTCGCGGCGGGGGAGGCCTGCGCGAACGCGATCGAGCACGGCCATCGCGACGCCCCCGGCGGCTCGATCCGGCTGCGGGCGGCGGCGACCGTCGAGGACCTGCGGCTGGTCATCACGGACACCGGCCGGTGGAAGGCGCCCCGGCCGGCCGCCGAGACCCATCGGGGCCGGGGCCTCATGCTGATGCGGGCGCTGATGCAGGAGCTCACCGTCACCACCGGCATGGCCGGGACCACCGTCGAGATGCAGGCGAGGATCAGCTGATGACCACCCAGCTCAGGCTTCTCCACGGCCGCCGCCCGGACGGCGCGCCGGCGCTGACCGCGGTCGGCGAGATCGACATGAGCAACGCGGCCACCTTCTCGTCAGCGCTCACCGAGGCGGTCGGCCAGGTGGGCGCCGGCCCGCTGATCGTCGACCTGACCGCGGTCGAGTACATCGACAGCGCCGGCCTGGCCGCCCTCTTCGAACACGTCGAGCGCATCCAGCTGCGCGCCGGCCCGCTGCTCGCGCCGGTACTCACCATCTCCGGCCTGACCGACCTGACAACCGTCGACGGAGTCTGACCGGCACCTCACGCGGCCCGACTTCACACGCTCGGCGGGTGGAGCGGTTGCGTGTGGAGTTGGGGTGTGTGGGTGGGCCGAACTTCACACGCTCGGGGGTGGAGCGGCTGCGTGTGGAGTTGGGGTGTGTGGGTGGGCTGAACTTCACACGTGGGTCAGGGGGTGTCGAGGAGGTCGGCGTAGCCGGTGGCGTTGAGCAGGGCCGGTGTGCCGGTCACCCGGAGGCGGAACAGCCAGCCCGCGCCGTAGGGGTCCTTGTTGACCAGGCCGGGCTCGGCGTCCAGGGCCGGGTTGACCTCGACGATCTCACCGTCGGCCGGTGCGTAGACCTCGCTGACCGACTTGGTGGACTCGATCTCGCCGCACGGGTCGCCGGCCGTCACGACCGTGCCGGGTGCGGGGAGTTCGACGAAGACGACGTCGCCGAGCGCGTCCGCGGCGAAGGCGGTGATGCCCACCGTGGCGGTCTCGTCGTCGGTGAGCCACTCGTGGTCGCGGCTGTATCGCAGGTGCTGGGGAATCACGGAGAGGCTCCTCGCTGAAAAGGGGTGTGCCTCCCTCGCTCTGTCATGGGGCCTGAGAGGTTCACCGCGGTCAGCGGCTTGCACCGTGGGCGCGGGACAGCGCCGTCCCGGCTTTCCAGAGTCGCCTGTCCGCTGCGGTACCGGGGCCTGAGAGATTCTGAGGGAGAAGTTGCTCCTTCGGCGCCCCGCTCGGCGACGGGGACTCTCCCGCGGCGGCTGAAACGGCGAGAAATTTTCACTTGTGGAGGCCAAAGCTAGCTCGGCCGGCTCGCGACGGTCAAGATCGTCGTTTACTTCCACCCGGTAGCATTCCACGCGTGGGTGACGCCGATGTTCAGAGTGCGCTGAAGCTGGTGAGCCAGGCCGCCGGGCTCTACGGCGTCACCGAGGAGGACGTGCGCCAGTGGCGGGCCGGCATCGCGGAACGGCCGGCCTGGGCGCAGCGGGCGCACGTGTCGGGCGCCATCGCCCAGCGGCTGGTCGTCACGGCGACCGAGCACCGCCAGGACTGCGACCGGGAGTCGTGCCGCACCTGCGACGGGCTGCGGGAGATGCTGACGATCGCCCTGGCCGGGGTCCGGACCGTCGTCGACGACCAACTGTCCGAGACGTTCCGGCGCCCGTCGGTGTGGCCGTGGCGGCGCGGCCGTTCCTGAAACCGCCTACCGCCGGGCCGCGTCCAGCAGAACTGCCGCCATCGCCCGAGCTGTGATCGCCGCCAACGGCCCGCGGCCCTGCCGGGCCCCCACGATCGCCCCGTCGTACAGCACGATCATCTCCTCGGCGAACTCCGCTGGATCGGCAACACCGGCGTCGCGGGCGAGCTCGGCGAACAGGGAACGCGTCCAGTCCCGGTTGTGGTCGGCCTCCTCGCGTACGACCCCCGACGGGTCAACCTCCGAGCCCGCGTTGTAGAACGCGCACCCCCGGAATCCCGGCTTCCCGGCGCTCTCCGCGAGCAGGTCGAACACGACGAGCAGCCGATCCCGGGGGTCGGTGAATCGCGAGACGCCGCCGAGGATGCGGGCGCGCCGGCTCTCGTGCCGCCCTCTCAGATACGCCCTGATCAGCTCGTCCTTGCTCCCGAACGCGCTGTAGAGGGACGCCTTCGCGACTCCGGCGCGCTCGATCACCCGATCGATGCCGACGGAGTGCACGCCCTCGGCGTAGAACAGCTCGTCCGCGGCGGCGAGGAGGCGCTCGCGGGCCGACTTGCGGGGTGACGCGACTGACATGCCTTGACGGTAGCAGACAGATCTGTCTACCGTCAGGGGCGACTAGACAGACCTGTCTGTATAGCGATCAAGTTGAGGAGTGTCGCCATGACCCAAGTGCTGCCCGCCGTACGCGAACGGCGGCTCAGCCGGCCCGCGGCCTTCGCCTCGATCGCCGCGATCCTGGTCGTCTTCGCGGCCGCCGCCGCCGTGCCGTCCCCGCTCTACGTCGTCTACCAGCGGCAGTGGGGCTTCTCCGCGGCGACGCTGACCGTGATCTTCGCCGTCTACGTGGCCGCGCTGATCGGCACGCTGCTCGTTCTCGGTGCCCTCTCCGACCACATCGGCCGCCGCCCCGTGCTGGCCGGCGCCATCGTCCTGGAGTCGGTCGCGCTGATCCTGTTCCTGGTGGCCGGCGACGTCGGCACCCTGGTAGCCGCCCGGATCGTCCAGGGTGTGGCGACAGGCGCCGCCCTGAGCACGCTCGGCGCCGCCCTGATCGACCTGAACCCGTCCCACGCGCCGACCCGCGCCGGCCTGATCACCGGCATCGCGCCGACCGCCGGCCTCGGACTGGGCGCCCTCGGCTGCGGCATCCTGGTCGAGTACGCGCCGTTCCCGACCCACCTCGTGTTCGCCGTCCTGCTGCTGGGCATGGCCGCCGCCGCGGTCGCGGTCGCGTACCTCCCGGAGACCGCCACCCGGCGGCCGGGCGCGGTGGCCTCGCTGACGCCGCGGCTCGGTGTCCCGGCCCGGCTGCGCGCCGACGTGTTCGCGCTGCTCCCGATCATCGTGGCCAGCTGGGCGCTCGGTGGTCTCTACCTCTCGCTCGGCCCGTCCGTGGCGGCCGACTCGTTCGGTCTGCACGACCACCTGATCGGCGGCCTCGTCGTGACGCTGATCTGCGGCACCGGCGCGGTCACCTCGTTCCTGCTGCGCGGCGTGCCCACCCCGCGGGTCCTCGCCCTCGCCGGCACCGGCCTGTTCGCGGGCGGCGTGATCGCCGTCGCCGGGATGTCCGCCGAGAACCTTCTGCTCGGCGCGCTCGGCACGATCGTCTCCGGTGCCGGGTTCGGTGCGGCGGCACTGGCCTCGTTCGGCACTCTCGCCCGGCTTGCCGCCCCGCACGAGCGCGGTCAGCTCCAGGCCGTGGCACTGGTCGTCTCCTACACCGCGTTCAGCCTCCCCGCCGTGATCGCCGGCGTCCTGGCCGGCCGGATCGGCCTGCACTCGACCGCGCTGCTCTACGGCGGAGCGGTGGCCGCTCTCGGCGCTCTCGCCCTCGTAGCCCAGGGCCTCCGGACCAGGAATCAGAGGCCCTGAGCGACGAGAAGGACTAACCCAGCGTGGAAGGGCGGTGCGAAGTGGAGCCGTCGGCGGTGTGCACGACCACGGTCAGCGTGTCCACCTCACCACCCTCGGCGCCCGGCCACCAAGCCGCCCACCAGCCGTTGCGCACGCTGGCCTGCAGCACCTTGCCGCTGTCCAGCCGCACGTCGACACCGGTGACGCCGGCGCCTGTCAGCCCGACGATGTTGGACCACTGCCCGTCACCGTCGCCGAGGGAGCTCATCGTCTCCAGATCCACCGCCCCCTGCGCCGGAACCTTGATCCGCGACTCCTCGACGAGTGCCATCGACGCCATCGTCGAGGAGTCGCCGGCGTTGAGGCACTCCACCACCGTGCCGTCGTCCTTGCGCAGGATCAGCAGGGTGGCCAGCCCGCGCTGTTCGGCCAGCAGCACGTCATCCGGCACGACCGGGTCGTCACCGGCGCACTCGCGGGCCTGCGGCATCACCTGCTCGCCGGTGAGCGAGCCGGGCGCCGGCGTCCACGCCGCGATCGCCTCCTCAGCAGCTCCCGGCAGCAGCGCCGGCACCGCCACCGCACCCACCGCGCCCACCGCCACCGCCGCGGCCGCGGTCACGCCCACCCGGCGCCACGCCGTCTGCGGCCGGTGCTCCGGTACGCCGTTGAGCATCCGGTCGATCGAGGCCCGCGAGCGGGCCCACTCCATCTCGCTGGGTTCCCGCCCGCGGGACGGGTCCAGCACGGCCAGCTGATCAAGGTCGTTCATGCTCGTGTCCATGCCTGTTCTCCGAGGTCGTGGGTGCGTGCGGGTCCGGCGGCCGGTTCCAGGGCGTCGCGCAGGCGCTGCCGGGCGCGGCCGAGCCGCATGGCGAACGCGGTGCGGCGGCAGCCGAGCACGGTTGCGGCCTGCTCGGCGGTCAGCCCGTCGAACGCGATGAGGGCGAGGATCTCCCGGTCCGCGGGGCGCAGCGCGCGCCACGCGCGTTCCAGATCGATGCGTACGGCGGCGCCGGCGGCGGTGTCCGCCGGCCCCCGTGGTTCGAGGGCGACCAGCCGGACGTCCAGTGCTCTGCGGCGCAGCCAGCCGCGGTTGCCGTTGGCCATGGTCCTGCGCGCCACGGCGAACAGCCACGGCCGGGCGTCCTCCGGCACGTCGCCGAAGCGCCGCCATGCCGTCAGGAAGACCGTGGACACGATGTCCTCGGCCTCATCGGCCGGCACGCGGCGCTCGACGAACCGCAGCAGATCGGGATAGGTGTCCCAGTGCAACCGGCGGAACCGGTCGTCCGGGGTCTCGTTGTTCATGCCCGGTACCTGTCCGGCTCCCGGCCGGTTGTCACACCTGAGTCTGGCGTGGTGACCGTGACGTCGACGACGCCGCCGGCCGGGTTCGGCGGCACGGTCACGGTCAGCTGGGTCGGGGTGGCCAGGAACGGCGCGCGGACCCGGCCGAAGCGGACCGCGCCGGTGCTGTCCAGGTTCTCCCCGGTGATCTTGAGGGTGGTGCCGCCGGCGGCCACCCCGTTGCGGGTGGACAGGCCGGTCACCACCGGGGCGGCGAGAGCATCCGTGCGCCGGCCCAGGCCCGACAGGGCGGCACCCGCACGGACGTGGTCCATGGGGCCTCACCGGGATCAGGGAGCATCGGGGTGGGACCAAGGTGCGTGGGTACGGGTCCCGAACGGTGCCGCAGCCGGTTGCGACTCGGTTGTGGCGACCCGCGACATGCCGGAGCGGGGCGGGATGTCGGACCCGTACATGGAGCGGCGCCGCCGGACCGCCTAGGGTGGCGCCATCATGCACGAGCTGGATTACCTGGACCTGCTGGCGCGCGAGGCCGCCCTCGTCGAGTTCGAGCGCCCGCTGATTGCCGCGCGGACCGCCGGGCTGGCCGGTGCCGAGCTCGCCGAGCTGGAGCAGGCGAAACTGCTCGCGCTGCGGGTGCGCACGCTGCTGGAACGCCGGCGGCGCCGCGAGGAGGAGCTGTCCGCGCTCTACGACACGGCCGGCGACCTGTCCGGGCTGCGGGACGTGGACGCGGTGCTGCGGGCGATCGTGCACCGGGTCCGGACGCTGCTCAACGTGGACGTCTCCTACATGACGCTCAACGACGCCGAGCGGGGCGACACGTACATGCGGATCACCGACGGGTCGGTGGCGGCGAGCTTCCAGCGGCTGCGGCTGGCTCCCGGCGCCGGGCTCGGCGGACTGGTCGCGCTGACCGGGACGCCGTACGCCACCGCGAACTACGCCACCGACGCCCGTTTCGAGCACACCACCGACATCGACCACGGTGTCGCGGACGAGGGTCTCGTGGCGATCCTCGGCGTACCCATGCGGCTCGGATCCACCGTGATCGGCGTGCTCTTCGCCGCCAACCGCGCCGAGCGGCCGTTCGCCCGTGAGGAGGTGGCGCTGCTGCTCTCGCTGGCCGCGCACGCCGCCGTCGCGCTGGACACGGCCCGGCTGCTCAGCGAGACGCAGGCCGCCCTGGCCGAGCTGTCGGCCGCGAACGCGGTGATCCAGGCGCACAGCGAGTCGGTGGAGCGCGCGGCCGCCGCCCATGACCGGATGACCGCGGTCGTGCTGCGCGGCGGTGGCGTGGAGGACGTGGCGGCCGACCTGGTGGACGTCCTGCACGGTTCTCTTCTTGTGATCGACACGCATGGGCGTACCCTCGCCACCGCCACCACCAAGGCCGAGCCCGTCGACGCACCGCGACCCACCGCGGCCGAGGTGGACGAGGCCCTGGCCGCGTCCCGGGGCCAGGGCCGCAGCGTGCGCCGCGGAGACCTGGTAATCGCCGCCGTGGTGGCCGGCGCCGACAACCTCGGCGCCCTCGTGCTGCGCCCGGGCGGCCCGCTGACCGGCGCCGACGAGCGCATCCTGGAACGCGCCGCCCAGGTCACCGCTCTGCTGCTGTTGTTCCGCAGGACCGTCGCCGACGCCGAGGCGCAGGTCCGCGGCGACCTGCTCGACGACCTGATCAGCCGGCCGGGCACCGACCCGCAGGCGGTACGCACCCGCGCCGGCCGGCTCGGCCTCGACCTGGACGCGCCGTACGTCCTGGTGGTGGCCGGTGACGAGAGCGCGGACGGGCTGCGGCAGCGCGCGGTGTCGTGGGCGCGGACCTTCGCCGCCGCCCGGCACGGCCTCGCGATCGGCCGCGACGGGCGGATCGCGTTGCTGCTGCCCGGCGAGGACCCGGCCGCCACCGCGCGCCTGGTCGCGAGGGAGCTCGGGCGCACGCTCGGGCGCGAGATCACCGCCGGAGGTGCCGGACCGGCCCGCGGCGGCGAGGCTGTCGGGCCCGCCTACCGGGAGGCGGACCAGTGCCTGAGCGCGCTGTTCACGCTGGGCCGGGCGGGCGGTGGCGCGGGCACCGCCGAGCTCGGGTACGTCGGCCTGCTGCTCGGCGACCGCCGCGACGTCGCCGGGTTCGTGCACAGCGCTGCCGGGCCGGTCATCGACTACGACCAGCGCCGCGGCACCGCGCTGGTGCGGACCCTCGAGGCGTACTTCGAGGCCGGCGGCGGGCTGGCCAAGGCCGCGGAGACGCTGCACGTGCACGTCAACACGGTGACCCAGCGCCTGGAACGCGTCGCCCAGCTGCTCGGGGACGACTGGCAGCAGCCGGCCCGCGTCCTCGACCTGCAGCTGGCGCTGCGCCTGCACCGCCTGCGTGGCTGACCGACACGTCCAGCACCGTCAATGTGTGGCGGGGATCCATGGGTTGGCGGCGACCGTGGACGTAGCGTCCGGTCATGTCCACCGATGCCACGACGCGCGCCGCCACCGGCCGCACCCCCATCGTCAAGGTCGTCTTCGCCTCCCTGGTCGGCACCGCCGTGGAGTGGTACGACTTCTTCCTCTACGGCTCCGCGGCCGCCCTCGTCTTCGGCACGCTGTTCTTCCCGTCCTCGGACCCGGTTACCGGCACCCTGCTCGCGTTCGGCACGTACGCTCTCGGCTTCGTCGCCCGCCCCCTGGGCGGTGTGGTCTTCGGCCACTTCGGTGACCGGGTCGGCCGCAAGCGGATGCTGGTCGTCTCGCTGATGCTGATGGGCCTGGCCACCGTCGCGATCGGCCTGCTGCCTACGTACGCGACGATCGGCGTCGCCGCGCCGATCCTGCTGCTCACCTGCCGCCTGCTGCAGGGCTTCGCGGTCGGCGGCGAGTGGGGCGGCGCCGTGCTGATGGCCGCCGAGCACGGCGACGACGCCCGCCGCGGCTTCTGGTCCTCCTGGCCGCAGGCCGGTGTGGCGCTGGGCAACCTGCTCGCCACCGGCGTGCTGTGGCTGCTCGCGCTGTTCCAGCCGGACGAGCAGTTCGAGGCCTGGGGCTGGCGCATCCCGTTCCTGCTCAGCGCGGTCCTGGTGCTGGTCGGGCTCTGGGTGCGGCTGACCATCGAGGAGTCGCCGGTCTTCCAGCAGGCGCACGCTCAGCTCGCCGGCCGCAACCACCAGCCGTTGCTCGAGGTGGTCCGCCGGTACCCGCGGGAGATCCTGCTCGCGATGGGCATGCGGCTCGCCGAGAACATCTCGTACTACCTGATCACGGTCATCTCGATCACCTACCTGACCACCTTCGCCGGCACGTCCGCCGACAAGAGCATGATCCTCACCGCGCTGCTGATCGGCTCCGCCGTCCAGTTCTTCGTCATCCCGGCGGTCGGCGCGCTGTCCGACCGGATCGGCCGCCGCCCGCTGTACCTGACCGGCGCGGCCGGTGTCGCCCTCTGGTCGTACGTCTTCTTCGGCCTGGTCGGCAGCCGCTCCGAGGGCCGGATCATCCTCGCCGTCGTGGCCGGGCTGATCCTGCACTCGCTGATGTACGCCCCGCAGGCCGCCTTCTTCTCCGAGCTGTTCGGCACCTCGGTCCGCTACACCGGCGCCTCGGTCGGTTACCAGCTGGCCTCGATCCTGGCCGGCGCGCTGGCCCCGATCATCGCCCTGAAGCTGCTCGGCGACGTCGACGACCCCAACACGACGGCCGTGGCGATCTACATGACGGTCGCCTCGATCATCACGATCGTCGCGGTCCTGCTGGCCCGCGAGACGGCCGGCTCGTCGCTGGAGCACGACCGAACCATCGATTGACGTCACCTTCTACTGTGGGCGGATGCGCCGGACAATGTCCCTCCTGGGTGCCGTTCTCCTGCTCACCGTGGCCACCGCTGTCCCGGCCGCCGCGACCGGCCGGGACGGTGACTGGCCGAGCTGGCAGGGCGACACGCGAGGTTCCCGCCACGCCGCCGCCGAGCACCGGATCACCGCGGCCAACGTCGGCGGGCTCAAGCTGAAGTGGGCGTTCGCCTATCCGCAGACGGGCGCCCCGGTCAAGAGCCAGCCGGCGATCGTGGACGGCACCGCCTACTTCGGCGGCCCGGACGGCGTGTTCTACGCCCTCGACGCGCGGACCGGGGCCACCCGATGGACGTTCTCGCTGCTCTCGGTGGATCCGGCGGCCGGTGCCGCGATCGTGCTGGACGGCCCGGCCGTCGCGCGCGGCAAGGTCTACTTCGGCGACAGCCGGGGGTACGTGTACGCGCTCGACGCCCGCACCGGCCGGCTGCGCTGGGCGAAGGACACCGACGCCCACCCGGCCGGCATGCACACCAGTTCACCGCTGTACTACCGCGGCCGGATCTACATCGGCTCGTCCAGCGGTGAGAACACCGGTGACGCGAACTCACCGTGCTGCACGTTTCGCGGGCACATCGACGCGCTCGACGCCGAGACCGGGGAGACGGCCTGGCGCTACTGGACCGTTCCCGAGCCGCGGCAGACCGGCACGTGGCCGTCCGGCGCGCCGCGGTTCGAACCGTCCGGTGCCGGTGTCTGGAGCTCACCCGTGATCGACCCGGACACCGGCACGCTGTACGTCGGCACCGGGCAGAACTACACCGGCAGTGCCGGCGACTTCGACTCGCTGCTCGCCCTGGACGCCCGCACCGGCGCGGTCCGCTGGAAGCAGCAGGTCACCAAGGCCGACACCTGGCGCAGCCTGTGCAACGACCCGGAGCCGGAGGGGTACTGCCCGGGGCTGGGCGACGGCAGTGCGCTGGACTACGACATCGGCGCGACACCGAACATCTTCCGGACCGGCGGGCGCACGCTCGTCGGCGTCGGGCAGAAGAGCGGGGTCTATCACGCGTTCGACGCGCGTACCGGTGCGGTCGAGTGGCGGCGGCAGGTCGGTGTGCCCCTGCCCAGCGGCGGCATCTCCGGCCTGCAGTGGGGCAGCAGCTACGACGGCCACCGGATCTACGTTGCCAGCTACTTCGCCGACCCCGGCGCAGTGGTCGCGCTGGATCCGGCGACCGGGCGGGAGGTGTGGCGGACGCCGAACCCGGCCGACGGCTGCACCACCGGTGGGGCGGCGGCGCACCCCGGCGTCTGCACACTCGCGCACGCCCCGGCCGTGACCACCAGTCCCGGCGTCGTCTTCGAGGGCGGCAACGACGGCAAGTTCCGGGCGTACTCGGCGCGGACCGGTGCCGTGCTCTGGCAGTTCGACACGATCCGCGAGTTCGCCGGGGTGAACGGCCTGACCGGGTACGGCAGCGCCCTCTCCGGCAACGGCGGCGCCGTCGTGGCGAACGGGATGGTGTACGTCCAGGCCGGATACTGGCCGTTCTATCCGAGCCCGTACGGAAACGTGCTCCTCGCCTTCAGCCTCTGACCTGCCCGACACAGGGACGACACAGTCCGCTCCAAGAGTGATCAACTATGGCTGTCACTCCACCGACGGACGCCGAGCTCGACACCATGATCAGAGCTCGGCTGGCGTCGCTCGGCATCGACCTGTCCCAACTCCCGCCCGGAACCGCCGCCGACCCCGTGACCGGCTCGCCGGGCCAGGCCTCGGTCCTCGCCTCGCTGCGCTCGTTCGTGCGGGGCAGCGTCACCACCCTCGCCGCCTTCCAGCTGCCCGCGCCGGCCGGGACCGACCCGGCGCACGCGGCCGCGTACTCCCAGCAGCCCGCGCCGATGCTCTACCCCTCGATCAGCACGGAGTGGCGCCGGTGAGCGCCCTGCACCGGCGGGCGTTCCTGACCCGCACCGCCGCGGTCGCCGCCGCGGCCGCCACCGGGGCGACGGCCCTGCCCGCGCCGGCCGGCGCCTTCACCGGCGGCACACCCCACTTCAGCTCGGGCGCCTACGTGCGCCCACGCCCCGAAGCCCTGGACGACCCGACCGAGCTGACCCTCGCCGAGGCCGCCTGGGCGATCAGGTACGGCAAGCTGACGCCGTCCGAACTCGTCGAGGCGTACCTCGCCCGCATCGGCACCTTCGACCCGGTCTACCAGGCGTTCAACACCGTCCTCGCCGACCAGGCCCGTGCCGCGGCCAAGGCCGCCGGCCGCCGGCGGCACACCGGGCCGCTGCATGGCATCCCTTTGGCGATCAAGGACAACTACTGGACCGCCGGGGTGCGGACCACCGCCAACTCGTACCTCTTCCAGGACTTCGTGCCGCCCGCCGACGCCACCGCGGTCGCCCGGCTCAAGGCGGCGGGCGCGATCGTGCTCGGCAAGACCCAGATGGGCCCGCTCGCCACCACCCGGGCGACCACCCCGGACGGTCGCATCACCACGGTCAACGCCTGGACGCCGACGATCCCCGGCACCGATCCGGGCGGCTCGTCGACCGGCACCGCGACGTCGGTGGCCGGGCGGATGGCCACCTCCGGCACCGGGACGCAGACCGGCGGCTCGATCACCGCGCCCTCCAACGCGCAGAACCTGACCGGGCTCAAACCGACGATGGGCCGGGTCTCGCTGGCCGGCATCATCCCGCTCAGCTACACCCGCGACCATCCCGGCCCGCTCGCCCGCGACGCCAAGGACGCGGCGATCATGCTGACCGCCATGGCGGGGGAGGACCCGGCCGATCCGCGCACCCAGGGCCTTCCGCCGCTGCCGGACCTGATCGAGGCGGCGACGCCGGCCTTCGTGCGGGGCAAGGTCCGTGCGCGGCGCACGCGAGTCGGCGTTCTTCCGGGGTACGCGACGAGCGCACCGCGGCAGGCCCTCCTCGCCACCCTGGACGCGATCGACGGGATCAGCCTGGTCGACGTGCCGCTGCCGGACCAGTGGGACCTGCTGACCGGCACCGAGTTCAACAACGTGCGGCTGCCCGAGCGCAGTGAGCCGTTCATGCCGTACCTGCGCACCGACCTGCGCGGGTTCGGTGTCTCGCTGACCGGCTGGCTTCAGGGCGCCCTGCTCGGCTCGAACGAGTTCCTCACCGGCCAGCGCGCCAAGCTGCTGCTGCTGGAACGCGTGCTGGACCAGGTCTTCGAGAGCTGCGACGTGGTCGTGCAGACCAGCCCGGTGCCGTTCGACATCCTGGGCCTGCCGGAGATCGGCTTCCCGATCGGGTTCACCGCCGCCGGCGTCCCGGTCGGCGCGATCCTCGGCGCGGCCCCCTACGAGGAGGACCGCCTGCTGTCCGTCGTCGCCGCGTACCAGGCGGTCACCGACTGGCACTGGCGGCGCCCGGCCGACCCACCGGCACCGGCACTCGCCGCCCGCGCCATGACCGCCTCCGACGACCGGGGCCGGCTCACCGCCGAGGAGGTCGCCGAGCAGACGCAGTGACCGGTCAGCCCGCGCCGTGGCGGCTGAGCAGGGCGCGGGCCACGGCCGCCACCGTGGGCAGGTCGGCGGTCTCCAGGACGTCGGGTCCGCGTACGCCGAGGGCCGCGCCGTACCCGGCGCCCAGCACCACCGCGGCGAACTCGCCGGGTGCCGGGTCGTCGACCAGGATCAGGGAGCGGGCCCGGCCGAGCAGTTCGGGCAGCGGGACGCTCACGCCCGGCAGGCCGCTGTCCGGGCCGGAGACCACGACCACCGTGTCCGGGTCGTGGGCCACCAGGTCGCGCAGCCGGTCGATGCCGGCGCTCACCGCGGCCGGTGTCGCCGCGGACGGCGGGCGGTGCGCGGTGGCCGCCTCGAACGGGGTCCGGAACGACACGTGGAAGCCGGGGCGCGGGCCGCGCAGGGCCTCGGCCGCCGCCGGGTCGAAGTCGTGGGTGACCTGATCGAGCGGTGCCGGGCGGCCGAACAGCCAGCCCTGGCCCCAGTGCGCGCCGAGCTCGCGGGCGACAGCGAGGTCCTCCTCGGTCTCGATGCCCTCGGCGATCACCAGGGCGCCGGTCCGCAGCGCCTCCGCGCGGACCACCGCGGCCACCTGCCGGGTGAGCGGGGCGTGTGGTTCGCGGACCAGGCTCATGTCGAGCTTGATGACCTCGGGTTCCAGGATCGGCAGGAAGGCGAGCGACATCGGGTCGGCGCCGACGTCGTCCAGCGCGATGCTGTTGCCGAGCCGCTCCACCAGCCCGGACAGCCGCAGCATGCTCGCCGGCACGCTGGGCAGGGCGCGCTCGGTGAACTCCAGGACCTCGCGGAACGGCAGCCCGCCGACGAGTAGATCGACCAGGCGCGGGGTGAGCGGCTGGTCGAGCACGGCCGGTTCGGCGTTGACGAACAGCAGCGGGGGACGCACGGCGGCGGCGATGGCGTGCTCCAGCGCCAGCTCGCTGCAGAGCCGGTCGAGGTGGCCGAGGCAGCCGGACTCCCGGGCCGCCGCGAACAGGCGGTCCGGGAACTCCAGCGCGGTACCGGCGGGACCGCGGGCCAGCGCTTCCAGGCCGGTCACCCGGCGCGTGGACAGCTCCACGATCGGCTGGTACATCGGCCGGATCAGTCGCCGGTCCAGCACCTCGCCGATGCTGAGCGACGGCGCCTGAACGGTCTCGGTCATCGAACCCCCCATGCACGGAACGCCAGCGTGATCGGCGGCCGGGACGTCTTCTTGAGGCTCGTACGTATTAAGAAAGCGCGAGTGCCGCGCGGTGACCCACCTGCTGCACCACGATGTCGACGTCGAGGGCCGACGCCGCAGCGCGGTCGATCTCGGCCGCGAGCTCTCCGGTGGCGGTGCGGCCCAGGTCACGCAGGTATCTGCGGACCACCAGCAGGCGGAACTCGGCGGCGGCCAGCTCGGCGACCTCCAGCTTGCCGGCTCGATCGGTCCGGGCGACCAGGCGCCGCGCCAGCTGGTCGAACGGTTCGGGTTCCCGCCCGGCCAGGCCCAGGACAAGGCGGTGCTGCTCCCAGCGCGCGGTCAGCGCGTCGGCGACGAGCACGATACCGCTCGCGGCCCACTGCCGGACCACCGGGTTGTACCGGCTCACCACCGTCATCACCGGGCTCAGCTCGTCGCCGTCGCTCTGGCGGCGCTGCTCGACGACATAGGTGGTGGTCAGCGCCTGTAGCCGGCGCTGCGCGCGGCGCAGTGGATCGAGCGAGCCGACCCGGCGTACCCCGGCGGTCAGGGGGCGCAGGAACTTCAGCGCCGCCTTCGGGGTGTCGTCGAAGGCGTCGGTCAGGTCGGCGGCCAGTTCGAGGCGGTCCTCACCGGGCAGCGCGCGCCCGGCCAGGAACTCGGTGAACGCGATCACCTCGTCCAGCTGCCGGCGCGTCAGGGTCAGCCCGCGCGACGTGGCGACCACCTCCGAGGGCTCGGCCGGATCGAGAACGACGCCGCCGGCCGGGAAGCCGGTGGGGCCCTCCAGCCAGTGCTCGGTGTCCAGCGGGGACGGGTGGTGGCCGGTCTGCACGGTCATCGGAACCTCCAGGTCTCTTCTCGTCGTCCTGGTTTCGCCGCGGGAACCGCTCCGGGTTCCCGCGGCGAAGACGGGCTGTCGACAGCTCCCGCACGGGGAGTGCGCGGAAGGGGGCGGACGATGGCCTTTGTCGGTATCGATGTGCAGGGGACGCGGGCGCTGGGCCAGGTGCTGCTCGACGTCGCGGGCCGGACCGAACAGACCCGGCGGCAGGCGGTCGCCGCGCTCGGCCTGGCCGATCTGACCGGTCAGTCGCCGACGCAGCTGACGCTCGTGCACGAGGGACTCAAGAAGCTCGGCAACGGCGTTCTGGAGAAGGCCGACCTGGCCGAGCGGTTCACCATCGACCCGCAGCAGACCGCGGCGAGCCTGGGTGCCACACCGGCCGAGCTGAGCGGCGCGATCGCCGGGCTGCTCGGGTTCGCCGGGCCGCGCAGCCTGCGCGACGTCCTGCGCGGCCTGCCGCCGAAGGGCGCTTCCGCCGCCCTGGACGCGGCGCTCGCCCGGCTGTCGCCGCTGCTGCTCGGATCCGCCGCGCCGAAGCTGCCGGAGCCGCCGCCCGCCGAACTCGTCGCCGATCTGCAACTGCTCGCCAAGCAGCTGGGCATCGAACACGTCGGCCCGCCAGCACCCGCCGAGATCGAGGTCAGCGGCAAGGGCTTCTTCGGCGCGCTGCTGCGACGGGTCCAGGTCCGCGACGGCACCGAGGTGTTCTACAACGATTTCTGGTCGGACGGGCGGACGGTCGCCGAGGTGCTCGCGAACCCGGCCCAGCTGCTCGCCTGGATCAGCGGGACGGTCGAGCTGGACCGCCGGATGCACCTGGCGGCCGGGCTGCCCACCCTCGCTGACGCGCTGGACAGCTACGAGTTCGCCCGCGGCGAGTCCGGTGCGCGGCCCGACCTGACGGCGATCGAGAGCTACCTCCCGGCGCTGCTGACCGGCCGTACCTCCGCGGCGCCGGACGCGGCGCAGCTGGCGCAGACGCTCGCGTTCGCCACGTACGTCGGGTGGAAGGACCCCGGCGGTACCGACAGCTTCGCGTCCGCGATCGCCTACCTGCGGGCCAACCGGATCCTGGAGAGCGCGCTGCTGCCGACCGGCTTCGAGGGTGACACCCAGCCGCTCGCGTTCTTCAACGCGGCCGGCATCGCGGCCACCCTTCAGCTCGGCCGCGACTCCGGCGTGCTCGACCCGGCCTATCTGACCGGCCTGGGCAGCCTGCTGGACCGCCTCGCGGCGGCGGTCAAACTCGACTTCACCGGTGCGCCGCCCGAGCTCACCGAGACCCTTCAGCAGCAGCTGTTCGCCTTGGTCGCGTCGCAGATCCCGCGCTCGCTCGCGGACTCACCCGCCATCCAGAGCCAGTTCATCGCCTCGCTCGGCCACCTGCGGCAGGCGACCTCCGGCGCGGATCTGCGCCTGCGGATCCTGGACGTGGTCGCGGCGTTCCGGACGATCGCGGTGGTGGGCGCGCCGGCGCTGACCGAGCGCCAGCTCACCGCGATCGTCGGTGATCAGGTGCTTGGTGTGCTGGGACGCAGCCGGCTGAGGCTGCGCAACGAGGGCGCGATCCGCAGCAGCCCGGAGTTCCTGCTGGTGGCGCGCCAGTTCGGCATCCCCGGATCGCGCAAGGAGGAGATCGGCAAGTACAAGTTCAGCTTCAGCTTCGACGAGCTCGGCGTCCTCACCGGCATCCGGCGCAAGAAGAAGAGCTGGCTGTCGCGCGCCTGGGACAGCATCAAGGCGGTCGGCAAGGCGATCCTCGAGTCCTGGAAGGACAACCCGTTCAAGGCGATCTTCCAGGTCGGCAAGATCGCGCTGGGCGCGCTTAGCCTGGTGGTGCCGGGTCTGCAGGTGGTCGGTGCGGCTTCGCTGGCGCTCAGCCTCGGCGAGGCCGCATATCATGCGATAGAGGGGGATTGGCTCGCTGCCATCGGCGCCGGCCTGTCGGCGTTCACGGCCGGGACTAACATCTTCGGTACGGCGGTCGACGCGCTGCAGGGCACTGTGCTGGAAGGCGTGTTCAACTCCTCGATGCTGGACGTGCTGCGAAACGCCAAGCGCGCCTTCGACATCGGGACCTCGGTGCTCCGGTTCACCCAGGCCGACGGTCTGCTGGACACGGTGACGGCCGGTCTCGGCGCGGCGGGCAGCATCCTCGGCAACGGCGGCCAGATCATCGGCAGCCTCGGCCTGGACAAGCAGTTCGCCGAGGACCTGGTGCGGCTGGGCACGACCGTGCTGGACGTGAACCGGGTCGCCGCACCGGTGATCGGCGTGATCGAGGCCATCCGCAAGGGCGACCTGCTGGCGGCGTTCGGCAGTGGGCTGGCCGCGATCTCCGCCGGTGCCGCCGCCGTGGCCAACCCGAAGGGCGTGCTCAGCGGGAAGCCGGGAGAGTCGCTGTTCGAGTTCGCCCCCGGCGACCGGGAGGCGCTGCAGTCGCTGGCGCAGGGCACCGGCGTGGCGGCCAGCCTGGCTCGGGCGATCAAGGCGGCGGACACCGGGAACGCGTTCCAGGCGGGCGCGGCCCTGGCCGAGGCGGCCCGGATCCTGAACGGGCCCCGTCAACCGGGCGACCCGCAGGACGAGTCGCTGGGCAACCCGGCCGAGTTGGCCAAGCGGGTCGCCGAACTCGGCGCTGTCCTGGAGGCGGTGTTCAAGGGGGCGAACCCGGCCGTCGCCGCGCCGATCGTGGTCCGCCAGCTGGGCCGGGTGGTGGACGCGCTCAACCCGGCGCCGCCGCCCAAGGCGTCCCAGCCGCAGGCGGTCGGCGGGGTGGCCGCGCCGCTTCCCGGGATCTCGGTGACCGCGCCCGGCACGAACTCCATCCCGACGCCGGTGCCGTCCTTCGGCGGGCTGCCGCTCCCGGTGCCCGGCGACCTGCCGTTCCCGGCGCCCGGCGCGTCCCCGGCGCCCGGTGTGGATTCCATTCCGGAGCCGGTGCCCGGCATCGTCGTCGGTGACGCCAGGCCGATCGCGCTCACCACCTTCGCCGCCGCGGACGATTCCCTCGTGGGCGGCGCAGGCTCGGACACCCTGGCCGGCGGCGACGGGGACGACACGCTCACCGAGGTCAGGACGGTCTTCGCGGCCGAGACGACCGCCGCGGTCGGCCTTCTCGGCGACGACCCGGAGATCCGTACGACGCCGTTCCCGTTCGTCTGGCGGCCGGAGGCGCCGCTGAGCGTCGTCGAGGCGGTCGGGACCGAGGTGGACCCGGCGGTGGGCAACTCGGATCCGGGGAGTGTCTTCGGCAATCCGGTCGTCCGCACGACGCCGATGCCCTTCCTCTGGCTCGGGCAGCCGGAGACGCAACTCAACACCCCGATCGACTGGTCGCAGCTGGCCACCCCGGCGTTCACCCCCAACCCGATCATGGAGGGCGGGTCGCGTACCCAGGAGGGCATGCTGCTCATCGCGGGTGGCGGCACGTCGGTGCAGGGGCCGTGGGAGGCGTCGCACAGTGTCTACGGCGGTGCCAAGCTCGGCGCGCAGTACGTCGACAACAACGGCGGGCCGGTCGACGGCGTGACGCTGACGGCCAACGTGGGCGCCGGGTTGCAGCGCGGGCCGTACGGCTTCAACGTCCAGGTGACCAGCGACGTCAACGTCTCGCCGATCCTCGACGGCCAGTGGCCGATCATCACGAACGACACGATCGCCGGGGTGAATCTCCCGTACATCGGGGCGGTCGGTTTCCGGGCCACCAACGGCGACATCCGCTGGGTGGAGCAGAGCGACTTCGCCAGCGCGTGGGGCGGCGGCGTCGGTGCGATGGCCGGCGTGAAGTTCCCGGTCGGCGAGGGCTGGGCGCTCGACCGGATCGCCGAGATGTCGGGCCTGGCCCCCGAGCAGGTGCAGATGGTCCGGGACGCGCCGGACGGCACACGGCTGGCGTTCGACGTGAGCCCGGACTTCAGCGGGCCGTTCCAGCCGCCGTTCGGGCAGACCCTGGACATGGGCGAGCCGAACCCCGCGGAGCCGGCCCTCGGCGGGGGCTTCAGCTCACCGGAGGCCTCACCGGAGGCCCCGGCGGTTCCCGGTGACGGCGGCACGTTCGTCGGTGGTGGTGGCACGTTCCTCGGCGGCGGTGCCACGGGAGACATCCCCCTCGTCCCGGACGGCATCACCCTCGACTTCGGCGGGCTGGACTCGTTCGGCCTGAGCTCGTTCAACGCCGGGCCGTTCGACGACTACAACCTGGCCGACTACGGGTTCGGCGACTACGACTTCGCGGGCTCCAGCGCCGCGGAGTACGGCATCACCGACTACGGATTCGCGAACCTCGACTTCGGCTCGTACGAATTCTGAGATTTCTGGGCTGGGCGGGAACCGCCGCGTCCACTCACGACGAATGCTTCATGAGACCACATACAACACATTTCGGAAGGAGCTCCATCATGATCGCTGGCATGCTCGGTGGCGACACCGCACAGATCCAGGCGCACGCCACCGCGTACCGGGCCCTCGGCGACAACCTCGTCGCCTGCGGCACCAACGTCGTGTCCACCACCGACAACGCCGTCGCCGGGCTGCAGGAGCAGATCAGCTCCGCGCAGACCGCCGTCGTCTCCTCCCTGCAGGCGGTCAGCCAGGAGTCCCGCTCGGTGGCCACCGGCTTCAGCGGCATCCAGTGGACCGGCGCCAACCGGGCGCAGGCCGAGGAGGTCGGCATCGAGCTGGACGCCCGGGTCACCGAGACGACCGTACGTGTCCAGGAGCTGTTCGAGACCTTCCGCGCCGACCTGGCCCGCCTCGGCGGCGAGCTCAGCGAGGTGGCCGGGCAGTTCAACCTGGTGGCGGCCGCCGCCGGCGAGTCCGCGGCCTCCCTGAGCACGGCCATGGACGCGCAGGCCGTCCAGCTCGACGAGGTCATGAACACCGGGATCGTCCGGGGCTGACCCCGCGCGCAGCAAGCGAACGAGGCCGTGACGGGAGCTCCGTCACGGCCTCGGCTCACGAGAGGGGACCGCTGACATGCCCACCGCTGAGGAATTCGAGGCCGCGGCCGAGCAACTGGAGGCCGCCGCGAGGACCACCGCCACACTGATCGACCCGGCCCGCGCCACGATGAGCGGGAACGTGATGATCGGCGGCCAGCTCACCGGCATGGTGACCGAGGAACTGGACGCCGCCGCGAAACTCCTGGACGGCGTCACCACCGAGCTGACCGAGCTGGCGGTCACCTGCCGTCAGCGCGCGGAGGCCGCCCGGGTCGCCGTCGCCGAGGCGCAGGCGTTCGCCGCGTCGTACGCGGACTACGAGAGCGACCTGCGGCGCTGGCAGGAGGCGAGCGACGACCACCGGGCGGATCCGGGCTCACCGGATCCGGGACCCCGGCCCGAACCGCCGCCGGCTCCGTGAAAAGCGAACGGCCCCGCACCTGCTCCTCGGTGCGGGGCCGTTTCGGTGTGGTCAGGGCGCCAGGTCGGCGGTCATCACGACCAGCGTGGACGGTGTGGGCGGGTCGCCCTCGGCCTGCAGGGTGATGGAGAGCGTGGGATAAGCGGCCGGGTCGACACCGCTCCACAGTTCGATCGGCGCGCCGGTGCGGCGCCAGTGGAACGATCCGATCGGCACCTTGCCGGCCGGCCCGGTCAGCCAGGCGGCGTAGTAGGAACCCGGCGCGGCGGCCGGCAGCCTCTCCGGCTGGATGGTGATCGAGAACCCGCCGGGCTCGGCGACGATCTCGCCGGTCGCGGTGGCCTGCGGTGCCAGGGTGGTGCCGGCGGCGGCGAACGGCTCACCGTCCGGCTGCTGGACCAGGGCACGGTCGACCGCGAGCACGGCGAACGTGAAGACGGCCGCGGCGACGACCGCGGTCGGGATCGCCCAGGCCATCCGGGGCAGCTGGGGGAACCAGCGCTCGGGATGCCACCATGCCCTGCCCGGCGGGCTCGGGTGTTCGAGTTCCGGCGCGGGCTCGGGCACCACATCGGGCACGGTCTCCGGTGTGGTCTCGGCCGTGACCTCCGCGACGGCGTGGGAGTTGGCGACCGCCGGGGCCTTGCCGGCGCGGGCGGCGGCCAGAATGCTGTCGCGCAGCGCCGGCGGCGGGCCGCTCCAGGCCGGCTCCGCACTCAGCTGCTCGGCGACCGCCATCAGATAGGGGCTCTCAGCGGCGTCGGTCTCGTCGGCGGTGGACTCGTCGGGGCCCGCGGCGCGCTTGTCGAGATGGGCGGCGAGCAGCGCGACGAAGCCCTCGTCAGGAGCGTCGCCGCCACGAGGCGGCTCTGCGTTCATGCGTCGTCCCTTCGCTGCCGAGGCGCTGTCCCCGTATGGGTTCGGCTGCCGGACCCCGAAGGGTTCCCGTCCGGCGGGAATTCCGGCACATCCCGCACGTGCTCGAGCAGTTCGGCCAGCCGCCGGTGTGCGCGGTGCGAGCGGGACTTGACCGTACCGACCGGCAGCCCGAGTTGCTCGGAGATCTGCGCGTGGGTCAGATCCTCGTAGAACGACAACCGGACGATCTCCCGCTCGTGGTCGCTGAGCTGGCGCAGCGCCTCCTGTACCGCCCAGGATATCCACGCGCGGTCGAGGTCCGGCGGATCGACGACGGCGTCGTTGTCCTGCTCGGCCTCGTGACCGCCCCGGGTCGGGCGCAGTTCGCGCCGCAACAGGTCCAGGGCCGTGTACCGGGCGATCGTGAGCATCCACGGGCCCAGGTCACGGTCCGGATCGTACGTCGGTGCCGCGTTCCACGCGCGGAGGAACGCCTCCTGGACGGCCTCCTGCGCGAGGTGGTCCGCGTGCGTGACGGTCATCGCGACCGACCACACCGGACGCGCGTACCGGTCGTAGACCTCGGCCAGGGCGTCGACGTCGCCATCACGGAAGCGTACCCGTGTTGACCTGGGCAATTCCGCACGGGCGGGCGGGCTGGAAGTCGCACTCGGCGGCTTGCTGACGGCCACCGGACAACCATACTGGATCATCGCTTCAGGTAGATGTACCAATGCCGGAAACCGGACGGCGCGTCCGCCGCGAAAGCCGGTCATGAGAATCAGCATCCGGGACCGGCGCACCGGGGCCGGCAGGGACGTGGTGGTCGGTACGGCCACGCCCGAGGCCACCGTCGCGGAACTGCTCGACGCGATCCTCGGCGGGATTCCGTCCGCTGTGGACCTGGACGGGATACCGCTGGCCACCGGCACCCGGATCGCCGATCTCCCGGCCCGTGCCGGGTCGGTGCTCGGCTTCGGCGGGCCCGCTGCGGCGCCCGAGGACGGCCCGCGCGGCGAGCCGGTCGAGATCCGCCGGATCGCCGGGCCCGAGTCGGGTCACGCGGCGGCCCTGGCGCCGGGGGAGTACCTGATCGGCCGAGGCGGGCCGGGCGCGCTGACGATCGGCGAGGTGCGGCGGCCGGTCCTGCACGTCGAGGTGGGCGATCAGGTACGGGTCACCGCGATGCACGACGACGACCCGGTTCGGCTGGACGGCGACGAACTGCTCACCGGCGAGCCGGAGACGGGCACGGTGGTGGTCACCGGCGACACGGTCTTCCGGCTGGCCGCCGTGCCGCCCGGCGCGTGTCTTCCGCCGCCACCCCCGGCTGACCCCGGCGGGCGGGTGCCGTTGGTCCGTACCCCCAGAATCGCGACGCCCCCGGCGGCGACCCACGTGCCGGTGCCCGCACCTCCCGCTCCTCCCGCCGCCCCCGTCCCGATGTCCTGGCTGATGATGCTCGCGCCGCTGCCCGTCGGCATCGTGATGGCGCTCGTGTTCAGCCCGTTCTTCCTGCTGATGACGCTGATGACCCCGCTCATGGGCCTGGCCCGGTGGGTGGAGTCGAAGTGGCAGGCGCGCAAGGACGCGAAGCGGCTGGCGGTGGCGAACGCGGCGGCGCTCAAGCAGTTCAGCGCGGACCTGGAGACGCGGCGCGCGGTGGTCGGTGCGGCGGCCCGTGACGGGTACGCCGACCTCGCCCAGCTGTCCCGCCGAGCGAGGTCCGGACGGGCGCTCTGGCAGGTCCGCCCCGGCGACGACGACGAGATGCGCACGGTCCTCGGCTTCGGTGACGGCACCTGGCGGCCCGACCTGGGCCGCCGCACCGACCCGCTGACCGACCGCCCCGCCCTGGCCGAGGCCCTCGCCGACCGCACCCGCCTGATCGACGTCCCGGTCCACCTGGACCTGCGCGCCCGCACCGGCCTCGGCGCGATCGGCCGCGACGAGGCCCGCCGCGTCGTGGCCGCCGTCGTCCTCGACCTGGTCACCCGGCACGGCCCCGCGGATCTGTCCCTGGTGATGCTCGCCGAGCCGGCGCGCCTGGCCGCGTGGGACTGGGCCAAGTGGCTGCCCCACCTGGCCGGCGACGACGGGCTGCCCCGCGTGGCGACCGACCCGGTGCCCGCCGCCGAACTGCTGGCCGGGATCGAGGCCGCCGCCACCGACCGGAAGGCGACGGCGCACTTCCTGGTGGTGGTGGACGGCGCGAGCCTGCTCACCGGGCGGGTCGCGGCGCTGCTGGGACGGCTCGCCGCCGGTCGTGGCCGTACCGTCGTGGTGGCCGAACGCGCCGAGGAACTGCCGTCGGTCTGCCAGTACCTCCTGGAGTCCGGGACCGGCCGGCTCACCGACGCGGTGACCGGAGAGCGCTGGGCGGACGTGATCCCGGTGCAGGCCGGCGCGGCGATGTGCGAGCCGGTCGCCCGCTCCCTCGCCCAGTGGAGCGACCCCGAGCAGGCGGCCGCAGCGGCCGTGCTCCCGGACCGGGCACGGCTCATGGACCTGCTGCTCGCCGCGGCGTCCGGGCCGGACGGACTGGCCCGGCCGATCACCCGGCTGGACGCGGGAGCCGTCGGCGCGTGGTGGCAGCGCGGTGCGGCCGGTCTGCGCGCGACGGTCGGGGTGACCGAGGAGGGCCCGCTCACCCTGGACCTGCTGGCCGACGGACCGCACGGCCTGGTCGTCGGGACCACGGGCGCGGGCAAGAGCGAGTTGCTGCGTACCGTGGTGGCCGCCCTGGCCTGCACCTACTCGCCGGACGTGCTCACCTTCCTGCTGGTCGACTTCAAGGGTGGCGGCGCGTTCGACGCCTGCTCCGCGCTGCCGCACACGGTCGGCCTGGTCACCGACCTCGACGAGCACCTGGCGGCGCGGGCCCTGCGCTGCCTGCGGGCCGAGCTCCGCCACCGCGAGCTGCGGCTGCGCGAGGCCGGGGTCAGCGACCTGCGCGACTACCTGGCGCCGCACCCGCCCCTGCCCCGGCTGGTCATCGTGATCGACGAGTTCGCGACGCTCGCCGTGGAACTGCCCGGCTTCCTCTCCGCGCTGGTGGACGTCGCCCAGCGCGGCCGCAGCCTCGGCATCCACCTGCTGCTCGCCACCCAGCGGCCGCAGGGCGTGGTGGACGGGAAGATCCGGGCCAACACGAACCTGCGGGTCGCGCTGCGGGTGCAGGACGACGCGGACTCGCGCGACGTGCTCGGCACCCGGCAGGCGGCGGACATCGACCGGCGTCGGCCGGGGCGCGCGTACGTGCGGCTCGGCGCCGGCGAGGTGGTTCCGGTGCAGACGGCGCTCGTGTCGGCGGCCGGGCCGGGCGCCAGCGGCGAGCGGATCTCGGTCACACCGTTCACGCTGGTCGCGGACGCTTCGGTGGCCGAGACACCGGCGAGCGTGGACGGGCTGCCGACGGACCTCGAACACCTGGTCGCGGTGACGACAGCGGCCGCGGACGCGGGAGGCTACGAGCCGCCGCGGGTGCCGTGGCCGCCGCCGCTGCCGTCCGAGGTGGACGGATGGGACCTGCCGGCGGACTCGGCCCGGGTGCCGCTCGGGATCGTGGACCTGCCTGACGAGCAGCGTTCCGACACGTGGTGCTGGGAACCGGGCGACGGCGGGACCGTGGTGCTCGGCGCCGACTCCGCGTCCACCGGCGCGGTCCTGATCTCGGCCTGCCTGGGGCTCGCCCGGGTACGCCCACCCGACCAGCAGCGGATCTTCGTACTGGACGGGCTGGGCGGCGTGTTCGGGCCCCTCGCCGGCCTGCCGCACGTCGGCGCGGTGGTCGGCGCGCACGACGGCGAGCGGCTGCGCCGGGTCCTCGACCAGTTGGACGCCGAGGTGGCGGCGCGGCGCGCGGGTACCGCCACCGGCGCGGACATCCTGCTCGTCGTGGCCGGCTGGGCCGCCCTCGCCGAGGCGGCCGACCGGGCCGGGCTGGCCGACGCGGAACAGCGACTGGAACGACTCCTGCGCGACGGCGGCACGGCCGGGCTGCGACTGCTCGTGTCGGCGCCGCACGATCGTGGGCTGCCGGGGCGGGTACTCGCCCAGATGCCCACCAAGCTCTGCCTGCGGCTTGCGGACGCGACCTCGTACACCGGGCTCGGCCTGCGGGTCCGCGACCTGCCCGAACTGCGCGGACTGCGCGCGGTCGAGATCGCGACGCGGGCCGAACTGCAGATCGGCCGGTACGACGTGGCATCGTCGGTGGAACGGATCGCCGCCCTCTACCCGGACGCGGTTCCGGCGCCGTCGGTCGGCGTGCTGCCCGAGGTGGTGCCGGTGGCCGACGTGCTGAGCGTCTCGGGAGTGTCCGGGTCGAGCTGGCGCCTCGGGATCGGCCGGTACTTCCACGACCTCTCCGTCGCGTCCCTCTCCCTGGCGCCCGGCATGCACGCCGTGGTGGCGGGCCCGCCGGGAAGCGGGCGGACCTCGGCACTGCGGACACTCGCGGCATCCGCGGCAGCGGACGGGACGGTCTGCGTGGTCGCGGCCGACCCGCGAGTGTGGGAGGGCACGCGGGTCACCTCACTCGCGGGGTCGTTCGAGGACCTGACCGGGTGGCCGGCGGACGGGCACGGCCTGCTGCTGGTGGACGGCATCGAGTCCCTGGGCCCGGGCGCGGCGGCGGCACTCGACCGGTTGATGTCGTCGGTTCCGCCGGGCGGCCACGTGGTGGTGTCGGGGCGCGCCGAGGCGTTCCGCGGCATGCAGCCGTGGCAGCGCGCGCTGACGATGTCGCGGACGGGTCTCCTGCTGCGGCCGTCCGCGGACGACGGGGACATCCTGCGGATCCGGTTGCCCCGGGAGGCGCCGCCACGACCGGTGCCGGGTCGCGGTTATCTCGTGGAGGCGGGTGGTACCGCGCAGATCCAGACCGCTTTCGCGGATCCGGTGGCGGCGGTCCTCGGCGACGCCTGGCTGCGGGTGGTGACCCGATGAGCGCGGTCGTGGGAGCCTGCTTCACGGCGGGCGGCGTGGTGCTGGCGGTGGTCCGGCCAGGGCCGGACAGGCTGGTTGCGGTGGGTGAGGTGGGCACGCTCACTTCCAAAATCCTTTCGCGTACGCGTAAACGACTCCGCCTGCCGCGCGACTGCCGGGTGAACGTGGTCTTCGCGACACCACCGGGTGCCGTGGATCCCGCGCAGGCGTCGGGCTTGCTGGCCCGCGCCGGCTTCCAGCCGGTGACATGCGGCCTCGGCAACCCCGCCGGACTTGAGATCGCTCCGGACCTGGCAGCGGCCCTCCTCGCCGGCGAACACCGCCGTGCGGTGGCCGCAGCCGTGGCAATGCTGAGTCGCCCGTCCGTCCCGGCGCCCGTTCCCGTTCCCGATCCCGCCCGGGCTCCTGTCGTTCCCGCCCCGGCTGTCGTTCCCGCCCAGGCTCCTGTCGTTCCCGCCCAGGCTCCTGTCGTTCCTGCCCAGGCTCTCGTTGTCCCTGCTCAGCCGGGTTCTCCATGGCCCGGGGAAACGGCCGGGCGCGCGGCCGTCCCGGCGGCCCCGCACTTCGCCGCCGCCGCGCCGCACCCCGCTGCCGCTTCCCGCCCTGCCGCCGCGCCCTTCGTCCCCGTCGTTCCCGCCGCTCCTTCCCGCCCGGCTGCTGTTGCCACGCGGCGAGCCGGGGGCGTCGGGCGGGCCGTTGTCGTCGGTGGCGGTTCCGATGTGGACATCGAGGAGCGAGAATGGACCGGCATCGAGATGTCGGGTACCGGCTGGACAATTCAGCCCCTCCGCGGGGAACCGGCGGCGGGGTTCGTGGCGAAAGCCCGTTGACCGGCCCGGTGTGAGGCACCGGGCGGCACGGGAGCAGCGGAGAGCGGGAGGACACGATGCGGGGTCAGGACAGGGTTCCGGCCGACGGTGGGACGAGGCCGGCCGGACCGATTCGGGTGACGTTGACGGCTTCGGAGCGGCGGCGCCAGTCCACGGTCCGCTGGCTGGCGATCCTCGTGACCACAGTGGTGACCTCGGTCGCCGTGATCTTCGGTGCGCGATTCGTGATCGGGTCCGGCGCTGCCACCGCGGCCTCGCAGACGCCGCAGACAGTGCTCGACGCCCGCGCGGCGGACCCGGCCACCGTGCCGGTGAAGGGCAGCACCAGGTTCGTGCCGGTCGGGCCCGCCCTGATCCTGGACACGCGTGGCAACGGCCCGGTGAAGGCCGGCGCCGACACCGAGGTTCCCCTCAACGACCTTCCCGCCGGTGCCTCGGCCGTGCTCGCCGAGGTGTCGATCGTGGACACGACCGGAGCGGGTGACGTCACGGTCGACGGCGGCGCGGGACCGGCGACGGTGCTGCGGGTGCCGCGGGCCGGAGTCCAGATGACCGCCAACGCGATCGTCCAGATCGGCCCCGACCGCACCCTCGTCCTGCGCAGCGGCGGCGGCGACCTGCTGGTGAACCTGGTCGGCGCGTTCCAGCCGGCCGAGACGTCGTCGGAGGGCCGGATCGTCACGCTCCCGCCGTCGCAGGTGGTCAAGCTGATCCCGAAGCGCGACGGCAAGGAGGCCACCGTCCAGCTGAACGACGTAGCCCAGCTGCGCGACGCCGGCTCCATCTCGGCAGTACTGCTGCAGGTCACCGGCGACGTCGGCCCGCACGGCGGCCGGATCTCGGCGGGACCGGTGAGCGGCGCGATGACACAGACGCTGTTCTGGGGCCCGACCAAGGGCGCCGACCGGACGCGCGTGGGCTTCCTGGCCGTACCGGTCACCGGCGACAAGGTCCGCCTCCGCTACGTCGCGGGCACCGAGATGCGCGCGGACCTGGTCGGTTATGTCACCGGCGAGGGCGCGCCGGTGAGCAACGCCGGCCTGGTTGTCCCGGTCACCCCGGCCGACCCTTCCGAGGTACGCGTGACGGCCGGCGGCGACAAACGCGTAGCTGTCGTCCCCGAGACCGGTCTCGCCGAGGTCCCGGCCGGTCGCGTAGCCGCCGCCCTCCTGTCAGTGACGGCCACCGGTGACGCCGTGGGCGCGGTGACCGCCTACGAACCCGGCCGCAACAACGCCGAGGACCTCACCGTCGTCGCCCCGAAGGGCACACCGCGAGGCGCCTTCGCCCTGGTCGCCACAAAGGACGGCGCGGTACAGGTCCGCAGCGAGTCAGGCGCCGCGGTAAGCGTCGCCCCACGAGCCCTGGTCCTGAGCTGAACCCGCGTAACATCCACGGGCGTGCGGCGTTTTCGGGACGGCAACGATGTCGTGTGGGATTACGACGAGGATCGCCTTCTGGGAGAGCCGGGCGGTATGGGTGACGTCTTCCAGGGCTGGTGTGCCGCTACAGGCGACGCCATCGCGGTGAAGAGGATAGCCCTGCGCTTTCCCTCTGTGGCGAAAGCCCGTCAGCGGGAGCGCGAGCTGGAGATCGGGGACCGGCTGACCGTAGCGTCCCGGTCCGGCGACGACACGACCAACCTGGTACTCCCACTCGGCCATGGATTCGACGACGGTGACCTGCTGATCGCGATGCCGCTCGCCGACGGCTCGCTGCGGGGTGCCCTGGCAGGTGGCGCGTTCACATTGGCATCGGGACTGGCCATCCTGCGGGACCTGGCACAGGGGCTGGTGCAGATGGCCGCGATCTCGATCGTCCATCGTGACTTGAAGCCGGCGAACGTCCTGCGGTTCGGCGACACGTGGAAGGTCGCCGACTTCGGTCTGTCGCGCACTCTGTCGGAGGCCACCGGAACCTACACTCTCGCCGGCTGGGGCACCGATCCCTACGTTGCGCCGGAACTGTGGCGCAATCAGCCGGCGACGGCGAAATCCGACCTGTACGCGTTGGGCGTGCTCGCGTTCGAGGTGTTCACGGGCCGTCTGCCGTTCGCCGGGCCGGAGGAGGACGACTACCGGCGCCAGCACCTGTCCGAGACACCGCCGGCACCAGCTGATCTTCCGCCTCAACTGACGAGGCTGTTGCTGCGCCTCTTGGCCAAGGCGCCGCCGGACCGCCCACAGGACGCCCGTGCCGTGCTTGAGGCCCTGAGCGGCGTGAGGCGTCCGCTGGCACCGGACCAAGCCGAATTGGTCGAGATCGCCAATCGCCGCCACCGAGCCACCGAAGACCTGCGTGTCGCGGCAGTCCGGGCCGAAACGGAGCTGGCGTGGACTGAGGACGAACGGCGGCAGGCACGTGCGGACCTGGTCTCCGTGCTGGAGGACGCCTTCGACGAGATCCGGGAGGCGTTGCCCGACGCGTTGCTCGACCCCGGCGTGCCGATGCTCTCGGTCGGCGAGGTTCGGCTTCGGTTTCGTACGTTCGAACCATTGATGCTGTCGACGGCCGATCGAAGGCAGGACATCGTCCTCCTGTGCCTCGCCGAACACCTTCCGGGTACCACGCGGGAAGCCTCTGTACTCGCGACCCTGATGTGTCGTCGTGACGCGAAAGGGCGCCTGGGATGGGCGATCACCGACTCGCTCGACGACCCGGCGACCTATCCCGAGCCGCGGGTCCCGTTCGGCGCGTCCGCCGTCGTCCGGTTACTCCGCGCGGCACTGGAGGATCTGTCGACGTGATCGTACCGGGGTCGATCTACAGCTTGGGCGGTGCGCTTGACGCCATCCTGGGCCGGGGCGTGGATCGGGACAGTATTGATGCCGCACTTGCCAGGGCAGACGATGCGGCTGATGACGAGTTGAACTTCGCCGTCTGGGCCTGGATGACCGGTAGCGCCGACGTCGTCACGGCTCTCGACGAAGTGATCGAACACGCGGTCGAGCGACTGAAATCGTCGGCGGGGCGTGAACGGCATCGGATGCTGGCCGCGATCCACGGAGTCTTCTCGGTCAGTGGACTACTGGCCGCGATCCTGGACGTCCTGGGCCCGGATTTCCCCGCTCGCAACCTCACGCGTTCCGAGGTGCTCACGCTGGTGGTGCCGGAAGACGGAGTCGGGCTCACCAGCACCGAGCATGCCGCGGGTGTCGCCCAGGCGCGCGTAGCCGCTGTTCGGACGCTCTTCGACACACAGATCGACCTTCCCTGGGTCGGCTGCGATTTCTCAACGAACCTGCTCGTACGGATCCAGCCCGAGTACGAGAGATTCGTTGCTGTTCTCGTTGCCTTCGTCAGGAATTTCAAGGTATGGACCAAATGGCGCCAGGACCGCAACGACCAGCGGAACTCGTTCGCGCAGGATGTGGTCAGCCGCGCCGTGGACAACTACCGGCGCCGTTATCCGCGGCTGGCGAATAGCGTCCCAGAATTCAAGATCTGGGCGGGTGGCGAGAGCACCGAAGCGTCATCCCTCGCCGATCGCGTCGCGCTGGACCGGCTTCGCCATTGGCTTGCCCGTGCGGACTTCGGCGCAAGCATCCGAGCGGATGAGACGCGGCGCAGCCTCCGCAACATCAACTGCGGCATCCTGGAGAAGCCGCTTGTCTCCTCGGAAGAGTTGAAGTCTCTCGCCGGCGTCGAGTTTCCCCTGGTCCTGAATGGTTACGTCGACCCCTCATACCGGTGGTCGGTGATTGACGACCGGTCCATGCCGGCCGACGAGACATGGTGGAGCGGCCAACGTCTCGGCGCCGACCTGGGCGCCTTTCTCGCCGCCTACGTCGCATCGCCGCAAGGCGTTGAGCGCCCACTCGTGGTGCTCGGTCACCCGGGCTCGGGCAAGAGCCTGTTCACGAAGGTCTGTGCGGCCAGATTGTCGGAGAACGACGCGTACGTGGTGGCCCGAGTCGCACTCCGGGATGTTCCCGACCCCGACGCCGCCGTCTTCGAACAGATCGACGCGGCGCTCCGCAGGCGCAGCCACGGGCGGATCACCTGGCAGGCGTTCTGTGATGCGGGCCGCGACCGGACACGGGTGTTGTTCATCGACGGTCTCGACGAGCTCATGCAGGCGACAGGGGCGACGGAATCGGGCTACCTACGGCGTGTCGCCGAGTTCCAGCAGCGAGAGCTCGACGCTGCCGGCCCGATCTTTGTCATTGTCACCTCGCGGACTGTGGTCGCGGACCTTGCGAAGATCCCGCTGGGTTGCGTGACGATGAAATTTCTGGACTTCACTGAGGACCAGGCCCGTTTCTGGCTGGATCGCTGGACCCGCGCGAATCTTGGTCTCATCGAGGCGGGCAAGATCCTTCCGGTTCCGGTTGAGGAGATCGTCGAGTACGGCCAGCTGTCGCGCCAGCCGCTCCTGCTTCTCTTGCTCGCGGTTTTCGCCGCGAAGAACGAGGTTCCGCGATCGTCGTCGGGAACGTCGAGTGCCGAACTGTACGAGGATCTCCTCCGCGAATTCATCGATCGCGAGGCGGCCAAGGGAGAGCCCGATTCGATGGATGTCGCGGACGAGCGCTGGAGGCTCGGCATCGCCGCCTTCGGCATGTTCAATCGCGGGCGGCATTACATCTCTGAGAAGCAGCTCATTAAAGATCTTGAGGCTCTCGAGGACGTGCAGGAGGACGAAGACATCCGGCGCCTCGGTCCAGCGCGCCGGGTGATCGGCCGGTTCTTCTTCGTAGTATCCGCGGAGACCGCGGAGGAGGAAGCGTATCGGAGCTACGAATTTCTGCACGCGACCTTCGGCGAATACCTGATCGCCTACTTCGTCGTTCGGGAACTCGCCGATTTGAGCGAGTCCCGGCCCCGGCTGCGAGCGAGCTTGGACGATCATCTTCTCTTCGCGCTTCTGTCGCATCAGTCGGTCAGCGTCGGCGGGGCCGCCATCCTGCCGTTCGTGGCCCAGCGTGTCCGGCTCGAAGGCTCCGAGAAGGTCGACCAGGTGACTGCGATAGCGCGCACGATTCTTCGTGAGTCACGGCAGCGCTGGGAACGAGGGCGTTTCTCCCGGTACCTCAGTCGTGACGCAAGCTACGTGGAGTGCTTCGCGAACTACACCGCCAACATCGTTCAGGTGCTCCTGTGGATGACTGCCGGTCCGGTCGAGATCGCAGGCATGACGCCCTCCGGCATGTCGCCGCTGGCGTGGTGGCGCGAGTTGCTGCAGGTCTGGCGGGCCGGACTGCGGCGGTCGGCGTGGGAAGCGATGATGGAGTCGATCACGGTGACGGGCGACGGCCCCGGCTTGGTGGTCGAGTTGCGCGGTGGCGGCCAGGTCCACCCCGAGATCCACCATGAGTGGCTGATGGCCGGTGACCAGGAGAGCGCCTACCTGGCGGCGGTGGGATGGGCGGCTCTGCACAACGCTGAGCCAGCGGTGCACGACTTACGCCTGCAACTCGCCGCCGGCTTCACCCGGGGACTCCTGCATGATGTCCGCCTGCCACAGCAGCTCCTGACGCTCACCGTCCAGCGTCTGAACGAACTCGCCGGCGCCTCCTGCATCGTGGTCGAGCTCGCGCTGGCCTACGGAATCCGCTATCCCGAGGCATTTCAGTACGGCCACCTGCGAATCATGGTGCGCATGCTGGTCGAGTGCGGTGCGGAGATACCCGAACTGCTTGCTGTCGTGGTCGCGGTGCATCCGCAGCTTCTAATCGATCTGCACGAACATCGTGGCGTCCTGCACCGTGCGATGTCGGCGTATCCGGGTCCACCCCTCATGGCCCTGACGTTGTGGAGCCACCGGGACGTGAACGAAATCAAAACATGGCAGGCAGGCGCCGCGCCGCGCTTGCCGAACAGTGAACTGGACCGGTTGGCGCCGGACCTGAGCCGCATGAGCTCAGCAACCATCCGTCGCCTCCTGCCTACGCTCGCTCGTCCGCCACGCTGAGACGGGCTCGTTCCGCGCAGCGTGAGCGGGGGCCGGTTCGCGACCTCGCGCAGGGCGACGAACGCGCGCGGCGCGGATACCGAGGCACGAAGCCGGGATATCCGACGTTGCGTCGAGCCTGTACCGTCTCCTGCGCCGCACGGGCATTCGAGATCATCTCTCGCGTCCGGGCGCTTTTTCGTGATCGCCGGGGGAGGAAACCGTGAATCAACGCAGGCTGGCCCGCATGGGGGCGGTGATTGCGGCGGTGGGGCTGGTTGCCGGGTGCACGTCCGGTGAGGACCCCGCCACGACGCCGGAGCTGGTGGATCGTGGCACGGTGCTGACGACGGTTCAGCCCACCCGGCAGGATCTGAACAACAAGATCAGCCTCAGTGGGAAGGTGACGATCAACCCGGTGTTCGGGATCGTCGCGCCGACTGGTGGTGAGGTGCGTTATCGGCAGTTCAAGCCGTCGACGTCGCCGGATGACGAGCCCGTGTGGGTGGCGACGATCTGGGAGGACGGGCACCCGAAAGAGGTGACGATTCCGGCCAATTCCACCATGGCCGGGCGGCTGCTGGAGGACAAGGCGCTGGTCACCGAGGGCATGCCGATCGTGTCGGCGCGGCACGCCGGGTACGGGATCGTGGCCGAAATTGACAGCGCTCAGGCCTATCGGATCTCCGGTGCCGTCAAGTCGGTGCAGGCGCAGATCAAGAACGGTCCGGGACCGTTCAAGTGCAAGGCGCGCGGGACGATCGCGGCGCTGCCGGCCGGTACCGTTCCGGAGCCGCCGCCCACCACCGCGCCGGCCACCGATCCCTCGTCCCCGGCGGAGATCGTCGACAAGGAGCAGGTCGAGAGCGGGCCGGGCGGTTCCGAGGAGACCGGGCTGCGGCTGGTCTGCACCGCTCCGAAGAACGTCAAGCTGATCAACGGCGCCGCGGTGACCCTCGACGTGGTGACCGACAACGCCAAGAACGCGCTGGTGCTGCCGGTGGAGGCGGTTGCCGGTACGCAAGGTAAGGGCAAGGTCGACATCGTCGGCGAGGACAAGACCCGCAAGACCGTGGACGTGGAGCTGGGGCTCACCGACGGCAAGGTCGTGCAGATCAAGAAGGGCCTGACCGGCGACGAGACCGTCGCCGTTCCGGGGCCGAACCTGCCGGAGGCCAAGGCGGAGCCGGGAGCGCCGGGATGACCGAGCCGCTGATCGAACTCACCGGGATCACCCGGATCCTGAAGGGCCAGGAGGAGCCGCGGACGATCCTCGACGGCGTCAACCTGACCGTTCACCGCGGGCAGAGCGTGGCGATCGTTGGCCGTTCCGGATCAGGCAAGAGCACGCTGCTGAGCATCCTCGGGCTGTTCGACCGGGCTGATGAGGGCAGCTACGTGCTCGCCGGGCAGGACATCAGCCGCCTGCCCGAGCGGAAGTCGGCGAAACTGCGCAGCTCGCACTTCGGCTTCGTGTTCCAGCGGTTCTTCCTGCTCAAGCACCTGACCGCGGCGCAGAACGTGGCGATGGCCCTGGTCAACGGCCAGGGCTGGCTGCCCCGCCGGCAGCGTCGCGCCCGCGTCATGGAGGCGCTCGACCAGGTCGGCATCGCGCACCTGGCGAAGAACCGCCCGGTCAAGATGTCCGGTGGTGAACAGCAGCGGGTGGCGATCGCCCGCGCTCTGGTCCGCGATCCGCAGGTGCTGCTCGCCGACGAGCCGACCGGTGCGCTGGACACCGAGACCGGCACCGCGGTGATCGATGTGCTGCTCAACGCGACCACCCGTGGTTGCAGCCTGGTCCTGGTGACCCACGACCGCGATCACGCCGCGCGGATGGGCCGGACCATGAGCCTGGTCGACGGGGTGCTGACGGAACGGGTGCCGGTATGAGGCGGATGTCCGGAAGTTATCGCTCCGCACTGATCATCGGCATCCAGGGCATCCGGGCGCGCAAACTGCGGACCCTGCTGTCGATGGTGAGCCTGTTCCTCGGTGTGCTCGCCGTCGTGGTGGTGCAGGCCGGTGCCAGCATCGCCGAGCGGGCGCTGCTCGCCGACATGGAGATGACCCAGGGATACGACGGCACCAAGGTGATGGAGGTGCTTCCCAACGACAAGCTGGGCACGATCGTCACCGACACCCTCGAGGGGCAGCCCGACGCCATCGCCATGTTGACCACTCAGGCGATCATCGGCGAGCCCGGTGTGAAGCCGGTCAACGAGGGCGGCTCCCCGTTCGACGAGAACTGGGGCGGCGGCATGATCTGCAACGGTCCCGGCCCGGAGGACTGTGAGCCGATCAATTCCGGTCCGCCCGGTGCGGCGATCGAGATCCGGCTCAGCGCGCTCACCGGTGACATCCGGACGTTCCGGCCGCTGCGGCCGATGACCGGTGACTGGCTGGACTTCAGCTCGGTGCCGTCCCTCGCGCCGAAACTGGTGATCAACCGGGAGGCCGAGAAGGGTTTCAACCGGCACCAGGTGCCCGCCGAGATGCGGATCAACGGCGCTTCGGCGAACCTGACGCCGCAGATCGTCGGGGTCGTGGACGACGGCGACTACCAGCCGCGCGCCTACGTGCGGATGGACGAGCTGTCGAACTGGCTGCCGTCGACCGCGATGACCGATCCGAACAGCGGTGGCGCCCAGCTGCAGGTACTGCTGGGCCCGGACAGCCCGGTCGAGAAGGTCCTGACGAGCAAGTTGCAGGCTGCCGGCGTCGAGACTTACGCGCAGACGATCGAGTCATACAAGCAGCTGGAGAGCCAGCTGTCGCTGATGCGCCTCCTGTTCCTGTCGATGGCGGGCCTGGTGCTGCTGATCGGCGTGGCCGGCATCCTCAACGTCGGCCTGGCCACGGTCGGTGAGCGGGTCGAGGAGTTCGCGCTGCGGCGGGCGGTCGGGACACCACGCTTGCTGCTCGCGGGGATCGTGCTGGCGGAGACGCTGCTGACCGGGTTGCTCACGGCCGCCGCGGCGATCGGCGCCGGTGTGGCCGGGCTGAAGGTCGTGTCGATGCTGGTCGGGCAGTCCGAGCCGATGCTGCGGGACGTGCAGTTCCCCTGGGAGGCGGGGGTCGCGGGGATCATCGCGGGGATCATCGCGGGGGTTCTGGGCGGGTTCATCCCGGCGCTGCGGGCGGCGGGGATCCCGATCGCCACCGTGATGCGAGCCTGATCCCTTTCGGCCTTCTCATGTCCCGCAGAACGTCTGGTAGGAGTCGCAGAAGGCAGTCGGGGCGGGTTCGGCGTAGCGCTCCAGACCGGGGCGTTCGTCGAAAGGCCTGGTCACGGCGCTGAGCAAGTGGTGCAGGGGGTCGAGGTCGCTGTCGTCGGTGGCGGCGGCCAAGGCCTCCTCCACCAGGTGGTTCCGGGGGATATAGATCGGATTGACCCGATCCATCGCGTCGGGGTCGGGGTCGAGGGCCCGCCACCGTGCCACCCAGGCTGCGGACGAGGGCGCGGCCTGAGTGCCTCTAGCAAAACCCGATAGTGTACGGAAAAAGCGTACATAATCGTGTTTTTCTTCTTGAAGTTCGGCGGTGATCTCGTCGATCAGGCTGTCGTCGCGAGTCCCCAGCTTGGCGCGCATCCCCGCGGTCCACGCCTGCTGGTAGCGCGGCTTGAAGCCCTCGAGCGCCTCCGTGGCCAGCTTGACCGCCTTGTCCTCGTCGTCGCTGAACAGTGGCAGCATCGCCTCGCCGAGCCGGGCGAGGTTCCACGCGCCGATCAGAGGCTGGTTGCCATAGGCGTAGCGGCCGGCATGGTCGATCGAGCTGTAGACGGTGGCGGGGTCGAACCCGTCGAGGAACGCGCACGGGCCGTAGTCGATCGTCTCGCCGGAGATCGTCATGTTGTCGGTGTTCATGACGCCGTGGATGAAGCCGGCGAGCATCCACTTGGCGATCAGTTCCGCCTGGGCGGCGATCACCGATTCGTAGAGTCCCAACGGCCCGTCGGCGCCGGGATGGTGCCGGTCTCGGGCGTGTTCGGCCAGGCGCTTCAGAAGATCCAGGTCGCCGGTGGCCCGTGCGTACTGGAAGGTGCCGACGCGCAGGTGGCTCGCGGCGACGCGGACCAGGATCGCGCCGGGTAGCGGGGTCTCGCGGTAGACGGTCGCGCCGGTCGTCAGGACTGCCAGGGATCGGGTGGTCGGGATGCCCAGAGCGTGCATGGCGTTGCTCATCACGTACTCGCGGAGCATCGGGCCGACCGCGGCCAGCCCGTCGCCGCCGCGGGCGAAGGGGGTGCGGCCGGAGCCCTTCAGGTGGATGTCGCGTCCGTCGACCTCGCCGAGCAGGAGGGCGCGGCCGTCACCGAGGCGCGGGGAGTAGCCGCCGAACTGGTGTCCCGCGTAGGCCTGCGCGACCGCGTGAGGGCTGGTGAGCAGGCCCTCGGGGTTTGTTGTGTCCGCTTCGAGTTCCCTGGCCAGGGTTTCGTCGAGGACCAGGATGCGGGGTTCGGGGAACTTCTCGGCCTGCCAGGGGATCGCGAGTTCGGGGAGCTCACGGGCGAAACGGTCGTCGAAGTTCATCCGAACAAGTGTACGCGTGGCTATCGGGTGCCCCGGGTGCCGAGGCTGCGGTAGGCGAGGAGGACGACGACGGTGACGGCGATGATGTCGGCCAGGACCAGGGCGACTCTCGGGCCGAGGAACAGGGCCACGAACGGCAGGGCCAGGAACAACATCACGCACAGCGCCGGCACGACGGGGAAGCGGCAGGGGATCGTGGTGGCGCTCATCCGGCGCGCGAACTCCGGGTCGTCGGAGCACAGTCGCTGCTCGATGTCCTCGAGCGCGCGGCGATCCCTCTCGTCAAGCATTCGGTTCTCTCCCGCCGGGTTCACGGCGTACCCGCCCAGCACCGTTGTCCGCATCGCCACGGTAAGGCGGAAATGCGGTTGATGAGCTGATCTGGCACGGATCGCTGCGGCAGAAGCATATAACGGAGTGTGAGCAGTAGTTCTCCGTATGTGATGCCGAGGAGCTTGCATGACCACCGTCGCCCCGAGACCGGTCCAGGTCCGGCCGCATCCGGTACGCCGGCAGGTGAGGGGTTCGGCACTGGCCCGGATCCTGCGAACCACCGACGCGAAGCAGATCGGGATCATGTACATGATCACGTCTGTCGTGTTCTACATGGTCGGCGGCCTGATGGCTCTGCTGATGCGCGCGGAACTGGCCAAGCCCGGAATGCAGATGCTCTCGCCGGAGCAGTTCAACCACCTGTTCACCATGCACGGCACGGCGATGCTCCTGTTCTTCGCGACCCCGATCGTGTTCGCGTTCGCCAACTTCGTGGTGCCGATCCAGATCGGCGCGCCGGACGTGGCGTTTCCACGGCTGAACGCGTTCGCCTACTGGCTGTACCTGTTCGGCGCGCTCACGGCGATGAGCGGTTTCCTGACCCCGGGTGGTGCGGCTGATTTCGGCTGGTTCGCGTACACGCCGCTGAGCGACTCCCTGCACTCACCGGGCATCGGCGGCAACGCCTGGGTGGTCGGCCTGGCGATCGGCGGCCTCGGCTCGATCCTCGGCGCGGTCAACCTGATCACCACGATTCTGACCCTGCGCGCACCCGGCATGACCATGTTCCGCATGCCGATCCTGACCTGGAACATGCTGGTCACCAGCCTCCTGGTGATCCTGGTCTTCCCGTTCTTCGCGGCGGCGCTCTTCGCTCTGGCCGCCGACCGGGTGCTGGGTGCCCAGGTCTTCAACGTGGAGACCGGCGGTCCGATGCTGTGGCAGCACCTGTTCTGGTTCTTCGGCCACCCCGAGGTCTACATCATCGCCCTCCCGTTCTTCGGCATCATCACCGAGGTCGTGCCGGTCTTCTCCCGCAAACCGGTCTTCGGTTACAAGGGCCTGGTAGCCGCCACCCTCCTGATCGGCGCCCTGTCGATGAGCGTGTGGGCGCACCACATGTTCGCCACCGGCCAGGTGCTGCTCCCGTTCTTCAGCTTCCTGAGCTTCCTGATCGCGGTACCCACCGGCATGAAGTTCTTCGTCTGGATCGGCACCATGTGGCGCGGCCAGATCAGCTTCGAGTCCCCGATGCTGTGGGCCGTAGGCTTCATGGTCACGTTCCTCTTCGGCGGCCTCTCCGGCGTCCTACTCGCCGCACCGCCCATCGACTTCCACGTCTCCGACTCCTACTTCGTGATCGCGCACTTCCACTACGTCCTCTTCGGCACCATCGTGTTCGCGGTGTTCGCCGGCATCTACTTCTGGTTCCCGAAGATGTTCGGCCGGGTGCTCGACGAACGCCTCGCCAAAATCCACTTCTGGCTCACCATGGTCGGCTTCCACGGCACCTTCCTGGTCCAGCACTGGCTCGGCACGAAGGGCATGCCCCGCCGCTACGCCGACTACCTGCCCAGCGACGGCTTCACCTTCCTGAACACCTTCTCGACCATCAGCTCCTTCGTCCTGGGCATCGCCACCCTGCCGTTCGTCTACAACGTGTGGAAGTCCTACAAGGTCGGCAAGGTCACCACCGCCGACGACCCCTGGGGCCACGGCAACTCCCTGGAGTGGGCCACCTCGTCGCCACCCCCGCTCCGCAACTTCGACCACATGCCGCGGATCCGCTCGGAGCGCCCGGCCTTCGACCAGAAGTTCCCGCACCTGGCAGCGGGGGAGCAGTCCCTGGCCGGCCCGCCCGAGGGAGGCGCCAAGCCGCTGCGCAAGGCGTCAGACGGCGGAGCAACCTACAAGGAGGACATAACCACCGACCGCGACCGCTGACTACTACACGATGTGCGCGCGGCGCCGGGTTCCCGCTCAAGCGGGCACTCCGGCGCCGCGTCGTCCTGGGCGCACCTCAGCGCCCTGCCGACGTGGACGGGCGGGCAGTCGCTCCAGCCAACCCGGTGCCCCGGCGGTCGCGTTGTGGCCCTGGTCGCGAGTTGCGTGCATCCCTATGGTTTGACCGCGAGGACCGGTCTGCCGGCGGCGAGCAGGATGCGCTGGGCTGTGCTTCCCAGGAAGAGCTTGCCGACCGGGCTGCGCCGGCGCAGGCCGATGACGATGACCGATGCGTGTTCCTCCTCGGCGATGTCGAGTAGCTCGTCGGCGAGTTCGCCCGCGTGCGGGGTGGTTCGAAGGCGGATCTCGACGCCGGCCTGTTTCGCGCGGTCGAGCAGGTCGGCGATGGTGCGGTCGTCGGCGGCCTCGGCGCTGACCGGTGCTCCCGAGCGCGGGGAGTTGACGGCGAGCAGGGTTTCGTTGCGGCGGGTGGCCTCGGCGAGGGCCGCGGTGAAGGCGGCCTCGCCCTCGGGGCTGGGGAGGTAACCGACTAGAACGGTCATGCGTGTTCCTTCTCGGGCTTGTTGTCGGTGCCGTCGCCGGTATGGTCGGCCCTGTTGTCGTCGGCGTGGTCGGCCTCGTTCTCGCCGGCGTGGTCGGCCTTGTTGTCGGCGGCGGGCTGTTGCTTGCCCTCCGTGGTGGGCTTGTGGGTTCCTTCCTCGCCCGGGGTGTTGCTCTCGCGGTGCGTGCGGGAGCGGCGCCGCAGCGACTGGACTGCCGGCAGCAGGATGACGGCGATCAGCAGGGCGAGCAGGACGCCGGAGATGGGGCGGGTGAAGAAGCCGCTCGGGTCGCCGTCGAAGAGGAGCAGTGAGCGGCGCAGTGACGTCTCCAGCAGCGAGCCCAGGACGAAGGCGAGGACCATCGGGCCGGGGTCGAAGCCGAACTTCTTCATCAGGTAGCCGAGGATGCCGAACGCGATCACCAGGCCGATGTCGAAGACGCTGTTGTTGACCGTGTAAGCGCCGACCAGCGTGATCAGCACGGTGATCGGTGCCAGGACGGTGGCGCGGACTCGCAGGATCCGCACGAACAGACCGACCAGCGGGATGCTCATGATCAGCAGCAGGATGTTGCCGATGTACATCGAGTTGACGACGCCCCAGAACAGCTCGGGGTTCTCGGTGACCAGCTGTGGGCCGGGGGTCACGCCCTGGATGAGCAGCGCCCCGAAGATCACGGCCATCGTGGCGTTGGCGGGGATGCCGAGTGACAGCAGCGGGATGAACGACGACGTGGCCGCGGCGTTGTTCGCGGTTTCGGGCGCGGCCACGCCCTCGATGGCGCCCTTGCCGAACCGCTCGGGGTGTTTGGACCGGCGTTTCTCCAGCGCGTAGGCGGCCATTGACGAGAGGACCGCGCCACCGCCGGGCAGGATCCCGAGGAAGAAGCCGAGCACCGAGCCACGGCCGATCGCGCCGCTGGACTGCCGCAGGTCGGCGCGGCTGGGCCACACGTTGGTGACGGTGGCCGGAGCATGTACTTCGCGGTGGCGTTCCTCGAGGTTGTAGAGGATCTCGCCGAGACCGAAGAGGCCCATCGCGATCGGCACGAAGTCCAGCCCGTCGGCGAGGGACAGGTTGCCGAAGGTGAATCGCTCGGCACTGGTGAAGTCGTCGCGGCCGACGGTGGCCAGCAGGAGCCCGACCGCGGCGGCGGTGAGCGCCCGAAGCCGGCCGCCGCTGCTGATGGTCGCCACCAGCAGGATGCCGAGCAGGGCGAGGGCGGTGTACTCCGGTGGGCCGAAGTCGAGCGCGAACTCGGCGACGAGTGGCGCCACGAAGGTGAGCGCGACGATCGCGAGGGTGCCGCCGACGAACGAGCCGATCGCGGCGATGCCGAGTGCGGTGCCGGCTCTGCCCTGCCGGGCGAGTGCGTGGCCGTCGAAGACGGTGACGACCGAGGACGCCTCGCCGGGCAGGCGGAGAAGGACCGACGTGATGGTGCCGCCGTACTGGGCGCCGTAGAAGATGCCGGCCAGCATGATGATCGCGGTGACGGGTTCGAGGCCGAAGGTCACGGGCAGCAGGATGGCGATGGTCGCGGCGGGGCCCAGGCCGGGCAGGACGCCGATGAGCATGCCGATGACGACGCCGACGAGGCAGTAGAGCAGATTCGTCGGCTCCAGTACGACGGAGAATCCGTCGATGACCGCGGACAACGGTCCTCCCGGTGGATCAGAACAGGTGGGGGATGGTGACGTCGAGGGCGCCGACGAACAGGGCGTAGAAGGCGACCACGATGCCGAGGCTGACCGCGATCGACGTGCGCCAGGACTCCTTGCCGAGGAAGCGCATCCAGACGAAGGCCAACAGGAAGGTGGGGATCTCGAAGCCGATCGTGGCGATGACCGCGACGTAGGCGATCATGCTGGCGACGGCTGCGACGACCAGCAGGCTGCTGCGGGTGAACCTCTCCGCCTCGCCCGTCCGGCGGGCGCTCGCCGCGAGGATCAGCCCGAGGAGCACCAGGGCGGCGCCGATGATCAGCGGCCAGGTGCCGGGACCGGGCTCGGACGGGCTGCCCGCGCCGAGGGCGAGGGAGCCGGCGACCGCCGCACCGCCGAGGACGACCACGACGGCGGCGGCGATCACGTTGGCCGCGGGACCCGCGGGTTCGGCGTTCATTTCCCGCTGAGATCGATTTTGTGCTGGGCGACCAGGTCCTTGTACTGCGTCAGCGACCCGTTCCACTGCCCGAGCAACGTGGCTCCGTCGACCTCGTTGGCAGTGAGCAGCCGCTCGGTGTTGAAGTCCTTGTACGCCTGGCTCTCGAACGACTTCTGGAAGGCGGCTCGCAATCGGTCCACGACCTCCTTCGGTGTGCCCTTGGGCGCGACGACCGCCCGGGACTGCTGGACGGGCACGGTGTAGCCGGCCTCGGTGGCGGTGGGGGTGTCCTGCATATAGCTGGGCCGCTTCTCGGCGAAGGTGACGATCGGGGTGGCCTTGCCCGCCTCGATCTGCTTCTTCGCCTCGCCGAGCTGGACCGCGGCGACGTCCACCTGGCCGCCCAGCACGGCGGTGAGCGCCGGGGCGCCGCCGTTGAACGGAACCGCTGTCGCGTCGACGCCGGCCTGCGCGAACAGCAGCGTCTGGGTGAGCTGGCTGCCGGTGCCGACGCCGGTCGTGGCGAACTTGACCGGCCGCTTGGCGTCGACGATGTCCTTGACCGTCTTGAACCCGGTCCTCGGATTCGCGATGAGCACGAAGTCGTCCTGCGAGATGCCGGTGACGACCTCGTAGTTGTTGATGTCGACGGCCTGGTCGGCGGGGACGGCGAGAGGGGTTATGTACGCGAGCGAGCCCACGAAGACCATGATCGTGTATCCGTCGGCCTTGGAGCCCGCGAGTTCCTTGGCGGCGACCGCGCCGTTGGCGCCCGGCCGGTTCTGCACGGTGATCGGCTGTTTCAGGTCGGCGCTCGCCTGCTCGGCCAGGGCTCGGCCGATCAGGTCGGTGCTGCCGCCGGCGTCCTGGCCGATCAGGAGCGTGACGGCGCGCTCGGGGTAGGACGCGGCACCTTCGCCGGACTCGTCGGAGCCGAGGTTGCCGCCGCACCCGCTGAGCGCCAGTGCGGCGGTCAGCCCGAGGGCGGGGAGTGCTCTATTCATGGCGGTCTCCCGCTGTGAGGGGGGTCACTGGTCCGGCGAGCGTATTGCCGTCGCTTCATGCATGTCCAAGCCAATTCCTGCATCGATTGATACCTTCCCGGCATGAACTACACCCTCGAGCAGTTGCGCGGCCTGGTGGCCGTCGCGGAAGAGCTGCATTTCGGGCGTGCTGCCGCCCGGTTACGCATGACCCAGCCGCCGCTGAGCCGGCAGATCCAGAAGCTGGAGGCCGCCGTCGGCGCCCAGCTGCTCGAACGCGACAACCGCCGGGTGGCGCTGACGCCGGCCGGTGTGGCGTTCCTCGGCGATGCCCGCCGCATCCTCGCGATCGCCGAGGAGGCGCCCGAGCTCGCCCAGCGCGTCTCCAGCGGATTCCGCGGGGTGATCCGGCTCGCCTTCACGTCGGCGTCGACCTTCGGGATCCTCGGCCGGCTCCTCAACGAGCTGGAGCAGCGGCTGCCGGAGGTGCACATCGAGTTGTACGAGATGGTCACCCGCGAGCAGATCGCCGCGCTCGCCGGCGAGGACATCGACCTCGGGCTCGCCCGCCCGCCGTTCGACCCGGACATGTTCGGCTCCCGGGTGCTGCTGCGCGAGCCGCTCATGCTCGCCGTGCAGGAGGGCCACCCGCTCAACATCCTGACCCGGCCGCTGGAACCGCGCGACCTGCACGGCGAACCGCTGATCTTCCATTCCCAGCAGAAGGCGCGGTACTTCTACGACCTCGTGGTGAGCATGGTGCCGCTCGCCCAGGAGCGGGTCGTGCACAGCGTCAGCCAGGTGCTGACCATGCTCTGGCTGGTCTCGGCGGGCCGCGGTGTCGCCTTCGTGCCGGCCTCGGCGCGGCTGGTCGGCGTGCCCGGCGTCGAGTACCTGCCGCTGGCCACCCCGATCCGCGATCCGGTCGAGTTGCACCTGCTCTGGCCGCATCACTCCAGCAATCCGGCGCTCGAGCGGGTGCTCCAGGTGCTCGACAACGTGATGCTGTGAAGGTATCAAGCCATGCCGAAACACTCTTGGACAGGCATCACCGCGCCTTCCTACGGTGGCCGGGTGACGCGAATTCCCCCGCAGACCCTCGCCGAGCGACTGGCCGACGGTCTGCTCTCCTTCCCCGTGACCCACTTCGACGACAACCTCGCCTTCGACGAGGCCCGCTACCGCGAGCACCTGGCGTGGCAGGCGAGCTTCGGCGTCGCCGGGCTCTTCGCCGCCGGTGGCACCGGTGAGGGATTCAGCCTCACAGCGGCCGAGGTCGACACCGTGGTGCGGACCGCGGTGAGCGAGGTCGGTGACACGTTGCCGGTGGTCGCGCCGGCCACCGGAGGCACCGTGCTCGCGGTCGCACAGGCGCGCTCCGCCCAGGAGGCGGGCGCCGCGGGCATCCTGCTCCTCCCGCCCTACCTGACAGAGGCGAGCCAGGCGGGCCTGATCGCGCACGTCGGCGCGGTCTGCCGGGCCACCGACCTGGGCGTCATCGTCTACAGCCGGGCCAACGCGGTCCTCGAGGACGTGACGGTGGCCGAGCTGGCCGACCGCCATCCGAATCTGATCGGGCTGAAGGACGGCGTCGGCGACATCGAGCGGATGACGCGCACCTACGCCAAGGTCGGCGACCGGCTGATCTACGTCGGCGGGCTGCCCACCGCGGAGACCTTCGCGCTGCCGCTGCTCCAGCTGGGCGTCAGCACCTATTCGTCGGCGCTCTACAACTTCCTGCCCGAGTTCGCGCTGCGCTTCTACGAGACGGTTCGCGCGCAGGACCGGGTGGCGGTCTACGAGATGCTCAACGACTTCGTCATCCCCTATCTCGACATCCGCGACCGGGCGCGGGGCTACGCGGTGTCGATCATCAAGGCGGGGCTGACGGCGGTCGGTCGCGACGGTGGCCGGGTGCGCCCGCCGCTCACCGACCTGACCGATCAGGATCGCGCCGATCTCAGCGCGCTGATCGACAAGGTGCGGCCATGAGCCCGGTCGTCTCCCGCGTCGAGGTCGTGCCGGTGGCCGGCCACGACAGCATGCTGCTCAACCTGAGCGGGGCGCATGGCCCGTTCTTCACCCGCACCGTCGTGATCATCACCGACAGCTCCGGCAACGAGGGCGTGGGGGAGGTGCCCTGCAGCCCGGCGATCCTGCGCACCCTCGAGACGGCGGGCGAGCTGTTGATCGGGCGCCCGGTCGCGGAGTTCGGCTCGCTGCTGCGCAGCTTCGCGTCGATGCACGCGAGCCAGGACGTGCGGGGTCGAGGCATTCAGACGTACGACGTACGCGTCGCCGTTCACGCGGTGACCGCTCTGGAGTGCGCGTTGCTGGACCTGCTCGGCCGCCACCTCGGAGTGCCCGTGGCCGAGCTGCTCGGTGAGGGCAGGCAGCGGGACAGCGTGCCCGTCCTGGGTTACCTCTTCTACGTGGGGGACCGCTCGCAGACGGATCTGCCCTATGTCGCCGAGTCCCAGCCTGCTGACGCCTGGGAGCGGCTCCGGCGTGCTCCCGCGCTGACCCCGTCCGCGATCGTCGACCTGGCCGTCGCGGCCCACGAGCGGTACGGGTTCGTTGACTTCAAACTCAAGGGCGGCGTGTTCGCCGGTGAGCGGGAGGTCGAGGCGGTGCGGGCACTCGCGGCGCGGTTCCCGGAGGCGCGCATCACGCTCGATCCGAACGGCGGGTGGCTGCTCCGGGACGCGATCACGTTGTGCCGCGATCTCGGGGGCGTCCTGGCGTATGCGGAGGATCCGGTCGGGGCCGAGGGGGAGTTGTCGGGGCGCGAGACGATGGCGGAGTTCCGGCGGGCCACCGGGCTGCGGACCGCCACGAACATGATCGCCACCGACTGGCGGCAGATGGCCCACGCGGTACGCGCTCACGCCGTCGACATTCCACTCGCCGACCCGCACTTCTGGACCATGCGCGGTTCGGTACGTGTCGCGCAGCTCTGCCACGACTTCGGCCTGACCTGGGGTTCGCACTCGAACAACCACTTCGACATCTCGCTGGCCATGTTCACGCACGTCGGCGCGGCCGCGCCCGGTGAGATCACCGCCCTGGACACGCACTGGATCTGGCAGGACGGCCAGCGCCTGACCCGTTTCCCACTGGTGATCCGCGACGGCCACATCCCGGTGCCGACGTCTCCCGGCCTCGGCGTGGACCTCGACCGTGACGCGCTCGCCGCAGCACACGAGCTCTACCGCGAACACGGACTCGGCGGCCGCGACGACGCCAGCGCCATGCAGTACCTCCTTCCCGGCTGGCGCTTCGACCCGAAGCGCCCCTGTCTGGTGCGGTGATCGACATGTCCGACCGAATCTCCGAAGTCACCCTCTCCTCGATCACACTGCCGCTGAAGAACGCGATCAGCGACGCCAAGGTCCTCACCGGGCGGCAGCGGCCGATGACCGAGGTCGCGTTCCTGTTCGCCGAGATCCGGACCGAGGACGGCCACGAAGGTCTCGGCTTCGGTTACAGCAAGCGCGCCGGCGGGCCCGCCCAGTTCGCGCACGCCCGGGAGGTGGCACCGGACCTGATCGGCGAGGACCCCAGCGACATCGGGCGGATCTGGACCAAGCTCGTCTGGGAGGGCGCCTCGGTCGGCCGCAGCGGGGCGTCGACTCAGGCCATCGCGGCGATCGACGTGGCGCTCTGGGACCTCAAGGCGAAACGAGCCGGGCTGCCGCTGGCCAAGCTGCTGGGGGCGTATCGGGACTCGGTGCGCTGCTACGACACGTCGGGCGGCTTCCTGCACGAGCCGATCGAGCAGATCGTCGCCAACGCGTCGGCCTCGCTCGCGGCCGGTATCGGCGGGATCAAGATCAAGGTCGGCCATCCGTCGCCGGCGGTTGACCTGGCCCGAGTGCGAGCGGTCCGCGAGCACGTCGGTGACGACGTGGCGCTCATGGTCGACGCGAACCAGCAGTGGGACCGGCCTACGGCGCAGCGGGTCGGGCGTGCCCTCGAGGAGTTCGGGCTCGTGTGGATCGAGGAGCCGCTTGACGCGTACGACGTGGAGGGGCACGCGGCTCTGGCCCGCAGCCTGGACACGGCGGTGGCGTCGGGGGAAATGCTGACCAGCGTCGCCGAGCACTACCGGCTGATCGAGCAGGCGGCCGTGGACATCATCCAGCCGGACGCGCCACGGATCGGCGGGATCACCCAGTTCCTGCGGCTCGCTACCCTCGCCGAGCACCGGAACCTCATGCTGGCGCCACATTTCGCCATGGAGATCCACGTGCACCTGGCGGCGGCGTACCCGCACGAGCCATGGGTGGAACACTTCGACTGGTTGCACCCGCTCTTCAACGAGAGGCTGGAGATCCGGGACGGGCGGATCCACCTCTCGTCAAGGCCGGGACTCGGCGTCACTCTGAGCGAGCAGGCGCGCGAGTGGACCGTGGACCGTGCCGACATTCAAGGAGGAACACTGTGAGCTCGGTGGTTCCCAGCATCTCCCCACGGACCGGGGACGTCGTCGAGGTCGTCGCCTCGGAGACACCGACCGCCTCCGTCGATCGCATCTGCCGGGCCGCCGCCGCCGCGGCGGAAGCCCTGGACGCACTCGGCCGCGACGGTCGCGCGGCCCTGCTCGAAGCCCTCGCGCAGGCGCTGGAGGACGCCCGCGCGCGAGTCGTGGCGGTCGCCGACCGCGAGACCGGCCTCGGCGAGGCACGCCTCAACGGCGAACTGACGCGGACGTGCTACCAGTTGCGGCTGTTCGCCTCGGTGCTGACCGACGGCGGCTACCTGGAAGCGACCATCGACCACGCGGGCGACACGCCGATGGGCCCCCGCCCCGACCTGCGCCGCATGCTCGTCCCGCTCGGCCCGGTGGCCGTCTTCGGAGCGAGCAACTTCCCACTGGCGTTCTCGGTCCCCGGGGGAGACACGGCATCCGCGCTGGCGGCCGGGTGCCCCGTCGTGCTGAAGGCGCACCCCTCCCACCCCGCGACCTCCAAGCTCTGCTTCGAGATCCTCACCGAGGCGGCCCGGAAAGCGGGAGCGCCGGAGGGCACGTTCGGCATCGTCTACGGGCAGCAGGCCGGCGCCGACCTGGTCGCGCACCCGGAGATCCGCGCGGTGGGCTTCACCGGTTCGACCGGCGCGGCCCGGGCACTGCTGGCTGTCATCGAGCAGCGGCCGGAGCCCATCCCGTTCTACGGCGAACTAAGCAGCCTGAACCCGATCGTCGTGACCCCCGCGGCCGCCGCCGAACGCGCACCTCGCATCGGCACCGACCTGGCAGCCTCGTTCACGATGGGTGCGGGCCAGTTCTGCACCAAACCCGGCCTGGCTTTCGTACCGGCGGGCCCGGACGGCGACTCCCTGGTCCAGGCCGTGCAAGACGCCATCGACGGCCTCGAGCCCATGGTCATGCTCAACGGCGGGATCGCGGCAGCGTTCACCCGAGGCACCGCTGTTCTGAGTACCGTCCCCGGCCTCACGCCGGCGGTCCCCGCACCCGCCAATGATTTCGCGGCAGTGGGGCCTGATGCCGCCGCGGCGGGGGCACCGGCGGGCTCCAGAAACGCCGTCGCTGACGGCGGCGGGTTTCGTGGCACGCCGGTGTTGCTCACCACGACCGCGGCTGAGCTGCCGCCCGAAGCCACCGAGGAGTGCTTCGGGCCGGTCACGGTGGTCGCCCGCTATCAGGACGAGAGCGAGCTTTTTGCCGCGCTCGCAACCTTGCCCAATTCGCTGACCGCCACCGTTCACCGTGGCGCCGACGAGACTGCCCTGCCGGCCGAGTTGACGCGGCGGCTGCGGTCGCGGGCCGGTCGGATCGTCTACGACGGTTATCCGACCGGCGTGGCCGTCTCCTGGGCGCAGCACCACGGCGGGCCATGGCCGGCGACCAACACTCAGCACACGTCGGTGGGAACGACGGCGATTCGGCGGTTCCTCCGGCCTGTGGTCTGGCAGAACGCGCCGGCGGATCTGCTGCCGCCCGAGCTGCGTGACGAATACGACAGCATCCCGCGCAGGGTGGACGGCCGCCTCCGTCCGATACCGTGACACCGCGTGGAGGTCGATCATGCGGTGTTCCTGGTGCTCGGAGGTGTGGGTTCCGGGCTGACCGGGTCGATGGCCGGGCTCGCTTCCCTGGTGAGCTATCCGGTGTTGCTGATGGTCGGGATCCCGCCCGTGGCCGCCAACGTCACCAACACGGTGGCCCTGCTGTCCAGCGCGGTCGGGGCCGCCGCGGGCTCGCGCCGCGAACTGCGCGGGCAGCGTTCGCGGATCATTCGTGCTGGCATCGTCTCGGCGATCGGTGGGACGGTGGGATCGGTGTTGCTGGTCAGCACACCGTCGTCGGCGTTCGAGCGGGTCGTGCCATGGCTGATCGCCATCGCTGCCCTCGCGCTGTTGTTTCGCGAACGCCTCCGATCCTGGTACTTGAGGCCGGGCTTCCGCCCGCCCCTCACCGTCGCTGTCCTGCTGATTGCCGTCTACGGTGGCTACTTCGGTGCGGCCGCCGGCGTGCTCCTCCTGGCCGCCATGTCACTGGCTGCCACCGAACCGCTGGCAGTGACCAACGCTGTCAAAAGTGTCGTCCTGGGCATCGCCAACCTCGCGGCGGCAGTCCTGTACGCGGTGATGGCTCCCGTCCATTGGACAGCGGCAGCCCTCCTTGCCGCCGGCTGTCTGCTCGGCAGTTGGCTGGGCCCAGCGGTCGTGCGGCGTACACCGGAGAAGCCCCTACGCGTAGCGATCGCGGTCGCCGCGCTGTCCCTCGCGGTCTACCTCTGGCAGGAAACCGCGTTCGGTCCGGCTTCCGGCGCATAGCCGGCGTCCAACTCACTGCGGCACTTTGTAGGCCTTGACGGAGATGGTGAGGACTCCGGTGTCGTTGTCCCTGGTCAGCGAATCCACAGTGACGAATACGAGCTTCTGGGTGATGCTCTGGGCGGCCGCGTCGTTCTGCGACGTCTGAACGCAGATCGTCATTCCGCGCGCTGGAGCGATGGGGGACCGTCCAGGGTCGGTTCGAATCTTCTCAAGACAGTCGGTGGGGGTCGCCTGCGGGCCGGACACCTCGGCGAACGGCAGACCGGTATGGATGGCTCCTGGCTCGCAGCCGGAGTATCCGATCTCCGTGTACTCCTCGGTGCGCTTCACGCGGGGCTCGTCGAGATCCACCAGTGTCTGATTCGAGTAGTCGCATCTGACGGACCTGACACGCAGGTTCTGACCGTCGTAGGCGACACCGAACTGAGCTGTCGGGCTGATATCGGTGGGGGTGGGGTCGCCGCCGCCGGTCTCGGCCGGGCCGGGATCGGCGGTCGGGTCCGTCTCGGGAGCGGCCGGCGTCGTGGAGTCGGTCGAGATCGCAGTGGGGGCCGGTGCGTTCGCAGCCTTCTCCGCAGCGACCACGGCGTCGTCGCTGCGACTGAGGGCCATCACCGCGATGATCACGCCGGCCGAGCTGACCACGATCGACAGCACGGCGGCGATGAGCGTCGCGGCCATCAGCCCGTTGCGCGCCCTCGGTGACGCCGGCGAGGGAGGCTGGACGGGAGGGCCAGGAGGGGACACCGGCCGTGTGGACGGCGCCGGGTAGGGGTGCGGCCCCGGCACCTGCTGTGTCTGGGAATGCGGTCCGGGCGGGAGATGCGCCGGGGGATGCGGTCCGGGCGGGAGATGCGCTCCGGGCACCTGCTGCGCCGGGGGATGAGGCGGGGGATGAGGTCCGGGCGGCTGCTGCGCCGGGGGATGAGGCGGGGGATGAGGTCCGGGCGTCTGCTGTGCCGGGGGAGGCGATCCCTGCACCTGCTGCGCCGGGAGACGCGGGCCGGGCGCTTGCTGTGCCGGGGGATGAGGTCCGGGCGTCTGAGGGCTCGGTGCGTGTGGCCATGGGGACGCCGGCGGCCGTGGGTATCCCGGCGGCGGCGGGTACCCCGGCGGGGGCGGGTACCTCTGCGGATCGGGCGGAGGTGATTGGTGGCTGGGTTCGGGACTGGGTTGTCCGGGTTGGTTGCGCGGTGAGGCGGATTCCTCGGAACGCCGGTCGGGGGGAGGAGGGAATTGCGGGTTTGTCACCTTGGCCGCTCCTTTTCGATCAACGCGGCAGCGTGGGGTTCCGGAGTGTCATCTCGCCGTCGGGAAACTGGCACGTCACCTGGAGGCGCAATTTCTGTTTGCCGGTGAGATCTACTTGAACGGGGACTGGTGTGCCCCGCTTGAGTACGTGATTGGCGGCCAGTTGACCGTCGGTGAAGACTTTCCACTGGAGTGGCGTATCGGCGTCGCGAGCCTTGGCAACTTGCAGTTCGACGTCGAGGGAGCGGTATTTGCCCAGCAGGTCGTACTCGACGGTGCGCCTGAGGTCATTGGTCTGGCCGGTGGGGCACGCGATGGTCAGATCGGCGCCGGTGGTTCTGACGTTGTGGCCGCCGAAGACCGGGGTCAAGCTGGTCAGGGCGTCACCGGGAGGTGTCGCGGTGGGCGCGGCGCCGGACGTGGCCGGCGCGCTGCCGTGCTGGGGGAGTGCGCCGGTTTCAGCAGCGGCGTTGGTGGCGCCTGGCACGGGGGAGGGCGCGGCTGTTTCCCCCGGCGGAGAATGCGGGCGGATCCAGGCGAAATAGGCGATCACCAGTGCGGCTATGGCTACCGACACTCCGAGGCCGCCGAGAATGACCTGGATCCAGGTGGCGACCGTATTCGCTGTGGAATGGCCGCCCGGATCGGGGCGGCGCCCGCTGTCGGCCGTGGACGTTACGGCGGAATCCTCCGATCTCCTGATCAATTTATCCTCGGCCCCTTGTGATCTGACGGTCGGACGAATTCAAAGTGGTCGAGATCTTGGCCGTTTTCCATCCTTCGACCGGGTGATTGGGGTGGCCGACCAGTTTGCGGTGCACACCCGACGGTCAGCCGGTCCCGTCGAGTTCGATGACGATGCCGTGGTCGGTGCGGGCGCCCTCCAGTTCGGTCAGTGGGGACAGGAGGGCCGCGCGTTGAGGTGTCTTTTGTGCTAGTGGACGTGCAGGACGTCCTATCGGTGGGTGTCGTTTCGCGGTGAGGATGGCGGCAGGCGGCAACATCCGCGCTACGAGCCGGAAACACTTGTTTCGGCAGGTCCCCCTTGTGCATGGGAAGCCGAGGAGGGCGCTCGTTGATGAAACGTATCAAGCAGCCGACGCCGACGCTCTTGAAGGGAATCTCTGTGCGAAAACTCTTAGCCGTCCTCCTGCTGCCATTGAGTCTCGTCGCTGTACCCGCCGGTCCCGCGAAGGCCGCGGACGACTGCTCGGCCGTGCCGTGGGCGGACAAGCGCAAGTCACCGGAGAGGCGGGCCCAGGCGCTGCTCGCCGCCAGTACGCAGCACCAGAAGTACCGCTGGCTGGTGGAACAACCGGCCAACAGTCCGCAGCAGACCACGTGGGCCGGTGGCGTCGTCTATCCGGTGCAGGTGCCGTGTACGCCTACCGTCGTCTACTCGGACGGGCCGGACGGCGTGCGGTTCACCCCCGGTGTGACGGCGTTCCCGGCGACGATCGCGACGGCGGCCACCTGGAACCAGCCCCTGGCGTACGTCAAAGGTGCTGCTCAGGGCACCGAGGCGCACGACAAGGGCAAGAACGTCCTGCTCGCGCCGGGTCTGGCCTCCGGGCGGACGCCGCTGTCCGGGCGCACGCCGGAGTATCTCGGTGAGGATCCGCTGCTCACCGGGCTGATGGCGGCGGCCGGTACGCGCGGTATCCAGAGCACGCCGGTGCTGGCGGCGCTCAAGCACTACGTCGCCAACGAGCAGGAGCTGGACCGGCAGACGAGTTCGTCGAACGCGGACGAGCGGACGTTGCGGCAGATCTACGACCTGCCGTTCGAGATCGCGATCGATCGCGGACAGCCGGCGAGCGTGATGTGCTCCTACAACCAGATCAACGGCACCTACGCGTGTGAGAACCCGCGCCTGAACGACGTGCTCAAGGGCAGCATCGGGTTCGACGGGTACGTGATGTCCGACTTCGGCTCGGTCCACTCGACAGCGGCCAGTCTCGTCAACGGGCTCGACCAGGAGCTCAACCGTCCGATCTGGTTCACTCCGGCGCGGCTCGACGCGGCCCTCGCGGCCGGGGAGATCACGCAGAGGCAGATCGACGCGGCGGCGTTCCGGGTGATCGTTTCCTACATACGCGGTGGACTGTTCGACAACCCGCTGCCCGCCACGCCGGTCGAGGACGCGTCGACCGCCGCACACAAGGCCGTCGCGCGCGAGATCGCCGAGCAGGGATCGGTGCTGCTCAAGAACGACAATGTGCTGCCGCTGAAGGTGAAGCGCGGCGACACCATCGCGGTGATCGGCCCGACCGCGTCGTCCACGCCCACCAACGGGATCAGTGCGAATTCGGTCTGCAGCCTGCCGTGGCGCTTCGGCAACCCGCAGACGCTGCAGTGCGAGGATCTGATCTCGCCCGAGACTTCGATCCGCGACCGTGCGGCGCGCGCCGGTGCGACCGTCACGTTCGACAACGGCAGTGATCTCGTGTCGGCGGCGGCTGCGGCGAAGGCGGCCGACGTCGCGGTGGTCTTCGGGTATCAGCGGGCCGGCGAGTTCAACGACCTCGCTGACCTGCGGCTTCAGGGCGGCGGGGACGCGCTGGTCGCGGCGGTGGCGGCGGCCAACCCGCGCACGGTCGCGGTGCTGCAGACCGGCAGCGCCGTGGAGATGCCGTGGATCGGCGACGTGCCGGCGGTGCTGGAGACCTGGTACGGCGGCGAGCAGATGGGCCCGGCGATCGCCGCGCTGCTGTTCGGTGACGCCAACCCGTCGGGGAAGCTGCCGATGACGTTCCCCCGGTCACTCGCGGACACGCCGACCGCGAATGATCCGGCTCGTTACCCGGGCGTGCGTGCCGAGGGCGAAGCGATCCGTCAGGTCTCCTACAGCGAGGGTCTCAAGGTCGGGTACCGCTGGTATGAGGCCGAGGACATCGCACCACTGTTCGCTTTCGGCCACGGCCTGTCCTACACGACGTTCCGCTACAGCGATCTCGAAACCCGCGGTGACGGACGCGGCGAGCTCCGGTTGCGCTTCCGGATCGCCAACACCGGCAAGCGGACGGGCACCGAGGTCGCCCAGGCCTACGTGTCCCTTCCGGCCGCGACCGGGGAGCCGTCGAAGCGGCTGGTCGGCTGGTCCCGGGTGACGCTCAAGCCCGGTGAGACGCGAACCGTGGAGATCCGGCTGGCCAGGGCGGACCTGAAGGATCTGCACCTGCTCGAATACTGGAGTTCGCAGGGCTGGAAGACGGCCACCGGCAGTTACACCGTCCACGTCGGCGGATCGTCACGGACAGCGCTGCGGGACACGTTCCGGGTCCGCTGAGCACCTCTTGGAAACCGCGCGCTTTTCCCCGTACCCAAGCATGGTTTTGATCTGCAACCTTTGACGTGGTCCTTTCCGTCGTCTCATCAGAAGCGCTGGGAGGCGAGTTGTGGAGAGGTCCGAGGAGGACGAGTTCCGCGCGTTCGTCGGCGTCCGGATGGAACGCTGGCGACGCGCGGCCTACCTGATGTGTCATGACTGGCACATGGCCGACGACCTCGTGGGGACCGTCGTGGCCAAGCTCTACGAACGTTGGCGCCGGGTCGCCGCGACGGACAACCCTGATGCGTACGCGCAACGCGTGCTCACCACGGCCTGGATCGACGAACGGCGGCGGCCGTGGCGCCGCGAGCAACCGGCCGACGTGCTGCCCGACCCCGCCTGGACCCCGCCGGACCGCACCGGAGACCGCGAGGAGCTGGTGCGCATGCTGGCCCGGCTCGGCCGGCGGCAACGGGCCGTGGTGGTGCTGCGCTTCTACTTCGATCGATCGGTCGAGGAGACCGCGGAGCTGCTCGGCATCTCCGCGGGGACGGTCAAGAGTCAGTCGGCGCGGGCGCTGGAGATGCTGCGCACGCTGGCCTGCGCATCGGGGAGCCCGCAATGAACCAGGAGATGCTGGACCGGATGATCGGGGCGGCGCCGCCGTCCACGGTCGACGTCGACGAGGTGATCGGCAGGACCCGCCGCAGGCAGCGGTTTCGGCGCGCGGCGACGGGCGGGGTTGCGGCGGCGGTTGCGGCGTTCGCGGTGCTGGTCGCGGTGAACTTGGCGGGGCGGCCCCCGCGGCCCGTTCCGGTTGTACAAGTGCCGGCCGCCCCGTCCGCTTCTTCCGGCCCTCTGATCGAGGTGGACACTCCGGCCGGTCGGGCGCGCACTCTTGCGCGTTTGGGCACGGTTCTGGAGGCGGCGGTGGAGTCGCACGCGCCCGGGACCCGGTGGATCTACATGCCTGACGTGCCCGGGGAGAAGCGGCTTCCGGACGGGCATCCGGCGATGTGGGTCACCGAGGATCCGGTCTCCTTCCAGGCGCGGTCCGGGATCACCGGTGGCGGGCGCAAGGGCGGGTTCTATCTGTCGCTGCGGGCGGCCGGCTGTGCGGCGATGACGTCCTGTTCACCGCTCTACGAATGCGACGGGACGGTGCCGGTGTGCGAGTCGACGCGGATCTCGTCGGGGCTGACCCTCGTCCATTACGTGGACAAACCCGGCAAATCGCGGGTCTTCTATGGGACGGATGTCGAGCTGCGCGGGGGAAAGTACGCGCTGCGGATGCTGGCGGTGAACTACTTCGGCGGTGACGGTGCCCCGGCGGTGGCGCCGGTTCCGGTGCTGACGCGGGACCAGCTGGACGCGGTGGCGGCGGAGGTCGCGGAAAGATTCAGCGACTGAACCGGAGGTGGTCACCCGGTGGTCTCGCGCCCAGGGGAGTTGAGCCCGCCGGGACGGTGGGTGAGTGACGGATCCATGGCGGCTCTCATCTGCCAGAGGATGACCGAGGCGTCGAAGGATCCGCGGCCGGTGTCGTCCCGCAGGAAGCGGCGGTCGGCAACGACGCGCTCCTGCAGGGCGACGGCGTCCTCCCTGCGCGAGACCATCCAGTAGCAACCGGCGAGATCCGCACGGGCGGCCAGGGTGGCGGGATGGTGGTCGCCGACGAGACGCCGGTGACTCTGAACGATCTGTTCCTTGAGGACGATCGCGTCGTCCCGGCGTTCGGCACGCCAGTAGGAGAGGGCGAGGTGCTCGCAGGCGGCCAGGGTGGCCGGGTCGTCCGGGCCGAAGAACCGGCGGCGATGCTCCACCGTCTCCTCCTCGGCCCGAAGGGCCTCGCTCAGGCGACCGTCCGCCCAGAACGCCTGGGCGAGGTGCTCGCGGGCGGTCAGGGCGACGGGGTGGCCGGGCCCGAGGAGCCGCTCACTGTCCGCTGTCACCCGTTCCGCGATGCTGATGGCCTCCGCGATGTGCTTCTTTCGCAGATGGGCGGCGGCGAGATTGTTCCGGGCGGTCAGCGTGTCGGGATGGTCGGCACCCAGGAGCCGTTCGCTGTCGGCGACGACCCGCTCGTGGAAGGCGACAGCCCCGGTGCGGCCGGCCTGAGCCTGGAAGCCCGCCAGGTTGCCGCGCGCGGCGAGCGTGTCGGGGTGGCCTGCGCCGAGGCGGCGCTCGAAATCCGCCGCCACCTGCTCCACCAGCGTGATGGCTTCGTCGACGCGACCCTGCCGGAGGTAGGCGGCAGCGAGGTTGCCGCGCGCGGTCAGCGTGTCAGGGTGATCCGCGCCGAGCAGCCGGTCACTTTCGGTGACCACCTCCTCGAGAAGCGGAACCGCCTCGCCGGCGCGGTCCGCCTGGAGATAGCAGGCGGCGAGGTTGTTCCCCGCGGCGAGTACGTCGGCGTGGTCCGCACCGAGTGCCCGGTAACTGTCGGCCACCACCTGCTCGTGCAGGGCGAGGGCTTCGTCCGTACGGCCCGCCTGCATGTAGCAGGTGGCGAGGTTGCCGCGGGCCGCCAGCGTGTCGGGGTGGCCGGCGCCGAGGCGGCGTTCGCTGTCGGACACCACCCGCTGGTGAAGGACGACGGCCATGCTGAGGTTGCCCTGATACTGGAGGTAGGTGGCGACCATCTCCCGGAGGCCGAGCATCTCCGGGAGGTCCTGGCCGCCGGGTACCCGTTCGCCCACCGCTTGGACGTGTGGTGTCAGCGCCGCCCAGAGCGGCCACGCCGTCACGTCGTCGACGGGGTCGTCCGGGGCCGCCTCCGCGAGCAGGCGGATCGCCGATTCCCTGATCGCGTCCGACCTGCCCGCGGTCGTGGCAGCGCCGCGGGTGACGGCTTGGACGAGCCGGTGCGTCGTGACCGAGCCGGCCCGGCGCCCGACCATCGAGTACGAGGCCAGCAGTGCGAGCGCGTCCGTCACCTCCCCGGGATCGCCGGAGAGCGGCGTCAGGACACGCTCGGGCAGTTCATCGGCGCCGAACCAGGCCAGCACCTCCATCACGGCGACAGCGAGGGGGCTCCGGCGCGCGATCGCGGCCATGGTGACCGTCCAGACCGCTGCGACCGTGCGGCCGCCGGGATCACCCTCGCCCTCTCCGGCGGCGTCGGCGGTGCGGTCGAACTCCTCGGCGAGCAGGCGCGCGTAGTCGGCGAAGGTCATGCCCTCGTGCTGGCTGACGTACGCGGACGCCTGCTGCAGGCCGAGCGGAAGATCGCCCAGCGCGTCGGCCAGCAGACCGGCGCCGCCCGGGTCGTCGAGTCCGGTCAGGTCGGTCAGCACACGGACGCTGGCCGCCCGGTCGAGCACCTCGAGGCGCAGCGCGTGCAGTCCGAGCCGCCGCCAGCGTGCGCCCAGATCCCGCCGGGTCGTCACCAGCAGGTGCCCGCTTCCGGACACCACACCGAGCAGGCCGGCGATATCGGCGAGGTCTTCGACGTTGTCGAGGATCAGCAGCCAGCCGGGATGGGACTGCAGCCAGCCCAGTGCCCACTCCCGCGCGTCCGCCGCTGTCGGCATCGGATGCAGCCGCCTCGTGAGCGCGGTCAGGCCCAGCGTGACCGACTCCCTGCTCTCAGCGGTGATCCACCACACCAGACGGTAGTGATCGAGGCGGGCGCGGGCGTACTGATTGGCCAGCTCGCTCTTGCCGATGCCACCGAGTCCGTGCAGGGCCGCCTGGCCGACAACCACACCGGCGCGGGCGTCGTCGAGCAGTCCCGACAGTTCGGTGATGTCCCGGCCCTCGAAGACCGCCGACTGCGCCGGGAGGTTGTGCGGTGCCCGGCCCGTGCCGTCCCCGTGTTGCGGTGGCGGGAGCGTGCCGGCGTCGACGGTGACGTTGTGCTGGGTGTTGTGGGAACCGATCTGGACGTTGGTGCTCCCGGTGACGCGTGCGATGTACGACTCCGGGCCCCGTTCGTCGTCCATCGGCCGGCTCCCTCCAACGGTGTCGCCGGATCAGCGTGACACCGGAAGGCGCGACGCGGAAGCCCGGCGCGGACCGGCTTCTGGTTGTATGGGCCGATGGTGGTGCGCGGGCTCGTCCCTGGTGCGATGGCGGTCGCTTCGTGGGGCCTGTTCTGGTGGCTCGCGTTTCCGCGGCACGAGATCTGCGCCCTGACGTTCCCGGCGCCGGCCGGCTGCGGTGCGGGCCGCGTGCCGGAGGCCACGTTCTGGACGGTGGTGACGGTCGCGCTGCTCGGTGCCGCCGTGTTCGCGCCGGCCGCGCGGTGGCGGCGGCTCGGCGGTATCGGGCTGTTCGGCGCGGCCGTCTGGGGATTCTTCGCGGTGCTCTACGCCTGACGCCGGTGTCCGGCTCCTAGGATCGGGGGATGGCGGACGTCTATGGGTCGAACAGTGAGCTCTACACGGACCCGGCGCTCGCCGAGGGAGTGGACTACGCGCGGCGGTTCCGGCGGCACGCGGTGTTCGACGACAGTGAGGCGGGTGGCGTCGCCTATCCGGACACCGTGGTCGTGGCGTTGCACGGCGGGGGGATCGAGCCGGGTACGTCCGAGTTGTGCCTGGCGATCGCGGGGTATCACCCGGCGGGCGGGGAGAGCGGTGGGGCGGTGCTCGACTACTGGATCTTCGAGGGGATCCGGGCGGTGGGCAACGCGGTGCTGCACGTGACGTCGGTGCACTGTGACGACCCGGTGGCGGTCGCGACGGTGGCGGGCAGCCGGCGGACGGTGTCGCTGCACGGGTGCACGCCCGAGCAGGCCCGGGTGGCGGGGACCGGGAACGAGGCGGCGGTGCTGGTCGGCGGGCGGGACGCGGGGCTGAAGGCGGGGCTGCTCGCTGCGTACTGCGCGGCGGGGTTCCAGGCGATCGACGCGGACCGGGTGCCGGAACTCAACGGGGACGAGCCGGAGAACATCACCAACCGGAACCTCTCCGGAGCGGGGGTGCAGCTGGAGCTGACCACGCCGCTGCGCGAGTCGATGTTCGAGGTGAACACGCGTTCCGGGCGCAAGGACAGCACCCGGCAGAGCTTCTGGGATTTCGTGGGCGCGACCCGGGCCGTCCTGTGACCGTTGCCGCAAAGTTATCGGGGTGAGTGGTGCGGGCGGGCCGCCGGATGGCACGGTCTGCGGCATGGATTTGACCTTGGTCCTCGGCCCGATGAAGGGCGGCAAGTCCCTCGAGATGATCAGCCTGCTGTCGCCGCTGCAGCACGCGGGCATTCCGCACCGCGTCTTCCAGTCGGCACGGCACGGGCGGGACACGGCGGTGACGTCGCGGTCCGGGGGCAGCCTGGAGACGGTCAAGGTGCACTCGCTGGCCGGCGCGATCGAGGGTGACATCGAGGTCGTCGGGGTCGACGAGATCCACATGTTCACGGTCGACGACATCGCGGTGCTGGGTACGGCGGTGCGGGCGGGCGTCAAGGTCGTGGTGGCCGGCATCGACCTGGACCATCGGGGGCAGCTGTTCGCGCCGGTGCGGGCGCTGTTCGAGCTGGCGCCGGCGAAGGTGATCTACCGGCGGGCGGTGTGCGACGTCTGCCGCTCGCTGGAGGCGACGCACACCCAGGTGCTGGAGAACGGCAAGCCGATGATCCGGGAGCTGGCACCGTCGACAGCGCTGCCGGATGACGGGACCTATACGTACGAGGCGCGGTGCCGGCGCTGCGTGGTGCTTCCCTGAGTTGACCGGTCGCCGATGGCGGGCGCTGTGGAGTGGGAGCTGTCAGGGGAGGCTGGGTTTGGGGCGGACCAGGCCGGCGTCGAAGGCGGCGATGACCAGTTGGGCGCGGTCGCGGGCGTCGGCCTTGGCGAGCAGGTGGGAGATGTGTGTCTTGACGGTTTTGACGGAGATGCGCAGGTGCAGGGCTATCTCGTCGTTGGAGAGGCCGCGGCCGACCAGCGACAGCACCTCGACCTCGCGGGCCGTCAGGTCGCCCACCTGGGCCGGGCGGTCGGCGCGGGGTGCGGTGACGTAGTTCTCGACCAGGCGGGTCAGGATCGACGGTGCGAACAGGGACTCGCCCTGGTGGGTGCGGTGGATCGCGTTGATCAGGTCTTCGGGGCGGACGTCCTTGAGGAGGAAGCCCGAGGCGCCGGCCTGCAGGGCCTCGTAGACGTACTCGTCGAGCTCGAACATGCTCAGCATCACCACGCGGGTGGCGGCCAGCTCGGGACCGGAACAGATCACCCGGGTGGCCTGCACGCCGTCGAGGTGGGGCATGCGCACGTCCATCAGGACGACGTCGGGGCGGGTCTGGCGGGCCAGGCGCACGGCCTCCTCGCCGTCGCCGGCCTCGCCCACGACGGCAAGGCCCGGTGCGCTGTCGATGATCATCGCCAGGCTGTGCCTCAGCAGGGGCTGGTCGTCGGCGAGGATGACGCGGATCGGCGCGGGGGCGGTCACGCGGTCACCTCGTCGGGCAGGTGGGCCTCGACGCGGAAGCCGTGGCCGTCGGGTCCGGCGGCCAGGGTGCCGCCGAGGCCGGTGACGCGTTCCCGGATGCCGGCCAGGCCGTGACCGGCGCCCGGAGTCGAGTGCCAGCCGGCGGCGGGGCCGGTGTCCGTCACGGTCACGGTCACGAGCTCTCCTTTTCGGTGGACCTCCACACGTACGTCGGTGGGGCCCGCGTGTCGCGCGGTGTTGTGGAGCGCCTCGCGTACCGTTTTGCAGACCGCCAGCTGGACCCCCTGCGAGACCTCGCCCATGTCGGCGACCTCGAGCCGCACCCGCAGGCCGGCCACCTCCGCGCCGCGGGCGATGTCCGGCAGCTGCGCCAGGCCCTCGATCGGGAGCCAGGAGATCTCGGTGTCGCGCAGCACCGTGAGCATCCGCCGCAGCTCGGCGGTGGCGTGCCGGCTGGCTGTCTCGATGTCGAGCAGCGCATCCCTGAGTTCCTCGCCGGCCCGGGCCCCGGGGTCGCCGGCCGTCACGTGCCGGACGGCGGCCGCGCGCACGGTGATCAGCCCGAGGCCGTGGGAGACGATGTCGTGCAGGTCCCGGGCGATGCGCAGCCGCTCGGCGAGGGTCGCCTCGGTGGCCGCCCAGTGGGTGAGGCGAGCCTCATAAGCCTGGCGGTTCCGCCGGGTGCGCCAGACCGCCCAGGCGGCGACGGTCAGGGCCGTGACGGCGACCAGCGACGGCATCATGACCGTGAAGGGGCCGTCCGCGCCGATGCCGAGGAGCACGGCGAGCAGCACCACCAGCACGGCGCCGCTGACCGGCCACGCCCGTGACCGCCACGCGGGCCGCTGAAGCGCACTCACCGCGCCGAGTCTACTTCGCACCCGGAATCCGGTTTCGTCTCGGACCTGGGTCTGACAACCCTGGGTCCTAGTCCGGCCGCGTTGATTCCGCACAAGGACCGATGTGCCCGGCTCCGCCGCCCGATTGACTGTTCCGGTCAGCGAATGCGGAGGGCTGGATGATCACGATCGAGCACGTCAGCAAACGACGTGGGAGCCATCAGATTCTGACCGACATCACGTTCACCGCCCGGCCGGGGCGGGTGACCGGGTTCCTGGGCCCGAACGGTGCCGGCAAGTCCTCCACGCTGCGCATTCTGCTCGGTCTCGACCGGGCGCAGACAGGGCTCGCCCGGGTGTGCGGCCGCCCGTTCGCCGAGTTGACCCGTCCGCTCACGACGGTGGGCGCGGTCCTCGACGGCAGCGGCGCGCACAGGTCCCGTACCGGGCGAGCCCACCTGCGCTGGGTGGCGGCCAGCAACGGGCTGCCACGCGGCCGGGTCGACGAGGTCCTCGACGTGGTCGGGTTGACCGAGGCGGCCGGCAAGCGGGTCGGGAGCTACTCGCTGGGCATGGGCCGGCGGCTCGGGCTGGCCGCGGCGCTGCTCGGTGACCCGGAGGTGCTGATCCTCGACGAGCCGGTGAACGGGCTGGACCCGAGCGGCATCCGGTGGATGCGCGAGTTCCTGCGCGAGCGCGCGTCGGCGGGCCGGACCGTGCTGCTCTCCAGCCACCTGATGGGTGAGCTGGCCGAGACGGTCGACGACGTGGTGGTGATCGACAAGGGACGGATCGTCAGTCTCGGGACCCTGGCCGAGGTGACCGGGGGACACCGGTCGCTCGAGGACGCCTTCTTCGCCCTGACCTCGACCAGTGGGAGTTCCTGGTGACCGGGCTCGTCCGTTCCGAGCTGATCAAGCTGCTGGGCCTCCCGTCCGCCTGGGCGGCGATCGGCGTGGGGCTGCTGGTGGCGCCGGTGATCGCGTTCATCACGGCGTCCTCGTCGTCGAGCGCGGGCGCGGACGCCGGGTTCCAGGAGCTCGCCTTCGGGGTGGTGGGGGCGATCATCCTGGGGGTGGTCGCGGTCAGCAGCGAATACCTGGCCGAGGGCGACTCCTCGACGGGGAGCAGGCAGATCACCACGAGTTTGACCGTGCTTCCCTCGCGTACGAAATTCTTGGTGGTAAAGGCCGCGGCGCTCGTCCTGGTCGTTGGCGCACTTGCTCTCGCCGCCGCTGCGGCGACCGTCGTGATCACCCAGTCCGTGCTCGGTGCGGCGGCTCCGGAGACCGGGACCGGGACGGTGCTGCGCGTGACCGGTGTCGTCCTCTACTGGGTGCTGACCGCGCTGCTGGCGGCCGGGATCACGCTGATGACCCGCAGCGGGATCCTGCCGCTGACGATCCTGGTCCTCAACACCTCGGTCGTGTCGGTGACCTATCTGCTGTCCCGCGTCGTGCCGGCCGCGAACTACCTGCCCGACCTGGCCGGTGCCCGGATGTTCGTCCACGAGGTGGAGTCCTCGGCGGAGATCGCACCGGTGACCGGCGGCCTCGTCATGACCGCCTGGGTGGCCGTCGTCCTGGTCGCCGCGGTCGCCGTCTTCCGGCGGAGGGACGCATGACCGCCCGCGCCGAACTGATCAAGGTGCTGACGCTGCCGGCGACCTGGCTGACGCTCCTCGGGACGCTGTTCGTGACGGTCGTTCTCGACGTCGCGTTCATCGCGGCCGCGGGGCAGGGCCAGACCGGGTCGACATCCGCTCTGGACGTCGGTCTCGCTTCTATCGGGTACGCGCAGGCGGGCTTCCTGATCCTGGGAGTCCTGACGGTCACCTCGGAGTACGGCGGCCAGGTCTTCACCAGCCTGACAGCGGTGCCCCGGCGCCTGGAGCTGCAGGTCGTCAAGGGCCTGATCCTGGTGGCCGTCAGCATCCCGGCCGCGATCCTGATGGTCACCGTCAGCACACTGCTTGCCCGGCTCGCCCTGCCGGACGCCGCCCAGGCCGGTGCCGGCGAGCTGCTGGGCGCGATCGGCGGCGCCACCGTCTACCTCGCCCTGACCACGCTGCTGGCGGCCGCTGTCGCCGTGGCGGTGCGCCGGAGCCTGCCGGCCGTGGCGCTGCTGCTGGGCTACTACTTCATCCTCGGGCCGTATGTGCGGGACCGCACCGAGCACGCCTCGTTCCTGCCGGACACCGCCGGGTACAGCCTCTGGTTCCCCGGCGGTGCCGAAGGCGCTCCCTCCCCGGCGGTGGGTTTCGCCGTGGTGCTGGCGTGGTCACTCGTCGCGTTCGCCGCGGCCACCGCCGCGTTCGTCCGCCGGGACGCGTGACGCGGTGTCAGTCGAGCAGCTGGTGGTGGGCGAGCTCCCGGTACAGCTCGCTCGCCACCAGCAGCTCCTCGTGGGTGCCCTGGGCCACGACCTGCCCGCCGTCGAAGACGATGATCTTGTCGGCGTCGACGACGGTGGAGAGGCGGTGCGCCACGATGACCAGCGTGCAGTCCGCCGAGACCCGGTTGATCGCCTCGCGGGCCAGCTGCTCGTTGCGCCCGTCCAGGTTGGACGTGGACTCGTCGAGCAGCAGGATCGACGGCCGGGGCAGCAGCGCACGGGCGATCGACAGGCGCTGGCGCTCGCCGCCGGAGAGCGTGACGCCGTTCTCGCCGACCTCGACGTCCAGGCCGCCGCCGTCGCGGTCGAGCAGGTCGCCCAGGTTGACCGAGCGCAGGATGGCCTCGCACTCGGCGGTGGTGGCCTCCGGTGCGCCGAGCGTCAGGTTGTCGCGCAGGGTGCCGGCGAGCGCGGGGGCGTCCTGCTCGACGTACCCGATGGACGCCCGGACCTCGTTGTGCGGCAGCTCCCGGGAGTCGGCGCCGCGCACCAGCACACGGCCACCCTCCGGGTCGTAGAAGCGCTCGACGAGCTGCAGGGTGGTGCTCTTGCCGGCTCCGGACGGGCCGACCAGGGCGACCCGCTCGCCGGTCGCGATCTCGAAGGAGACCTCGTCGAGGGCGGCCTGCCCGGCCTCCGGGTACCTGAAGGTGACCTTCTCGAAGGTGACCGCGGCCGGGCTGGGCTCGGCGTGCGTCCTCGTCCGCGTGGTCGCGGCGCCCTCGGTGGGCAGGCCGAGGATCTCGGTGATCCGGTCCAGGGCGCCGAGGGCGGAGCCGACCGCGCTGACCGCTCCGAAGATCTGGCCGAGCGGCATCACCAGCAGGAACAGGAAGAGCAGGAACGAGATCAGGTCGGCGACCGGGAGGTCACCGGCCGCCACGCGGTAACCGCCGGCGCCGAGAACGACCAGCAGCGAGGCCTGCATGGCGATCATGGCCATCGGTTCGATGACGGCGGAGGCGCGTGCCAGGCGTACGCCGGCGCGCCACGAGGTGGTCACGTGACCGAGGATCCGTTCCTCCTCGCGCTCGACGGCGTTGGCGGCCCGGATCGTGCGGACCGCGCGGACCGCCCGGTCGAGCGAGGCGGTCAGCACACCCATCGCGGTCTGCACGTCCTGACTGGCCTTACGGACGGTCCGGGCGAGTGTGACCACCAGCACGATCGAGCCGAGCACGACGACAGCGGTGAGCCCCACGAGCACCGCGTCGATCACGATCATCGCGATCAGGGCGCCGATCATCGTCAGGACGCCGCCGACGGCCGCCACCAGGGTCTGCGTGAGCGCGAGGCGCAGCGCCGTGGTGTCGCTGCTGACCCGGGCCACCAGATCGCCGGAACGCCGCCGGTCGAACTCGGCGACCGGCAGGCGCATCAGGCGGGCCACGACCGTGCGGCGGGCCGAGCGGACCACGCCCTCACCCAGGCGCTGCAGCACGTACTGCTGGAGGGCGGAGAGCAGACCGGTGACCAGAAGCATGACGCAGACCAGGGCAGTGAGAACCGTCACATCGCCGTCTGCCTGCACCGTCGTGACGAGTTTGTTGACCAAGACCGGCTGGGTCAGCGCGGCGGCCGCTCCGGCGGCGCTGAGCAGACCGGCCAGAAGGAGGCTCCCACGCTGTTCTAGCAAAAGGGAGACGAGCAGGCCGAATGAATGCCGCTTTCCGTCCTCCGGCTGTCCTGGTGACGGCATGAACGAAACCCCCCGTTGCCGAGCTAATTGTCAAGACAATGACCATGATCGATCGTACGGGTACCCCGCTATCGATTGTCTGAGGTACGGTACACCTCGGCAGCCGCGATCGGGAGCGGTGGATCTCCCAGGAATCGGCTGTACACTGTGGACGAACCATTCACAGCGTGGATTTCCAACCGCGCTCAAATATCGTTCGAATCGATCGGTCCAGCGCGAATGCGCGACCACAGGACCGCCGATGCCGCGTGCATCGGTGTTGTTGTCGGACACGTCAACGAACGGGGGTGAAAAGAATGGCGAAGTCGACCTACGTCGCGCCGGTGATCGAGAAGATCGGCGGCTTCCGCGAGGTGACCAACGGTTACCCGTGGTGGGACTACCGCGACCTCTTCGGGGGTCGGACCTTCATCGCTCCCTGAGGGGTGATGTAGCTCGGGGCGCGGGGAGCTCAGGCTGCCCGCGCCTCCGGGCGCCAACGTTTGCGAGGAAGGATCTCGTGAGTTTCTTCGTCTTCGCCGATCGCCCCACCGATCCGGCGGTGCTCTCGCGGGCGCACCGGATCGCCGGTGGCGACATCGCCCGCCACGCCTCCGGCAACCCGTGGACCGTCGGCCGCCGAGACGACTCCGATCACGTCCTGACCTCGACAGACGGCGTCACCCGCGTCCGGGGCACGCTGAGCACCTCGGCCCACGTCTTCTGGGGCCGGTCCGGTGACGTCCCGGTCGCCTCCGGCTCCGTCGAGGCGCTGGTCGCCCTGCTCGACCCGGACATCGACGAGGTCAGCCTCGCGCTGAGCCTGGTGCCGTCGCTGCCGATCCTTCCGTTCGCCACCCGCACCATGTGGTCCGGCATCCAGGCGGTGCCGGTGGGTCACCTGCTCGAGATGCCGGCGGCCGGCGGTCCGCGGACGGTCCGCTGGTGGGAGCCGCCCGGCACGGGCCGGCGCACCGTGGCGGAGTCCGCCGAGGCGGTCCGTGCGGCACTGCTCGCGGCCATCGGCGCCGCGGCCGGCGACGAGCCGCTGGTCAGCGCCGACCTGTCCGGCGGGCTCGACTCGACCAGCATCTGCTACCTGCTCGCGCACCTGGGCCAGGACTTCCTGGCGTACCGGACGTCATCGATGAGCCGGTGGAACGACGAGACCGCCCGCGCGCACGAGGCCGCCGCCGACCTCGGCGTCGAGATCACCCAGTTCCCGCCCCTGGCCGAGCTGAGCAGCGCCTTCGACACCTCACCGGTGACCGATTCCGCCCTGGTGGCGGCCGGGCCGATCCCGTGGGTGGCCTCCCGTGGATACCTCGACGTGCTCAGCGAGTCGGTCGCCGCGGCCGGCTCCCGGGTCCACTTCACCGGGCTCGGCGGTGACGAGCTCTTCGACGTGCTCCCCGCGCAGTACCGGGCCCTGTGGCAGGAGAACGGCGCGCGGTCGCTGCCGCAGCTGCGCCGGATCCAGCTGAACCGCAAGGTCCCGCTGCGGCCGTTCCTGCGCGGCGTCACCCGCGGCCGGCCGTACGCCGAGCAGCTCGCGAAAGTCGCCGGCGATCTGCGCGCGAACCGCCCGCCCGAGCCCGCTGACCAGCACAGCTGGTTCCCCGTGCCGGTGCCGCCGCGGTGGGTCGCCGGTGACACCCGCGCCCTGGCGGCGGAGGCCTTCACCGAGGCCGCCCGCGCCGGGCTGGTCCCGCTCGGCGCCACCGAGGCCACGCACCAGATGATGGAGGCCGTCGCCTTCCAGGGCGCGGTCATCCGCCAGTTCGGCGAGGTGTATGCCCGGCACGGCATCAGCTGGCAGGCGCCCTTCATCGACCAGCGTGTCGTCGAGGCCGTGCTCGGCGTCCGGGTCAGCGAGCGCATGGACGCCCGCGTCGACAAGCCGCTCCTGGCCGCGGCCATGGCTCCGGTCATGCCGCCCGGCCCGTTCGCGAAACAGGATCGCGGCGATTTCACCCTCGACATCTACGACGAGCACGAGAAACGGCGGGACGAGCTGCTGGGCTGGTTCGACGATTCGCTCCTGGTGGAGCGGGGACTCGTCGATGCCGGCCGTCTGAGACCGTTTCTGCACGCGCCCTCATTCGCCGATGTCGGCCTCATCGATCTGGAAAACGTCGTCGGCGTCGAACGCTGGCTGCGGGCCGCTGTTTCACGACGAAGTGCGGTGGCCCAAGAAATTGCACCGTGAATGCAAGTGCGGGGGAGGAAAAGAATGGCCATCACCTTGTCACCGGGTGTCGTGGTGAAGCAGGTCGGTGAGGAATCCATCGTTCTCGGGGCCGGCCGCAACGCCGCCTATTGGCGGCTGAACGCGACGGCCAACGCGATGCTGGCGAGCCTGCTCGACGGCAAGGGCGTGGACGAGATCGCGGCGGACATCGCCGCCGACACGGCCGCCGACGTGAGCGCGGTCCGGGTCGACGTCGACGCCTTCGTCCGGTCGCTGCTGGAGTCCGGGCTCGCTCAGGAATCCAGGTGACCAACCGGCTGAGCGCCCGGATCGCCGTCGGGGTCGCCCGGCTGGCCATCCTGCTGCCGCCACCGCAGTTGCTGCGCTTCGTCGAGTTGGTGAGCCGTGGCGCGCGCCCGGCCGATCCGGCGATCGCCGCTGAGGCGCGGGATGTCGTCTGCGCGGTCAGCCGGCGATGCGCGGGACAGGGCTGTCTGCAGCGCTCGGTGGCGGTCGTCCTGCTGTGCCGGGCGCGCGGAGTCGCGCCCGACTGGTGCACCGGCTTTCTCACCCGGCCGTTCACCGCCCACGCCTGGGTGGAGGCCGATGGCCGGCCGGTGGGTGAGAAGGAGCAGGTCAGCGAGTACGTGGTCGTCCAGGCCCACCGCGTGCCCGCACGTTGATCCGACGGGGGAAACAAGGAATGGAGTTCTCGATTCTCGGGCCGGTCTGCGTACTGCGCGACGACGGGTCCGAGGTGAGTGTTCCGGGTGCCAAGCCCCGGACCGTGCTCGCCACGTTGCTGCTGGCGCGTGGCGAGGCGGTGCCCGACGCCCGGCTCAGCGGGTTCCTCTGGGGACGGCAGGCGCCGCGCACGGCCGGGGCGCAGCTGTACACGTACATCTCCCGGCTGCGCAAGCGGCTCGGCGGCGCGGTCCGGCTCGACCGGCAGGACCACGGTTACCGGCTGCGGATCGTGGACGGGCGGTTCGACGTGGACGAGTTCACCAGGCTGGCCGCGCTGGGCGAGGCCGCGGTGCGTGACGGGCGCCCGGAGGAGGGTGCGCGGGCGCTGCGCTCGGCGCTGGCGCTGTGGCGCGGCCCGGCGCTCACCGGGGTCAGCGAACACCTCCGCGAGGCGGAGCTGCCGCAGCTGGAGGAGGCGCGGATGACGGCGCTGGAGAGCCGGATCGAGGCGGACCTCGCGCTGCTCCAGCATCAGCGGCTCATCCCGGAGCTGACCGGTCTCGTGACGCGGTACCCGCTGCGGGAACGGCTGCGCGCACAGTGGATGACCGCGCTGTACCGGTGCGAGCGGCAGGCCGACGCCCTCGCTGTGTACCGGGAGGGACGGGAGCTGCTGACCAGCCAGGTCGGGGTGGAGCCTGGACCGACGCTGAGTGCCACTCACCGGGCGGTGCTCGACGGCACGCTCTGAACGGCGTGGTCGTAACCGCGCCTGAGCCGGTCGGCGAGCCGGTCCGGGTCCGCGGCCTGTTGATTGATCACCAGGTGCGGCACGACGGGCCGGCCGCCGAACTCGGTGGCGCGCCGGGCGCGCCCGCCGCCGGTGACGTTCAGCAGGACCGTGTCGGTGCGCCGGACGCGGCCGGTCCGCACCGCCCGCTGGAGCACCGCGAGTGCCACGGCGGCGGCGGGCTCGACGTCGATGCCCTCGATCCGGTGGAAGTCCTCGCGGGCGCGGGCGGCCGACGCGGCGTCCGCGGTGAGCACGTCGCCGTCGCTGTCCCGCAGGCAGTCGCGGACGCCGCCGGTGATGTCGAACGGTGGGTGGCGGTTGGTCAGCTCGGGCGCGAAGATCGATTGGCTGGGCTTGCCTGCCTGATCTGTTCCGGTGAGCCACTTCTTGTGCAGCGGGGCGAAGTCCGCGTTCTGAGCCAGCAGGAGCCGGGGGACGGCCTGACCGGCGCCCGCCGCCACCAGCCGGGTCGCCGCCTCGTGGACGGCCACCGCGCCGGTGCCGCTGCCGACTGCCTGCACATAGTGGCCGGGCAGGAAACCCATTGTTTCGTACGCCGCGAGCAGCACTGTCCCGAGGCCGTCGCGCCGGGCGACGTTCAGGATGCCGCCCTCGCCGTAGAAGCCGTCGCGCGCGGCGAGCTGACCGGCCACGCGGATGCAGTCCGAGTAGTCACCGCCGGTGAGGACGACCACGCGCACGGACGGTCCTGGACGGTCCGCGCCGGCGAGCGCGGCGAGACCGGATTCCGGGATGATGAGAACGACCGGGACGTCGGCCTGCGCGAATGCGGCCGCGGTGTTTCCGGCGGACGCGACAACCAGCGTGCCGAAACTCTCCGGTAACCGCGCGCCGACGGTGGCGGACTCATACTCCTTGAAAGTCGCCGCCGATACGAATGCGTTTTTCTCCGGCCAGTATCCGTTGAAGGCGATCCAAAGATCGGTGAGCCCGAGATGGCGGCCGAGTCGCTCGCCGGGATAAACGACGGGACGGCCCCGTCCCCGCGGTGGGCGGGCCACCGGGAGCCACCGCGCATACCGCCCGATGCCCTCGGCGACCGGGTCGACGCTGAATCCACCGTGGTCGTAGGCGGTCCTCAGCAGTGCGGGTGGATGAGAGTTCGGGCAGGTCAGAGCCAGTCCGTCATCGGACTGACGATGGTCACAGCCGGCGCAGACGAGCGCGTAGTGAGATCTGTCCCCCATAGCGCCGCTGACGTTAGACATGTAAACGAGTCGTTGTCCACCCGTTGACATTTCAACGCTTTGGGCCTGCCCAGGTCAGCCCCGGGAATATAGAAAAAGTACAGAAGAGCGCATTGACGCTGCTCAAGCAGCGTGGCACTGTCGGGCCCGGCCAAGCCAAGCCAAGATTGCCTGACGAGGGGGGCATTCGAGTGGCATCCCGGCAGGACTTACGTGCGCAATATCTGCTGCTGAGAAATCGCATGGCGATGCGTGCTCACGCTTATCGGGGCGATCCCGCGGCCCGCATTCTCGCGCGGCCGCTGACCAGCGATCCCTATCCGATATACGAGCAGGCCCGTGCGGCGGGCCTGGTGACCCGCAGCAGTCTCGGGCCGCTCTTCGTGACCGCTTCACATCGCGTGGTCGGGCAGGCGCTGCGTGATCCGAGGCTGGGCGTGCTGACTTTTCCGTACCGGTTGACCGACACCGTTCAGCCGGTCGAGGACTCGTTCCTGATGAAGAACCCGCCGGACCACACCCGGCTGCGGCGCCTGGTCGCACCGTGGTTCACCGGCCGGGCCATCCAGCAGCGCCGCACCGACGTCGCCCGTGTCGTCGACCGGACCCTCGACGACCTGGCCGGCCGTCCCGGCTTCGACGTGGTGCAGGACTTCGCGCTCCCCGTCGCGGTCCGGGTGATCTGCGACCTGATCGGCCTTCCCGAGGGGCACGAGCGCCGCCTCGCCGGGTGGGGCGCGATGCTCTCGCTCTCCCTCGACCGGGTGCGCACGCTCAAGCAGCGCCGCCGCATGCAGGACTCCCTCGCCGACATGGACCGCTTCTTCGCCGGCGTCATCGAGCGCGGCGAGGCGCCGTCCGGCTCGGTCCTGGCCGCGCTGATGGACACCGCCGGCGATCCGCAGATGCTCACCCGGCGCGATGTCGTGGCCACCAGCGGCCTGCTGCTGCTCGCCGGCTTCGAGACCGTGGTCGGGCTGATCGGCAGCGCCGCCTGGCACCTGCTGCACGACCGGGAACTGCGGGTACGCGCCCTCGGCGACCCCGCCATGATGACCGGTCTCGTCGAGGAGACACTGCGCCACGAGCCGCCGGTGCAGTACACGATCCGCCGCGTCAACGAGCCGTACGAGGTGGACGGCGTACAGCTGCCCAGGAACAGCCAGATCCTGCTGCTGCTGGCGGCGGCCTCCCGCGACCCGGACGTCTTCGAGAATCCGCAGCGCTTCCTGCCGACCCGGCCGAACAGCCGTGACCATCTGGCCTTCTCCGGCGGCGTCCACTACTGCATCGGCGCCGGGCTCGCCCGGATGGAGGCCGAGGTGGCACTCGGCACGCTCTTCCGGCGGCTGCCCGGCCTGGCACCGGGCGGCGAGCCGGGGTGGTACCAGCTGCGCAACCTGCGGAGCCTGCGCACCCTGCCGGTCACCGTCGGCGGCGACCCGTCGCCGAGCGACCACGACGCCGTGACGACCAGGAGGTACCTGTGAAGGTCGACGGGATCACCCTCGAGGCGATCGGTTCGTACCTGCCGCCCGCCACCCGGATCGCCGACGCGGTCGAGGCCGGGCTCTTCGAGCGCTCCGCCGCCGCCGAGAGCGCCCAGGAGAGCGTCCTGATCGCCGGCGACGAGTCCGCGCCGGACATGGCCGTGACCGCCGCGCGGACCGCGCTGGCCCGCAGCGGCCGCGAGGCGCACCGGATCGACGCGCTGATCCACGCCTCGGTCTTCATGCAGGGGCCGGAGATGTGGACCCCGCCCGGCTACATCCTTCGCGAACTCGGCGCCCGCGACATCCCGGCCATCGAGCTGCGGCAGGGCTGCAACGGCATGCTCTCCGCGCTGGAGGCCGCGGTGTTCCGGCTGGTTGCCGACCCGGCCAGCAGCTCGGTCCTGCTCACCACCGCGGAGAACCTCAACTCACCGCTGCTGGACCGCTGGCGCGGCGGCATCATCGGCCTGTTCGGCGCGGACGGCGCGGCCGCCGCGGTCGTCGGCACCGGGCCCGGCTTCGCCACTGTCGACGCGATCAACTCGGCCGTGTTCAGCGAGATCGAGGGGATGGCCCGCGGCGCGGAGCCGCTGTTCCCGCCGCCCTCGGCGACCGCGCAGCCCTTCGACCTGGTCGACCGGACCGTGCACTTCGCGCAGACCGTGCGCCCGCTGCCGGAGACCACCGAGGTGATCCGCAAGGGTCAGCTCGACCTGGCACAGCAGACCCTCGCCGAGGCCGGCGCGGACCTCGACGACATGCGGCGCGTCCTGTACGTCAACGGCGCGCGCTGGCTCATGCACCGCAACCTCACCGAGCCCTTCGGGATCGAACTGGAGCGGACCTCCTGGGAGATCGGCCGCACGATCGGCCACATGGGCGCCGGCGACCACATGGTCTCCCTCGAGCGGCTCCTTCTCGACGGCGCCCTGGAAGCCGGTGACCGCGTCCTGATCGTCGGCGGCGCGCCCGGCTGGTCGGTCACCACCGTCGTCCTCACCATCACCGACCCGCCCGCCTGGGCCGGCTGAAACGGGGGAGCCATGTCAGAGCCGATCGCCGTGGTGGGCATGTCGTGCCGGTTCCCGGGCGCGCCCGACCCGGACGCCTTCTGGGCCGCGCTGAGAGCGGGCACCGACGCGATCACGGAGGTGCCCCGTGACCGTTTCGACGTCGACGCCCGCCTCCTCTCGCGGTACGGCGGATTCCTCGACCGCGTCGACGAGTTCGACGCCGCGTTCTTCGGGGTGCCGCCGCACGCCGCCGCCCGGATGGACCCCCAGCAGCGCCTGCTCCTGGAGGTCGGCTGGGAGGCGATCGAGGACTCCGGGCTGGGCCCGGCCGAGCTGACCGGGCGGCCCACCGGCGTCTTCGTCGGGCAGCTCACCACGAACTACTGGGAGATGCTCAGCCGCGCCGGGATCCTCGACATCTACGCCAATCTGGGCACGGCTCGCAGTGCTCTTTCCGGTCGTCTCTCGTACGCCTTCGATCTGCACGGCCCCAGCATCTCGATCGACTCGGCGTGCTCGTCGTCGCTGTCCGCGGTCCACCTGGCCTGCCGCAGCCTGGCGTCGGGGGAGTGCGACACCGCGATCGCCGCGGCCGTCAACCTGATCCTGATGCCCGAGGAGAGCATCACGTTCTCCTCGGCGAACATGCTCGCCCCCGACGGCCGGTGCAAATTCGCCACCGACGCCGCCGACGGATATGTCCGCAGCGAGGGCGTCGCCGCCCTGGTCCTCAAGCCCCTCTCCCGTGCGGTCGCCGACGGCGACCCGGTCCACGCCGTACTGCTCGGCTCGGCGGTCACCAACGACGGCCGCAGCGGCGGCACGATGATGAGCCCCGGCCGCGAGGGCCAGGTCCGTACCCTGCGGGCGGCCTACCGCGACGCCGGCGTCGACCCCGACGAGATCGGGTACGTGGAGGCGCACGGCACCGGCACCTCGGCCGGTGACCCGGTCGAGCTGGGCAGCCTGACCGACATGTTCGGCACCGCCACCAGGACCCGGCCGCTGCTGGTCGGCTCGGTGAAGACCAACATCGGGCACACCGAGGCCGCCGCCGGGATGGCCGGGCTGATCAAGGCGATCCTCTGCGTGAAGCACCGGCAGATCCCCGCCACCCTGCACGGCGGCGTGCCCACTCCCGCCGTCGACTGGGCGAACACACCCATCGAGGTGGTCCGCGAGGAGACCGGCTGGCCGGACGGGCGAGCTGTCGCGGGCGTCAACTCGTTCGGCATCTCCGGCACCAACGCCCACGTCATCGTCGCCGAGCACGACTCGCTGACGCCCCGGCCCGCCACGGACGCGTTCGACGACCGGCCCGGACAGCCGCAGCTGCTGGCACTCTCGGCCTCCGGCCCGGCCGCGCTGCGCTCCAACGCCGTCGCCTGGGCGGACTTTCTTTCGGAGGACGTCTCGCTCGGCGATGTCTGCCGCAGCGCCGCGACCCGGCACCGGCTGGACAGCCGGCTCACCGTGATCGCCGAATCCGCCGAGGAGATGGCGGCCGCACTTCGCGCGGATCACCAGGACGTCGCCCACGAGGTCACGCCGGTTGCCGGGCGGACCCTCTTCGTCTTTCCCGGGCAGGGTTCGCAGTGGATCGGCATGGGCCGCGAGCTCTACGAGTCCTCCCCGGCGTTCCGCCGCGCGCTCGGCGCCTGCGACGCCGCGGTGCGCGCCGAGACCGGCTGGTCGGTGATCGAGCGCCTGCATGACCCCGACGGCCCGTCCGGAATCGATCAGGTCCAGCCGTGCCTGTGGGCGATCGAGGTGGCGCTCGCCGCGCTGTGGCGGGCGCTCGGCATCACGCCGGACGCCGTCGTCGGGCACAGCATGGGCGAGGTCGCCGCCGCACACGTGGCCGGCCGTCTCAGCCTCGCCGACGCGGCCGCGGTGATCTGCCGCCGCAGCGCCCTGATGGCCGGCATCGCCGGAAACGGCGCGATGGCCAGTGTCGAACTCGGCGCGGACGCGGTCGCCAAGGTTCTCGCCGAGATCGGGGTGCGGGCCGGCGTCGCGGTGGAGAACGCACCCGACCTCACGGTCATCGCCGGCGACGAGGACGACGTCCGGCGCGCGGTCGAGCGGTTCGAGGCCGACGGCGTCTTCGCCCGGCTGGTCAACGTGGACGTCGCCTCGCACAGCCCGGCCGTCGACCCGCTGCTCGACCGGCTCACGACGGTGCTCGCCGACCTGCGCCCGTCCGGCGGCGAGATCCGGATGATCTCCACCGTGACCGGCACCGAGGTGGGCGCGGGCGAGCTCGGCGCCGCCTACTGGGCGGACAACCTGCGCCGGCCCGTCCGGTTCGCGCCGGTCATCGGCGACCTGCTGGCCGCCGGATACGACACGGTCATCGAGATCAGCCCGCATCCGATCCTGGTCTCCGCGGTGAATCGGTGCGGTTCGGCCGCGACGGTGCTGCCGACGCTGCGACGCGACGAACCCGAGCGGCGCACGATCCTTGAAGCGCTGGCCGACCTTTATCGGTCTGGACGAGACGTTCCCCTCGACGCCGCGACGGGTGCGGGTGGCCCGGCGGTGCGGCTGCCGCGCTATCGCTGGCAGCGGCAGAGCCACTGGATTCCCGGCGCGCCGGTCGCGGCGCACCCGCTCCTGGGGTCGGGTCCGCTGGATCTTCGCCGCAACGCCTACCTGCTGGATCATCGTGTGCAGGAGCATGCGGTGCTGCCCGGCACGGCGTACCTGGAGATGATGCGCGCGGCCGTCGGCGATCACACGGCTCTGCGTGACGTGCGCTATCTGCGGGGGCTCTACCTCACCGCGGATCAGCCGCCTGAGGTGCGCGTTTCGGTCACGCCGGGCGCGGTCGAGGTGCACAGCAGGACCGACGCGGCCGACGACTGGCTTCTGCACGCTGCGGCGGTCACCGTTTCCGGCGATTTCGACGGTACGGAGAAAGCGCACGCTGTCGAGGACGTGCAGGGGTTCCCGCACCACTGGTCGGGGGAGAGTTTCTACCGTCGCTTCGCGGAGTCGGGCAACGGGTGGCTCGGCGCGTTCCGTGCTCTGACCGGGGTGTGGCGCTCGGGTGACGTGGCGATCGGCCGTGTCGAGGCGGCACCGGGTCTCGTCACCGAACGGCACCACTTCCATCCCGCTCTGCTCGACGGGTGCGGCCAGGTGCTCGCGGCCACGCTCGATGAGGTACCAGGCCCGTTCATGCTCGACTCGATCGAGCAGATGGTCTGGCACCGGGTCCCGTCCGGCCCTCTCTGGAGCCGTGTGACGCGGCGGGCGGCCGCTCCCGGCCTGCTCGTCGGCGACGTCACGATCGTGGGGGAGGACGGCGCTCTCCTCGCGGAGATGACCGGTCTGACGCTGCGCTTCATAGAGGAGCCCGAACCGGCAGCCGCTCCCGCTCCCGCGGCCGTGGGGGCTGCCGGCCGGTTCGCGGTCGAGTGGGTGCCTGTCGCGCGGCCGGGTGCCGGCGAGCCTGGTGACCTGCTGCTGTTCGCCGATCGTCAGGGTGCGGGCGCGGCGCTCGCTGCCGCGTGGCCGGGCCGCGTGGTGACGGTGCGTGCCGGGCTTTCCTTCCGATCGTTGGGGCCTGACCGCTACGAGATCGCCGCCCGGTCCGCCGCCGATCACCGGCGCCTGATCGAGGAGCTCGCGGCGGGCTCCTGGAGCGCGGTCGCGCATCTGTGGAGCCTGGACACGACCGAGTCGGCGCCGGACGCGGGTCTGCTGAGCGCACTGGCCCTGGTGCAGGCCCTGGCCGACAAGCCGCTGCCCGGCGGACCGGCCCTCTGGCTGGCCACCCGCGACGCGCAGGCCGTCACCGCCGGCGACCGCGTCGGCTCGGTGCGGGCGGCAGCGCTGTGGGGCCTGGGACGCACGGTTGCCGCCGAGCATCCCGGCCTGCGCTGCCGCCTGCTCGACCTGCCCGCTTCGCCCCTTCCCGCAGGAGCCCTGGCAAGCGAACTCGCGGCCACCGACGACGGGGAGAACCAGATCGCTCTGCGGGGGGATGCCCGATACGTAGCCCGCCTCCGCCCTGCCTCGACCGGCGCGTTCAACGGTTCACAGCCTGGGACGGGCTGGCAGGTTCGTTCCGGCGGTGACGGGCTGCTGGCCGGGGTGGCGGCGGTGCCGGTTGTCCTCACCGCCCCCGGGTCCGGTGAGGTGGCGATCCGGGTCAGTCATGCGGGGATCAACTTCCGCGATGTGCTGGTGGCCAGCGGCACCTACCCGGGTGCCGCGCCAGGTGGTGAACTCGGGTGGGAGTGCGCCGGCGAGATCGACGCGGTCGGGCCGGGGGTTGCCGGGTTCGCGCCGGGCGACCGGGTGATGGCTTTCGCGCCCGGCGCGATGGCCGGCCGGGTGGTCGCGGACGCCCGGCTCGTCTTCCCGGTTCCCGGTGACATGGGAACGGCCGAGGCCGCGACGCTGCCGATCGCGTTCCTCACCGCCTGGCACGGCCTCGTCGAGCTCGCCCGCCTCGAACGCGGCGAACGCGTGCTCATCCACAGCGGCACCGGCGGCGTCGGACTGGCTGCCATCCAGGTGGCCCGGCTGCGCGGCGCCGAGGTCTATGCGACAGCGGGCACACCCGAGCGGCGAGCGCTGCTGCGGATGCTGGGTGTGGCCGGTGTCGCCGACTCGCGGGGTGGACGGTTCGCCGAGCAGATCCGGGCGGCCACCCGGGGAGCGGGCGTCGACGTGGTGCTGAGCGCCCTGCCCGGTGAGGGTGCCGCCGCCAATCTCGCGGTGCTTGCGCCGTACGGCCGCTATGTCGAGATCGGCAAGCAGAGCGGTCCGATCGGTGCGCTGGGCGACAACGCCACGTACGTGACGCTCGACGTCACCGACCTGATCCGGCGGCGTCCCGAGGTGGTCGCCCGCACGTTCGACCGGGTACTCCGCGCCGTGACCTCCGGCGACCTGACCCCACTGCCGTACGAGGCCGGGCCCGTCGGCGACGCTGCCGGCACGTTCGAGCGGATGACCCGTTCACGGCACACCGGCAAGCTGGTCCTCGACCTGACCGGGGACGAGCCGGGCCCGGAAGCGGTGCGGCCGGCGTTCTCGGGTGCGGCGACGTACCTGGTGACCGGTGGACTCGGGGACCTCGGCCTGCAGGTCGCGCGCTGGCTCGCCGACAACGGCGCCCGGCATCTGGTGCTGATCGGCCGCAGCGCGCCGCCGCCGGAGGACCGGTGGGAGTCGCTCGACGCGGGCGACCCCTGGCGGGAGCGGGTACGGCACCTGCGCGCGCTGTCCGAACGCGGCATCCGGGTGGCCGTCGAGACGGCCGACGTGGCCGACTCCCCGGCGGTCGAGGCGTTGCTGCGCAAGCGGAAGGCCGGCGGGGAACCACCGGTCCGGGGTGTCATCCACGCCGCCGGGGTGCTGGGTTACGGGCCGATCAGCGGGCTGAACGCGGACGACCTCGCCCCCGTCCTGGGAGCCAAGGCCGCCGGCGCGACGGTGCTGCACCGGCTGCTGGCGGGCGAACCGCTCGACTTCTTCGTCCTGTTCTCGTCGGCTTCGGGGGTGCTAGCGTCGCCGATGCTCGGGTCGTACGCGGCGGCGAACGCCACGCTCGACGCGCTCGCGCTTCACCGGCGGGCCCTGGGGCTGCCCGCGCTGTCGGTGGACTGGGGCTTCTGGGACACCGTCGGCATGGCGGCACGGCTCGGACGTGAGCGCGGGCGGGCGCTGCATCCGCAGGGGATACGGCCGTTCAGCGTGGCGGAGGGCCTGGCGACCCTGGGCGAGTTGCTTGCGGGGGAGGCTGCGCAGACGGTCGTGCTGCCCGCGGACTGGGTCGTGTGGCGTCGTGCCTATCCCGATGCGGCCGCCTCCCCGCTGCTCCGTGACCTCCTGGATGGACAACACGACCTCCTGGACGGACAACACGCCGCGTCCGCGAACGCACCCACCCCGCAAGCTGTGAACGGCCTGCAGCCGGCAGCGCCCGCGCCGACGGCGGCGGAGTCCGGCCACGCGACGAATGGCCACGTCGGTGCGGCGGAGCCGGTGGGTGAGGGGCCTGAGGCGTTCCTGTTGACGTGCCTGGGTGACGTGCTCGGCACGGGGCCGGCCGCGCTCAATCCTCAGCGGCCGCTGAACCGGCAAGGGCTGGACTCCCTGATGGCGGCGCGGGTGCGCGGTGCTGTGCATCAGCGGTTCGGGTTGCTCATTCCGATCACGCGGATGCTCGGCGGCGCCAGTCTGGCGGACCTGTCGGCCGAGCTCACCGCACACGTGCGCGGGAACTGACATGGAGGACAAGGTGTTCCGGGAAATGCTCAAGTCCAAGATCCATAGAGCCACGGTGACGCGGGCGGATCTGCACTACGTCGGGTCGATCACGATCGATCGGGACCTGATGGACGCGGCCGATCTGCTGCCGGGGGAGAAGGTCGACGTCCTCGACATCGACAACGGGGCCCGGCTGTCGACGTATGTGCTGGAGGGGCCCCGCGGCAGCGGCACGATCGGCATCAACGGCGCGGCCGCGCGGCTGGTGGCGCCGGGTGACCTGGTCATCGTCGTCTCCTACGCGGTGCTCGCCGACGATCTGGCCCGCACCCTCGCCCCGCGCATCGTCTTCGTGGACGGCGACAACCGGCCGGTCGAGGCCGGCACCGACCCGGCCGCCGTGCCGGACGGCTACGGCCTGACCCGCGGCGACGCCACCGCGGAGGAGAACGCGGGGGAGCGTGAGCCGGCATGGCAGTGACGACCGATCCCGGGGCCCTGGTCGGGCTGCGGCACGACGAGCGGACGCGGGCGCTGTTCGAGTACTTCGAAGCGCGTGCGCCCGAGCGCGCCGGGCCCAGCCGGCAGCCGGGTGTGTTCGAGGTGTTCGGGTACGACGAGGCCGTGCAGGTGCTCAACGACCACGGCACCTATTCCAACGACTTCTCCGGGCTGATCCCGGCCGACCAGGCGCAGCTGGCGCTGGTCGCGCGTGGCAACCTGGCCGGCACCGACCCGCCCCGGCACAACCTGCTGCGCGCGCTGGTCAACCAGGCGTTCACGCCGCGGATCATCAACAAGCTGGAGCCCTGGATCGCCGGTCTCGCGAAGGACCTGGCCGAGCGGGCTCTGGAAGGCGGGGACGCGGACATCGTGCGCGACGTCGCCAGCCCGCTGAGCGCCTCGGTGATCGCCGAGCTGTTCGCCGTGCCGCGCGAGGACCAGCGGATGTTCTGGGGCTGGTCGGACCAGCTGCTCGGCGCCCGGCCGGACGGCGCGCTCGGCGTGCCGGACGAGACCGCCGTCAAGCGGCGCGCCGCGCTCGTGCGGGAGGCCGGCGGGTACCTGCTCGGGCACATCAGCCGGCTGCGCAAGAACCCGGGCGACGACCTCACGTCCGCGCTGACCCGTGCCGACGTGGACGGTCAGGCGCTCAGCGACGAGGAGATCATGGGCGTGATCGGGATGTTCCTGATCGCCGGGCACCTGCCCACCTCGCTGCTGATCGGCAACACCGTGATGTGCCTGGACGAGCACCCGGACGCGGCCTTCGACGAGAGCGCGATCGACGAGGTCCTCCGCTGGCGGCCCCCGCTGATCCGCGACCAGCGGATCACCACGACCGAGGCGAAGCTCGGCGAGCACGTCGTCCCGGCACGCACGATGGTCGTCGTCTGGGTCGCCGCGGCCAACCGGGACCCGCGGCACTTCGCCGATCCGGCCCGGTTCGACGCGGGGCGGCGGCCTAACCGGCACCTCACGATGGGCCGGGGCATCCACTACTGCATCGGCGCTCCGCTGGCCCGCCTCGAGACCGGGGTGATGGTCCGCACGCTGCTCGAACGCTGCGCCGCGATCGAGATCGACCGCGACGGCGTCGAGTTCCACCGCTCGATCGGGATGCTCGGGCCGGTGAAGCTGCCGGCCCGGCTGACCGCGCGCTGACCGGCGCGCATTCCACGGGGGAGATTTCCATGCGAGTGCTTTCCATGGCGGCGCCGGCGTCGGGCATGTACCTGCCGGCCGTACCGCTCGCCTGGGCGCTGCGTGCCGCCGGGCACGAGGTGCTGATGGCCAACAACGGCCCGGCCGCCGCCGCGATCGCGCGGGCCGGTCTGCCGGTCGTGGACGCGTGCCCGGACCGGGACCTGTTCGCCGAGTTCGTCGCGGTGGGCGCGCAGGCACGTAAGGACGGGACTCCGCCCGGCACGAACCTGGGCCTGTTCGGCGAGGCCATGCTGGAGGATCTGCTGCGCCACGCGGAGTCCTTCAAGCCGGACGTCATCGTCTCGACGCTCGAGCAGGGCGCCGGTCCGATCGTCGCGGCCGCTCTCGGCGTACCGTTGCTTGAGCAAAGCGTGCGTCTCGCCTGGGCCGGACCGGATCGCCAGGCGCGAGATTTCCGGGCCGGCATCGCCGCACGGCTGTGGCCGCTGCGGGTGCGGCTCGGGCTTCCGGTGCCGGCCGAGGCCGTCGCGTTCCTGGATGTACGCCCGAAAAGCCTCGGCGGTCACGACGGCCCCGGCGCGTGGCCGATGCGTTACGTGCCCTACAACCACGGCCTGGTCCTGCCCGAGTGGCTGGCCGCGCCGCCGCAGCGGCCCCGGATCGGCGTGACACTCGGCAGCTTCCTGGCCGGCGCGGCCGGTGCCCAGTTGCGTGAGCTGATCGGCGTGCTGGCCGAGTTCGACGCCGAGGTGGTGCTGGCGCTCGGCGAGGTCGACCTGTCCGAGATCGGCCCGCTGCCGCCGAACGTGCGCTCCGCCGGCTGGGTGCCGCTGGACTCGCTGCTTCCGTCCTGCGCCGCTGTCGTGCACCACGGCGGATCCGGTACCACGTTCGCCGCGCTCACCGCCGGGGTGCCGCAGGTGGTGCTCCCGCGCGGCGCCGACCAGCCTGCCAACGCCGCCGTGGTGGCCCGCCGGGGTACGGGCGTCGCGCTCGACCCGCGTACCGCCGACGCCTCGACCCTGCGTGCCGCGGTCCGCGGCGCTCTCGACGACGGTGCCCTGCGTGCCGCCGCGGCCGAGGTCGCCGCCGAGATCGCCGCGCAGCCCGCGCCCAGCGCCGTGGCCGAACGCGTCGCGGATCTCGCCTCGTCCCGCCTGGCCGTCGCCGGCTGATTGATTGGTGATTCAAGATGGAGCGTCGTCCGTTGACCGCCGGTCAGTCCGGCATGTGGTTCCTGCAGCAGCGGGACCCGCTCAACCCCATCTTCAGCGGTGGGCAGTTCCTGGAGATCGAGGGCGCCGTCGAGGCGGACCTGCTCGACCGGGCCGTCAAGCAGGTCGTCGACGAGAGCGGCGCGCTGCGGCTGCGGTTCGTGACCGACGGCGACGAGCCGGCGATGGAGCCGGTCGACCGGCCGTGGGCCACCCAGGCACTCCTCGACCTCAGCGGTGAGGACGACCCGTTCGCCGCGGCGTCGCGCTGGATGGAGGCGGAGATGGCCCGCCCGATCCGGCTCGACACCGACCCGCTGTTCTTCTCCGTGCTGATCCGGCTCGCCCCGGACCGGCACCTGTGGTTCCAGCGCGGCCACCACATCGCCGTCGACGGGTACTCGTCGGCGCTGCTGGCCGGGCGGGTCGCCGAGATCTACACGGCGCTGTGGAACGGCACCCCGCCGGAGGAGGGCGCGCTCGGCCGGTTCGAGTGCCTGCTGGAGGACGACGAGACCTACCGGCTCTCCGACCAGCGCGAGAAGGACCGCGACCACTGGCTGGGCGTCCTCGGCGACCGGCCGGCCGCGCCCGCGCTCGGCGGCCCGGTCACCGCGCCCTCGCGGACCTTCCACCGCGTACAGCTGGACGTGCCGCAGACCACCGTGGACGCGCTCGCCGGGCTGGCCCGGTCGGCGCGGACAGGGACGTCGGCGGCGGCCTGCGCGGCGCTCGCGCTCTACACCGCCCGGACAACGGGCATGGACGACGTGGTGCTGGCGCTGCCGGTGGCGGCGCGGCTCGGCAAGGAGATCAAGCGGACCACCGGCATGCTCGCCAACGTGCTGCCGCTGCGGCTGCCGGTACGGCCGGGCATGCCGCTCACCGATCTCGTCCGCCTCTGCGCCGAACGGATCAAGGAGGCGCTGCGGCACCAGCGGTACCGCTTCGAGGACCTGCGGCGCGACCTGCGCCTGCCGATCGACCAGCGGCTGTTCGGGCCCTCGCTGGACATCCTGCGTTTTCAGGACGACCTGATGTTCGGGCCGCACCGCGCGACCGTGCACATCCTGTCCAACGGGCCGGTCGACGACCTCAACGTCTCCGTCTACAGCGGGGCCTACATCGACGGGTGGCGGGTCTGCCTGGACGCCAACTCGGACGCCTACTCGCGGGCGGACGTCGAGGTGCACGCGGAGCGGCTCGGGCGGGTCCTCGAAGCGATGGCGGCGGCGACCCCGGAGACGGTGCTGGGTGCGCTGGACGTGGTCTCGGCGGCCGAGCGTGCGGAGTTGACCGCGGCCGGTTCGGGACCGCGCCGGGAGGTGGACGAGACCGGGCTGATCGGGATGTTCGAGCGCCAGGTGGAGCGGACGCCCGGCGCGGAGGCCGTTCGCGACGCGGACACCACGCTGACCTATGCCGAGCTCAACGCCCGCGCGAACCGCCTCGCGCGGCACCTCGTCGCCGAGGGAGCGGAGCCGGAACGATATGTCGCGATCGCCCTGCCGCGGACCACCGAGCTGATGGTCGCCCTGCTCGCGGTCCTCAAGTCCGGCGCGGCGTTCCTGCCCCTGGACCTCACGCATCCCGACGAGCGCATTCGCTACATGACCGAGTTGGCTGAGCCGGTCCTGACGCTGACAGGGCTACCTGAAACATCGGAAATGCCCGAAACGAACCTGACGAACATCGATAGGCGAGCGCCGCTGCGCGCCCTGCACCCCGCCTACGGGATCTTCACATCGGGATCCACCGGGCGGCCCAAGGGCGTCGTCGTCCACCACAGCGGACTGGCCGGCTTCATCCGGTGGGCAGTCGACTTCGTGGGCACCGAAGACCTGTCGGAGATGCTGGCGTCCACGTCGATCACGTTCGACCCGTGCATGCTGGAGCTGTTCGCGCCACTGGTCTGCGGCGGCCGCGTCGAACTTCTGCCCGGCCCGCTGTCGCTCGGGGACGCGCCGCGGTCCGGCACGTACGCCACGATCGTCCCGTCCGTCTTCACCGCCCTGACCCGCGACGGCGATGTCGACCTCGACGTGCGGACGGTCGGCTCGGTCGGCGAGGCGCTGCCCGCCGAGGTGGTCCGGCGCCTGCGTGAGCTGGTCCCCGGGTGCCGGGTCGCAAACCTGTACGGCCCGACCGAAGCCACCGTGTACGCCACCGCGGGTCTCTCCGCCGACGGCGTTCCCAGCATCGGCGAACCGCTGCCCAACCTGAACCTGTTCGTCCTCGACGGGCACCTGCGCCTCGCCTCGCCCGGCGTGGTGGGCGAGCTCTACGTGGCCGGCGACGGGATCGCTCGCGGCTACCTGCGCCGGCCCGCGCTGACCGCGGAAAGGTTCGTCGCCTGCCCGTTCACCGGCGGCCGGATGTACCGGACCGGCGACCAGGTCCGGTGGGCGCCCGGCGGCCGCCTCGAATACGTGGGCCGGGTCGACGACCAGGTGAAGGTCCGCGGGTTCCGGGTCGAGCCCGGCGAGGTCGAGGCCGTCCTGGCCGCGGTGCCCGGTGTCGGCCAGGCGGTGGCCGTGATGCGCGACCGCAGCCTCGCCGGCTATGTGGTTCCCGCACCCGGCGCGACCCTCGACCCGGCGGCCGTCCGCGCCGAGGCCGCCCGGCACCTGCCCGGATACATGGTGCCCGCCGTCGTGGTGGTCCTCGGCGAGCTGCCGCTGACCGCCAGCGGCAAGCTGAACCGCCGCCTGCTGCCCGACCCGGGTGCCCGCGCCGGTCGCGAGCCGTCGACCGCCCGCGAGCGCGAACTCTGTGCTGTGGTCGCCGAGGTGCTCGGCGTGGACCGGGTCTGGGCCGACGACGACTTCTTCGCGCTCGGCGGCGACTCGCTGCTCGCGCTGCGCGTGGTCAACCGGGCCCGGTCGATCCTCGGCGTCGACATCGAGATGAGCTCGCTGTTCGACACCCCCACCGTGGAGGCCCTGGCGGCCGCGTCCGCCCCGGCCCGCCCCCCGCTGCAGCGACGCGCCGCTGAGGAGATCCCGGCATGACCCCGCTGTCGTACGCGCAGCGCCAGCTCTGGTTCGTCAACCGCCTGGGCCGGGACGGTGCCGCCTACCACCTGCCGGTGGCGGTGCGCCTGTCCGGTGTGCTCGACGAGGACGCGCTGCGCGCCGCGGTGCGCGACGTGGTGGAGCGCCACGAGGTGCTCCGGACCGTGCTCCCGGAGATCGACGGCGTGCCCTACCAGCGGATCGTCGGCGCCGACGCGGTCGAGGTGCGCACTGCCGATGTCGACCCGGCGGAGCGGGACGACGCGCTGCTGGCCGAGGCCGCCCGCGCGTTCGACCTGCTCACCGAGGTGCCCGTGCGGGCCGTGCTGTTCCGGCAGAGCGACACCGAGGCGGTGCTGCTGTTCGTCGTCCACCACGTGGCGGCCGACGGCTGGTCGATGGGCCCCCTGGCACGCGACTTCACCGCCGCCTACGCCGCACGCCGGGCCGGGCGGGCGCCGTCGCTGCCTGAACTGCCGGTCCAGTACGCCGACTACACCCTCTGGCAGCGCGACCTCCTCGAGACGCGCCTGGATCCACAGCTCGAGTTCTGGCGCTCCGCCCTGGCCGGGCTCCCCGCCGAGCTGGACCTGCCCACCGACCGCCCGCGCGGCCCGCGCACCGAACGGGCCGCCGCAATCCCGCTCCACATCGGCCCCGAGCTGCACCGCGACCTCGCCGGACTGGCCCGCCGCCACCGGGTGACCGTCTTCATGGTGCTGCAGGCCGCCCTCGCCACCCTGCTCACCCGGCACGGCGCGGGCACCGACATCGTCCTCGGCAGCCCGATCGCCGGCCGCACCGACGAGGCGCTGCGCGACCTGGTCGGGCTGTTCGTCAACACCCTCGTCTTCCGGATCCCCACGACCGGCGACCCCACCTTCGGCGAGCTGCTCGGGCGGGTACGCGACGTCGACCGCGCCGCCTGGACCCACGCGGACGTCCCGTTCGAGGGCCTCGTGGAGCACCTCAACCCGCCCCGCTCGCTCGACCGGCACCCGCTGTTCCAGGTGATGCTGGCCGTGCAGGACCTCCTCGAGCACGGCCTCGAGGAAGCGTGGCTCGTCGACACCGGCGACCTGCCCTACGACCTGGCCGTCAACCTGGACGAGCGGTGGCTGCCCGGACGGGAACCCGGCGGGATCGACGGCCGGCTGCGCTACTCCCCGGCGCTGTTCGACGAGGAGACCGCCGCCGCGCTCGCCCGCCGGTTCGTGCTGGTGCTGGAACGGGCCGCCGCCGACCCGGACCGCCGGATCAGCACGCTCGACGTCCTGACCGCCCGCGAACGCCGCCGGCTGCTGCACGAGTGGCAGGGCCCGGCCGCCGCCGGGCCCGCGCCGGACGTCGTGGAGCTCTTCACCGCGCAGGCCGCCCGGACACCCGGCGTGATCGCTGTCGAGCACGAGGGCGACGCCCTCACCTATGCCGAGCTGGACCGCCGGTCGAGCGGGCTGGCCGCCGCTCTGGCCGAGCGCGGCGCCGGACCGGAGCAGCGGGTGGCGGTCGCCGTGCCGCGCTCCGTCGACCTCGTCGTGTCGCTGCTCGCCGTCCTGAAGTCCGGCGCGGCCTACGTGCCGATCGACCTGGACTACCCGGCCGAGCGGATCGACTGGATCCTCGCCGACTCGGCGCCCGTCCTGCTCATCGCCGCCGGCGACGTGCTGCCGGACGCGAGTGCGCCGAGGCTGGAGCCCACCGCGACGGCGCAGGGCCGGCTCGGGTCAAGGGATCCGCGCAGCCCCGCCTACGTCATCTACACCTCGGGCAGCACCGGGCGCCCCAAGGGCGTGGTCAACGAGCACCGCGCCCTGGCCGCCTACCTCAGGCACGCCGGCCGCTCCTACCCCGCGGCGGCCGGCGTCACCCTCTTCCACGCGCCGATCGCGTTCGACGCGTCCGTCACCACGCTGTTCACCCCGCTGACGGTGGGCGGCACGGTGCGCCTGGTCCGGCTCGACGACGGTACGGCGACGAGCGGCGCCGCCTTCGCGAAGATCACGCCCAGCCACCTGCCGCTGCTGGAGACGCTCCCGCCGGAGACCTCACCCACCGACATGCTGATCATCGGCGGTGAGGCCCTGACCGGCGCGGCCCTGGACCGCTGGCGGCGCGCCCACCCCGATGTCGTGGTGGTCAACTCGTACGGCCCGACCGAGTCCACGGTCAACTGCGTCGAGAACCGCATCGAGCCGGGTACCCCGGTTCCCTCCGGTGCGGTGCCGATCGGCCGGCCGTTCCCGGACACCCGCGCGTACGTCCTCGACCACGCCCTGCAGCCGGTGCCGCCCGGCGTGACCGGCGAGCTCTACGTCGGTGGCCCGCTCACCGCGCGCGGGTACCTGAACGCGCCCGGCCGCACCGCCGAACGCTTCGTCGCCGACCCCTACGGCCCGCCCGGTAGCCGGTTGTACCGCACCGGCGACCTGGTCCGCCGCGACCGCGACGGCGTCCTGGAGTACGCCGGCCGCGCCGACGACCAGATCAAGATCCGCGGGTACCGCATCGAGCCGGGCGAGATCCGCGCCGCGCTGCTCGACTGCCCCGGCGTCACCCAGGCCGCCGTCCGCCTGCGCGACGGCCTGATCCTCGGTTACGTCGTGCTGGACGGGGAACCCGGCGCGGACCTGCGCGCCCGCTTGGCCGAGCGCCTCCCGTCCTACATGGTCCCGGCAGCCGTGATTCCCGTCCCGGAGCTGCCCCGCACCCCCAACGGCAAGCTCGACCTCGCCGCCCTGCCCGAGCCCGGCACCGCCCCGGTGCGCCGCCGCACGCGCCCGGCCGGCCAGGCCGAGGAGATCGTCGCCGGCATGTTCGCCGGCCTGCTGCGCACCGCCGAGGTGGCCGACGACGACGACTTCTTCGCGCTCGGCGGCCACTCCCTGCTCGCCACCCGCCTGGTCAACCAGATCCGCGAGGTGTTCCGGGTCGAGCTGCCGCTGCGTGCCGTCTTCGAGGACCCGACCGTCCGCGGCCTGTGCCGCCGCGTCGCCGAGGCGCCCGGCGCCCGCCCGCCGCTGACACCCGTGGCGGACCGCGGCGACGTCGCGCCGCTCTCCTACGCCCAGCAGCGCCTGTGGTTCCTGAGCCGGATGGACGCCGGCAACACCGCGTACAACGTCACGCGTGTCCTGCGGCTGACCGGCCACGTCGACACCGGCGCGCTGGACGCCGCGATCGCCGACGTCCTCGACCGGCACGAGTCGCTGCGCACGGTCTTCCCGGAGAGCGACAGCGGCCCGGTCCAGCGGGTGCTGCCGCCCGGCGAGGCGGTCGTCCGCCTGCGCGTCGAGAGCGGCACCGCCGACGGCCTCACCGCCGCCGCCCGCGCGCCGTTCGACCTGGCCGCCGAGCCGCCGCTGCGCGTGCACCTGTACAGCAGCGGCCCGGACGAGCACGTCCTGCTCCTGGTCATGCACCACATCGCCGGCGACGGCTGGTCGATGGCCCCGCTCGCCCGTGACCTCGGGACCGCGTACGCCGCCCGCCTCGACGGCCGCGCACCCGGCTGGCCGCCGCTGGAGGTGCAGTATGCCGACTACGCCCTCTGGCAGCGCGACCTGCTCGGCACCGAGGACGAGCCCGGCAGCGCCATGTCGCACCAGCTCGACCACTGGCGGCGCACCCTCGACGGCCTCCCCGAGGAACTCGCGCTGCCCACCGACCGCCCCCGCGCCGCCACCGCCACGTTCCAGGGCGGGGAGGTGCCGGTCCGGCTGGCGCCCGAGCTGCACGCGGCGCTCCTCGAACTGGCCCGTGACCAGCGCGTCAGCCTCTTCATGGTGCTGCAGGCGGCGGTCGCCGGGCTGCTGACCCGGCTCACCGGCGGCACCGACGTCCCGCTCGGCACCCCGGTCGCCGGCCGCACCGACGAGGCGCTCAACGACCTGGTCGGCTTCTTCGTCAACACGCTCGTCCTGCGCACCGACACCACCGGCGACCCCGGCTTCACCGATCTTCTCCAGCGGGTCCGGGACACCGCGCTCGCCGCGTACGCCAATCAGGACCTCCCGTTCGAGCGGCTCGTCGAGGTGCTCAACCCGCCCCGGCTGCTCTCCCGCCATCCGCTCTTCCAGGTCTTCGTGGCGCTGCAGAACAACGCCGGCGCCGAGCTCACCTTCCCCGGGCTCACCGTCACCCTGGAACCCGACGTCACCGGCACCGCCAAGTTCGACCTGGCGTTCAACCTGCACGAGCGCTTCGGCCCGGACGGTGAGCCGGCCGGCATCGCGGGCGCTGTCGAGTACGCGGGCGACCTGTTCGACCCGGAGACCGCCGAGGCCCTCGCCGAGCGCCTGAACCGTCTGCTGAGCTCGGTCGTCGCCGATCCGGCAGCGCCGCTGAGCGCCCTGGACACCTACACGGAGGACGAGCACCGCTGGCTTCCCGGGGTCGCCCTGGACGAAAGCGATACAGCCGGAGAAGACACTCTTGATTCCCGCTTCAACGCCCAGGTCACCGCGACCCCGAACGCCGTCGCGGTCCGCTGCGGCGACGACTCGCTGACCTATCGCGAACTCGACGAGAGAGCAGCACGGCTCGCCCGGCATCTCGCCGGCCTGGGCGCCGGGCCCGACCGGCCGGTCGCGGTGCTCGTCGAGCGCTCTCTCGACCTTCCGGCGGCCATCCTCGCGGTGGTCAAGTCGGGCGCGCCCTACGTACCGCTGCACGAGGCACACCCGCCCGACCGCCTGCGCTGGGTGCTGGCCGACTCCGGCGCGATCGCGCTGCTCACCGACGCCGCCGGGCTGCGCCGGCTGGGCGATCCGGAACTCCCCACGCTGGACGTGACGCAAGGCCGCAGCGGGCCTCACCCTTCGCATTTCCCGGATGTACGCGGGGACGACCTCGCCTACGTCATGTACACCTCAGGATCGACGGGGCGCCCGAAAGCGATCGCCGTCCCGCACGCCGAGGTGGTGCGCCTGGCCACCGACCCGTGCTGGCGCGACGGCCACCACGACCGCGTCCTGCTGCACGCGCCCTACGCCTTCGACATCTCGAACTACGAGCTCTGGGTTCCGCTGCTGCGCGGCGGGACCGTCGTGGTCGCCCCGCCCGGCCGCCTCGACCTCAGCACCCTGAAGTCGCTGGTCAACCGGTACGACCTGACGGCCGTCCACTTCACCGCCGGACTGTTCCGGGTGGTCGCCGAGGAGAACCCGGACGGGCTGACCGGGCTGCGCGAGGTGCTGACCGGTGGCGACATCGTCTCGCCGGCCGCGGTCGACCGGGTGCTGCGGGCCGTACCGGACCTGACGATCCGGCAGCTCTACGGGCCGACCGAGGCGACACTGTGCGCGACGCAGTTCGAGGTGCGCCCACCGTACGCAATGGAATCTCGCCTTCCGGTGGGCCGTCCCCTCGCCGGACGCCGTGTCTACGTCCTGGACCGCTTCCTCCGGCCGGTCCCGGCCGGTGCTCTCGGCGAGGTCCACCTGGGCGGCGACGGTCTCGCCCGCGGCTACCTCGGCCAGTTCGCCGGCACCGCGGAGAGTTTCGTCGCCGACCCGTTCGGCCGGCCCGGCGCCCGGATGTACCGCACCGGTGACCTGGCCCGCTGGACCCGCGACGGCCTTCTGGAGTTCCACGGCCGCGCCGACGACCAGGTGAAGATCCGCGGCTTCCGGGTCGAACCGGCCGAGGTGGCCGCCGTCCTGACCGCGCACCCGGAGGTCGCCGAGGCCGAGGTCGTCGCCCGCGAGGACGTGCCCGGCGAGCGCTACCTGACCGGCTACGTCGTGCCGGCCGACGGCGGGGGAGACCGCGACCAGCGCCGCGTCGCCGAGTGGCAGCAGCTCTACCAGGTCATGTACGACGGGACCATCGGCGTGTTCGGCGACGACTTCTCCGGCTGGAACGACAGCTACCGCGGTGGCCCGATCCCGCTCGACCAGCTGCGGGAGTGGCGCGACACCACGGTGGAGCGACTGGCCGCGCTGGATCCCCGCCGGGTCCTGGAGATCGGCGCGGGCAACGGCCTGCTGCTGTCCAGGCTCGCGCCCGGCACCGAGTCCTACTGGGCGACCGACTTCTCGGCCGCCGCCGTCGCGACGCTGCGCGCGGGTACCGCCGGTGCCGAGCCCGGCCGCTTCGAGCTGCGGGTGCAGGCGGCGGACGACTTCACCGGGCTGCCGTCCGGCCACTTCGACCTGGTCGTGCTCAACTCGGTGACGCAGTACTTCCCGGACGCCGCCTACCTGCGCCGGGTCCTCGACGGCGCGCTCGCCGCCCTCGCGCCGGGCGGGGCGCTCTTCGTCGGCGATGTGCGCAACCGGACCCTGGCGCGGATCTTCCACACCGCGGTGGAGGTGGCCCGCTCCGGTGCGGGCCGGGATCCGGCGGTGGTGCGGCGGGCCGCTGACCGGCGGCTGCTGCGTGACAAGGAACTGCTGATCGCGCCGGAGTTCTTCGCCGCCTACGCCGCCGAACACGGCGACCTCGCTGTCGATCTGCGGATCAAACCGGGCCGCTCGCACAACGAGATGACCCAGCATCGCTTCGACGTCGTGCTCCGGCCCGGCACCGCGGGCGTCCCGCTCGCCGCGTGGCCGTCGCATGCCTGGTCCGGCCTCCCCGCGGTGGAGACCCTGCTCGTGGGCGAGTCCGAGCCGTTCCGGGTGACCGGCGTGCCGAACGCCCGCCTGCACCGCGAGGCGGGGGCCCCGGAACCCGCCGACATCATCGGCCTTGCCGCCCGCCACGGGCGGCAAGCGCTGATCACCTTCACCGGCGGCGCCGACGACGGCCGGCTCGACGTGGTGTTCACCCGCGACGGCGAGTCCACGGTCACCGGTCTCTTCCGGCCGGCCGGGCGTCCCGCCGCGCCCGAGGCGTACGTCAGCGACCCCGCCCTGCTCGCCGAGTCCGACGAGGTCCTCGCCGGACTCCGCCGCCACCTGGGCGAGCGCCTGCCCGACTACATGGTCCCGGCCGCCCTGGTGGCGCTCGACCGCCTCCCGCTCACCCCGAACGGCAAGCTGGACCGGGCCGCCCTGCCGGCACCCGAGTTCGGGCCCGCCGAGTCCGGCCGCGCACCCGCCACCGCCGCCGAGGAGATCCTCTGCGGCCTGTTCTCCGAGGTCCTCGGGCTGCCCCGGGTCGGCGCCGACGACGACTTCTTCGCCCTCGGCGGCCACTCCCTGCTCGCCACCCGCCTGGTCAACGCGATCCGGTCCGGGCTCGGCGCCGAGGTGCCGCTCCAGGCCGTCTTCGAGGCGCCCACCGCCGCCCGGCTCGCTCTGCGCCTCGGCACCGGGGCACCCGCGCGACCCGCCCTGGAGGCCGGGCCGCGCCCGGCGGTGGTCCCGCTCTCCTTCGCGCAGCGCCGGATGTGGTTCCTCAACCTCCTCGAGGGCGCCACCGGCACGTATCACATCCCGGTCGCCGTCCGGCTCACCGGACCGCTGGACACCGAGGCCCTCACGGCCGCGCTGTCCGACGTGGTCGCACACCAGGAGAGCCTGCGCACGATCTACCCGGCGGTCGACGGCGAGCCGCATCAGCTCGTCCTCGACCTCGCCGAGGCCCGCGTGGAGCTCCGGCTCGCCGACGACCTGGCGGCCGCCGCCCGTGAGCCGTTCGACCTCACCACCGACCTGCCGCTGCGGGCCGCGCTGAAGCGGACCGGCGACGACGAGCACGTCCTGCTGCTCGTCCTGCACCACGTCGCCGGCGACGGCTGGTCGATGGCCCCGCTGGTCCGCGACCTGGGACTCGCCTACACCGCCCGGGTCCAAGGCCACGCGCCCGGGCTACGGCCGCTGCCGGTCCAGTACGCCGACTACACCCTCTGGCAGCGCCGCACCCTCGGCGACGAGAACGACCCGGACAGCCTCGCCGCCCGGCAGCTGGAGTCCTGGGCGCGGCGCCTCGACGGGCTCCCGGAGGAGATCGCCGTACCGCGCGACCGCCCCCGCCCGGCCCGGCCCACGTTCGCCGGTGACGCGGTCACACTGCACATCGGCACCGAGCTGCACGCCGCCCTGCAGCGCCTCGCGCACAGCACCCGGACGACGCTGTTCATGGTCGCCCACGCCGGCCTGGCGACCCTGCTGCACCGCCTCGGCGCCGGCGACGACATCCCGCTCGGCACCCCGGTGGCCGGCCGGCTCAGCGGCGCGCTCGACGACCTCGTCGGGTTCTTCGTGAACACGCTCGTGCTGCGTACCGACCTCAGCGGTGACCCGACCGTGTCCGACCTGCTGGGCCGGGTCCGCGCCGCCGACCTGGCGGCCTACGCCGAGCAGGACGTGCCGTTCGAACGGCTCGTCGAGCGGCTCAACCCGCCCCGCTCGCTGGCCCGGCACCCGCTGTTCCAGGTGATGCTGGCCCTGCAGAGCGGCCCCGACGCCGGCCGGTCCCTGACCGGTTCGGCCGCCGCCGGGCTCGACCTGCCCGGCGTCGAGGCGAGCCCGGAGACCGTCGAGCTGGGCCGCGCCAAGTTCGACCTGAATCTGAGCCTCGCCGAGGAGTTCACGCCGGACGGCGGCCCGGCCGGCGTGACCGGACGGCTCGAGTTCAGCACCGAACTCTTCGACCGCCCGGCCGCCGAGCGGCTGGCGACGCGGTTCGTGGCCGTGCTCGCCGCCCTGGCCGCCGACCCCGGGCGCCGGCTCAGCGGCATCGACGTCACCGGACCGGCCGAGAGCGAGCTGCTCCGCGGCTTCGCGCACGGCCCCGCGCTGCCCGCCGCCGAGGACGTCACCACGCTGGTCGCGGCACACGCGGCGGCCACACCGGACGCGGTCGCCGTGGTCAGTGGCGGGGAGAGCCTCACGTACGCCGAGCTCGACGCCCGCGCGAACCGGCTCGCCCACCACCTGCGGCGGCACGGCGCGGCACCGGAGCGGTTCGTCGCCCTGGCGCTGACCCGGTCCGCGAACACCGTCGTGGCGCTGCTCGCGGTGCTGCGCAGCGGCGCGGCGTACCTTCCTCTCGACGTCTCCTACCCGCCCGAGCGGCTGTCCTTCATGCTCGGCGACGCCGCGCCCGCCCTGATCGTCACCGACGCCGCGGCGGCGCCCCGGCTCCCGGACACGGACGTCCCGGTGCTGGACGTCGGCGACCCGGGTGTGGCCGCCGAACCGGCGGCCCCGCTGCCGCCGGTGGACGGGCGCCACGCCGCCTACGCCATCTACACCTCCGGCTCCACCGGTACGCCGAAGGGCGTCGTCGTCTCCCGGCGCAACCTGGCCGGGCACGCCGCCTGGGCGGTCCGCGACATCACCCCGGCCGGCCTGTCCCGGGTCCTCGCCTCTACGTCGCTGAGCTTCGACGTCTCCGCGTTCGAGCTGTTCGCGCCGCTCGCCGCCGGCGGCACCGTCGAGGTCGTCCGCGACCTGCTCGAACTCGCCGACCGGCCGTTCACCGGCACGCTCATCAGCGGCGTGCCGTCGGTCTTCGCCCGTCTCGCCGAGGCCGGTGAGCTGGACCTGCGGGCCGGCCTGGTCGCGTTCGCCGGTGAGGCGCTCACCGCCGGTGTCGCCGAGCAGATCCGGGCCGCCGTCCCCGGTGCCCGGATGGGCAACTTCTACGGACCCACCGAGGCCACCGTCTACGCCACCGCCGAGGTGGCCGCCGGCGTCGAGGTGCCCGGCATCGGCCGCCCGCTGGCCGGCACCCGCGCCTACGTCCTCGACGACCGGCTGCGGCCGGCCCCGATCGGCGTGCCCGGCGAGCTCTACCTGGCCGGGCACGGCGTCGCCCGCGGCTACCTCGGCCGGCCGGGACTGACCGGCGAGCGGTTCGTCGCCTGCCCGTACGGCAGTGGCGGCGAGCGCATGTACCGCACCGGCGACCTGGTCCGGTGGACCGCCGACGGCCGCCTCGACTACATCGGGCGCGCCGACGACCAGGTCAAGGTCCGCGGCTTCCGGGTCGAGCCGGGCGAGGTGGAGACGGTCCTCGCGAGCACGCCGGGCGTTGCCCGCGCGGTGGTCGTGGCCCGCGGCCAGCGGCTGGTCGGCTACGTCGTCGCCGAACCCGGCGCGCACGTGGAACCCGCCGAGGTCCGTGCCGCGGCGGCCGCTCGGCTGCCCAGCTACATGGTCCCGTCCGTCGTCGTCCCGCTGGACGAGCTGCCGCTGAACCCGGCCGGCAAGCTCGACCGCCGCGCGCTTCCGGACCCGGCGGCCACCGGCACCGGCGCCGCCCGGCGCGCGCCCGCCTCACCGCGCGAGGAACTGCTGTGCGGACTGTTCGCGGAGGCGGCCGGTGTGCCGGAGGTCGGCGTCGACGACGACTTCTTCGACCTGGGCGGCCACTCGCTGCTCGCCATCCGCCTGGTCAGCCGGATCCGGGCGGCGTTCGGTGTGGAACTGCCGATCCGCGCGTTCTTCGAGGCGCCCTCGGTGGCCGCCCTCGCCCGCACCCTGGACGCGGCCGCACCCGCACTGCCACCGTTGCGATCCGGCCGGCGGCCCGAGCACCCGCCCCTGTCGTACGCCCAATGGCGCCTCTGGTTCGTCAACCGCCTCGGCCGCGACGGTGCCGCGTACCACGTGCCGGTGGCCGTGCGCCTGACCGGAGCCGTCGACCGGGAGGCACTGCGCGCCGCCGTCCGCGACCTGGCCCGGCGCCACGAGGTGCTGCGCACCGTCCTGCCGGAGCGCGACGGGGTCCCGTACCAAAAAGTCCTTGATCCGGAAATGGCCGGCCTGCGTCTCCTCGACGTGGACCGGGAGGGACTCACCGCCGCCGTCCGTGCCGAGGCCGTCCGTGGCTTCGACCTGCGCACCGACCCGCCCCTGCGCGCGGCGCTGTTCACCGTGGACGAGAACGAGTCGGTGTTCCTGCTGGTCCTGCACCACATCGCCGCCGACGGCTGGTCGATGGGCCCGCTGGCCCGCGACTTCACCGCCGCCTACACCGCGCGCCGCGACGGCCGGGCACCGGACTGGCAGCCGCTCCCGGTGCAGTACGCCGACTACGCCGTCTGGCAGCGCGACCTGCTCGAGACCCGCCTGGACGAGCAGCTCACCCACTGGCGCGACGCGCTCGCCGGGCTGCCCGCCGAACTCGACCTGCCCGCCGACCGCCCCCGCCCGGCCACCAGCGACGGACACGGCGGCACCCTGCACCTCACCATCGGCCCGGACCTGCACGCCCGGCTGGCCGCCCTGGCCCGCTCCGAGCAGGCCACCCTGTTCATGGTCCTGCACGCGGCCCTCGCCGCCCTGCTCACCCGGCACGGCGCGGGCACCGACATCGTGCTCGGCAGCCCGGTCGCCGGCCGCGCCGACCGTGACCTCGAGGATCTGCTCGGCTTCTTCGTCAACACCCTCGTCCTGCGCACCTCCACCGGCGGCGACCCGTCCTTCCGGGAGCTGATCCGCCGCACCCGGGACGCCGACCTGGCCGCGTACGCCCACGCCGACGTCCCGTTCGAACGCCTCGTCGAGGAGCTCAACCCGGACCGCTCGCTGGCCCGGCACCCGCTGTTCCAGGTCATGCTCGCCATGCAGGGCGGCGAACCGGAGACGATGGACCTGCCCGGCGTGACCGCCGCCCCGCTGCACCTGGACCTGGGCGCCGCCAAGTTCGACCTGGAGTTCAACTTCACCGAGCGCGCCGGGGCCGGCGGCATCACCGGCACCCTGATCCACCGCACCGACATGATCGACCCGGAGACCGCCGCCGGGCTCGCCGACCGGCTGCTGCTCCTGCTCGGCGCGGTCACGGCCGACCCCGGCGCCCGGATCGGCGAGATCGACCTCATCACGGCGGCCGACCGGCAGTTCCTCAGCCCCGGCCGTGGGGACGGTCCGGCCGTCCCCGCCGCACGGCCGCTGCCGGTCCTGTTCGCCGAGCGCGCGGCCGCCGTACCCGACCGGATCGCCCTGCGGTTCCCGGGCGGCACGATGACCTATCGCGAGCTGGACCGCCGCGCGACGGCCCTCGCGCACGCGCTCGCCCGGCGCGGCGCCGGGCCGGAGAAGGTCGTCGCCGTCGCGCTGCCCCGCTCCGCCGACCTGGTCGTCGCGCTGCTCGCCGTGGTCAAGGCGGGTGCCGCCTACCTGCCGCTGGACCCCGCCTACCCGGCCGACCGGCTGCGGCTGATGTGGGACGACGCGGGCGCCACGCTCGCCGTCGCCGACGAGCTCACCCGCGCCGCCGTCCCGCCTGGCGCGACCGTCCTGATCGGTGAGCCGGCCGCCTCGGAGGGGCCGCTGCCGGTGCCGCTGCCCGACGACCCGGCCTACGTCATCTACACCTCCGGCTCCACCGGCCGCCCGTCCGGCGTCCAGGTCACCCACCGAGGGCTGGCCGCCCTCGCGGCCGGGCAGATCGACCGGTTCCGGATCACCCCGGACAGCCGCGTCCTGCAGTTCGCGTCGCCGAGCTTCGACGCCTCCATCTCGGAGATCTGCACCGCGCTGCTGGCCGGCGCCACCCTGGTCGTTGCCGAACCGGAGCGGCTGCGGCCCGGCGCGCCCCTGGCCGAGCTGGTCGAGCAGGAGGGGATCACGCATCTCACGCTGCCGCCGGCGGCGCTCGCGGTGCTGCGCCCGCACCAGCTGGCCACCGTGTCCACCCTGGTCACGGCGGGGGAGCAGGTGCCGGCCGAGACGGTACGCCGATGGGCCGCCGGCCGCCGCCTGATCAACGCGTACGGGCCGACCGAGACGACCGTCTGCGCCACCATGAGCCACCCCCTGCAGCCGGACGGCCGCCGTCCCATCGGCGAGCCGATCACCGGCGCCCGGGTGCACGTCCTCGACGCACGGCTGCGCCCGGTCCCGCCCGGTGTCGCCGGTGAGCTGTACGTCTCCGGCCCCGGACTCGCCCGCGGCTACCTCGGCCGGCCCGGCCTCACCGCGGCGCGCTTCGTCGCCGACCCGTTCGGCGCGCCGGGCAGCCGCCTCTACCGCACCGGCGACCTCGTGCGCCGGGACCGGGCCGGGCAGCTGCACTTCGTCGGGCGCGCCGACGAGCAGGTCAAGCTGCGCGGGTTCCGGATCGAGCCGGGCGAGGTGGAGTCGACCCTGCAGGGGCGGCCGGACGTGCGGCTGGCGGTGGCGGTGGTGCGCGAGGAGCGGCTCGTCGCCTACGCCGAGGCGCGGGCCGGGTCCGACCTGGACGGCGGGGAGTTGCGGGACTTCCTGGCCGCGCGGCTCCCGGCCCATCTGGTGCCGGCCTTCGTGGTGCCTCTCGGCGCGATTCCGCGTACCCCTAATGGCAAGATCGACCGGCGCGCCCTGCCGGCACCGATGCCCGGCAGCGGGGTGACCGGCCGCACGCCGCGCACCCCGCGCGAGAGATCGCTCTGCGACGCGTTCGGTGACGTCCTCGGCGTGCCGGTGAACGACGCCGAGGCCTCCTTCTTCGACCTCGGCGGGCACTCGCTGTCCGCGACCAGGCTGGCCGACCGCATCCGCGAGCTCCTCGGTGCGGAGATCAGCCTGCCGCTCATCTTCGAGAATCCGACCGCTGCCGGGCTCGCCGCTCGCCTCGACCGGGGCACCGGCACGTTCCGCCTGGTCATGCCGCTGCGCGAGACCGGCCACGGCCATCCGCTGTTCTGCCTGCCGCCCGCCATCGGCGTCAGCTGGGCGTTCCGGTCACTCCTACCCCTTCTAGATCAAAACCAGCGAGTGTACGGGCTACAAGCGGCCGGTCTACCGACGGTGCCGCCGACGGTCGAACAGATCGCGGCCGCCTACCTGGAGCAGATCCGCGCGATCCAGCCGCACGGTCCCTACCAGCTGCTCGGCTGGTCGGCGGGCGGTCTGGCCGCGCACGCCGTGGCCGCCGCGCTGCAGGCCGAGGGGGAGCGGGTCGCGTTGCTGGCCATCCTCGACGCCTATCCGCTCGCGGACTCGCTCGACGCGCTCCCGCCGGTGGAGTCGCTCGACGACCAATTGCTTGCCGATGTCTACCTGGCGCAGGTGCGGGCCGCGCGGCGCTTCGTCCCCGGTGTGGTGACCGGGCCCGTGCTGCACGTCGCCGCCGCCAAGACCCGTGCCGACGGTCTGCTGCGCCCGGAGAGCTGGCAGCCGCACGTGGACGGCGATCTGGAACTCCACGAGGTTCCCGGTGGCCACGAGGACCTGCTCGGCGGGCCGGCGGTGGCCGGGATCGCCGCTCTTCTCAACGACCGTCTGCTGCCTGCTTCTGCTTCCGCTTCCGAAGGAGACGACTCATGACCAACCCGTTCGAGGATCCGGAAGGCACCTACCTCGTGCTCCGCAACGACGAGGAGCAGTACTCGCTGTGGCCGGCCTTCGCCGAGGTGCCGGCCGGCTGGCAGCGAGTGCACGGCGAGGACACCCGGCAGAGCTGCCTGGAGTACATCGACGCCACCTGGACCGACATGCGCCCGCGGAGCCTGCGCCTGGCCTCCTCGGCCGACGCGTAGGCGCCCACTATCGGGAGGACACCCATGCTGTACTCACTCGACCACGTCAGGATCTACTGCGAGGACCTGGACGCCCAGATCGACCGCCTGGTCGGCGCGCTCGGGTTCACCGTGCACGGTACGGCCGGCGGGGACACGTACTCCGTCGACCTGCGGGCCGGCGGGATCCACCTCGTCCTGACCAAGCCCGTCGCCGAGGACGACCCGGGCACCGCCTACGTCCGCGCACACGGCTTCGGCGTCGCGGACATCGCCCTGGCCAACCCGGACGTCGTCGCCGCGTACACCGAGGCGGTCCGGCACGGCGCCCGCTCGATCACGCCCCCGCGCGAGCACGACGGCGTCGTGACGGCGGTCATCGGCGGCTTCGGCGACGTCGTGCACACGCTCGTCCAGCGGCCGCCGGGCTCCCTGCTGCCGGGCTTCACGCCGGTCGCCGGCGCCACGCCCGGCCCGGACGCCGGGCTGCACACGCTCGACCACCTGGCGGTCTGCCTGGAGCCCGGCCAGCTCGACCCGACGGTCGAGTTCTACGAGCGGGCGCTCGCCTTCGACATGGTGTTCACCGAGAAGATCGAGGTGGGCCGGCAGGCGATGAACTCCAAGGTGGTGCAGAGCGCCGACCGTACGGTGACGCTCACCCTCATCGAGCCGGACGTCTCCCGCGATCCCGGCCAGATCGACGAGTTCATCAAGAACCACGGCGGCGCCGGGGTGCAGCACATCGCGTTCGGCACCGACGACATCGTCACCTCGGTGTCGCGGCTGGCCGCACGCGGCGTGGAGTTCCTCAGGACGCCGGCGGCATACTACGACCTGCTCGTGGACCGGCTCACCCCGCAGCACCACGGCGTGGACGAGCTGCGCGGGCAGAACATCCTCGTCGACGAGGACCACGACGGGCAGCTGTACCAGATCTTCGCCCGGTCGGTGCACCCGCGCGGCACGCTGTTCTTCGAGGCGATCGAGCGGATGGGCGCCCGGACGTTCGGCAGCGGCAACATCAAGGCGCTGTACGAGGCGGTCGAACGGGAGCGGATGAAGTGACCTCCGTGGCCGCCCGGCCTCTCTGTGTCGCCGATCTCGAACAGGCGGCGCGTGCCGTGCTGCCCGGGCCGGTGTGGGACTTCGTGGCCGGTGGCAGCGGCACCGAGTCGGCTCTCGCGGAGAACCGGCGTGCCCTGGACGCGATCGCGCTGGTGCCCCGGGTGGGCACCGGCATCGCGTCCGCGGACACCGGGACCGGACTGCTCGGGGTGCCGAGCGCCATGCCGGTGGCGGTCGCGCCGATGGCGTACCACCAGATGCTGCACCCCGACGGTGAGCTCGCGACCGCCCGGGCCGCTCGCGCCGCCGGGGTTCCGCTCGTGGTCAGCGTGCTCAGCGGGCTGCCCCTGGCCGACGTCGCCGCGGTGGGCGCGGACGTGTGGCTGCAGCTCTACTGGCTGCGCGACGAGGGCCGGCTCGACGAGATCCTCGGCATCGCCGCGGCGGCCGGATACAGCGGCGTCATGGTCACCGCGGACACCCCGGTCATGGCCCGGCGGCTGCGGGATCTGCGCAACGGGTTCACGCTGCCGCCGGGTATCGGCCCGGTCAACCTGTCCTCGTCGTCCGGCCCCGTCCCGCAGGGCCGGGCCGGTGTCTCCGCGCTGGCCGAGCACACAGCGGCGGCATTCAGCCCCTCGTTCAGCTGGGCTCTCCTGGAGCAGCTGTGCGGGCGCACCAGCCTGCCGGTCGCGATCAAGGGTGTCCTCGACCCGCGGGACGCCCGCGCGGCCGTCGCCGCCGGCGCCCGGACGGTGGTGGTGTCCAACCACGGCGGCCGCCAGTTCGACGGCGCGGTCGCGGCGGTGACGGCGCTGCCCGAGGTGGTCGAGGAGGTCGGCGACGAGGCCGAGGTGCTGCTCGACAGCGGGATCCGGAGCGGGCTGGACGTGCTGCGGGCGCTCGCGCTGGGCGCGTCCGGCGTACTGCTCGGGCGGCCCGCGCTCTGGGGGCTGGCCGCGGGTGGTGCGCCCGGTGTGGAGCGGGTGCTCGGCCTGCTGCGTACCGAACTGAGCGAGGCGATGCTGCTGGCCGGCGCCGCCGACGTCACCGCTGCCGCGCGGCTGCGGACAAGGATCAGGGGGTACGACCGATGACCGCCCGCCTCGAACCCGGCGACCTGCACGCCTCCCTCGCCGATCCCGCGCTGACCTCGATGAACCTGCTCAACGAGGTGGCCGGCACGTACCCGGACGCCATCTCGTTCGCGGCCGGCCGGCCCACCGAGCAGTTCTTCGACGTCGACGACGTCCTTACTTTTGTGGACGCTTACCGGCGGCATCTCGAGGCGGAGTGCGGTTACAGCTCCGCCGAGGTCAACCGGGTCGTGCTGCAGTACGGCCGTACCAAAGGTGTCATCCACGACCTGGTCGCCGCACACCTGGCCAAGGACGAGAACATCGACGCCGACACCGAGTCGATCGTGGTGACGGTCGGCGCGCAGGAAGCCATGTTCCTGGTCCTGCGCGCGCTGCGGGCCGAGCCCCGGGACGTGCTGCTCGCGGTCTCGCCGACCTATGTGGGCATCACCGGCGCGGCTCGGCTGCTCGACATGCCGGTGCTGCCGGTCCGCGAGGGCCCGGACGGTATCGACCTCGACGACCTGGTCGCACGGATCCGCGCCGCCCGCGCCGGCGGCCTGCGCCCGCGAGCCTGCTACCTGATCCCGGACTTCGCCAACCCGTCCGGCATGTCCCTGGACGCCTCGCTTCGCCGGCGGCTCCTCGACATCGCCGAGCGCGAGGACATCCTGCTGCTGGAGGACAACCCGTACGGCCTGTTCCACGGCGACGCGGCCCGCGAGCCGACCTTGAAGTCCCTGGACACCCAGCGGCGGGTCGTCTACCTCGGCACGTTCGCCAAGTCGGTGTTCCCGGGCGTCCGCGTCGGCTACGCGGTGGCCGACCAGCTCGTGGGCGACGGCCTGCTCGCCGACCAACTATCCAAGATCAAGAGCATGCTGACGGTGAACACGTCACCGATCGCGCAGGCGGTGGTGGCGGGGAAGCTGCTCTCGGGTGACGGTGGGCTGGCGGCGGCGACGGCTCCGGAGCGCGCTGTGTACGCGGCCGGGCTGCGGCGGATCGGTGCGGGGCTGGCGGCCCGCTTCGGCGACGGTCCGGTCACCTGGAACACGCCGGCCGGCGGGTTCTTCACCGTGGTCACCGTGCCCTTTGTGGTCGACGACGCGCTGCTGGAGCACTCGGCGCGGGAGTTCGGGGTGATCTGGACGCCGATGCATCACTTCTACGGCGGGTCGGGTGGGCATCGTCAGCTGCGGCTGGCCAGTAGTGCGGTGGGGCCGGAGCAGATCGAGGATGGGCTCGACCGGCTCCGGGATCTCGTGTTCTCCCGCCTCTCTCACTCCTGACGTCTGGCCACCGGATTCTCACTCCTGGCGTCTGGCCACCGGATTCTCACTCCTGGCGTCTGGCCGCCTGGCTCTCACTCCTGGCGTCTGGCCGCATGGCTCTCACTCCTGGCGTCTGGCCACCTGATAGGCGGCGATCGTGCTCCCGGCCAGCAGCACGACCGCGATCACCCCGTTGAGGAGCAGCGGCGTCACCATCTCGGTGGCGGGGCGGTCGCTGCCGAGGATCACCATCGTCGGCGCCACCGGTGGCAGCACGCGGATCAGCGTGAACACGCCGATCAGGCCGAGGGCGAGGAAGACAGCGTAGCCGGTTCGGCGTACCACGATCCGTGAGCAGACCAGCCCGCCCGCGATGCCGGTGACGCCGCAGGTCAGCTGGGCGACGATGCCGATCACGAGGTCGGTGGAGGACCAGGTGTGGTCACCGGCCGGAATCGGGTAGATCAGGCCCAGCGCGGTGAGCGCCAGGCAGATGACGAGGGCGGCGAGCACGTTGGCGGCCAGGACGCGGTGCTCGCCGCGGGCCGCCACGGAGGTCATCGCCCGCTGCGCCGGTTCCTCGGTGTTGATCAGCGCGACGGTCAGCCACAACATGCAGATGAAGATCGTCATCGCCGACGCCGTGTAGACCCGGGGAAGCGGCCCCTGGTCGTTGGTGGTGAGCGTGACGATGGCCGAGGCGTAGAGCACGAACGGCGCGATGTAGCTCTGCCCCCGCACCAGCATCGACAGGTCGTACCGGACGAGCGCGATCATCAGTTTCCCCCTCGGCGTACAGCCTCGACCGACCAGCCGTTCCGAATGGCGTCGACGAGCAGGTCGTCACAGCGGTCACCCTCGATCCGCAGGATCACGGCGTCCCGCTCGCGCCGCGCGTCCAGCACACCGGGTAGGGCACGCCAGTCCGGCTCGTCGGGTGTTCGCACCGCCGGCACAAGTTCCACCACCGCCACATCGGTCACCGGGCCGCCGTGCTCCCGCGCCGGCCCGTGCTCCCGCCCCGGGCCGCCCTGGCCCGCGGCCCGGTGCGGCGTGAGGTTGCCCTGGGTGACGCGGTAGACCGTGGTGGCGTTCGCGCCGACCACCGCCTCCCGGTGGTCGGTGAAGATGACCGAGCCGCCGCCGCGGGCAACCTCGTCGATGAGGTCGGCGAGTACCTCGTGCGCGTCGGCGTCCAGACCGGACCAGGGCTCGTCGAGCACGAGCAGCTGCGGCGGGACGAGCAGCGCCTGGGCCACGGCGACCTTCTGGGCGTTGCCCTTGGAGAGCCGCCGCAGCTGGGTGTCGGGGCCGCCGACCAGGGAGAGCCGGCCGAGCAGCTCGCGTGCCCGGACGGCCGCGTCGGAGCCGTTCATGCCGCGGATCCGGCCCATGTGCGCGAGGTAGGACCGCGCCGAGATCCGCCCGGCCGTCGGGAACCGCTCCGGCACGTAGCCCACCACGTCCGGGCGCCCGCGCAGCGTCCCCCCGGTAAACGGCGTCAGCCCGACGATGATCCGCAGCAACGTCGACTTCCCCGACCCGTTGCCGCCCACGATCCCGGCCACTTCACGGGGCCGCACGTCCAGGTCGACGTGGCGCAGCACGTGGCGGCCCCGCCCGTACCGCTTGCTGATGTCACGCAGCTCCAGCGCGCCGGTCATCATGGTCGCCGTCATGAGCGCCACGACGTCTGCGGACGCCCCTCGCCGGCAACCGGCCCCGCACCCTGCCCGTTACCCGGTCCGTCGCCCGGTCCCGCGCCCGGCCCGTCGCCGTGCCCGTCAGCCGGCCGCTCGCTTCGTCCGTTTTGTGAGCCTTCGCCAATTTCTCGTTTCGGGCCGGCGCTCACAGCGCCGGCGGTTTCTGTTGATTCGCGGAGGCCGAAGCGGTCGTGCAGGCGGCGCAGTGGCGGTGGTGCCCACCACGCCCAGCGGCCCAGCACCGCCATCGACGCCGGGACCAGGAGCATGCGGACGACGGTGGCGTCGACGAGCACGGCGATGGCCAGGCCCAGGCCGATCTGCTGGACCGGGGCGAAGCCGCCGGTCATGAAGGCGGCGAAGACCACGATGATCAGGAGGGCCGCCGAGGTGACCACGCGGCCGGTCAGGCGCAGGCCGTCCACGATGGCCCGGCGGTGGTCGCCGGTCTCCACCCAGATGTCGCGCATGCGGGCCAGGATGAAGATCTCGTAGTCCATGGCCAGGCCGAACGCCAAGCCGATGATCAGCGGCGGCACGATGACGTTGAGCGCACCCTGTTCCTCCGCGCCGATCAGCCCGGCGAAGTGGCCCTCCTGCAGGATCCAGACGACGCCGCCGAGTGCCGCGCCGAGGCTGAGCAGGGTGGTGAGGACGGTGCGGATCGGGATGAGGATCGAGCCGCTGAACGCGAAGAGCAGGAGCAGGATCGTGACGAGGACGCCGCCGAGGGCGATCGGCGTGTAGCGCTTCATCATGTCCTGGTAGTCGAGCAGGCTGGCCGCGGCACCGCTGACCAGCACCGGTGCGTCGCCGCGAGCCTCCCGCAGGTCGCGCACCAGCTGCAGCGCCTCCGGGCCGTCGGTGGTGCCGGCCGGGGTGAGGCGCAGGATCGTGGACCCGTCGGTGCCGGGGCGCGGCTCGGCTGCGGCCCGCACGCCGGGCAGCGCGGCGAGGCGGCCGGCCAGGCCGGGGTCGGTGCCGGCGGGCAGGATCACGGTGACCGGGTCGCTGCCGGAGCCGATCGGGAAGTGTGCGGCGACCGCGTCATAGAACTGCCGTGACTCGGTGGCCGGCGGCAGCGAGCGCGCGTCGCCGCCGGTGAGCCGCAGGTTCAGCGCGGGGACGGCGACCAGCAGTAGCCCGGCGGAGAGCGCCAGCAGTGTGGCGATCGGCGCGCGGCAGGCGGCCCGGCCCAGGCGGGCGAAGAGGGCGCCGTGTTTCGGGCTCGGCTGCGGAATCTTGATCCGGCGGCCCCAGCGGCTCAGCAGCGCGGGGATCAGCGTGAGCGACGCGGCCATGTCGACCAGCACGACCACCGCGGCGGCCAGGCCGAGACTGCGCAGGAACGGGCTGGGGAAGACGAGAATGCCGGCCAGGCTGACGGCAACGGTCAGACCAGAGAAAAATACGGTACGCCCGGCGCCCTCGATGGTTCGCAGGATCGCCTCGTCCAGATCGTCCGGCAGGCGCAGCCGCTCCTCACGGAACCGCGTGACGATCAGCAGGCCGTAGTCGACGGCGAGCCCGAGCCCGAGCATCGTGGGGACCTGCACCGCGTACACCGAGATCTCGGTGGTGAGGCTGAACAGGTAGAGGACCAGGAGCGTGGCCGCCGCCCCGACGATCGCGACGATCAGCGGGAGGCTCCCCGCGAGCAGCCCGCCGAAGATCACCACGAGCAGCACCAGGATGACCGGCAGCGAGATCAGCTCGGCGCGCTGGACGTCCTGGCTGGCCTGCCGGTTGAGCTCGAGGTTGAGCAGGCGGCCGCCGCTGACGCTCACCTCCGGCGCCTCGACCGCCCGCAACCGCTCGGCGGACTCGTGTATCGCGTCGCTCATCACCTTCACGTCCAGGCCGGACTCGAACGTGACGGCCACCAGCACGGCCTGCCCGTCCTGCGCGACCTGGCCGGGCGCGGCATAGGGATCGGCGGCCCGGGCCACCCCCTCGACCGCCCGGATGTCGGTCACCGCGGCGGTGACCGCGGCACGCGTGGCGGCGGCGCGGACGTCGGTGCCGCTGATCACGGCGGTGATCGTCTCGGGCTGCGGGGCGATCTCACGGATCAGGTCGCCGCCGCGCTGGGACTCGCTGCCCTGCACCGCGCGCACCGACGGGGTGAGCCGGTCGAAGAGCAGGACGCCGAGGCCCGCGCCGAGGCAGGCCACCACGAGCCAGGCGGTGATCACGACCCACGGCCGGCGGATGGCGAATCTGGCGATCAGGCGGAACAATGACTTCTCCCTGTTTCTGCACTTCCGACGCGCTTTTATAGATTTCCCGAACACTGAAGGATCGCCGGATTAACCGTGATCCGGGCGTTACCTTATCCAATGAAACTGTCGTTCTGCCCGATGACCTGTCCGATATTTCGGGTTTATTGTCTAACATCGTGTTGGTCACCATCCCTGCCATGAGCGAAGTTCACTATGTCCGGGTTGATGACGTCCTGTCACCTCGGCAAGGGCGGGTTTGGCGGTTTCGCCGGTCAGGAAAAATGAAAACAATGAACCTTGGGCGCCGGAATTCCGTTACCGGCGGAATGCGATCCGGCTCGGTGCCGAAATCCGCCGCGCCGATACTTCGGCGATTTCCGGACTGGTGGCGAGAGCGGCGAAGTAACCCGGTTCCAGGTCCAGATCACGCACCCATACCGCAGCGTCCGGCCATCCCGCCGGGCGCGGTTCGACGGACACCAGGTCCCGGTCCGCACGTATACCGGTCAGCGGTACCGTCATCCCGTGCCCGGTCAGCTTGACCACGGCTTCCTTGCGGGCCCAGAGCCGCAGCACCGCCCGCTGACGCTGTTCGGGGCTCAGGTCCGGGATCTCACCCTCTGCCGCGAGATGCTCCGCGACTCCGGCCGCGTCGCCCAGCCGCTGACCGGCCTCCAGATCCAGCCCGACCCGCCCGCTCGTCGTCCAGGCGAGCGCGACCAGGGAGCCGGAGTGCGAGACCGAGTAGTCCACGCCCGGCAGCGACGGCTTCCCGTGGCTGTCGTCGCCGCAGTGCGCGCACCTCCGCTCGATGACGACGTCCTCGGGCGCGACGCCGAGCAGGTGGGCGCCGAGCGCTCGCTGCAGCGCCCGCGAGGCCAGCCAGAGCCGGCGTGCCCCGTCGTGGCTGAACCGGCGGGCCGCCTCGTGATCGCCGGTGGTCAGATGCCGCCCGGAGGCGGCGACGAGACCCGCCGCTTCCCCGGACACCACATCGACTCGCATCACCCGCCACCCTAGGCCCCACCCCGCCCATCCCACCGCCCACCCACGACCACCCAGCGTGTGGAGTTCGGCCCACCCCTCAACCCCAACTCCACACACCGGTCCGAGCAGCCGCGGTGTGTGGAGTTCGGCCCACCCAGCGACCCCAACTCCACACACCGGTTCGAGCAGCCGCGGTGTGTGGAGTTCGGCCCACCCAGCGACCCCAACTCCACACACCGGTTCGAGCAGCCGCGGTGTGTGGAGTTCGGCCCGCCCAGCGACCCCAACTCCACACACCGGTTCGAGCAGCCGCGGTGTGTGGAGTTCGGCCCGCCCAGCGACCTCAACTCCACACACTGGTCCGAGCAGCCGCGGTGTGTGGAGTTCGGCCCACCCAGCGACCCGAAATTCACACGCTGGTTATTGCCAGGTCGGGTTCGGTCAGGCTGCCGAGGACTACTACGCCGTTGCGCTCGGCGGCCGACGTGACGAAGCCGTAGGAGCCGTCGGAGGAGCGCAGGTCGTGGACGAGGGTGCCGTCCTGTTCGAACGCCATGGCCCAGGCGATCGGCACGGCCTTGGGGCGGACCGCCTCCGGCAGGTTCCACACGAGCAGGCGCAGGAAGCCGGGCAGCGGGAGCAACCGGTCGAGGAGGGCGTTGCGCGGCGCCGCGATGCCGACCCAGAGCAGGCCGTCGCTGCCCAGGTACATGTTGTCGGGGAAGCCGGGCAGGTTGTCCACGACGACCTCGGTGTCACCGCCGATCCAGTGGCGCTGGACGCGGTACCCGGCGGTCTCGGCGAACAGCAGGTGCGACTCGTCCGGCGCGAGCACCAGGCCGTTGGCGAACTTCAGGCCGTCCAGCACGGTGGTGACCGTGCCGTCCGGGTCGCGCCGCAGCAGGCGGCCGGTGCACGAGTGCTCGAAGACGTCGCCGAGGTGTCCGGCCAGGTCCCACGCGGTGCTGGAGCTGGTGAACCAGACCGTGCCGTCCGACGTCTCGACCACGTTGCTGGGGAAGGCCACCTCGGCCAGCACCGTCACGTCGCCGGTGGGGGAGACGGCGAGCAGCCCGCGGTCGTGGTCGCAGACGAGCACGCCGCCGTCGGAGCGCGCGTGCAGCCCGAGCGGCCGTCCGCCCGTCGAGGCGAGCACTGTCCGCTCACCCGTGGACGGATCGATGCGCACGATCCGGCCGTCGCCGGTCCCGCACAGCACGTTGCCGGCGCTGTCGAAGACCACGTCCTCGGGGCCGGGACCGCCGGTCGGCAGCTTGCGCAGGACCTGGAGCGGAGCGGTGGGGCCGCCGTCGGCGATCGCGGGCGGCCGCCAGCGTTTGGGGTGAATCATCCGCCTGGTCATCGTTCACATCCGCCGGATCGCGATCCACACCGCGGCCACGAGTGCGACGACCACAGCGAGACAGACGACCAGGGACCACATCGCCACCATGAGGGCGCACTTTAGACGGATCTCACTTGACGAAACAGTCTTGAAACTTCGTGATCATCTAGCTAATGCGGGTGCGGCGAGAAGCGCCTCGACGTCCTCGGCCGGCATCGGCCGGGCGAAGTGGAAGCCCTGCGCGTTGCGGTAGCCGAGCTCGACCAGCCGCCGCGCCTGCTCCTCGCTCTCCACGCCCTCGGCGACGATGTGCAGGTCCATGGTCGCGGCGATGCCGGCCAGGGCGGTCACGATCGCCTCCTGCTGCGGTGAGCCGCCCAGCCCGTCGACGAACGACTTGTCGACCTTGATGGCGTCGACCGGGCAGGTACGCAGCAGTCCCAGTGACGAGTGCCCGGTGCCGAAGTCGTCGAGGGCGATGAACATGCCCTGCGCGGACAGCGCGTTCACGGTGGCCAGGGCGTGCCCGCCGCCGAACACCGCGGTCTCGGTGATCTCGATGGTCAGGCTGCCCGGGTCCAGGCCGTACTTGGCGAGCGTCGTGGCGACCATGGCGGGCAGGCGCGGGTCGAGCAGCTGCCGGGCCGAGACGTTGACGCCGACGCGGGGCGCCGCGGGCCCGTACCTCTTCTGCCACCGCGCGGCCTGGGCGCACGCCGCGTCGAGGATCCACGCACCCAGCTCGATGATCGTGCCGGTGTCCTCGGCGACCGGGATGAACTCGCCCGGCGACACCACCCGCCCGTCCGCGCGCCGCCAGCGGACCAGAGCCTCGACCCCGTTGATCCGGCCGCTGGGCAGCGAGACGATCGGCTGGTAGAGCAGGTGGAACTCGTCGTCGGCCAGCCCGCGGCGCATGTCGGCGGCCATCTGGCTGCGGTGCGTCACCTGCTGTTCGAGCGCGGCGTCGTACCGGATCGCGGTGGGCCCGACCCCCGCCTGGGCGGACCGCAGCGCGATGCCCGCCCGCCGGTAGAGATCGGCGGCCTCGCCGTCGCCGCCGTCGGCGACACCGACCGCGACGTCGAGCAGAACCTCCTGGCCGTCGACGTGCAGCGGCTCGCGGCCGAGCGCGAGCAGCCGGTCGACCGGCGCCGCCGTGGCCGAGCCGGGCAGCAGCAGGCCGAACTCGTCACCGCCGACCCGGGCCACCACGGCGCCGGGACCGGCCACCTCGGTGACCCGCGCGGCGAACGCGGCGAGCAGCAGATCGCCGGCCGTGGTGCCGAGGCTCTCGTTGACCGAGCGGAACCCGATCAGGTCGATCAGCACGACGGTACGGGCACCGGCCTGCCCAGCGATCGCGGCGGCCAGGTGACGCCGATTGTGCAGACCGGTCAGCTCGTCGTGCTCGGCGTGGTGGGTGACCGCGTGCAGCAGGATCGCGTTGTCGGCAATGGCGAACGCCTGGCGCGCGGCGATCAGCACGAGCATGACGGCCGCGCCGGTCACGAGGGTGGCGCCGATGTGGCCGGTTCGCGCGTACACCGCGACGATCAGCGCGCCGGCCAGCACACTCGCGAGCAGCGGCACGGTGGTGTTGCGCCGGTACGAGATCCGCGGGATCGCCGGGACCCGGTCCTCGCTGGTGACCTTGGCGGCCATCGAGCACATCAGGCCCGCGGCCGGGAGCACCGCCGCGCTGCCGTTGAGGTGCGGCCACGGGCGCAGCACGTCCATCAGGATCACGGACAGCGGCGCGGCGATGGCGATCGGGCTGAGGAACCACAGCGCCGGCCACGGCATCGGGTTGGTGCGCGACATCATCGCCTTGAGCACGATCACGATGCCGGCGACGGTGATCGCCATGACCGCGGCGTTCAGCCGGACCGCGGACGGCTCGTCGCCGAGCGCTCCGTCGAACCAGCTCAGATACTCGGAGCCGGCCATCACGACGGCCACCGTGACGACGGTGACGTCCAGGACGGCCGTCGCCCGCTGGCGCCAGGTGCGGGTGCCGGCGGGCAGGCGTACGAGAGTGGTGGCCGCGACGGTGGACGCGACCATGTAGATGATCATGGTGCGGGCGCTGACCGGTGGCACGCCGGTGGCCGGTCTGGTCAGCACGTCGGCGGTCTGGCTGATCGCGGCGGCCAGCATGCCGCTGCACGCCCACGAGAACCGCCGCCAGAACGCGCGCAGCGGCCCGTCGAGGGTGGCGGCGGTGAGCCGGCAGACGACGAAGGCCAGGATCAGGCCGAGCGCCGCCGGGATCCACACCAGCACCTTGGGGAAGGCGATCTGGGTGCCGAGGGCGATGAGGCCGATCTCCGCCAGCATCACGGCGGCGGCGGCCACGGCAGCCGCACGGATCCTCATACTCACCCCCTCACGCACAGCATCGATGCCGGATCTATCGGCCGGAGGCCGCGCCACTTGAGAGTGCCTTTCCCGTGTACATGGCCGCGTCGGCCCGCGCGACGAGCGCCTCCCGGTCGATCGTGTCGCCGGGTCCGGCGCAGGCTGTGCCGATGGTCACGCCGAGCGTCACCGGCCCGGGGGTGAGGTCCATCGGCTCGCGCAGGGCCTGCTCGATGCGCTCCCGCAGGTCGCCGGCGGTGGCCTCGCGGCGGACCACGAGGAACTCGTCGCCGCCGAGCCGGGCCACGGTGTCGCCCGGCTCGGTCACGGTTCGCAGCCGGGCCGCCACCGCCTGCAGGGCCTCGTCGCCGACCTGGTGCCCGTACCGGTCGTTGACCGGCTTGAACCCGTCGAGGTCGCAGAGCAGGACGGTGAGACCGCCGATCTCGCCGCGCCGCAGGGCGGCCAGGGCGGTCTCGATGTCGGCCAGCACGTGCCGCCGGTTGCGCAGCCCGGTCAGCTCGTCGTGGGACGCCTGGTAGGCGAGCGTGCGCTCGGCACGTTCCCGCTGGACGGTGAGCCCGCGGATCCGGAACAGCACGAGCGGGATGACCATCAGGGTGCCGACGGCCAGCAGAAGATCGGCGGAGTCGCTGCCGCGCAGGATCTGCACGGCCGAGATCAGCGGGTTGACACTGAGGGCGGCCGCGAACCAGCCGAGGTTCGCGCGATCGCGGGGACGCGCGCCGGCGTCCGCGGGTTCGGTCACCGCGTACGCTCCCGGAAGAAGCGGCCCCGCAGCAAGGGTGAGAAAGGCGACCAGCCAGAGCCCCGCCGCCCACCGGTTCTCCTGCCCGGCGGTCGTCGCGCCGAGGCTGATCGCCACCAGCGTCAGGGCCCCGGTCGCGAGCAGGTAGAGCATCGGGCCGCGCCCCGGGCCACGCGCCGTGGACATCCGCACGAACCCGCCGATCACGCAGCAGAGCGTGAGGACGTCGACCAGGAGCAGCATCTGGCCCATGCCGGTGACCGCCGGCGACAGGTGCGGCTGGATCACCCACACCCACACCGGGCCGCCGGCGCAGAGCCCGAGCAGCGCCCCGTCGAGGATGCCGCTGATGTCCGCGGCCATCCGGCGGCGCACGGCCATCGCCGTGCCGATCAGGAACAGCCCGTGCGAGACGGAGAGCGTGAGGTCGGGCCCGCCGGTGCCGGCCGCGCCGAGGTGCCCGTCGCGGACGTGGGCCGGCCAGGCCACCTGCGCGGCGACCAGCAACGCCAGGCCCATGATCGCGATCAGCCAGGGGCGGCGGTGTCCCAGGTGCCCGCTGCTGAGGGCGAGGACCCAGGTGAGGAACGGGAACACGGCGACCACGGTCTGCACGACGGGGCGGCCGTCGTGCCCGGCGACCTGATAGGCCACCAGACCGCCGGCCGTGGTGAGCAGCAGCAGGAGATGCACCGGCCAGGCCGGCGCATCAGCTCGCGGCCAGCGCATGGCGCCTCCCCTCCTGCCGCTCCGACCCCGTTCCATCGGCGGCGGATGCGGGAAGTTGAGGCCCCCTCGGGGTCAGCTGGGGCAGGCGCCGTGGTGCGTGGGCCCCCGGGTGGTCAGCAGGCCGGTGGCGACGACCTCGCTCGCCACACCGCGGCCGAGGGACTGGCCGGCCTGGTCGCTGAACTCGAAGTGCTGCCCGCCGAAGACACGGGAGCGGCCGGCCTCGGCCGCGGCGGCGGAGAAGCCGGGGTACGAGCGAGCGGTGCCACCCGGAGCCGAGTCCGTGGCGTGGGTGAAACCGATGGCGTCGTCGCAGAAGTAGAGGGCCAGGACGGTGGCGCCGGCACTGCTGTAGGAGCTGTGGCCGGAGACGTACTCGGGGGTGCTCCCGGCGCTTCCGGCCCGCGCGGCCCACGCCGGGTTCGCGACGGTGACCGGGTTCCCGTCGGTGTCGGCCTCGCGGATCGCCGTGGTGGGACGCCAGTGGCGGTACGCGTACTTGGTGGCCACGGTGGCGACCGTGGTGTCCGCCAGGGCCATCGTGAGCAGGGCCGTCAGGCGGGACTGGTCGGGCAGGGACAGAGCGCGGGCGTGCGAGACGGACAGGGCGATGCGCAGCCACTCGCCGGGCGGCTGGTCGGAACCGGCGGGCAGGGACCAGTACTGGAAGGTCGCCAGCAAATCCGCGTCCGGCAGGGCGGCGTCGCCGAGGACCGCGGTCTCGGCGAAGGCGCCGGCGTAGCTGACGCTCGTCAGCGCCGGGGGAGCGGCGGGGACGTAGCGGGCCGGGTCGGCGACGGCGAACGGGGTGACGTCGCGGTACTGGACGCCGGACCAGGCGGCGCGGAAGACACCGGGTCCGGTGCCGGCGGGCTGGGACTCCACCGGTGTGGAGCCGTCGGTGGCGCGGGTCAGCACGACGGCCTCGCCGACGGTGCGGCCCCAGGTGGCACCCTTCGTGACGGCGGAACCGCCGGGCAGCCGGGCCAGGTCGGCGGCGAGCCGCGCGTCGTAGTCGGCGGCGCGGGCCGGGTCGAGGCGGGTCAGCACGGCGTGCGCGGCGGCGGAGGCGGCGGCCTGGCGGTCGGCGCCGTGCGGTCCCGGCCCGGCGATCACGGCCGGGGCGCGGTGGCCGCCGAGGCCGTTGACCGCGTCGTAGAGGGCGACGTTGACCATCGCGTACATCCGGGCGGCGTCGGCGTCGGTCGCGCGGGTGACGCGGACGGCGTTCAGGGCGAACTCGTTCCAGACGCGGACGCTGTCCAGGTCGGTGCGCGGTGGCGCGGTGGCGGCGGGTGTGCCGAGGAGGGTCAGGGCGAGGACGAACACCAGTTTGTTCATTGACGCGCCTCCATTCCGGACCACCTTGCACCCGCCGTGGCGGACGGTGTGCGCAGCGTCGCTGATCGGACTCAGGGCGTGATGGACAGACGGGCGCCGGTCAGGGTGATGTACCAGGCGGAATCGGTGAATCCCGGCCCGGTCTCGGGGCCGATGTAGGCGTCGATGTGCTTCGGGCCGCCGAGCCCGGGGGTGAACTCGTCGGTGATCCGCCAGTCGGCGTCGCGCAGCGCGCGGCAGACCTCGGCGGCGGGGGAGGAGCCGTCGTCCTGGTGGCCGCAGGCGGTGACGGTGAAGCGGGTGCCCTGGGGCAGCACGGCGGGGTCGGCGGCGGCGGAGACGAACGGGGTCAGCACGTTGCCGTCGCTGGATCGCGGGGCGGAGTCGAGCCAGAAGCCGATGTCGTAGGACCAGTTGAGGTACTTGCCGCTCGCGGTCAGTCCGGTTCCCTCCTCCTCGACCGCGTCGACGAAGTCCGAGGGGTAGGAGCCGAGGTTGTCGTCGCCGTGGGAGCAGTCAAGCTTTCGGCAGCCGGTCACTTCGGTGTTCTCGTCGGTGTGGAACCGCTCGACCGCCGTATAGTACACCGTTATTTCCCAATTTATTGAGATTTGAGAGGTCGGTGAAGGCGAAGGCGTAGACGTGGGGGACAAAACGGACGCCGAGGGCGATGGGATGGAGGGGGAGAGGGAGGAAACCGGCTCAGGATGCCGCTCCGTCCCGCACCCCGCCAGCAGGACGACGAGGAGAACCGGACCGGCGCGCACGCCGGAAGCATCTCAAGTTTCGCCCGCTCCCGGCGGATGATCGGATCGGACCGGTGCGGTCGGGCGCCGGGGCCGCCCCGGCAGCCAGGCTGGACGTCGAAGGGAGGCCACCGTGATCTCAGCACTCAACCGGCTCGTCGACCTCGTCGAGGAGCAGCTCACCGGCGAACTCGACGTCGCGCGGCTCGCGAGCGGCGCCGGCACCACCGAGTACCACCTGCGGCGGATGTTCTCGTCGCTGGCCGGGATGCCGCTGTCGGAATACGTCCGCCGCCGCCGGATGACGCGGGCGGCCGCGGACGTCGTCCGCGAGACGGACGACCTGCTCACCATCGCGGTCCGGCACGGCTACGGGTCCACCGAGGCCTTCGGGCGTGCGTTCCGGTCCGTGCATGGGGCAGGGCCTTCAGAGGTACGCCGTAACGGCGGCCCCCTTCGAACACAACCCCACCTCAGGTTCCGCCTGACCGTCGAAGGGACACTTCCCATGGACACCCGCATCGTCGAGCGCCCCGCGTTCCGCCTGGCCGGGCACGCCACCCGGGTTCCGCTGATCCACGAGGGCGTCAACCCGCACATCCAGCAGCACATCGCCTCGATACCGGCCGCCGAGCACGGCCGCCTGAAGGCGCTCGGCGACACCGAGCCGGCCGGCCTCCTGCAGGTCACCGACGACTCGGCACCGGACGCGGCGGAGGGCACCGAGCTCACGTACCTGCACGGGGTGGCGCTCGCCGCCCGTACCGAGGTGCCGGACGACCTCGACACCATCGAGGTGGCGGCGGGGCGGTGGGCGGTCTTCCGGACGTCCGGCCCGCACCCGGAGGCGCTCCAGACAGCGTGGGCCGCCACCGCCACCGAGTGGTTCCCGTCCAACCCGTGGCGCCTGCGCCCCGGCCCGTCGATCGTCGCCGTCCTGGACCGCGCACCGGACTTCAGCACCGCGACATGCGAACTGTGGATGCCGGTGGAGCCCACCGGCACCTGATCCACGGGCTATACATGGGTGCATGCTCACGGGAATTCGCAAGGTGCGCATCGGGGTCCGGGACCAGGAGCGCGCCAGGAGGTTCTGGACCGAGGTCATGGGCTGCGAGGTCGCCCAGGACCAGACGTACGGTGACGAGCGCTGGCTGGAGGTTCGCCTGCCCGACGGCGTCCTGCTGATCCTGGAGCTCGCCGACCCCGACCCGGCGCCACCCGGGCAGCCCAACACCCCGGTCTTCCTCGCCTGCGACGACGTCGACGCGACGTGGCGCGACCTGGCGGACCGGGGTGTCTCGTTCGCCCAGGAGCCGATCGATCTGCCGTTCGGCCGGTGGGCCCTGTTCGAGGACACCGAGGGCAACCGCTTCCCCCTGTCGGCGCCCGGCACCTGACCGGCCCGTCCCCACCGCCCGTCCCCGCCGGCTCGCGAGCAGAAACAGACACGTCCAATAGGGACTGATTTCGATCCGCACGCGATGTTCGTACGTTTGCCTGTACATGCGATCATGCGGGATCGTTGAGCGAGCCGGTAATGGGGGGAACGGGTGACCAAGTCCGCGAAGCGCCGCGCACCGCTGTGGTCGAGGCTGACGCTCGTCTTCGGGTGTGTCTTCCTCGTGCTCAGCGGCGCCACGCTGGTCACCGGTCAGGCGCTCATGTCGAAGTACGCGGGGGCGGTCACCGACAACACCCTCCTCGACGAGCAGCCCGCCGAGGCCGCGACGAAGAAGGACCTGAAGGGCCCCCTCAACATCCTGCTGGTCGGCATCGATCCGCGTGACGAGAGCACCGCCCCGCTCTCCGACTCGATCATCGTGGCGCACATCCCCGAGGACCGCAGCCGGGCCTACCTGTTCTCCATGCCCCGCGACCTCTACGTCGACATCCCGTCGTTCCCGAAGGCCGGCGTCAACGCGCACCAGGCGAAGATCAACGCCGCGATGGCGCTGGGCAGCCAGATCGGCAACGGGAAGTACGACGTGAAGCAGGGCTTCCAGCTGCTGTCGAAAACGGTCAGCGGCGCCACCGGCATCAAGAAGTTCGACGCCGGTGCGATCATCAACTTCGGCGGCTTCAAGAAGATCGTCGAGGCGATGGACGGCGTCGACATGATCATCGACCAGGACGTGGCCTCCGAGCATCTGCAGCCGAACGGCAAGCCGCGAGCGCGCAAGCCGTCCTGCCAGGGCCATCACCGCTGCTCCCGGCCGTACACGGGACCGCAGAAGCAGTACAAGAAGAGCAACAAGCCGGTCCACCTGGAGGCGTGGGAGGCGCTGGACTACGTGCGCCAGCGCTACGGCCTGCCGCGGACCGACTACGACCGCCAGCGGCACCAGCAGCAGTTCATCAAGGCCATGGCGAAACAGGCGATGAGCAAGGACGTCGTCACCGACCCCGGCAAGCTGCTGAAGGTCGCGGGCGCGGCGGGTGACTCGCTCACCTTCGCCGGTGGACAGCACAGCATCGTCGACTGGGCTCTCGAGCTGCGTAGCATCAACACCGACGACATGACCACCATCAACCTGCCCGGCGGTGGCTATCAGCCCAACGGCGACTACCTCGGCGAGAAGTTCTACCCCGAGGTCGACGAGTTCTTCGTCGCGGTCCGGGAGAACCGGGTGGCCGAGTTCCTGCTGGACCACCCCACCTTCGTGAACAACGAGGGCTGAGCTCTCACCGGCCGCCGACGGCCGGCAGCGCCAGGGCGAGCGCCCGGTCGCCGTCGAGGACCATGAGCCCGCGCCGGGTGAACTCCTCGACGGCTTCGCGTATCGCGGCGGCGGGCGTGTCGGTGCGCAGCCGGTTGCGCACGGCGGCCACCGTGACCGGGCGGTCCACGCAGGCGAGGTAGATCTCGGCGAGAGTGTCCCGGAACGTGTAGGTGCCCTCGTGGCCGGGCCGCGTGCCGTCGTACACCTGCAGGTATCCGGGCGACGACCAGTACGTCAGCGTGGGCGGCGGCCCGGTTTCCCACGCCGCGGACCAGTCGGCGACGGCCGTGCGGATCCCGTCGTAGGCGGTGTCCGGCAGGTCACCGGGCTGCGGCTGCCACGTGAAGAAGTAGGCGACCCGGTCGAGGTCGACGGCATGCGGATACACGTACCGGTAGCTGGGTTCCGGTGCCGGGGCTGCGGCCTCGGCGTACAGCGGGCTGAAGCGCTCCAGCCAGATCCGGCCGGCGCTGCCCGGCGGCTGGAGATGGCGCAGGCGCGGTACGAGTGCCGCCTGCTCCGCGTAGTCCTCCGGCGTCTCGCCGGGAAAGCCCCACAGCACGTTCCAGGCCACGTCGATGCCGTAGTAGCGCGCCCAGCGCAGCAGGTTGATGTTGCGCGCCGCGGTCGTGCCCTTGCGCATCAGGCGCAGGACGTGCGAGCTCAGCGACTCCAGTCCCGGCTGCAGGCTGGTCACCCCGGCCCGGGAGAGGAGCCTGAGCTGGGCCCGCGTCAGCATCGCGGCGGTCTCGTAGAAGATCTGGTAGCCGGCGGCGTCCTCGATCAGCCTGGGGAACACGTCCCGCAGGTAGCGCATGTCCAGGATGTTGTCGACGGCCTCGAAGCGGAAGCTGCCGTAGCGCCGGGTCTGATGGGCCAGCTCGTCCAGCAGCCGCTGCGGCGACTTCGCGCGGAACCGCATGCTCGCGCCGTTCAGGCCGCAGAACGTGCAGTGGTGCCGCTGGCCCCACCAGCAGCCGCGGGCCGACTCGAACGGGATCCACACCGTGCGGTGCGCCGTGGGGCGCTGCAGGCCGAGCCGCTCGGCGCGGGCGAAGTACTCGCTGTAGTCCGGTGGCGGCAGCTCGTCCATCGCGGCCGGTGCCGCCGGCGGGGTCACCACGACCCGGTCGCCGTCGCGGTACGCCAGCCCCGGCACGTCCGCGAGACTCTTGCCGCTCGCGATCGCGGTGAGCAGCGCCGGGAGCGACCGGTCGCCCTCGCCGACGACTGCGGCGTCCATCGCGCCAACCGTGCGGACCAGCTCGGGTCCCATCTCGCCGTCGAAGTTGGCCCCGCCGAACACCAGGAACAGGTGCGGGTAGCGCCGCTTCAACCGGCGTGCCAGGGCGAAGGAGGCGGCGTTCTGCTGGAACGTCGAGCTGAACCCGACCACCCGCATCACGTGCCACGGGAACGCGTCCAGCAGGCCGTCGAGGAACGCCGGTACGACCCGCCGGCGCAGGTCGAGCAGAGCGGTCCCGCCCAGGTATCCGAGATCATCGGCGAACTCGTCCGGCAGCCGTCCGGCGGGGTCGGGCGCGTCGTCGCCGAACGCCTCGACCGAGAACAGCCACTCACCGACCATCGGGCCGCGGTGCTCGGCCAGCAGGCTGTATCGTTCGGCGCCCAGCAGGGCGGCGAGGTCGAGGTTGGCGTGCAGGGTGTGCGCGGGGAAGCCGTGCGCCTCCAGGACCGCCTTGAGCAGGCCGAGCTGGATCGAGGGCCGGTCCGCGGCCATGAACGGCATCGAGACGAGCACGACGGGACAGCCGGCGGCGGTCCCCGGCATGTCAGTGCCGGCCGATCCGCATCAGCCTGGTGACGCGGTCGGCCCGGACGCCGCTCGGCGGCGCGTCGGCGGCCGGGATCTGCCCGGGTGTGAAGGCGCCGGCGAACTGCTCGGAGAACGAGGGCACCGGGTCCACGTCGACGACGAGCGACGGGCTCGCCTCGTCGATGGCCGCGGCGCCGAGCGCCACGATGGCCGACAGCAGGGCGCGTTGCGTGTCGGGCAGTTGCAGCCCGTCCAGGGCCTGCGCCAGCCCCAGGATGTCGTCGTCGCTGATCCGCAGTTCGGCCATAGTGGACTCTCCCATCGCGTGTCCCTGGTTCAGCTTGCAAGCCCGTGGCGGCCGGGACAAGGGCTCATCGCAGTGCCGGAACCGGGTCGAGTGCCAGCTTGGCGCGGACCTTGTCGGCGTCCGGGTGCCCGAGCCGGTCCAGGATCCGCAGGCAGCGCCGCCAGGCGTCGCGGGCGGGCTCGACCTCGTCCGCTGCCCGGTGGGCGTCACCGAGCGCGGCGAGGACCTCCGCCTCGCTGTAGCTGTCCTCGAACTCCCGGTACAGGCGCACGGCGTCGCGGTAGCAGGCGACCGCGTCGGCGTGGCGGCCGAGCCGCTCGTTCACGTACCCGAGGCTGTCCGATGTCTCGGCCTGTCCGAAGCGGTCGCCGATCTCGCACTGCAGGTCGAGTGCCCGGCGGCAGTGGTCGAGCGCGGTGTGGTGGTCGCCGAGCACGGCGTGGAACCAGCCGATCGCGTTCAGCGCCCGTGCCTGCCCGGCGCGGTGCCCGGCCTCGACGTATCTCGCCAGCGCCTGCACGGCGTGCGGCAGCGCCTCCGCGTGGCGGCCCTGCCGGTCCAGCATCCAGGCGTGGTGGCGGTGGACGTGCCCCTGCCCGGCCGGGTCCGCGGTGTCCTGATAGAGACGGAGCGCCTGCTGCAGGTGGACCTCCGCGTCGGGGTAGCGGCCGAGCCGGACGTACGCGCACCCCAGGAACCGGTGTGCGAAGGCCTGCCGCACCGGGTCGCCCATCCGGCGGGCCGCCGCGACGGCCGCGCCCAGCACGTCGACGGCGTCGTGGAAGTGGCCCTGCCCGCCGAAGAAGTGCGTGAGGCCCGCGGCGATCCGCCAGACGTGCGGGTCGAACCCGGTTGTCTGGCGTACCACGGCGAGCAGGACCGGGAACTCGGTGGTGAGCCAGCCGAGCGCCTGCGCGCGGTCGTGCGGCAGGTCGGTGGTGTCCGGCCGCGATCGGGTGGGCCCCTGCGCCACGGGCTCCTGGTACGGGTTGAACAGCTCCCCGGCGTGCGTGACCCGGTCGATGTAGTGGCTGAGCAGCCGGCGGCGCGCGGCGGCCCGCTCGGTTCGCGTCTCGTGCGTCCCGGTCAGCTCGCGGGCGTACGCGCGGAGCAAGTCGTGGAACGTGTACCGGCCGGGGGTGCGCTGCCACACCAGGTGGGCGTGCGCGAGTTCGCGCAGCAGGGACCGGGCCTCGGGCGCCGGGATGCCGGCCAGGCTCGCCGCGGCGGGGCGGCCGATGTCCGGGCCGGGATGCAGGCCGAGCAGCCGGAACAACCGGGCGGCGGGCGGGGTCAGCCGGCCGTACGACCAGGAGAACGCGACACGGGCGTCGGTCGCGGCGTCCTCTCCGGACAGCTCGTCCAGCCGGCTGCGGGCCCGGCCGAGCTCGCCGGCCAGCACGGACAGGTCGAACGTGGGGTGCGTGGCCGCTCGCGCGCCCACCACGGCCAGGGCGAGCGGAAGCTTCGCGCACAGCTCGATGATCTCGTGCATGCCGTCCGGGTCGGCCGCGGCCCGTGCCCGTCCGACCCGGTGCGCCAGCATCTCGTGTGCCTCGTCGGTGGTGGGCAGCTCCAGCGTCAGCGACTCGGCGCCGCCGGCCACCAGGCCGGAGAGCTGGTCCCGGCTGCTGATCACGGTCAGGCAGCCGGGGGTGCCGGGCAGCAGGGGGCGCACCTGCTCGGCGTCGCGGGCGTTGTCGATCACCACGAGCAGCCGGCGGCCCGCCGACAGGCTCCGGTACAGGCCGAGCTGTCCTTCGACGTCTGCCGGGACCGCGTCCGGCGGTACACCGAGGGCGCCCAGGAACGCCCGGATCGCCGCGTCGGGCCGTACCGGTGACCCGGCCGGCCCGTACCCGTGCAGGTCGATGTGCAGCTGACCACCGTCGAAGCGTCCGGCGACCCGGTGCGCCCAGTGCAGCAGCAGGGCCGTCTTGCCGACACCGGCCGTACCCGAGACCACGCACACCGGCGGGCCGTCGTCCGCGGCGTCGAGGAACGCGTCGAGCCGCGCGATCTCCGCGGCCCGGCCGCTGAACGGGCGGGGCGGCGCGGGCAGCTGCCGGGGCGTCGGGTGGTCGCGGCGGTGCACGGGCGGCGCGGCCATCGCCGGGTCCTGGGTGAGGATCGCCGACTCCAGCCGGCGCAGCTCCGCGCACGGGTCCAGCCCCAGCTCGTCGGCGAGCGCGGCCCGAAGCTCCTGGTACGCCGCCAGCGCGTCCGCCTGCCGGCCGCACCGGTACAGCGCCGTCATCCGCCGTCCCCACAGCTGCTCGCGCAACGGGCTCTCCCGGCACAGCCGGTCCAGCTCGGCGATCAGCTCGGCGTGCCGCCCGCACGCCAGTTCCGCGTCGATCCAGGTCTCGGTGGCGGACATCCGCTCCCCGGCCAGCCGCACGGCCTCACCGGCGAGCCGTTCACCGTCCGAGTCGGAGAGCCGTTCGCCGCGCCACAGTGCCAGCGCGGCGCTGAGCGCGGCGGCGGCGTCGGCGGGTGCCCCGGCGGCGAGGCGCGCCCGCCCGCTGGTCGCGAGCGCGCGGAACCGGTCGATGTCGACCTCGACGCCGTCCGCGACGAGCAGGTATCCCGGCGGCCGGGTGCGGATCACGTCGCCGCAACCGGCGGTGGCCAGGGCCTTGCGGAGGCGGGAGACCAGGACGCGTACGGTGAGCGCGGCCGACTCGGGCGGGTCCTCGCCCCAGAGCGCGGCGACGAGGCCGGCGGTGGGCACCACCCGGCCCGGGCTGACCGCCAGCATGGTGACGATCACGCGCTCCTTGGCCGCGCCGATGAGCACCGGCCGGCCGGCGAACTCCAGCTCCAGGGGGCCCAGCAGGCGAACCACCAGCCGCATCGGCTCACCGTACGCCGAAGCCCGCGGCCGGGCTGTCGGGAAAGCGCGCCGTCCCGCCGCGGCCGTGGCCCCGGCGGGATGCGCGGCCGCCCTCATCCGAACGGGTTCCGCTCCACCCGGTAGGTCAGCGTGTAGTGCGCGTCGTCCCAGTTGAAGACCGCGGTCCGAATGCCCGTCCCGGCCTGCGACTCGTTGACCTCGTGCACTCCCAGCGCGTCGTCCGAGTCCGGCCAGTCCTCGTCGAACAGCGCCAGATGCGACAGCCCGTTGACCGGCAGGACGAGGCCACGCAGGTTGCGGGTCTGCCCCTGAGCGATCTCCTCACCGTCCTCGCCGCCCCAGACCCGGCCCCCGTTGAAAACCAGGTAGATCTCGTCGGCACCGTTGTCCTCGGTGCGGTGGCAGATGAGGTCCATGAACTGCACCAGACTGGCCATGACTTTCCTCCGATGAATCCTCGGCTCCGGCGGTACATCCGCCGCGCTCTGTCTGCATCGAAGGTCCGCCGACCCGGTAGCGCCGGTGTTGCGCGAACGTTGCGCCGCTCAGGACGGGGACGGGGACGGTAGCCAGCCGCGGTCGACGAAGCTGAACGTGGACAGCGGTGCTGCGTCGCCGACCTCCTCGACGAAGAGGATGCGGTCGGTGGGGTCGAACTGGACGAAGCCGTACGCGTCGTTGTAGATGTGGAACGTCGGGCGGCCCCGGTCGTCGACGCCGTCCTTGGTGCGGTCCAGGGAGAACAGGGTGGCCTTGGTGGCGTCGCACGTCGTCGCCACCAGTCGTGCCGACTCGTCCGGGATGATTTTGACGCCCAGGCAGGTGTTGTCCTCGCGGGCCGGGTCGCGCAGGGTGCGGATCAGGTAGTCGACGCCCACGCGGATCAGGGCGAACTCCGATTTTGGCCCGGTGCCGTCGCCCGCCCCGGCCTCGGTGAAGTGCACGTCCATGGCGAGGTCGCGGTCCGCCTCGGCGATGTGGATCAGGGTACGGCGGTTGCCTCCCATGATCGCTTCGAGGCGCTCGTCGGGGGTCACCGGCTCGGAGGGCGGCGGCCGGTACTCGGTGGGTGACGGCGAGACCGGCGGGCTGCTGTCGCCGTCCGCCGCCTGGCTGGTGTCCAGGGGCAGGTAGCGTGCCGCCGCCCCGGCGGCACCGGCGACGACGGCGACCGCCACCGCGGCGGCGACGACCGGCCAGCGGCGGCGCCGTGCCGGGCGGACCGGGTCCGGGCCGGGCACCGGCGCCTGCGCCGGGGAGATCGGCCGGGGTGCCGCGACGGTGGTCGCGGCCGGGCTGACCGGGCGGGCCGAGGCTCCGGCGATCAGCATGTCGAGCAGGTCGCGGGCGGTGGGCCGTTCCACCGGGTCCTTGGCGAGGGCGAGTTGCACCGCGTCGCGCAGTGACTCCGGCACCCCGGTCAGGTCCGGCGCCTGGGTGAGGATGCGCATCGCGGTGGCCGCCGCGCCGTCCGCCGCGAACGGTGTCCGGCCGGTGGCCGCGTACGTCACCACGGCGCCCCACGCGAAGATGTCCGCCGCCGCGGTGACCGGCCGCCCGTCCGCCGCGTCGAAGCGTTCCGGAGCCATGTACGAGACCGTCCCGACCATCTGATCGGTGCGGGTGTGCTGGCTGGTCGCCTCGAACGCCCGCGCGATCCCGAAGTCGATCACCTTGATCCCGCCGCGGGCGAACAGCACGTTGCCCGGCTTCAGGTCCCGGTGGATGACGCCGGCGCCGTGGATGGCGGTCAGCGCTGTCGCGATGCCGACAGCCACGCTGTGCAGTGCCGCACCGCTCAGCGGCCCCCGGTCGCGCACCTCGGCCGCCAGGCTGGGCCCGTCCACGTACTCGACGACCAGGTAGGGCGGCTCGTGGTCGGGATCCGCGTCCAGCACCTCGGCGGTGGAGAACGGTGGCACCTGTTTGGCCCGGTTGACCTCGCTGCGGAACCGCCCGCGGAACTCCGCGTCGTCGGCGAACTCCGGCCGCACCATTTTGATCGCGACCTGCCGCCCGTCCTGGTCGCGCCCGAGGAAGACGGTCCCCATCCCGCCCTCGCCGAGCCGCCCGACGAGCTCGTACCGGCCAAGCCGGGTCTGGTCACCCGCACGCAGCGGCATGCTCATCTCGTTTGTCCCCCTTCGCCCCGCCCCCGGGCGCCGCGGTCCCGGAGTCTACTCACCCCGGTCACTCTTTTTTGTTGTCGGCCGCGATGTTCGGCATCTACGAGACGAACCCTTTCCCCCGCATCCCCAGCGAAAGGAACGTCATGGTCAAGGAAATGCCACGGCGGCGGCGCCGAGGGCTGATCGTGGCCGGTGTGCTCGCGGTCGCCGTGCCCACCGGCCTGGTGGCGGTCTCGATGATTCCGGCGGCGGCCGCCGTGACACCCGTTGCCGACGGCGTCTACACGCTGGCGTCCGGTGCCAGCGGCAAGTGCGTCGACGTGACCGGTGCCTCCGCCGACAACTCGGCGCTGCTCATCCAGACGGCCTGCAACGCGAGCGCCGCCAATCAGCAGTGGAAGGCGGTGGCGCGGCCGAACGGGCAGTTCAACCTGGCCAACGGCAACAGCGGCCGGTGCATCGACGTGCCGAGCGCGTCGACCACGTCCGGGACCCAGCTGCAGCAGTACGGCTGTGGCGACGGCCTGAAGACCAACCAGCTCTGGACGTTCGCCGCGTCCAGCGCCGCGGCCGGGAAGTTCCTGGTCAAAAGCGTGGCGACCGGGCTGTGCGTCAGCAACAGGGACGGCTCCACGGCGGGCAACAACCCGATCGTGCAGGAGACCTGCTCGGACGTCGCGCGGATGCAGTGGTCGTTCAACTACGTCTCCGGGCCGACCGCGTCACCGACGGCGTCGGCCACCACGTCCACCCCGCCGTCCGGTTCCGGCCGGCAGATGGAGGATCTGGACCGAGGGCTCATCAGCGTCCGCTCGGGCAGCAACAACCTGGTGTCGTGGCGGCTGCTCGGGACCGAGGCGCAGTCGACCGGGTTCAACGTGTACCGCTCCGGCACGAAGCTGACCGCCTCGCCGACCACGAACTCGACGAACTACGTGGACGCGGGCGCGGCGGCCACCGCCTCCTACACGGTGCGGGCGGTCGTCAACGGCACCGAGCAGGCGGACTCGCCGGCGTCGCTGACGTTCGCGAACGGCTACTTCGACGTGCGGCTGTCGGTTCCGGCCGGGGGCACGACTCCGGACGGGGTCGCGTACACGTACTCGGCGAACGACGCGTCGGTCGGTGACATGGACGGCGACGGCGACTACGAGATCGTGCTCAAGTGGGACCCGTCGAACGCCAAGGACAACTCGCAGTCGGGATACACCGGGAACGTGTTCGTGGACGCGTACACCCTGCAGGGCACTCGGCTGTGGCGCATCGACCTCGGCCGCAACATCCGGGCCGGCGCGCATTACACCCAGTTCCAGGTGTACGACTACGACGGTGACGGCCGGGCCGAGGTCGCCATGAAGACCGCCGACGGTACGAGGTCGGGCACCGGCGTGGTGATCGGATCGTCGACCGCCGACTACCGCAACTCGTCCGGGTACGTGCTGTCCGGCCCCGAGTACCTGACCATGTTCAACGGGCAGACCGGCGCCGCGCTGTCGACGGTCAACTACACGCCCGCGCGGGGCACCGTGTCGTCCTGGGGTGACTCGTACGGCAACCGGGTCGACCGCTTCCTGGCCGGCACCGCCTACCTCGACGGCCAGCGGCCCAGCCTGATCATGGCCCGCGGCTACTACACCCGGGCCGTCATCGCCGCCTGGGACTTCCGCAACGGCACGCTGACCAGCCGCTGGACCTACGACTCCGGCACCAGCAACACCGGTGCCTACGGGCAGGGCAACCACCAGCTGTCGATCGCGGACGCCGATCAGGACGGCAAGGACGAGATCATGTACGGCGCCGCGGCGATCAACGACGACGGGAAGCTGATGTGGCGCAGCGGCCTCGGGCACGGCGACGCGCTGCACGTCGGAGACCTGATCCCGTCCCGCGCCGGCCTGGAGGTCTACCGGCCGTCGGAGAGCACGTCGCAGCCGACCGACGCCATGCTGGACGCGAGGACCGGCGCGGTGATCTGGTCGCACGCGTCCTGTGGCTGTGACAACGGCCGGGCGGTGGCCGGTGACGTCTACGCGGGCAGCGCCGGTGCCGAGGCCTGGTCGTCGTCGGTGGACGGCCTGTCCAACAACAGCGGGCAGAACGTCGGCCGCAAGCCGTCGTCGACGAACTTCCTCGCCTGGTGGGACGCCGACCCGGTGCGCGAGCTCGTGGACGCCACCCGGGTCGACAAGTACGGCACCGGCGGCGACACCCGCCTGCTGACCGGCTCCGGCGTCGCGTCGAACAACAGCACCAAGCAGACCCCGGCGGTCTCGGGTGACCTGCTCGGCGACTGGCGCGAGGAGATCGTGTGGCGGCTGTCGGACTCGTCGGCGCTGCGTATCTACAGCACTCCGACGGTCACCGACCGCCGGATCCACACGCTCATGCACGACTCGCAGTACCGGGTCGCGGTCGCGTGGCAGAACACGGCGTACAACCAGCCGCCGCACCCGGGCTTCTTCCTGGGTAACGGTATGAGCACCCCGGCACAGCCGAACATCTACGTTCGCTGAGCACTCGTATGGGCCCGGACCGAAGTCCGGGCCCATACGGCTCAGTGCCGTCGCGGCTGGAAGGACTCGCGCAGAACCTGCTTGGTGACCGCCGTGCCGAGTTTCGTGCCGTGCGTGGTGGCGAAGCGATAGTGCACGCCGGCCCAGATCCGGGCCTCCTCGAGTTCGGCGGTCGCGGCGGCGAAGCTGGTGTAGTGCCGCGTCGTGCCGGAATCGGGGCTGTAGGCGCTGAACGGCACGCGGTCGCGGCCGAAGAACGTCCGGAACGTGGTCATCAGCGACGATGTGAAGCAGGCGTGCCCGGACGGATACTCGGCCGAGGGCGCCGTGGTGCGCAGCGGCAGCCAGTCCGGATCCGCACTCGTCGCCGGATTGCCGTCGGTGTCGGCGAGGGGGATCGCGGTGACCGGGCGCCAGAACGCCCATCGCTTCTTCTCGCCGTAACAGGAGATCAGCGCGTCGGCGGCGGCGATCTCGGCCATCGCGAACAGGCGCGCGGTCTGCAGCGTGCTCAGCCGCTGCGAGGTGGCGAGCCCGCGTTTGATCTCCCACTCGACCATCCGCGGGTCGTCCCACCAGGTCGCCGCCTCGGTCTGGTCGGCCGTGCGGACCGTGCTGCCGGCCTCGCCGACCGCCTTGACCTCGTTCAGATCGCGGGCCCAGGCCCGGCTGGTCAGCTTCGGCGGCGCGGGCACCGTCCAGGCGTGCGGGTTCTCGACGACGAACGGCCGCAACGTGGCGAACCACGCGCCGACCTGCAGGAATTGCGGCGGTGTCGGCCGCCACTGGCCGGGTTGGTCGCCGACGGGCCAGGTGGCGTCGGAGAACGCGCCGTCGCCCTCGCGCGCCGCGATCATGGCTGCGGCCGCGGCTTCGCCGACGGCGATTCCGCCGCGCTCCGCGCTTCCGTCCGGGATGGCGGCGAGGGCTGCGTCATACTGCGCACGCAGCGTCGTTTCCTGCGCCGGGAAGAGCTTCAGGAGTACGCGGTGAGCCGCGGTTGCCACGGCTGCGGGCACCGAGTCGCCGCGCCGGGTGGGCGGTGCGGTGAGATACGGGTCGTAGGGTGCGCCGGCGATCGCGTTGACCGCGTCGTAGACGGCACCGTGGACCATCGCGAAGCTGCGTGTCCCCGCGGTGGGGGACTGGCGGGCGGTTTCGAAGATGGCGGTCTGCGCGTGGATGTTCCACTGGATGACCGCGTTGGGTGTGGTGGTCCTGTCCGCTGCGTGCGCTGCCGTGGGCGTCAGCGCGACCGTCATTGCCAGGACAATACCGATATTTCGGACACGTGCCATGGGATCCCCCGTGGTCTGATGGTGTGCCGGTCCCGGCCAGGCTAGTGGCAGCGCATCGTCAAGTGTGTATGTGTGTCGGGGTTCTGCGGCTATCGTTGCGCCGGTGACCGCGCTGCCGGAGTGGGAGAAGTACCGAGTACTGCGCGCCGAGTCCGAGTTCGAGTCGGTGCGCAAGGACCCGCGGGTGGCCTGGACGCTGTGGTGCGTGTCGGGGCTGTTCGGCGGGCACCGGTTCTACCTCGGCGACACCGCCCGCTCGGTGGCCATGCTGTTCACCCTCGGCGGCCTCGGCCTGTGGTTCCTGGCCGACGGCTTCCTCGTGGCGCGGCGGGTGCGCGCGGTCAACCGGCACCGCCGCTCCGAGATCATGGCCCGGTACGGGATCCTCGAAGGGCTCTGACGCTCCGCGATTGCACCCGGGCCGCCGCGCTTTCCGGTCCCGGGCCGTCCGATCCTTCGGATGTGTTCCTGTCGAATGCGGTCGGATGGGTGGCGGGTGCCGTCGCTGTAGCGGGGATGGCTGTGGCGGTCGGGGCGGTCGACGTCTCCGGGATGGTCACCTCCGCGCCGGCTCCCGCGGTGTCCCAGCGCGCGGCGGGCAAGCCGTTCGCCGTGGTGGCCTCCGGTCCCCGCAAGACCGCCACGACCACTGTTCCCCGCTCACGGCCCGTCCCGGACTGGAACGCCTCGGGGGAGACCGCGACGAGGTGTGCCGGCGGCCGCCGGCAGCGTGCGATCGAGCAGGACCTCACCACCCTGGGCGTCACCGGTGTCACCGTGGACGGCACCGCCTCGCCCGCCGAGTGTGCCGAGTTCCGCGCGTTCCAGAAGCGCTTCGGCATCCTGCCCGCCCGTGGCCAGGCCGACGCGACCACCGCAGACGTCGCCCACCGGCTGGTCGGCGCCCGCCTGGACAAATGCCGTGCCGACGGCCTGACCGCCTGCGTGGATCTCACCACGCAGACCGCCTGGGTGGTACGCGACGGCAAGGTCGTCTTCGGGCCGACCGTGGTCCGCACCGGCTTCCGGGGCCACACCACCCCGGTCGGCGTCTTCGCGATCAGCCAGCGCGCCAAACGGGAGTGGTCGAACCCCTACAAGGTCTGGCTGCCGTACTGGCAGCGCTTCGAGGGCGGCAACGGCTTCCACCGGACCACGTCGTACCTGCACGACAAGGCCCGCGGCTCGCACGGCTGCGTCAACCTGCTCCAGGGTGACGCCGAGAAGCTCTGGAAACTGCTGGAGACCGGGACCCGGGTGCACACGTTCGGGCGGCGCCCGGGCACCTGAGGTTCAGTCCCGGAACGTGAGGCCGATCCGCCCGCCGGCCACCCCGTCGTACCAGGTGGCGTCGCGGGTGAGGACGTCGACGCCGGCGTCCAGGGCGAGCAGCGCCGCGGAGGCGCGGTCGGGGGTGCCGACGATGCCGCGCAGGGTGGTCAGGGCCAGCCAGTCGGCGGCGTCGTCGGGGACGAGAAGGACGGCCTGATGGCCGATGAGGATCTCGAGGTGTGCCTGGGCGAGCATGCCGGTGCTGTGCGCGGCCTCGATCAGGCAGGAGAGCGGCAGGAGGACGGCGCCGTGTTCGTCGTCGATCTCGGCGATCAGCTCACCGACCGCTATTGATCCGCGGACCCAGCCGGCGACGGCCGAGGCGTCCAGCACGAGGCGGACAGCGCGATGCTCGTCGGTCACGCGGCGTGATGCTTTTCAGTCACGCGGCGGTGGGCCGCCGGCGGATGCTGGCGAGGAAGGCGGCGCGCTCGGAGTGGTCACGAGCGGCGTCGGCGTCGTGCAGGCGCTTGCGGGCGCGGGCCTTGCCCTCGGCGGTGACCGGCACGCCGAGGTCGGCGAGCACGTCGGTCATGCTCCGCGGTGCGCTGGTGTCCTGCTCCATCGCCCCAGGGTAACCCAAACTCAAGCCACTGCCGCCAGCCGCAGCGCGCGGGTGTCCAGCACATCCTCGTGCCGGGCGATCTGAACGCGGTCCCGGTAGACGGTGACGCCGCCCGGCCACAGGCAGTAGGTGACCGTGGAGTAGCGGGTCTGCCGGTCGTCGTGGTGGGTCACGACGAGCTCGTCGGCGAACGTGGCGGCCATCAGGCGGCCCTGCGGACGACGGAGCCGAGGCCCTCGCGGCCGCCGGGTGGGTACGCCTCGGCGGCGAGAGCGCGCTTGATCTGGTCGATCTGTTCACGGGTGGGGCGCCAGTCCGGCGGCTGCTTGGTCATCACGGTCTCCTCGAGTTTCGGTGGTCCCTCCGTTTTCGCGTCTATCGGAGTGAACAGCCGATCACGGTGAGTGGTTCGGCGCGGATCCGGGAGACACCTTCGATTGACGCCGACGAGAGCGGTGTCGCGGTGTCGCCTTCCCGTCGCGCGGGCGCCCTGTGGCCGAGATCCGGCACTACCTCCTGGCCAGTCCACCCCGACGACCGGAAGCGTCACCCTCCGAACGGTGGTTACCGGCGACCCGAACGGGTCCCTAGAGTGGCACCCACCGTGACGAGGAGAGTGCCGGTCGTGTTCGATCTGGGCTCCGGCAGCGAACCGACGATCGCGGGCGCCTGCCCACACCAGGGCTGCACCCTGCAGGCGTACTACCAGCCCGACGGCTTGAGCGGTCGCTGCCCCGTGCACGGCTGGTTCCTCCAGTCACGCTGCCCGGAACCCGGCTGCTCGTTCTTCGCGATGCGCACCGTGTCGGGCGCGGTCTGGCAGTGCCCGCGGGGAACCGCCTTCTACGGCGTGCTCTGCCCGTGCTGCCGGGGCATCGGCCTGACCGGTGACGGCTGGACGTACCACTGCGCGGGGTCGCACGCCTTCCCGGTCCGGGTCAGCGGCTGCTGGTTCTGCGCCGGGTTCGGCAACATGGCGTTCGACGTCCAGCGTAACGCGTGGATCTGCGAGGCGTGCCTGCGCGCGGAGTCGGGGCCGCGACAATGAGGCTGCCACTGCTTGTCTGGGTGACGCTTCACCGATTGTCGCTGCTGCACGTGCCCGGTTTCACTCCGGCCGGATCCGCGGTGGAGCCCACCGTGCCGGGTCGTTGCCCCCACCGGGGCTGCGCCCGCCCGGCGCTGCTCCAGAAGGACCGGGCCAGCGGCAGGTGCCCGTTCCACGAATGGTTTCTCCGAGGCGTGTGCTCCATGCCGGACTGCGTTCGCGGCGCGGCACGCCTGACCCGGGGCCGGCGCTGGCGATGCGCGGACGGCCACGCCTACGACGCCGCGCTCTGCCCGCGGTGCCACTGGGTGGGCGCCGCCCACGGCGACGACATGTTTCGATGCGGCAGCCCCGCCGGCCACGTGTTCCGGATCGGCCCGCGGTCTTGCGCCACCTGCGGAGGGTTCGGGAACATGACCCTTCCTGATCAGGCGAAGACCTGGCGCTGCGAGGCGTGCCGGCGTACGGAGGCGGACGTTTGAGCGTGGACGTGGTGGGCGCCGGCGCCGGGCGGATCGGCCGGTACTTCACCGTTGTCAGTGCGCTGCCCGCGACGGTGTTCGTCACGTACGTCTATCTGCTCGTCCGGGTCACCGACTGGTTCGGCCCGGTGGACTGGAGCCGGATCGCCGACTTCAAACCGCAGGAGCTCGTGGTCCTCGGTGTGGCCGCGCTGGTGGTCGCGCTCGCGCTCAACCCGCTGCAGCTGCCCCTGATCCAGCTCTTCGAGGGCTACTGGGGCACGTCCACGCTGGCTGTCCGCCTCGCCGCGATCCGGACGGCGCACCACGACCGGCGGCGGATCACCCTCGAGGTGCGCGCCGGCCGGGCCCGCCAGACACTCGACCGGGACGAATCCTCGTTCCGGTGGCTGATCGAGGAGGCGGAGAGCCAGCGCGTGGGACGCGGCTACCCCGACCGTCACCGGCTGCTGCCGACCCGGCTGGGCAACGCGCTGCGGCGCTGGGAGGACGCGATCACCCGGCCGTACGGTCTCGACCCGCTCGTCGCCGTTCCCCGCCTCGCCATGGTCGCGCGGCAGCCGGAGATCGCGTACCTGGAGAACCAGCGCGTCCAACTCGAACTCGCGATCCGGACCACCTTCCTGTCCTTGATCGCGTCGGTACTGACGGTGGCGCTGTTCGTCCGGAGTGGTCCGTGGCTCCTGTTCGCCTGTGCGCCCTATGCGGCCGGGTATCTGGCCTATCGGGGCGCGGTCAGTCTGGCCTCGGAGTACGGGACGGCGCTCGCGGTCCTGACCGAGATGAACCGGTTCCGCCTTTATGACAGGTTGCATCTGATCCGGCCGCAGACGACGGATGAGGAGCGGGTTCGGAACCGGGCACTGGTCGAGCTGTTCAAACTTAGTGACAAGCGGTCGGTGCGATATGAGCACCGGGCGGAGCTGATGGAGGAACCGGAGCAGCCGGGTGGGGCGGATCCCGCCCCGTAGCCGGTCCGCCGGCGCCCGTCCGCCTGGCACGATTCACGCATGCAGATTCCTGGATCCGGCGCGCCCGGCGAGAACCCGGCCGCCGGCCCGAGCCCCGGCCCGGCCGCCGGCCCGGACCCTGCGGCTGCTCCTGCGGCTGCGCCGGCCGTCGACGACCTCGCGGATGAGGTTGATGAGATGCCGCCGATGCCGGCGGACGAGGTTTTCCAAACGGTGGCACCGGAGCCGCCTCGGGCGGAGGGCTCGGAGGGCTCGGCGGACCGGCCGCGGGTGCGCGACGCGATGCTGTGGGTCTGGCCGCTGGTGATCCTCGTGGCCATGGTCTTTGTCAGCGCGCGCTGGTCGGCCTTCGGTGTGCTGGTGGTCGGCATTCTCGCGGTGGCCGGTTTGACGTTCTTCACCGGCGGCATGGAGTTGTCGAACGAGATCCGGGTCGGTGTCGCGCTTGCTGCCGTGGCCGCTCTGACGCTGGTGTTCCTCGGGCGTTCTGCCGGCGCGATCCAGAGTTCGCCGGAGCCGGGCAAGCCCACCGCCTCCGGTTCGCCAGCCGTGACAGGTTCCGCGAGCGCGGGGCCGGCCGCGACCGGTCCCGCGCTCGCGGAACAGCTCCGGGCCGGGCCGGCGGCCGGCGCGGAGGTGACCGGCGCCCGGCTCGACGGCCAGGATCTGCGCAACGTGCCGATGCCCGGCCTGAGTGCGCGCGGCGCGTCCTTCGCCCGGGCCCACCTCGAGGGCGCCTCGCTCGCCGGCGGCGACCTGGCCGGTGCGGTCCTCAGCGGCGCCTATCTCCAGGGCGCGAACCTTCGCGGCGCCGCCCTCGCCGGTGCCGACCTGCGCGACGCCGACCTGACCGGCGCCTGCCTCGCTGCCGCCGACCTGACCGGCGCACTCCTGGACCGCGCGGTGTTCAGCGGCGCCGCGGTCGACGGAGCGACCGCCGACCGGGCCGCGACCGCGACGGCGACCGGCTGGTCCACGACGAACTCGGCAGGCACGGCGGCCTGCCGGCGCTGAAGGCGAAGCAGGGCCGGGAGTGGGGCAGGGCCGGGAGTGGGGCAGCCGCGGGATGTGGTGGTGTGGCATCTTGGCTCGATGATCGATCGGGGTGCGGCGCTGGAAGCGGTGATCCGGCACGCTGACGGTGCCGACGACGGACCGGATGACGACGGCCCACTGGACATCGCGGGGCTGGCCGGCAGTGGGGATGTGGCGCTGGTGCCGCGGGTGCTGGAGGCGTTGCGGCGGTTCGTGGGGGAGAAGAACTTCTACGGGCGGGATCTGATGGCCGGGATCCTGGCCGGGATTCAGGGGCCGGGCGCGCTGCCGGTGCTGCTCAAGGTGGCGGCTCATGATCTTGGGGACGATCAGGACAGTCTGGCGAGCGAGATCGTTCAGGTGATCTCCGCGCATCCGGTGGAGGCTCGGGCGGTGGCGCGGGAGTTCGCGGGGAGCGGGACGCCGGCTCTGCGCCGGACGGCGTTGTGGGCGCTGGGGCATGTGGGCGACGAGCGGGACCGGGATCTGTTCGAGGCCGCGCTGAGCGATCCGGATCCGGAGATCGTGGCGGTGGCGGTGGGTGGTGCGCCGGCCGCGCTGTTCGATCTGGTGGTGCGGGCGCTCGGGGACTTCCGCGAGCAGGTGCGTGTCGCGGCTGTCAGCGAGCTCGGCTACTCCGGCCGGGTTGAGGCGGTGGCGCCGGTGGCGGCGCTGGCGGGGGATTCGTCGGCGCGGATACGCACGATGGTCGCCTATGCGCTCGGCCGGCTCGGGCGCCCGGAGGGGGTGCCCACGCTGCGGAAGCTGATCGGCGACCGGGATGCGGACGTTCGCGAGCGGGCCGTGGAGGCGCTCGGGTCGGTCAGCGGTGCCGAGGCGGCGGACGCGTTGATCGCGCTGGCCGGGGATGAGGATCCGGAGCTGCGGATACCGGCGGCGCAGGCCGTCGCCGCGGTGGCGGACCCGCGCGTGCCGGACCTGCTGGAGCGCCTCAGCCGGGACGAGATCCCGGAGGTGCGCGCGGCGCTGGTGGTCGGGCTGGTGACAGCGGATGCTGAGCGCCGCCCGCTCGTGCTGCGGCTGGCCGGCGATCCGGACTCGACCGTGCGGCGGCGGGTGGCGACGTGGGTGCGGCGGCTGGCGCCGGAGGAGGCGGAGCGGATCCTGGACGGTTACGGGTCCGATCCGGACATGATGGTGCGACGAGTGGCGGCGATGGAGCGAAACCGCCTGGGTTGACCGCGGCCGTGCAGGTGCCCCGGCGGTCGCCGGGCGGCCCTGAGCGGCACGTGGTCGCGGGTCTGGATCGCCACAGAGCGCGACGACCGTACCGTAAAAAGGGGGTGACCGTGAGGAAAGCGATGGCCGCGCTGACCGTGGTGGCCTTCCTGGCGCTGCTGGTGGACGTCGCGGGGGACAGCCGGCCGGCCGTCGCGCTGCTGCCCGGTGCACTCTTCCTCTTTGTGGCGACGCTCGGCTACGCGTGGGTCGAGCGTCGAGAAAGTCTGAAATATCCTTATATAGGGTTGCTGCTGATCCTAGGATTCGCGGTCTTCGTCCTCTCCGGCGCGTCCGTCGGCGCCACCCTCCTCCTGGTCGTTCTCGTCATCCAGACCACTTTGCTGCTCCCGATCGCCGTCGTCGTGGGCATGGTCGCGGTGATCCCTTTCTTCCACACCGGGATGGAACTGGCGGAGGGCGTGCGCGAGGGCCTCGGCCTCTTCGCGGCCGTGCTGTTCGCGGCCGTCGTCACCAAGTTGCTGATGCGGGAGCAGGAGGCGCGCGCCGAGCTGGCCGCCGCGCACGAGCGCCTGCGGGAGTACGCGGCGCAGATCGAGGCGCTGGCCGCGCTGCGGGAACGCAACCGGGTGGCGCGGGACATCCACGACGGGCTCGGGCACGCACTCACCGTGATGCAGATGCAGATCAAGGCGGCGCGTGCGGTGCCGGGCCGCGCGGACGAGATGCTGGCGAAAGCGCAGGAACAGGCGGAGGAGGCGCTGCGCGAGGTGCGCCGGTCGGTGGGCACGCTGCGTGAGCCACGCACGGCCGAACCCCTGACGGACACGCTGCGTGAGCTGGCTGAGGCTGCGGGGGTGGTCACCGATCTGGACATCAGGGGTACGCGCAGAGCACTCCCCCCAGAAACCGAGGAGGCCCTGTTCCGCACCGCCCAGGAGGGCCTCACCAACGTCCGCAAGCACGCGCGCGCATCCCGGGCGTCGCTCGTCCTCGACTATTCGAAGTCGGACACCGTGTGGATCGAGGTACGCGACGACGGTCCCGGCGCCGTGACCGGCGACTCGGGCGGTTTCGGACTGCTCGGCCTCCGGGAGCGCGCCGCACAGCTCGGCGGAGCGCTTACCTTCGACTCGTCGCCGGACGGTGGCGCGCTGTTGCGGATGGAGGTTCCGGGATGACCGCCCGCGTGCTCCTCGTCGATGACCAGGCGCTGTTCCGGGAGGCACTCGCCGTGCTGTTGAGTGCGTCCGGCGAGGTCGACGTCGTGGGGGAGGCCGGCGACGGCGCCGAGGCCCTGGACCAGGTCGCCCGCCTGCGCCCGGACGTCGTGCTGATGGACCTGCGAATGCCGGTGCTCGACGGGATCGGTGCCACCCGGCGGATCAGCGCCGAGTTCCCGGAGACACGGGTCATCGCGCTGACCACCTTCGACGACGACGAGGAGGTGTTCGCGGCGCTGCGGGCCGGCGCCGTCGGCTACCTGCTGAAGGACGTGTCGTCGGAGCGGCTGATCGAGGCGGTTGCAGCGGCGGTACGCGGAGAATCGGTGCTGCAGCCGTCGGTGGCCGCCAAGGTGGTCGCCCGGTTCGCGGCGATGCCCGCGGAGCCGGCGGACCGGCCGCAGCCGCTGGTGGTGCCGCTGTCCGACCGGGAGCTGGAGGTGCTGCGGCTGCTCGCGTCCGGCAGCAGCAACCGGGAGATCGCGGCGGCGCTGTTCCTGGCCGAGGGCACGGTCAAGAATCACGTGACCAATGTGCTCGGCAAGCTCGGGGTGCGCGACCGGACGCAGGCGGCACTGCGGGCGCGCGGGCTGGGCCTGCTCTGAGCCGGGTCATGCTGCGATCATGACCGGCGACCATGACCTCCGGCACCTGGTTTCCGGGTCGCCCGGCCCGAGGATCGTACGCATGTCGAAACTTCGTTTTTGGGGCCACTACCTGGAGATGGTGGTGGCGATGTTCGTCGGGATGTTCGCGCTCGGCCCGCTGTGGTCGATGGCCCTGCCGAACCTGGCGGACCACGCGGACGCGCACGCGATGGTGATGGCCACGAACATGGCGATCGGCATGGCGGCGTGGATGCGGATCCGCAAGCACTCGTGGACCCACATAGCCGAGATGTGCGCGGCGATGTACGTGCCGTTCGTGGTGCTGCTGGTGCCGTACTGGCTGGGCTGGATCTCGGGCGAGGCCCTCATGACCGCCGGCCACGTCCTGATGTTCCCGGCGATGCTGGTGCCGATGCTGCTGCGCCGCAACGCCCATTAGATCGGTGCGGGGGATCGCACTGCGGCCGTGGGGCCGTCCCCGGCCGCCGGGAGGTTCCCGGCCGCCGGGCGGGGTGGTGATCAGCCGGCCGCGCGCGGGGTGGCCGGGGTCAGCAGGCCGGCGATGACGGCGGCACCGGCCGCGGCGAGAGCCGCGACGAGGAAGCCGTCGTGGAAGCCGTCGAGGCCGGCGCCCGCCAGGCTGGCCGCGGCGACGCTGGAGACGACCGCGGCACCGATCGAGGCGCCGAACGCGTGAAAGGTGCTCACGATTCCCGAGGCGATTCCGGCCTCGTGCCAGGCGACCTGGCCCAGCGCGGTGGCCGAGGCGATGACGAACAGGGCGCCGGTCCCGGCGCCGGCGACCGCGATGCCGACGGCGACCGCGAGCGGCCGCATCGTCAGCACCGGGAGTGCCAGGCCGGACGCCGCGACCACCAGGGCGGCGATGGCGAGCGGGCGGGCACCGACCCGGGTGATGATCCGGCCGGTCAGGTTGGCGCCCGCCATCGTGGCCACCGCGACCGGCAGGAACAGCAGCCCGGTGTGCAGGGCGCCGTAGCCGCGGGTGTGCTGGAAGTAGAACGTGCCGAGGAAGAACACGGCGACCATCAGCGCCGTCGCCATCAGGATCAGGAACGCGCCGGTCGTGACCGGGCGCCGGGCCAGCAGCGTGACGTCCATCAGCGGCGAGCCTACCCGCTTCTGCCAGGCCGCGAAGATCGTGTAGCCGGCCAGCGCGAGCAGCACCAGCGCGCCGGTGGCTGTGGTGAGCCAGCCGTGATCACCGGCCTGGATCAGGGCGTAGATCAGGGCAGCCGACGAGCCGGTGACCAGCAGTGCGCCCAGCAGGTCCAGCCGCGGGCGCGGTCGCATCCCGGCGGTAGCGGGCAGCATGACGGCGAGCGCGGCGACGATCATCAGTCCGATCGGGACGTTGATGAAGAACACCCACGGCCAGCCGGGCCCGGCGGTGATCAGACCGCCGAGCAGAACACCCAGAGCCGCGCCACCGCCGCCGAGCGCGGCCCACACCCCGAGGGCCCTGTTGCGCTCGTCGCCGTCGAACAGCGTGACCACCAGCGACAGCGCTGCCGGCGACAGCAGTGCTGCGCCGACACCCTGGGCGACACGGCCGCTCACCACCATGTCGGGGGAGCCGGCCAGGTCGGCTACGCGTCCGCCGAGCAGCATCAGCCCGCCGAAGGTGAGGGTGTAGGCGCTCACCGTCCAGGTCACCGCGGCGCGGCTCAGGCCGAGGTCGGTCTCCATGTGCGGCAGCGCGATCGCGACCACGGTGACGTCCAGGATGAGCATCAGCTGGGCGACACCGAGGAACGCAAGGATGCGCCAGCGCAGCGGATGCGGCGAACCCCGTCCCCGACGGCGTGCCGACGCCGAGCGCAGCATCGGGCGCATCGTGTCCGCCGCCCGCGACTGCCTCAGCCGCGATCCGGAGGCCACCGTCGACGACATCGCCAGAGCCGCCGGCGTGGGCCGCATGACCGTTTACGGGCACTTCCGAACCCGGCCCGGGCTGGTGGAAGCCGCCCTGGTCGACGCCTTGCAGGCCGGCGAGCGGACGCTCACCGGCATCGACCTGGACGGCGACGCCCGGCAGGCGATGAATCGGCTGCTGGGCTCCAGCTGGTCACTGGTCGCCGAGTCCGCCGCGCTGCTGACCGCGGCCCAGGCGGTCCTGCCCGCCGGGCGTCTGCGGGAGCTGCACACGGGCGCGGCCGACCGGGTGGAGGACCTCATCCGCCGCGGTCAGCAACAGGGCGTGTTCCGGTCCGACCTGCCGATGACGTGGCTGGTCAACGCGGTGCACTACCTGCTCAACGGCGCTGCGAAGGAGACCCGCCTCGGCCGCCTCGATCCCGCCGGCGCACCCGATGTCGTCACCGCCACGGTGAAGTCGGTTCTCGCCCCACCGCTGGCGCGGTAGCCGACCGCGCCGGCCGCCGTCCTGGTGCACACGGCGTGCGTGAACGTTCGCCGTGCGACTGGCCGGCGAAGTCAGCCGTGATGACGGGTGTGGTCCCCGGCCGGAACGGAGTGGGACGGTCCGGGCCGCGGTGTGTCCTTGCCGGTGCCGCGGAGTGCGGGGCCGAGCACCAGGGCCGAGCCGGCGAACATGGCCGTGAACAGCAGCACCGCGATGCCGGGTGCCCACCAGGTGCCGAACCGGCGGTGCAGCTTCAGCAGCATCGGCGCCATCGCGGCCAGCCCCAGCACGGCGAACAGCACGGTGCCACCGAGCCCGGACACCAGCGCCGTGCCCGCGAACAGGCCGATGTGGTGCAGCAGATGGGGGGCCAGGCCCATCGCCGCACCGAACAACGCGCCGGCGCTCCACCGGCCGGCGCGACGGGGCGTGGTGGTCACCGGGGTCACCTCGCGACGCAGCCTCGCCACCTCGCCGGCCTCAGGCACGCCCCACCCCACTCGCGTCTGCGGTAGCCGGCTGCCCACTGGCGGCATCGACCAGGGTTGTCAGCGCCTCGATGACCGCGGATCGCTGACCGGCGGGAATGTTGCGCAGCAGGTCGGCGAACCGGGCAGCGCGAGCAACCGCCAGCTTGCCGGCCGCGCGGCGGCCGTCCGGCGTCAGCTCCAGCCAGGCCACCCGCCCGTCGCCACCACGGCTGACCCGGCGAACCCAGCCCCGGGCGGTCAGCTGCGAGACGAGGCGGCTGACCGTGCTCTTCTCCAGCCGCAACCGCTCACCCAGCGCGGTCTGCGTCAACGGGCCATCGCGATCCAACTCGCCCACCGCGTGCGCCTCGGAGACCGGCACCGGTGTGCCGCACGGCGTGTGGTCCGGCTGATGCAATCCGAACGCCCGCACGAACGCCGTGATCCGCCCCTGCAGAACAAGGGCCTGGTCAAGGTCACCGTCCAACATGGTTCGACCCTACAACCAATTAGTTCGATGCTACAACCATATCTTCCTAGGACGCCTTAGAGGGTGTGCGATGAGTTTCGGGGAGTCGGCGAGTCAACACCGGCATGACCGATATCAATCTGCCTGAGATCGTTAGCCGCGAGCAGTGGACGGCAGCCCGGAAGGAGCTGCTGACCAGCGAGAAGGAGGCGGTCCGTGCCAGGGACGCCCTGAACGCGCGGCGCCGGATGCTGCCGATGGTGCGTGTGGAGGAGGACTACCGGTTCGAGGGGCCGGACGGTGAGGTGAGCCTGCTCGGCCTCTTCGACGGGCAGCCCCAGCTGGTGGTGCAGCACTTCATGTTCAACCCCGAGTGGGAGGACGGCTGCGGCAGCTGCACGGCCGCCGTCGACGAGCTCTCCGACGGCCTGCTGCGGCACCTGCGGGCGCGCGGCACGGTGTACGCGGTGATCGCCCGCGCGCCCCTGGCGAAGCTGGAGGCGTACCGGGCGAAGCGTGGCTGGACGATTCCGGTGTACTCGTCGTACGGCTCACGGTTCAACTACGACTTCCACGTGACGATGGACGAGTCGGTGACGCCGGTGCAGTTCAACTACCGGGGACCGGACGAGCTGCGGGCCGCCGGTCTGGAGTGGATCCTGGACACCGGCTCGCAGCCGATGGAGCAGCCCGGCATGAGCTGTTTCCTGCGCGACGGTGACCAGGTGTTCCACACGTACTCGACGTTCGCGCGGGGCACCGAGCAGGTGGGCGGCGCCTACGGGATCCTGGACATGACGGCGCTGGGCCGCCAGGAGGAGTGGGAGGAGCCGAAGGGCCGCTCGACGGCCGGCCGCGAGCCGATCCCGGACTTCAGCTAGCGGGGTTGCGTCGCGCCGATAGGTTCCGGCACATGGATCATGCGTCGTCCTTCGGTGCGGCCGCGGCCGCCTACGCGGAACATCGCCCCGACTATGCCCCCGCCGCTGTCCGCTGGGCACTGGAGACCGCGCCGGGCCCGCGGGTGCTCGACCTGGGTGCCGGGACCGGCAAGCTCACCGCCACGCTGGTCGCGGCCGGTGCGGCGGTCACCGCGGTGGAGCCGGACCCGGCGATGTTGAGCGAGCTGCGTTCGGCGCTGCCGGGCGTACGGGCCCTGTCCGGCAGCGCCGAGCATATTCCGCTGCCGGACGGCTCCGTCGACGCCGTGCTGGCCGGCAACGCGATGCACTGGTTCGACATGGACGTCGCCGGGCCGGAGATCGCCCGGGTTCTGGCGCCGGGCGGTGTGCTGGCCGGCCTGTGGAACACCGTGGACGACGGCGTCGAGTGGGTCGCCGGGCTGGCCGAGGTCAGCGGAAGCGCGGCGATCGGCCCGCGGGACACCCCGGCGAGCTGGCGTGCGGAGACGGCGGCGATGTTCCCGGCGGGGTTCGGCTCGGCGGAGCAGGCCGGGTTCGCGCACGGGCAGGTACGGACCGCCGGTTCGCTGGTGGCGACGCTCGGGACCCGGGCGGGGATGCTGGTCATGCCGGACGGTGAGCGGGAGGCCGCGCTCGGCCGGATCCGTGCCTACCTCGCGAGCCGCCCGGAGACGGCGGCGGGCGAGTTCACCCTTCCGATGCTGACGTGCGTGCTGAGGACCCGGCGGATTCAGACGACGGCCTGATGACGTGCGTGCTGAGAACCTGGCGGACTCAGACGACGGCCTGAGCGTCTCCGTAACGGGCGGTCGCCGCGCTGGTCATGTACGCCCAGTACTGGTCTCCGTAGGACCAGTGCCACCGTGACGTCGGATGCTCCACGAGCCCGCTCCCGCGCAGCGCCGCCGACAGCAGCCGGTGCCGGTCGCCGTCGAGGGACTCGATCGGCCCATGGGTGCCCGGCCCGATCAGGGTCAGGTCGACCGCTCCGCCGGTCAGGTGCGGCGGCAGGGTGGCGGGGCGCGCGTTCCAGCAGGCCAGCGCCGCCGGGTCGGTCGCCTGGCCGGCCGCGGGCAGGTGCCCGGAGAGGATCAGCAGGCGCAGCTCGCGGGGGAGCAGGCTCTGCGCGATGACGAGGCGGTCCACCACACCGGTACGCAGGTAGACGTTGGGCGTTCCGGCCGCCGCGGCGGCGACCAGCAGCGGGGCCGCCTCCCCGAGGTCGACGAGGGGTTCACCGCAGTCCAGGATCGGGACGGCGGTGAACCGTGGATCGGACAGGGGCACTGCCATCGCTCGACCTCCTTCGCGACCGGGAAGGACGCCGAGCGTAGATATTTGCTCTATAGCAATTCTGTAGCCGGGCTGGATTCGGTGATCTCGGCGTACTCGCGTGCCCCGTACGCCGCGAATGTCGCCAGTGCCTGCCGCCGTGCCGCCTCGGCCTCGGCGCCGCGGCCGCGCGCCTGCCACAACTCGGCGATGTCGCGCTGGGTCCGCGCCGCGAACAGCGGCATCTCCAGCGCCGTGAAGATCTCCAGCGCGCCGTGCAGGTGCTCGTCGGCCAGGTCCAGGCGCCGGGCGCTCAGGTGCAACTCGCCGAGGGTGCGCAGGGTCATCGCCTCGGCCCACCGGTCCCGGCCGTTGCGGTCGGCGGCCAGCAGCGGTTCGAGGAGCTCGAGGGCCTCTGCGAGGCGGCCCATCCGGACCCGGGTCTTGGCGAGCGCCCGCAGGCTGTAGCCCTCGACCTTGGTGTCGCCGAGTTCGCGGAACATCGCGGTGGCCTCGCCGAGCACCCGTTCGGCGTCGGTGAGCCGGCCGGCGGCGCGGTGCAGCAGGCCGATCGAGCGCAGGGTGAGCGCGGTGCCGCGCCGGCTGCCGGCCCGGCGGTAGGCGTCCAGAGCCCGCCGCAGCGACTCGCCGGCCTCGTCGATCGCACCCTGTTCGAGGTAGACCGATCCGGCGATGCGTGAGCAGTGCGCGATGGCGCTGTCGTCGTGCAGCGCGTCGCACGCGATCGTGGCCTGTTCCAGGAAGTGCCGTGCCTCGGGCAGGTAGCCCTGTTCCCGGCAGGCCAGCCCGAGCGCGGTCAGGGCGGCCGCCTCGCCGCGCGGGTCGCCGAGATCCCGGAAGATCGTCAGGGCTTCGGAGAGGTGGCGGCGGGCCGACGGGTAGCGGTCCTGTTCGTAGCGCAGCTGCCCGAGCGCCGCGATCAGCACGGCCTGGCCCGGGCGGTTGCCGGCCCGCCGGGCGGCGGCGAGGGCCGCGCCGTGGGCCCGCTCCCAGAGGTCGGTGACGCGGTTGAGGGGGTACGAGGACGCGCACAGCAGCGACGCGAGGCGCACCGCAGTGTCGTGCAGGTCCAGTTCGGCGGCTCGTTCGACGGTCTGCACCAGTGACATCTGCTCGGCGTCGAGCCAGCGGCGCGGGTCGGCGGTCGCCTCGGCCACCACCTCGGGATCCACCGGGTGGTCGCGGCCGGGCAGCCACAGCGGGATGCATCCGGAGGTGGTGCGGTCGGCGATGTGCCCGCGCAGCCGGTCGAGCAGCGCCAGCCAGCCCTCGGCGACCCGCGCGGTGGCCGCGGCCGAGTCGGCCGGGTCCTCGTGCGACTCGGCCTGCTCGCGGGCGTAGATGCGGACGAGGTCGTGCAGCCGGTAGCGGATCTGCCCGGCGTGGTCGACGTAGGTGTAGTCGACCAGGTGCGCGTCGACGAGCTGTTCGATGACGGTCTCGGCGTCGTCGCGGGTGGTGTCGAGCAGGGCGGCCACCACCCAGAGCGGGAAGTCCGAGGGCCCGAGGCGCCCGAGCCGGCGCAGGACGGTCTGCGCGCGCGGTTCCAGGCCGTGCAGGCTGAGCTCGATGGTGGCGCGGACCTGCTGGTCGCCGACCCACAGTTCGTCGAGGCGGCGGCGTTCGTCGCCGAGCCGGCGGGCGAGCAGCTGGGCCGACCAGTGCCGGCGCGAGGCGAGGCGGGCGCCGGCGATGCGGACCGCGAGCGGCAGCCGCCCGCAGGAGGCGACGATGGCGGCCGCGGCGTCCGGAGCGCCGGCGATCCGCTCGTCGCCGACGACGCGGGCGAGCAGGGTGGTGGCCTCGCCGGGGCTGAGCATGCCCAGTTCGATCAGGCGGGCGCCGGCCAGCGCGGGCAGCCGGTTGCGGGAGGTGATCAGCACGGCGCATCCCGCGGTGCCGGGCAGCAGCGGCCGGACCTGCCGTTCGTCGGCCGCGTCGTCGAGGACGATCAGCACGCGCCGCCCGGCGAGCAGGCTGCGGAACAGGTCCGTGCGCTCCTCGACGCTGTCCGGCACCGCGCCCGGGTCCACGTCGAAGGCACGCAGGAAGCGGCCCAAGATCTCGGTGGGCGACGCCGGCGCGGTGGACATCCCTCTCAGATCACCATGCAGAACCCCTTGGGGGTACGCGGAAACGAGCCGGTGTGCCACGTGGACGGCGAGTGCGGACTTGCCGGCACCGCCCGGTCCCGCGATGACGGCGATCGTCGCGCCGTGTTCGAGCAGGGTGGTGATCCTGGCGGTCTCGGTGAGCCGGCCGGTGAAGTCGCCCGGGTCCGGTGGCAGCTGGGCGGGCACCGGGACCTGCTCGCGGGCGGCGGGCACGGCCGGGCCGGGGTCGCCGCGCAGGATGGCCGCGTGCAGGCGGGACAGGTCCGGTCCCGGTTCGATGCCGAGTTCGTCGATCAGCGCGGCCCGGCCCTGCCGGTAGACGGCGAGCGCGTCGGCGGTGCGCCCGGAGCGGTGCAGGGCGGTCATCAGCAGCGCGCGCAGCGGCTCGCGGGTGGGGTGCACCGCGACCAGGGCGGCGAGTTCGCCGGTGACCCGGTCGCTGTGGCCGGAGGCGAGGTCGGCGGCGATGCGCTCCTCGGTCACGGCCAGGCGCTGCTCGTCGAGGCGGGTCGCCTCGGCGGCGAGCGCGTCACTGCGTACCCCCTCGAGAGCCGGACCCCGCCAGAGAGATGTCGCCGCACGCAGCGCGTCCACCGCCTCGGCGTGGCGTCCCGCCGCGGACGCCGCGCGGCCCCGCTCGACCAGCCCGTCCCATTGCTCGCGGTCGAGGGTGCCCGGCGCGATCGCGATCCGGTAGCCGGGCGGGCTGGTCTCGATGACACCCTCGGGAAGGGTGCGGCGCAGGGCCGAGACATACGTCTGCACCAGAGCGCGCGCGGTCGGCGGGGGGTCGTCGCCCCAGATCACGTCGATCAGGCGGTCGGTGGAGACGACCCGGCCCGGTGGCAGCAGCAGGGCGGCCAGCAGTGTGCGGATCTTGGTGCCGCCGAGCGGGAGCGGCCCGTCGGCGGTGCTCACCTCGACCGGCCCGAGCAGCCGGAACTCCATCCGGTCATCCTCCTGATCGCCCGTGACAGGCACCTTAGTGGCGATCATCCATGCTGGCCAATCATCCGCTGTGGGTGAAGGCGTGCCAGGTGCGAGCTCTTAGCGTCCGAAAGACGTGACAGTCCGATCTGGAGGCACAGGATGCCCGATCTGAACATCATCGGCGTCGGCTGATGGCCGTCTCCACGGGGCGGATCGTCGCCGGGGCCCTCGGGGTGGCGCTGGTCGCCGGTGCCGCGGGCGGTGCGATCGGCGCGGCAGTGGCCGGCGACTCGGGCGACACCGGCGAACCGGCGGCCGCGGCCCAGGCGCCGGCCGGCAGCTCGTGCGACGTGGCGTCGGTCGCGGCGCGGGTGTTCCCGTCGCTGGTCACCGTCAACGTGCAGCTCGGTGACGCCGGTGGGCTCGGGTCCGGGTCGGTGTGGGACCGCGACGGCCACATCCTGACCAACGACCACGTCCTCGCGCCGGCCGTCGGCGGCACCGTCACGGTGGACTTCGCGCGGGGCCCGGCCGCCGTGCCGGCGACCGTGGTGGGCCGGGACCCGGCCACCGATCTGGCCGTCATCAAGGTCGACCCGAGCGCCGCGCGGCTGACCCCGATCACCGTGGGTGACTCGTCGGCCCTGGTCGTCGGCCAGCCGGTGGTCGCCGCCGGTTCGCCGCTCGGTCTCAACGGCACGATCACGGCGGGTGTGGTCAGCGCGCTGAGCCGGTACGTGGACGTGGGCCAGGGCGACGACGCGGCGCTACTGGTCAACGCGGTGCAGGTGGACGCGGCGGTCAACCCGGGCAACAGCGGCGGCCCGCTCGTCGACTGCGCCGGGCGGCAGGTCGGGGTCAACTCGGCCGGTGCGCAGACCTCGGAGGCCGCCGCCGGCGGCAGCATCGGGCTCAACTTCGCGATCCCCAGCGACTTCGCCGGTGCGATCGCCGCGCAGCTGATCGAGAACGGCAAGGCCCGCCATCCCATCCTCGGCGTGCTGAGCGTGACCGTGACCGACGAGATGGCCCGCTCCACCGGCCTGCCCCGCGGCGCCCTGGTCGAGCAGGTGCTCCCCGGCTTCGGTGCGGCGGGCGCCGGCGTGCGCGCCGGTGACGTCATCACCTCGGTCGCCGGGACGGGCGTCAACAGCACCGACCAGATGCTGGCCGCCGTGCAGGAACACAGTCCCGGCGACACGGTCGAGGTCGGTTTCAGCCGGGCCGGCGCGGCCCAGCGCGTCACCGCGAAGGTGAGTGAGCCGTGACGACGACCGAGAGCCGTACCGAGAAGCTCTCCTTCGCCACGATGACCACGATGGTCGTCGGGTCGATGGTCGGCGCCGGGGTGTTCTCCCTGCCCCGGCGCTTCGCCCAGGAGACCGGGATCACCGGCGCGCTGATCGCGTGGAGCATCGCCGGTGCCGGCATGCTGATGCTGGCGTTCGTCTTCCAGACCCTGGCCGTGCGCAAGCCCGACCTCGACGCCGGGGTGTACGCCTACGCCAAGGCAGGCTTCGGGGAGTACCTCGGGTTCTTCTCCGCGTTCGGCTACTGGGCCAGCGCCTGCGTCGGCAACGTCACCTACTGGGTGCTGATCATGTCGACGGTCGGTGCGGTGTGGCCGGCCCTCGGCGACGGCGACACGGTGCTGTCCATCGTGCTGTCCACGGCCGGCCTGTGGGTGTTCTTCTACCTCATCCAGCGCGGCGTCAAGGACGCGGCGGTGCTCAACCGGGTCGTCACGATAGCCAAGGTCGTACCGATTTTGGTGTTCGTCCTGCTCGCGCTCTTCGCCCTGGATCCCGCGGTGTTCGCCGGCAACCTGACCGGGGGCACCGGGTACGGGTCGCTGTTCGAGCAGGTCAAGGGCACCATGCTGGTGACCGTTTTCGTGTTCCTCGGCGTCGAGGGCGCCAGCGTGTACTCCCGGCACGCGCGGCGGCGCGAGGACGTCGGCCGGGCCACGGTTCTGGGGTTCCTGGCCGTGTTCGCGGTGTTCGCGTCGGTGACCATCGTGTCGTACGGGATCATGCCGGCGTCCGAGATCGCCGAACTGCGGCAGCCGTCGATGGGCGGCGTCCTCGAGGCGGCGGTCGGTGGCTGGGGCGCGGGCCTGATCAGCGTGGGGCTGATCGTGTCGGTGCTCGGCGCTTACCTGGCGTGGACGCTGATGGCGGCCGAGGTGCTGTACGTGGCGGCCAAGGACGACGACATGCCGCGGTTCCTGGGCCGTACCACGCACGGCGACGTGCCGTTCGCGGCGCTGCTGCTGACCACGCTGCTCACCCAGCTGGTCCTGATCGTCACGTACTTCTCCGAAGACGCCTTCAACTTCGCCCTCGACCTGACCAGCGCGCTGAGCCTGATCCCGTTCGCGCTCGCCGCCGGGTACGCGGTCAAGATCGCGCGCGGCCGGGCGCGGGATCTCACGGTCGGCGGGCTCGCCCTGCTCTACACGCTGTTCCTGCTGGTGGCGGCCGGCCCGAAGTTCCTGCTCGTCTCGTTCATCATCTACGCCCCGGCCACGCTGCTGTTCGTCAAGGCGCGCCGGGAGCAGGGCCGGCGGCTGTTCTCCGGCCGGGAACTGATCATCCTCGCCGTCTCGGTGGCCGGTGCCGTCATCGGTGTGGTCGCGCTCGCGGCCGGCTGGATCTCCATCTGAAAGGGTCTCTCATGGTTACCACGCACGGCGTCTACTCCGAGGTCGGCCGGTTGCGCAAGGTCCTGGTCTGCGCGCCGGGGCTGGCGCACCGGCGGCTCACCCCGACCAACGCCGACGACCTGCTCTTCGACGACGTCATGTGGGTGGAGAACGCGCAGCGCGACCACCTGGACTTCGTGAACAAGCTGCGCGGGCGCGGTGTCGAGGTGGTCGAGCTGCACGACCTGCTGGCCGAGACGGTGGCCATCGCGTCCGCCCGGGAGTGGCTGCTGGACCGCAAGATCATCGCCAACGAGGTGGGGCTCGGGCTGCTCGCCGACACGCGGGCCTATCTCGACTCGCTGCCGCCGCGCAAACTCGCCGAGTTCCTGATCGGCGGGCTGGCGACCAGCGACCTGCCGGACGACTTCCGGTCCGGGTACGTCGCGCTGGCCCGGGAGCAGACCGGCGTCCGCGAGTACCTGATGCCGCCGCTGCCGAACACGCTGTACACGCGGGACACCACGTGCTGGCTCTACGGCGGCGTGACGCTGAACCCGCTGTACTGGCCGGCCCGGCACGACGAGACGCTGCTGATGAAGGCGATCTACCGGTACCACCCCGACTTCGCCGGCTCGACGGTGTGGTGGGGCGACCCGGAACTGGACTGGGGGATGGCCACGTTCGAGGGCGGCGACGTCATGCCGGTCGGCAACGGCGTCGTGCTGGTCGGGATGAGCGAGCGCACCTCCCGCCAGGCGATCACGCAGGTGGCGGCGGCCCTGTTCAAGGCGGGCGCCGCCGAGCGGGTCGTGGTGGCGGGCATGCCGAAGCTGCGGGCCGCGATGCACCTCGACACGGTGTTCACGTTCGCCGACCGCGACGTGGTCACGCTGTACCCGAACATCATGGACGGGGTGCACACGTTCACCCTGCTGCCCAGCGACCGGGACCCGGGCGTCGAGGTGGTCGACGAGGACGGCCGCAGCTTCACCGACGTGGTGGCGTCGTCGCTGGGCCTGAAGGAACTGCGGGTCATCGAGACGGGCGGGGACGTGTACGCGTCCGAGCGCCAGCAGTGGGACAGCGGCAACAACGCGGTCGCCGTCGAGCCCGGTGTCGTGTTCACCTACGACCGCAACACCACCACCAACACCCTGCTGCGGCGTGCCGGCATCGAGGTCATCACGATCGTCGGCGCGGAACTGGGCCGCGGCCGGGGCGGCGGTCACTGCATGACCTGCCCGCTGGCCCGTGACGCCGTGGACTTCTGAGGTGTCGTTCCCGTACGAGGCTCTGGTGCTGTTCCTGGCGCTGTTCGCCCTCTACAGCCCGGTGGCGGCGCTGTCGTCGTACCTGCCGATCGTGCGCCCCTTCACCCATCCCCAGCAGCTGCGGCTGGCTCTGGGGCTGGTGGTCAACGTGGCCGTGTTCGTGCTCCTGGCGATCTGGGTGGGCGAGCCCCTCCTGGAGCTGCTGGGCATCAGCACGGCCGCGCTGACGGCCACCGGCGGTATCGCGCTGATCCTGGCCTCGGTCCCGCTGATGCGGGGGACGACGGACCCGGCTCCGGCTCCGGCACCTTCGCCGGACCCGTCGCCGGACCCTTCTCCTCCTGCTTCCGATCCGGGATCAGTGCTCTTCACACCGATCACGTTTCCGCTCACCGTGGGCGGGACGACGTTCGCGTTCGGCGTGGCCGCGTCCGCCGACGCGGGCAGCGTCAGCGGCCGGGCGTGGCTGTCCGTGGCGGCCATCGCCTACGCGATCGTCACCGGCGTCACCCTCTATCTGTCCGGCCACGTCGAACGCCGCATCTCACCGGCCGCCGCGGCCATCCTCGACCGCGTCGCCGGCATCCTGCTGACCAGCATCGCCGTGGTCCTGCTGGCCAACGGCTTCACCGACCTGGTCCGCGCCGCCTGGGAGTCCTAGCGCCTGTTTATCGCCTCAGGGTGAACGTGAAGTCGGTGGAGGACCTGCCCGTCAGGCGGTGCGACGACTGCAGGAATCCACCGGCGACGAGCCTGTTCACCTCCGAGCGCGACACCTCCAGGCCGGCCGCGAGCAGCGTGGTCGGCCTCAGCGGGATGCGCTCGGTGAAGTGGACCCCGGTGGTGTCCGCCCCGGCGACGGTTTCCTTGCGCAGGGCCCAGGCGCCGTCCCAGTTCAGGGCGACGTTGTTGCGGCGCAGCAGTCCCGGGTCGGGGAGCAGCGTGGCCGCCAGGGTGGCGTCGTTGTCGTGGAAGCGGGTCAGGGTCGCCGGGTTGATGGTGCGGACGTTGGCCCGCTCCAGGACCGTCAGCTTGATGGTCTCCCCGCAGCCGGTGCACAGGGCCAGCAGCCAGACGTCGAGGAGCTTGTGGTTGGCGTTGATACGGAACTTGCCGTTCGGCCGGTACAGCGCTGACGGGCAGCGCAGGCAGCGGCGGCGGATGAGGGGGAGGGCGGCCGGGTACACCAGCCACCGGGTTTCGTGGGTTAACACCGATAGGTGCCGTTCTACTGCGACATTTCGTGCGAAGACGGTGCTCCGCGGGCGTTGTCCGCGCACGACTCAGCGGCGAGTGGCGGCCGTGTGTCACGACGGCGCGGCTCACTCGCCTGGTCTGATGCGGGACGTCAGAGCGGTGAAATGTCTCAGCTGATGTACAACGGCCTGTCCTGGTTCGGCGTCGGAAGATCCCAGCCGGGCGACGCTAACAGCGCGCCGCCGGGCGTTTCCACCGGTTATCCGCGGCCCCGCGCATCGAGGGCGGCCACTCTGCGCCTGCCCGCGGTCAGCCGGTAGCTGGCGTCCAGCAGCTCCTCGACCTCCGCCCAGTCCGAGGCCGGGCCGAGGTCGACGCCCAGCCATCCGTACGGGCCCAGATACGCCGGCAGATAGCAGCGCTCCTCGGACAGCAGCGCCCGCCGCTCGTCCGGGTCGAGCAGGACCAGCAGGGACTGGTCGTGGCGCTGGTACGCGCCGTCCACCTTGATCGAGCCGCCGTAGTAGGCGAACACCTTCGTCGTGTAGAACGCCGGGATGCCGTGCGAGATCTTCTCGGCGGCGTCCGGGAAGGACAGGGCCAGCTCGCGGACCCGGCGCAGCACCGGGTCGGCGTCGTCGAACATGATCGGATGGGTCATCACAGTGTCCTGTCGTAAGCGGCCCGGCTGAGCCGGATCAGGTCGTCGAGGCCGTCCGGCGGTGCGTCGCGCCACCACGCCAGCCACACCTCGATGCGGGGTGCCTGGCGCAGCATCCGGTACGCCACGCCGGGACGCGGGTTCTGGTTGGCGGTGGCCTCCGAGGTGACGCCCACGGCCTGACCGGCGGCGATCAGGGTGAGCCACTCGTCGACGCCGTGGGTGGCGCGCACCGCGACCGGTGCCGGGCCCGGCTCCCACAGCTCGAGCGTGGTGGTGCCGGTCCGGTCGTCGATCGCGACCGTGTACCGGGCCAGGTCGCTGAAGCGCAGGGTGCGCCGCCGGGCGAGCGCGCTGTCGGTGGAGACGGCCGCGCACCGGCCCTCGGTGCCGATCAGGGCCGTGCCGAAACGCGGATCGGTCAGCGCCCGCCGGACGACCGCGACGTCGGCGGTGCCCTCGCCGAGCCCGGCGGTGACCGTGTTCGACTGGACGAACACCAGCGGCGGGCCGGTCCACGCCCGTTGCAGGCGCCGGGTGTGCTTGCCGAGGGCGGCCCACGCGTACCCGACGCGCAGTTCGCTTCGCGACTGCTCCGCGATGCGGTGCAGATGGGCGATCTCGTCGAGCGCGCGGCGGGCCGCGACGAGGACCTGGGTGCCGGTCGAGGTGAGTGCGACGTGCCGGGTGTTGCGTTCCAGCAGACGTACGCCGAGCGCGCTCTCCAGCCCCGCGACCGCCCGGGAGACCGCCGCCTGGGACACGTCCAGCGCGGCTGCCGCGTCCGTGAACGTCCCGGCGTCGACCACCGCGACCAGCGCGCGCAGGTGGCGTAGCTCGACACTCATACGCCCAGCGTATAGATGTGCCGCCCGGCGCATTTCTCCCCGCGCCGCACCGGGGCCGAGACTGGCGCCGTGAGTGTGGTGGCAGAGCAACGACCGGCGGCCGGCGCCCGTGCCTCCGTGCTGGGCGGGCTGGCGACGATGACCGGTGCCGCGGCCAGCAATCAGGTGGGTGCGGCGGTCGGCGCGCACGCGTTCCCGGCGATCGGCCCGGCCGGTGTCGTCGCCGTACGCCAGTTCGTCGCCCTGGCCGTCCTGCTGCCCGCGACCCGCCCCGACCTGCGGCGTTTCACGTGGCCGCAGTGGTGGCCGGTGCTGCTGCTCGGGTGTTCGTTCGCCACCATGAACCTCGGTATCTACACCGCGGTGGACCGGATCGGGCTGGGTCTCGCCGTGACCCTGGAGTTCCTCGGCCCGCTGGCCGTGGCCCTCGCCGGCTCGCGCACCCGTCTCGACCTGCTGTGCGCGCTGGGAGCCGCCGCCGGCGTGTACGTGCTGGTGCTCCCGGACGCCGCCAGCGACTGGTACGGGATCGGCGCCGGCCTCGTGGCGGCGGCGAGCTGGGCCTCGTACATCCTGCTCAACCGCCTGGTCGGCGCCCGCGTCCCCGGCCTGCAGGGCCTCGCGGCCGCGACGACCGTCTCCGCGCTGCTCTACCTGCCGGTCCTGGCCGTGATCGTCGCGCAGGGCCGGCTGACCGGGACGACCCTGCTGTACGCCGCCGGCGCCGGCCTGCTCAGCTCGGTGATCCCGTACGCGGCCGACCTGATCGCCCTGCGCAGCGTGCCGCCCCGCTTCTTCGGCGTGGTGATGAGCGTCCACCCGGTCTTCGCCGCCCTGGCCGGCCTGGTCCTGCTCGGCGAGGTGCTGCGGGCCCACGAGTGGGCGGGCATCGCGATCGTGGTCGCCGTCAACGCCCTCGCGGTGGTGTCGGCACAGCGCCGTCAGCCGGCCTCGCAGACGCAGAGCTGAATCGGCGAGTCCGCGGCGAACGGCCCGCCGGGCCAGTCGCCGAACCGCTCGAGGAGCCGCAGCCCGCCGCCCCGCAGGAGCAACGGCAGCTCCTGCGGGAAGATGCTCCGGATCTCGAGCGGCGCGACGACGAAGTCCGGTTCGGTGGCGGTCGAGAGGTACCACGTCCCGCGGGTGACCTGCGCGGGCGCGTCGTAGACCTCGGCGACGTCGACGCTGACGTGGCCACGATCGGGGTCCAGGAACGACTCGCGGGTGCGCCGTACGCCGTCGGCTGAGGCGAGCAGCCGCACGCTCGGGTTGAACACGTCGAAGGCGAACCGTGCCCCCGGCGCCAGATGTCTCCGCACCGACCGGAAGCAGCTCACCAGATCCTCGGCCTCGTGCAGGTGCAGCAGGGAGTTGGCCGCGACGAACACGAAGTCGAACGTGCGGCCCAGATCGAAGGCCCGCATGTCGCCCTGGGCCCACTCCACCGTCGCGCCGCGCTCGGCCGCCTTGCGCCGGGCCTCGGCCAGCATGTCCGGCGAGAGGTCCAGGCCGGCGCACGGCTGCCCGCCGGCCGCGATCGGGATCAGCTTGTGCCCGGTGCCGCACCCGAGTTCCAGAACGCTCCCGCCCCGCCGGCGGGCTGCGGCCGAGTAGAACTCGACCGCAGGCCCGCCGCCCGGGAACATCAGGTCGTAGAGCCGCGCGTGCTCGTAGAACGCCCCGCTCATCGAGCACCCGCACCGAAAAGAAAGTCCACGTTCGGCACTGTCGCACGGCCGCACGTGCGGCCGCCCTCGAGTTATTCGCGTTCACGCAGGGCGAAGACGCCCCAGCCGACGTATTCGCGCCGGTAACGCACGTGCCGCACCGGGTCGATGTCGAGTTCGGCGCGCATCCGCGGGGCCAGCTCGTCGTCCGGGTTGGCGTCCAGCCAGGTCCGGATGTTCAGCCAGTGCGCGGCCGCGTACCGATCCCAGGAGTCCTGACTGGCCAGCACCATCTCGACCAGGTCCCAGCCGAGGTCGTCACTGAAGTGGGCGACCAGCTCCGGCAGCGACCGGAAGTCGTCGCGGGCCGTCGCCTTGCACCCCTCGACGGTCTGCTGGTCGGGCGGGTCCAGCCGCCAGTACGGCTCGCCGATCAGCACCATGCCGCCGGGGCGCAGGCTGCGCTGGAGGATCTCGATCGTGCCGGCGACACCGTCACCGATCCAGGTGGCGCCGATGCAGGCGGCCACGTCGACCGGTTCCGGCGCGACGAAGCCGGCCGCGTCGCCGTGAACGAACTCCACCGGAAGCCCGGCCGCGTGCTCGCGCGCATCGGCTATGAACGCGGTGCTGATGTCCACGCCGATGCCCCGGATGCCGTGCGCGAGGTGCCAGCTGCGGAGCAGCTCGCCCTTGCCGCAGCACAGGTCGACGAGGCGATCGCCGGCCCGCAGCTTGATCGCCCGGCCGAGGGTGGCCAGCTTCGCGGGCGAGAACGGGTTCAGAATACGAAGGTCACCCTCGCGGATGACGTAGTGACGGGGAAGGTCCATGCCGGAGTGTCCTGTCCGAGATCGTTGCGAATGCGAAGGTCGTCGAGGAATCGCCACGCACCGGCATCAAACGCACCCACTCTCGGCTCAGCTTTCCCGCAACGCTAGAAACCGTCCGCAGGCCCCGGCAACCGAAATATCAGGCCCTGCTCGCCAACAAGGCCACCCCGAGACCGCCTGGAACACGTCAGGACTGCCGCGGGCACCTCCGGGCCGAGCACGGCGATGATCTCCTCGGACGGCTGTCCAGGCCGCAACCACGGGGCGACCGGAGCGCCGAGCCGACCCAGCCAACTGCCCCACTCGCGGAGAGCGCTCGCGAGGCTGTCGTCCCTGTCCACAACGAGGAAGGAGGAAGCTAGCAGTGTGCGGGATCATGTCCGCGAGACGTGGCCGCTACTCGGTCAGGTGGGGCAGGCCGAAGAGCCGCCGGCACCGCTCCGGTTGTTCCAGCACGTCCGTGTTGTCGCAGATCTGGTCGATCGAGCCGGTCAGGGGCCTCTGCGCCAGCGCGGGTTCGGTCAGCGCCGCCCGCAGCGACTCGGCGTAGCGGCCGGCGTCGATCACCGCGTACCCGCGCTCGAAGAATGTGCGCCGCACAGCCGGCACCGTATCGCTCAGGCCGAGTGTGTTCTGCCTGGTCCCGGCTTCCTCATAGGCGGCACACAGCGCCGCCTCGCGCGCTTCGGGGGTCGCGGCGCGCAGGGCCGAGGTGAGGAGCCCGGCCGCCGGGTCCGTGCGGATCGAGGTTCCGAGCCATTTAGCGTACGGGGGGAAGCTCCGCGTCTGCAGCAGGAACAACCGGGCGAGATCGCGGCAGAGCCGCGCGGTGAGGATCCGGGAGCCCAGGTCGTCGCCGGCCTCGGCGGTGCGGCCGACGAACGCCTCCTCCTGTCCGATCCGGGTCCACTGGCAGGCGAGCATGTAGCGCCAGAGGTCGTCGGGGTACCAGCGCAGCCGCTCCCGGATGCCGGTGAGTTCGCCGTGCGGGTCGTGGAAGACGGCGCCGCCGGTGACCTCGGCGAACCGTTGCCACGGGGTGGACAGCCAGTCGTCAACGGTGATCGTCCCGGCGGGGTCGAAGCCCAGTTTCGAGCGTGTCCAGGCGGGCAGCTCCGAGATCAGCACGTAGTGGTCGACAGGGCCGTCGGTGTCCGCCATGGATCGGACCCGGGCGCCGGGCGGTTCGAAGTGGGTGGGCCAGCCGAGGAAGCGTTTCGGCAGTTCGTGGCGGAGGCGGTCGTTGAGGGCACTGTTGTCGCCGGGGAGGAACAGGTCGAGCCGTGGACCCCAGTCGTGGTCGGTGGAGCGCGGACTGTCGTAACCGAGGACGTCACTGCCGGGGCCGACCCGGGCGGCGATGTGCGGCAGGTCGCCGAGCAGCGGGCGGACCGCCTCGAGGTAGAACAGCCGGGCCAGGTCGACACCGGGCAGAAATTCCGGCACAGGGTCGGGCGGTGACATTGCCGAGTGACCTCATTCGTCCGGGACGGATCGCCGGGGAACTGCGGCACGGCACGGCCAACGGGATCACCGGCGGGTGTGACGGATCCAGCGCGACGACCGTACCGCGATCTCGAAAATCGCCACACCGCGGCGCGGCATCTGGCAGCGTGCGAGGATCCGGGGCACTTCAACTACTGGCGGCATGAGCCTGAGGACGGGCGCGGCCAAGTATTTCTGGCTGGCGCCGCGCATGCTGGCTTCGGCGTGGAGCAGCGCGCGGGGCACGCGCCGGTGTTCGAGGTCGTGGTGGAGTGGACGGACTCGGTCCTCAGCCCTCGATGAGGATCAGCAGGCCGATACCGATCAGGACGAGCGGCAGCAGGATGTGGCCCCAGCGGCTGAGTGCGCCGGCGATGACCGGGCGGGTGGCGAGGAACCGCCCGGCGGCGACCCAGACGGCGACGAGCAGCAGGAAGACGATGGCGTAGACGGCCATGCCCTCGGTGCCCGCGGTCACGAGGACCGGGACGTAGACGCCGATGTTGTCGCCACCGTTGGCGAACGTGACAGCGGCGACGGTGAGCACACCGGGTCCGCTGCCGGTGCCCGCGGCCGGGCCGTCATCGTCGTCGTCGCGGTGCCGCCAGGCTTGGACAGCGGCCTTGAAGCCCAGCGCCAGCGGCAGCAGCAAGCTCCAGCGCCTCCTCCTCCTCTTCCTCCTCCTCGTCTTCGCTGCGGCCCAGCTCGACGCCCCATTTCTCGCGGATGCTGAGCAATGGTTGGATCCTATCTTCCTAGGATGCCTTAAGCGGAGTGCGGCAAGCCGCACTCCAAGACCGAACGACGGCTTCGCCGACTGGACCTATCTGCGGTTCCAGGTTGGCAACAACGCTGGAGCTGGGGGTGGGCTGACGTTCGTCGGGCCTGGCTGCGGGTGATGACGGGGCTGAAGAACGTGAGGCGTCGTCGCGACTGGTTCGGGGCCGGGTGTGCCTGGCCGGCCCCTGACCGGACGGCGCCCCGGGCAGCCAACCGGATTCGGCGCGGTCGCGCCGCTTCAGACCCGATGCCGTTCGGCTGCTCAGTTCAGAGGGAGTGGCATGATCTCCATCTCGACGAGTCGGGCGGGGGAGAGCGCGTGCGCGGGGGCGGCTGGGTGCTGTACCGGCTCGGGTGGGCGGTGGTTGCTCGCCTGCCGGATCGGGTGGCGCGGGGGCTGTTCTTCCTTGCGGCGGAGGTTGTCTGGTGGCGGCGGGGTGCCGGTGTGCGGCAGCTGTGCGCCAACCTCGGCCAGGTCGCCGGTGCCGCGCCGGACAGTGCGCTGGTCCGGCGGCTGGCGCGGCTCGGGGTGCGTTCCTATCTGCGGTATTGGCGGGAGTTCTTCCGGCTGTCCGGCGCGCGGCCGCCGGTGACCTTCGAAGGGTTGGATCGGCTTCCAGCGGCGGGCTCCCGCCGCGGGGTGATCCTCGCTCTGCCGCACAGTGGCAACTGGGACCTGGCCGGCGCGGCGCTCGCCGAGTTGGGGCACCCGGTCACCACGGTTGGCCAGCGGTTGCGGCCGGAGGCGCTGTACCAGCGGTTCGTCGACGCGCGGGCCGCCGTCGGGATCGAGGTGTTGCCGGTGGATGAGCCGCGGCGCACTGTGCCGGCGCTGCGTCGGCGGCTGGCCGAGGGCGGGGTGGTCTGCCTGCTCGCCGACCGGGACGTGACCGGGGCCGGCTTGCCGGTGCGGCTGCACGGCCGGGACACCACCATGCCGGCGGGACCGGCGCGGCTGGCGCTGTCCACCGGGGCGGCCCTGATTCCGGTGAGTCTCTGGTACAGCGGCCGGGGCCTGCGGGTCCACCTGCACGAGGAGATCGTCGCGAGCGGGCGCGGGCAGGCCACGGCCATCACCCAGGCGCTGGCCGACGTGTTCACCGACGCCATCCGCCGGCATCCGCAGGACTGGCACGTCATGCAGCCGGTGTGGCCGCCGCCCCGGCCTGCCCCGTCCGCTCGCCGCAGCTCCAGCGGTTCCGAGGCCGCGGGACCTCATCCTCGCAGGTCACGCCTGCGGTAGCCGAGCGCTGCGGCGGTGGTCAGCACGACGGCGAGTCCCGTCATGGCAGCTGTCGCGGGCCAGTTGGCGTTCTGCAGGGGAACCGGCGCGAGGTGCGCGAAGGGCGAGATGTCGCGTACCCAGCCGGGTGCGCCGGCGCTCTCGGCGATCACGAGCAGCAGGAAGCCGCCGGTCGCGGGTAGCGCGCCGGCGACCGCGACGGCCCGTGGCGCCCAGCCGACGGCGAAGGCCGCCGCGGCGAGGCTCAGAAGAATGATGGGCAGCGGGTTCCAGGCGCCCTGTACGGCGGCGGCCAGGCTGAGGTCGCCGCCGATCGCGGCGACCCCGCACCAGGTGGTCAGCCCGGCGACCGTGACGAGGACAACGGCGCCGGCCGCGGTCACCAGCAGTTCAGCGCCCAGCGGGCGCAGTCTGCCGATCGGCTGGGCCGCCAGCATCGTCAACCGGCGATCGGTTTCGGCGGCGACGAAATCCGCCATCCGGACCGCGGTGAAGGCGCCGACGGGTAGTGCGAGGATGGCGAACAGGGTCGCGGCGTACCCTTCGACCGCGCCGATGTCGGCGAACCCGGCCCTGGCGGCCTCGCCGGCCAGGGCCGGGTTGTCGGCGAGGAAGCCGGTGATCGACTCCGCGGTCATGCCGATGAGCAGGTAGTAGGCGCCGATGCCGAGGGCCCAGCCGGTCAGCGGCCGCAGCAGGCGCCGGACGGCGAACGTCTCCACGCTGCCGAGCAGCCGTAGCCGGGGCCGCCGGTCCGGGTTTGCCGCCACCAGGCCGCCGCGAACGTCACGCCGGCCGGCTGCCGGCAGCGTGGCGGCGGCCACCAGCAGTGTCGCGGCGAGCAGGATGAGCAGTGGCAGGATCCGGTCCTGGTGGTACGGGCCGGCGAGGGCGAGCAGCCCGAACGGGGACAGCCACCGCAGCCAGGCCAGGTCGGTGAGGCCGTCGCCGATCATCCGCATCAGCAGGCCGGCGCCGAGTACCGCCAGCGCGGTCCCGGTCGCCGGCGCCCGGGTGGGAAACACCTGGGCGGCCAGCCCGGCGACCGCGGCGAAGTACATCCCGAGCAGGCCGGTGCCCACTCCGTGGATCAGTGCTCCCGCCGGTGGGGTGCCGGCGGCCAGAAGCACGGCGCTGACTGCGCTTCCGGCGGCGAACGCGGCGGTCATGACGACCGTGACGTGCCGGGCCACGGCGGTTCGCAAGGTGAGGCGGCCGGCGAGCAGCACGTCCCAGCGGCCGGTGTCCTCCTCGCCGCGGGTGATGCGGGTGGTGGCCAGGATCGCCCATACGCCGAGCAGGACGGCCACGAACGTGCCGACCCGCCACACGGTGAAGCCGCCCGCGTTGTCCAGCGCGACCGGCTCGCCGAACAGGGTGCGGATCGCCGGGTTGCCGGCCAGGGCCTGCAGGCTGCCGGCGGCCGCGGGGTCGGCCGTCACCTCGGCGTAGGTGCTCGCGACCAGCGCCGACATGCCCGCGGCCAGGCCGATGACGATCAGGGCACCGCGGCGGGTCTGCCGCGTGGCCAGCCGGGTGACCGCCCGCACCGGCCTGCCCGGATACGCGACGCCGGTGGTCACCGGGTGTTCCCGGTGCCGTAGTAGTCGAGGAAGATCTCCTCCAGGCTCGGCTCCCGCACCGCCAGGCCGGTGACTTCTGCCCGGGCCAGCGCTTTGAGTACCGCCGCGGGTGGTCCGGTGAACGTGAACCGCAGCCGCCCCTGCCCGTCCGGCTGCACGTCGTCGACGCCGGCGATCGCCGTCAGGACCGGTGGTGTTCCGGTATGGGTGAGGGTGACCTCGGACCGGTGCAGGCCCCGCAGCTCGCCGATCGGCGCGACCTGAATCAGCCGGCCCGCGCGCAGGATCGCGACCCGGTCACAGACCGCCTCCACCTCAGCCAGCTGGTGGGAACTGAGGAAGACGGTCTGCCCACGGTCACGGGCCGCGGTCACGGCGGTGCGGAACTCGCGTTCCATCAGCGGGTCGAGCCCGCTGGTCGGCTCGTCGAGCACCAGCAGTGGCGCGCGGGTGGCGAACGCGGCGATCAGCGCGACCTTCTGCCGGTTCCCGGTCGAGTAGGTACCGGCGGGTTTCGAGGGGTCGAGGGCGAACCGTTCGACGAGTTCGTCACGGTAGGCCGCGTCGACGCCCGGGCCGGTGCACGCCTGCAGGTGCAGGATCTCCGCGCCGGTCAGCTGCGGCCACAGCGCGACGTCCGCGGGCACGTAGGCCAGCAGCCGGTGTGCCCGCGCCACGTCTGCGGCGTCGACATCGAACACCCATGCCCGGCCGGCGGTGGGGCGGGCCAGGCCGAGCAGCAGGCGGATGGTGGTGGACTTACCGGCACCGTTCGGGCCGAGAAACCCGAACACCTCACCCGCGGTGACCTCGACGGTGAGGTCGTCGAGGGCGACCAGGCGCCCGTATCGTTTGGTCAGGCCGGCGGCGCGTAGCGCGACATCGCTCATCACGGGAGTCCTTCGTGGTCGTGCGGACATGACCGCCGACCAGACTTCCCGGCACACCTGCCCTCACCGTACGCCTACCGCCCCACCCGGCGCAGGACGTGGAGCAGGTATTCCTTGCGGTCGGTGGGGTCGGGGCCGGAACGCCGGCGTCGGGGTGGGCGGCCGCTGACGTCCGCGTACTTGGCGAAGGCGCTCTCCAGGACTCCCTCGCCCCTGGTCAGGCCGGGCAGGCGGCGCTGCAGCTCGTGGACCCGGGCCGCGGGGATCTCACCGGCGATCTCCACCGCGTCGCGGCCCCATGGGGTGGTGGACAGGGGGATGGCGCCCAGGCGGGCGAGCACCGGCAGCAGGCCGATCACGGCGGCGTCGGGGACCTCGGCGCGGAACGTGTGGATCGGTTCCATCACCACGGTTCCGGCGTGACGGAGCGCTTCCATCAGCACGAGCGGGGTCACGCCGCGGAAGTCGGCCCCGGTGCTCGACATGCTCTTGTCGAAGACGGCGTGCGAGTGTGACTGGCGCGGCGAGTACCCGGAGTGGGTCATCGTGACGGCGCAGCCGGGGATCGGCCATCCGTGAACGCCCTGCTGGAGGGTTTCGCGGACGGACTGTTCGACGGCGGTGAAGAACGCGGCGGGCATGGAGCCGAGTTCGACGCCGAGGCCGAAGGTGATTCCCGCGCCGGGTGCCACGCGCAGGCCGACGGTCGCGAGGAACGGGTTCGGGTCGATCTTGTTGAACGCCACGGCCTCGCCGGTGCCGGTCAGGCGTTCGGCGTACAGGGTGGTGGTTTCGCGGAAGGTGACGGCCAGGCCGTACTGTTCGGCCAGCGTCGCCTGCAGGACCTCCTTCTGCACCTCGCCGTAGAGCGAGACGTAGACCTCGTCGTCCTGACGGAGATTGATCAGGGGGTCCTGCTCGGCGAGTTCCGCCAGCGCGGCGTGCAGGGCGCCGCGGTCGGTGTGACGGGCCGCGAGCACGGCGGTTTCCAGGCTGGGCGGGGCGAAGTGCGCTGGGTGCGCTTTTTTTGATCGTACGCCCAAAGCGTGCCCGATTCGCGCGGAGGTCAGCCCGCGTACCCTGGCTATCTCACCCACCGTGATGGCGTCGCGGGTCTGGGTGGCGCCGCCGGCGAAGGTCTCCATGCCGGTGATCCGATCGTCGCCCACCGTGTCGCGGACGCGCAGCGTGCCGTCGAACACGCGCAGGTAGGCCTGTTTCTCCCCGGCGGCGCCCCGGTCGATTTTGAACACTGTGGCGGAGGCCGGCGCGGCCGTCTGCCCGGACGCGGGCGGGAGCAGGTGGGTGATGCCGTCGATGAGGTGCTCGATGCCGGCGCCGGTGATGGCCGAGCCGAAGTAGACCGGGTGCACGCGGTCGTGGACCCGCAGCGGCGGGGGAGGGCGTTCTTCGACGAGGGCGGCGAGTACGTCGTCGTCGTGGTCGGCGAGGCGCAGCAGGTCGATCTCGGTGTGGACGGTGGCGTCGCGGGTGCCGAGGTTGCCGACGTGGCTCATCGGGACGATCGACGGGCTGACCCGGGTGGCGATCTCGTCGAGGACGCCGGTGAAGCGGGCGCCGGTGCGGTCCACCTTGTTGACGAGGATCAGGGTGGGGATGCGCAGGCGGTGCAGGGTGCGGGCGAGGACACGGGTCTGCGCCTGGACGCCCTCCACCGCGGAGATCACCAGGACGGCGCCGTCGAGGACGTCGAGGACGCGTTCCACCTCTGCGATGAAGTCGGGGTGGCCGGGTGTGTCGATCAGGTTGACGGTGCGGTCGCCGAGCGGGAACGAGGCGACGGCGGAGCGGATGGTGATGCCGCGGCGGCGTTCCAGTTCGAGGGTGTCGGTCTGGGTGCTGCCGTCGTCGACGCTGCCGAGGTGGTCGATGACACCGGCGGTGTGCAGCAGCCGCTCGGTGAGGCTGGTCTTACCGGCGTCGACGTGCGCGAGGATGCCGAGATTGAGAATTGACAAGCGTCATGTCCTTAGAAGTGGTTTCCGGCGGGGACATGTACGCAGCTCGCATCTCGGTTTCCTCTCTGTGTGCGAGGGCCCAGCTCATCAGCCGGTTCCGGGCGCCGGCAACCGAATTTTCCGTCCTAGGATGGCTTAGGGCCAGTGCGGCAAGCCGCACCAACAGCGAAAGGACGGCTTCGCCGACCACCACGCGAACGTGGGGTATGGTTTCGGGCGTGACTGCCGGGTCGGCCTTTGGCCATTACCGAGTGGGGCACCCGGCCGGCGCGTGATCGCCCGGCGGCCGCCCCGGTCGCCTGCCGCGCGTGCACCGCCGTCCTCCTTTCTGATCGCCGTGTCTCTTGTTGGCTCGTTATCAGAAAGTTGAGAATGCCGAACGATTTCAATGGTCCTGTTATCGATGAGTTCCGTGCCAACCACGGTGTCGTGGGAGGCATGTTCGAGGGTGGGCGCCTGGTCCTGGTGACCACGACCGGCGCCCGGTCCGGGCAGAAGCACACGGTGCCGCTCGGTTATCTGCCGGACGGCGGTGAGCGGATCCTGGTGATCGCTTCCGCGGGTGGTTCGCCGCGGCACCCGGCCTGGTTCCACAATCTGCTGGCCGAGCCGGTCGTCACGGTCGAGGACGGCACGTTCACCTACGACGCGAGGGCGTCGGTGCTCGCCGGTGCCGAGCGCGATGAGGCGTTCGCGCGGGCGGTCGAGGTCGACAGTGGGTGGGCGGATTACGAGAAGCAGTCCGGGCGTACGTTGCCGGTGGTGGCCCTGACCGCGATCCCCGGGCCGCCGCGCACCGATGCGGCGACGCCGGGCGGGATGCTCAAGCTGGTGCACGACGCGTTCCGGCGGGAGTTGTCGCTGATCCGGGCGGAGGTGGCCCGGTCGGGTCCGGTGCTGGGCGCCCAGTTGCGGGTCAACTGCCTGAGTCTGTGCGCGGGTCTGCACGGTCATCACGTACGCGAGGACGAGGGCATGTTTCCCGGCCTCGAGCAGTACCGTCCGTCGCTGGGGCCGGTGATCGACGAGTTGCGTGCCGAGCATGAGGTGATCGCCGGCCTGGTGGGGCGGCTGCGGGAGGTTCTGGCTGATCCGGGGATGGCACGGGATGTGCTGTCGGCTGAGGTGTCGCGGTTGACCGCTGAGGTGGAGTCGCATCTGGATCACGAGGAGGCGGCGCTGATCCCGGTTCTCGACGGGGCCTGACGGGGTCGGAGCGCTGGGCGGCAGCTCCCGGACGCGAGCTGCCGCCGAGACACCTCTCGGGAGCGTGCTGGGTTCAGGGTGCCCGGAAGTGCACGTGCCAGCGGCCGGCTCGGTGGGTCAGGCGGATGACGGCCAGTGGGGCTACGTCGAGTTGCCAGATCGCGGCCGGGGGGAGGGTGAGGGCTGCGGCTACGGCGGCGCGGATCACTGTGGGGTGGGCTACGGCGGTCAGGTCGTGAGTTGTGTGCCGGGCCAGCCAGGTGGACACCCGGGAGGTGACGCCGGCCAGGGATTCGCCGCCGTGGGGGGTGGCGTGCGGGTCGGTGAGCCACAGGTGCAGGTCGGCGGGGTCGATGTCGGCCAGGGCGCGGCCGGTCCACGTGCCGTAGGAGGGGTCGGCGAGGGCCGGTTCGACGGCCGGGGTGGCGCCGAGGGCGGCGGCGGTCTCGCGGGCGGCTCGGGAGGGCGCGGTGAGCCAGGTCCCGCGGGCGACAGCGGGGCCGCTGCTGAGTGCGGTGCCGTGTGCGGGACCGGGGCCGCTGCTGAGTGCGGTGCCACGGGCGGCGGCGGTGGGACCGGGCCCGCGGGTGGTCAGGTTCAGGGCGCGGGCGGCCTGGGTGCCGCCTTCGTCGAGGGGGTCGTCGCCGCCGAACACGGCCCGGCGCAGGGCGGGGGTGTGTCCGGCGGCGATCAGCCGCAGGCCGGTCACGCGGTGACCTTGACCTCCGGGGCGTCCGCCGGGCGGCGGCGGGGGGTCAGGAGCGCGGCGTAGGTGAGGCCGAGGGTGGTCCAGAGCACGACCTGGGTGCCCAGTGAGGAGATCCGGAAGTTCCAGAGCAGGGTGGCCGGGAACGTGGCGGGTACCTCGTCGAAGGTGGGCAGCAGCAGGTGGGCGACGGTGACGACGGCCAGGAAGCCGAGGGTTGCGGCGGTGGCGCGGCGCCAGTCGGTGTTCTGGGTGCGGGCGGCGAGTGCGGCGGACCAGACGGCGACCAGGCCGAGGGCGACCGCGGCGAGGTAGGCGATGGTCCGCTGGTCGATGGTGGCGGGGTCGCCGACCGCGGGTGGGTTGGGCGGGTATTTGACGAACGGCACGATGACCAGGCCGATCAGGGTGCCGGCGGCGAGGGTGAGTGCGGCGCGGGCGTCGCTGGTGGTGTGCAGGCGGCGGCGCAGCAGGGTGTATGCGACGGCGAAGATGCCGCCGAGTGCGAGCCCGTAGAGGCCGGTGGCGAGGAACAGGCCGATGCCGGACTGGGTGCCGCGGCTGACGAGTTCTTCGCCGCCGTGGGTGTGCGGGCCGGCGGCCTCTTCGATGGCGATGGCGGCGTCGATGTGCGGTTCGCCGAAGAGGTGGGCGAAGCCGCCGGCGAGCAGTCCCGCGATCAGCCCGGCCAGCAGGCCGCGCAGCAGCAGGTGTTTCAGTGGCACGGGACACCGAGCAGGTGGCGGCCGTCGTGCATGAGCTCGTGCAGGAGGGTGCCGCTCTGGGAGACGGCGCCCTGGTCGAAGGCGACGAGGTAGGCGAGCAGCAGCAGGACGCCTGTGACGGCGGCGGCGGTCGCGGCGAGCTTGGGGGAGACGGCCGGAACCGAGACGACTGACGTGGTCTTGGGCACGGTGGGATCAACCTCCTACGGGATGACGCGTCCCGATCGATGGGGCCTGCGACGCGTGAGCGTTCTGACTCACCGGTTGCCCGGTTCACAGTGGCGCGACCGCACCGGATTCTCACCGGTTTCCCTCGCGACGCCGCAGATTTCGTGCCTTCAACCTAGTGGCCGGGGTGGGCCTGGCACAACCGGGGCGCGACTGGCATCGACGGTTGTGGATGCGATCACGGGCGGGACGTGATATTCCGGGGGTGCGGCGGTGACCGGCATGCAGGACCTGCCGCGCACGTTCAGGGTCCCGGGCGTGCCGGTCGTCGGGATCGTGTTCACGCTGTGGCTGATCACGTTCCTGGCGCCGGTGACGTGGCTGCGCTTCGCGGTGTGGTTCCTTATCGGCGGGGCCGTGTACTGGTTCTACGGCCGCAGGCACTCACTGCTCAATCAGTAGGAACTGCACCTGCCCGTTCGGGGTGTCGATCACCCCGAGGTCCGGGTCGGCGGCGACGGTGAGCGTCCCGGTGTCGCCGAGGTCGACCCGGTGGCCGGGTTCGAGCAGTACGCCGCGGCTGTTGACGTGCTGGGCGGCGCGGCGCAGCACGTCGATCGGCCAGGTGGGCATCGGTTCCTCGGCGGGGATCCGCAGGGTCAGCTCGAAACCCCAGCCGGAGAAGTCCGGGTCGTCGTCGGGGGATTTGCCGCCGAGTTCGGACAGTCCGTAGGTGACGAAGTGCCAGTGGGTGGTGGTGCGGTACGCGGAGCAGCCGTGCAGGCCGCCGGCGGTGGCCGGGGCCATGGGCTGGTGGTGGGGCCGCACGCCGGGGTAGCGGCGTGCGAGCGCGGCGTCGATCGCGTCGCGGCCTGGTGCGGTGCTGGTCACGGCGGCATTATGCAGCTTTGTTGATCATTGGTCGGGTGCCGGTCTCACCTGGTGACACGATCCTGGCCGTGCGGTGCCTGGCCGTGCGGTGCCTGGCCGTGCGGTGTCTCGCCGTGGCGGGCGGCCTCGCGCCACGCCCGTCGCGCGGCGGCCCGGATCTTCGCCCGGCCGCGATCCGATCCGGTACCGGATTCGGCGAGGCTGTCCAGCGTCGCGGCCAGCAGCGCCCGGTGCCGGGGCAGGCCGCCGGTCCGGGCGTCGAGGGCCAGTTCGTGGAGCTCGCTGATCAGCAAGGGCGGTTCGAGATCCCGGTCCTGCAGCGCCTCGACGAGCTCCGGCCACGCCGCGGCCTCACCGGCGCGTAACGCCTGGCGGAACGCCATGGTGGACCGCCAGCGGGCGAAGTTGCGGGCATGTTCCGTCTCGGCCGTGGCCAGTTCCCGGCGGGCGGCGATGCCCTTGCGCATCAGCGAGCCGGCGTCGGCGTAGGTGGCCGACTCGCGCAGCACCTCGTACGCCTCGGTGGCGTTGCCGCGCCGGACGAGTTCGTCGGCCAGCCGGGTGCGTATCGCGTCGGTGTTGCCCTCGGCCAGGGCGGCAGCGGCCTCCGTCGCCCGCCCGTCCGCGTCGAACAGGGCGGCCAGCCGCTGGTGCGGGGCGCGCTGTTCGGCGACGGCCCGGCTCTCGGCGAGCGAGTGCTGCAGGCGGACGTGGCGGAACTGGTATCCGGCGCCGGTGGTCCGCAGGATGCCCAGGGCTGCGGCGTCGGCGAGGAACGACATGAGCCGGGCCGGGCGGCGGCGCCGCAGCGTTGCCGGGATTCCGGTCAGCACGTGCACGCCCCACGCACTGACCAGCAGTGCCAGCGCGACCGGCGCCGTCACATAGACGAAGATCACCAGCATGGTCGAGGCTGGCCGTCCCACCGTCGGTGGTGGCATGGGCGGCACGAGCCCGGAAGCGATCAGGTCTTCGAGCAGGATCCCCGCGGCCCACGTCGGGGGAAGGAGGATCGTGGCGAGCGCCAGCGCGAGCAGCGCCGCCCGCCGTACGGTGACCGCGCGATCGGCGCGGTAGAGCAGGTCCGGATGCAGTGCCGCGCCCGGGTCGGCCGATGCTTTCCAGTCGACGCAGCAGGCGACCCCGGCGCTCGCGACGACGAGCGAACCGGCCAGTACGACGGCCAGGTAGGGGCCGCCGAGAGCGTTTAGGAAACCGGACACTCGATCGTGGATGTGGATCAGCACGGGGTCGGTCGGTGCCACGAAGATCCGGGTGAAACGGCGGGCGGCGAGCCCGAGGACCGGCCAGCCGGTGACCTCGGTGGCGATCCACGGCGCGGCGCGCAGAAGGAGCAGGGGGAAACCTATCGCCAGGACCGCGACGGCGAGCACGACGGTCAGCAGCCAGCGAGGCTCCGGAACACGCCAGGTGAGGACGCGGCGCTGGGGGAGCACCGTCAACTCGGGGCGATCCCACCACAGGTATTCCGTCTCGCCGCGGCGGGTCATATCGGTGGCGAGCTCGGTGAGCCACCGGTGTGCGGCTTGCGGCGACCAGGCCCGGACCAGTGGTTCGGCCTGCTCGGGGGTGCCGTCCGCGGCGCGGACCCGTTCGGTGTGGGCGGTGAACACCGCGGGGACGTAGGCCTGCAGGAGGTGCTGTTCCAGGCCGGCCGCGGTGGTGTGGGCGTTCAGGTCGGCGACGGTGAGGTGGCCGGCCCGGTAAAGGGTGGCGATCAGGTGGACCAGCAGGGGCGAGGTGAGCGCGGCGGCCAGCGGGCTGTCCGCTCGCACGGTGGTGGCGTCCCACCGGCAGCGGGCCCTCAGATAACGGATCGCGTCAGGCGCCGACAGCGGCCGCAACTCGACTTCGAGGACCCGGTCGGGGCGCGGGCCGCCGCCCGCTGCGGCGTGGAACTCGCCTGTGCGGCAGGCCAGGACGAACGGCAGGTCGCCGGGGGCCTCGGCCAGGTCGCGCAGCATGCGGTGGCGCAGTTGCGGGGGCGCCTCGTCGAGGCCGTCGACGACCGGCACGATCTTCCGGTCGCGGACCAGGTGCCAGGCGGTGTCGCCGGTGGTGAAGGTGGCGTACTGGCTCAGGCGGTGCACCAGCCAGCCGTCGAAACTGCCGCGGCCAGGGTCCCAGTCGGCGACCGGCACCAGCACCGGCACCGGGTCGCCGGGTCTGCGGCGGGCGAGCAGGCCCAGGGTGAGCAGGACGAGGGTGGAGCTCTTGCCCGAGCCGGCGGCGCCGAGGACGGCCAGGCGCGTCACGGGCATCGCGGCCGCCAGGGCGACGAGGTGCTCGACGGTGCCGGAGACGGTGCCGTCGGACCAGGTCAGGTGCAGCTCGTCGGTGACGCCCAGCGGCAGCCGGCGGGCGTGGGCCTCAGCGCGCCACTGCCGGTCCACCTCGGCGGCGAAGGACTCCAGGTCACGGGCCGCATCGGACGGGCGCGCCGGCGGGCGCAGGGTGACCAGCAGGGTGGCGGCGGCGACCAGCAGCGCGGCCACACCGGCCGCCCAGCCGGCCACTTCGAGACGGTGGTGGCCGGGGATCGGCCACAGCAGAGCGGTGAGCAGGGGGACGACGGTCACCGCTGCCAGCAGGGACAGGCCGGCCCGCCGCCATGTTCTGCGCACCCCCGTAGTGTGCCGGGCGATCCACTCAGGAGGCCATCATCGTTCGGACGGTGGTCCCACCTGGTGGCACGGTTCGGATTCCTCGGCGGCGCGGTGGGCGTCGGCCACGATGTCGCGCACAAGGCGGCGCATGAGCGGGTGTGCGGTCGCCGCGACGCTGTCCAGGGCATCGGCGAGTGCGCGGCGGTGGTGCGGGAGGCCCGCGTCGCGGGCGTCGGTGTAGGCACCGGTGAGCAGGTGTATCCGATCGATGGTCGACGAGTGCATGGTGCGGACGGTGTCGACGAATTCGGGCCAGGCTTGCGGTTCCCCGCCGCGCAGCGCCGAACGGAACGCGTCGACGGCACGGTTGCGGAGGATACCGATTGCCGACAGAAACCGCTCCGGTGGCGACATCGTTGCGCGCACAGCGACGCCGAGGCGGGTCAGCGCCAGCGGATCGCCGTTGGCGGCGGCCTCCTGCAGCACGCGGACCGCCCGCCGGCCGTGCCCGCTGCTGATCAGTTCGCCGGCGAGGCGGGTGCGCACGGCCGCGGTGTTGCCCTCGGTGAGCACGGCGGCCGCCGCGGGGGCGTCCCCGGCGGCGGTGAGGATCGCGGCCAGCTGCTGGGGAGGACTGGTTCCTTCGGCGACGGCCCGGGACTCGGCCAGTGAGTGCTGCAGCCGGACGTGGCGGAACTGGTAACCGGTGCCGGTTCCGCGCAGGACACCGAGGGCGGCAGCGTCGGCGAGGAAGGTCATCTGCCGGATCGGGCGGCGGCCTCTGGCCGTGGCGTACCAGCCGGCCACGATGTGCACGCCCCAGTCCGAGGCGAGCAGCAGAGCCAGCGTGGATGCGGTGAACAGGACAAGACCCAGCACCAGCCATGGCAGCGGCGACATCTGCCCGGGCCCGGTGTACGTCGTCGCTTTGACCCCTGCGCTGTAGAGGACGAACGCCGTGAAGGCGGATCCGATCAGTGTGCTGCGGCGGAGTGCGACCGCACGGTCGCGGCGGTAGAGGTCGACGGGAGTCGATGCCGTGTCCGGATCGGCCGGGGGTGTCATGCCGCCGCGCGCGGCGAGGACCATGGCGGCCAGGACGGCGAACAACCCCGCCGACACCGCGGCGGTCAGGTCGGTGAGCAAGGCTGGGACGGCGTCCGTCCACCATGAGGGCGCGACCCAGAGCACGAAGGCGAGGTACAGCAGCGGGGCGGCGAGGACCGCACCGGTCAGGACCCGTCCCGGCCTGCGGGGGAACGGGGAGGCCGACGGCAGGACGCGGTCGGACATGGTGGGGTACAGGTAGCGCCGCCGTCCCACCCACCAGCGGTACTCGGTGCGGCCGGTGCGGGTCATGTCGACGGCGAGTTCGGTGAGCCACCGGTGGGCCGCCCTCGGTGGCCAGGCGCGGGGCAGCGGCCCGGCCCGTTCGGTGCGGCCGCCGGCCTTGCGCAGCCGGTCGGCGTGAGCGGTGAACACGGTGGGGAGGTAGGCCTCGAGAAGGTGCTGTTCCAGGTCGGCGGACGTGGCGAAGGCGGTCAGGTCGGTGACGGTGAGCCGGCCGGCCCGGCAGAGGGTACTGATCAGATGGACCAGCAGGGGTGAGGTGAGGGCGGCGGCCAGGGGGCTGTCCGCTCGCACGGTGGGGGTGTCCCACTGGCAGCGGGCGCCCAGATAGCGGATCGCGTCGTCCGGCGTCAGGGGCCGCAACTCGGCTTCGACGAGACGGTCCGGCCGTGGTCCGCCGCCGGCGGCGTGGAACTCGGCGGTGCGGCAGGCCACGACGAACGGCATGTCCCCGGGAGCCTCGGCCAGTTCGCGCAGGATCCGGCGGCGCAGATCGGGTGGTGCCTCGTCGAGGCCGTCGACGACCGGCACGATCTTCCGATCGCGCACCAGGTGCCGGGCGGCGTCGCCGCCGGTGAGGGTGGTGTACTGGCGCAGGCGGCGCTCCAGCCAGGCGTCCATGTCCTCCCGGGCGGGATTCCAGTCGGCGACCGCGAACAGGACCGGGACGGGATCGCCGGGGGCGCGGCGGGCCAGCAGCCCGACGGTGAGCAGGACCAGGGTGGAGCTCTTGCCGGAACCGGCGGCGCCGAGGACGGCCAGACGCGGAACGGGCATCGCGGCGCACAGCGCGACCAGGTGGTCGATGCCGCCGCTGACGGTGCCGTCGGTCCAGCTCAGGTGCAGCTCGTCGGTGACGCCCAGGGGCAGGCGGCGGGCGTGTACCTCGGCGCGCCACTGCCGGTCCACCTCGGCGGCGAACGATTCCAGGTCGGCGGGACGGGCCGGTGGGCGCGGGCCGAACACCAGGGCCGCGGCGGCGACGAGCAGGGCGGCCACCCCGGCGGCCCAGCCGGCCACTTCGAGCGGGTGGTGGCCGGGGACCGGCCACAGCACGGCGGCGAGCAGCGGGACCGCGGCCAGCAGGGACCAGCAGACTCGCTGCCATGTTCTCGGCATGCTGGCAGTCTGCCGAACGATCCACTCAGGAGGCCATCAGCCGATGGTCACGAACGCGATCCCCGGATTGGGCAGATCCAGGATCAGCTCCTCGCCCGGTTCCAGGGTGTGCGGCGGCTGGGACTCGTCGAGGTGGTCGAGGGCCTGCAGGACCTCCCACTCGGCCGGGGTGGGCCAGTCGCCGGCGGGGGCGTCGCGGGCCGGGTTGCCGTGGTCGTCGTCGACGCGCCACACGCGTACGGTGCCGGGGGTTTTCAGGGGGACGCGCAGCCGGACCCGGCGCGCCAGGGCCGGGTCACCCGCGGCCTTGCCGTGGTCGAGGGTGGCGTTCCACAGCAGGATCGCCCAGCCGGACGGGGTCCGCGACGCCCACGCCTCGACGAGGCTGCCCGCGCCGTCGCCGGTGAGGGTGACCGGTACCTGTACGTCGCCGAGCCGGTTGGCCAGGTGCAGCGCCCAGAACTTGGGTTTGGCCAGGTTGCCGACGGTGAGCAGGCCGAACCCGCCGTGCCACAGCCGGTCCGGGCGGCCGAGTTCCTCGAAGTGGTCGGAGACGACCCACGGGGCGAGGGCGTCGAGGCGGCCGGCGGCCGAGTGCATGCCCTTGAGCAGGAACGCGGCGGCGAACACGGTGTCGTTGACCGGGCTGCCGTGGGTGGCGGTGACGCCCCACTCGGTCCACCACAGGGGGCGGCCGCCGGCCAGGGGGCGCAGGTCCAGGGGCAGGGTGCCGTAGACGTGGGTGGACAGGAAGTCGACCGGTGCGTCCACCTTGAGCTGGTCGTCGATCCAGCCGACGGCGGCGGTGGAGGGGCCGCCGACGCGCAGGGCCGGGTCGACGGATTTGATCGCGGTGGCGGTGGCCTCGTAGAGGCGCCAGTAGTCGGCGGGGGTGCCGGAGAAGAACACCGACAGGTTGGGTTCGTTCCACACCTCGAACGCCCAGGTGCGGACCTCGGCGGCGCCGTAGCGGCGGATCAGCTCGCGGACCAGGTCCTGGATCATGGCGGACCAGGCGTCGAGGTCCTTGGGCGGGGAGATGCAGGCCTCGTAGGCGAAGACGGTGCGCGACGGGTCGGCGGCCAGCGCCGGTGGCATGAAGCCGAGTTCGACGACCGGGCGCATGCCCAGGTGCAGGATCAGGTCGTAGATACGGCCGATGTCGTCGAGGTCGCTGCCGAGGATGTGGTGGGCGCGGACCTGCCGCACGCCGAGTTCGTCGTGGGCGCGGCGCAGCGCGGCGTACAGTTCGGCGCCGATCGGGCGGCCGCCGGTGGTGTCGGTGGACAGCAGGTGGCTCAGGTGCTCGGAGCCGACCATGGCCTGCCACACCCGGTGCAGGGGCTGTTCGTCGCCGCCGACGGTGGCGGTGACGGCCGCGTCCGGGGTCCACGGTGACACCGGCACGGCCTCGGAGAGCGGGCCGATGGCGTTGACGGTCTGCAGGGCGGCCACGGCGTACCAGCCGCCGCGGCCGCCGGTGGTGTCGGCGTACGGGCCGTGCGGCACGGCCAGGACGTCACCGCCGCCGTGGTCGACGACGGTGAACGGGCCGGCCGGGTTGTCGGCGCGGTGCACGGCGTACCCGATGGCGCCGGGCACCGGCCGCCAGTCGACGGTGACCTGGCCGCGGCCCTTGGTGACGGTGACGCCGCGCGGTGCGGGCAGGTCGGCGGCGACCGGTTCGCCGGGTTCGCGGTCCTGGGCGCCGCCGCCGCCCATCAGCGCGGCCCACTGCTCCCGGGCGTTCACGCGGGCTCCCGGGTCAGCTGCGGCAGCTTCTGCCCGGCCGGGATGTTGAACGTCTCCGCGGCCAGCAGCGGCCTTATCGCGCGTTCGAACGACGGTGTGACGAAGGCGCGTTTCACCAGGTCCCGGCCGAGGTGATTGCCGAGCGCCCCCATGATCATGGATTGGTCGAGGGAGAGGTAGCGCTGGGCGACGGTGCCGGAGCCCACGGCGATGGCGTCGTAGAAGCCGCCGGGGCCGTAGGCGCCGAGTGACGCCAGGTGGGCCAGGTTGGCGCGGACCGGGCCGGGTGCGTACGGCAGCGCCAGGAACGCCGCGTGCGGGGTGACCACCCCGTCGCCGTAGGACGGTGCCGGGCCGGGCGGGCGGCAGTCCCCGAACCCGGCGTCGTACTTGGAGGCCTGCACATCCGACGGGTACCCGTCGGTGTCCATGCCCATCGCGTCCACGCCGTAGACGGCGTACCCGCCGGACGGGTTCGACGCCGGCGAGAACCCCCACGCCCCGTAGCCGGCGTCGTTGAGGCCGTGCTCGATCTGCGCGGCGACCGTCGCCGGATGGTTGCGGCCCCACGACCGCGGCCCCCACTGCGCCTCCGGCACGAACAGGTCCGGCATCAGCGCCTCGAACATGTCCCCGCCCCAGCTGGGCACGAACGTGATCCCCCGGTAGCGGTAGGAGCCCTCGTAGACCGTGCGGCCCCGGTGCGTGGTGGTGAACCCGGTGGGGCGCATCTCCTGCCAGGCGTAGTCACAGGAGTCCGGCAGGGTGCGCATCGTGTCGAAGTAGGCGGTCGGCGGGATCTGCCCGGCGCCGATGCCGAGGTAGGTCGCGATCCGCGGCTCGGTCACCGTGATGTCGTAGTGGTTGCAGGTGAACCAGACGCCGTCGCGCGGCACCGAGCAGCCCGGCGGCGCGGTGTCCCAGAACCCGCCGCGGATCAGGCCGCGGGTGCCGATCGGGCTGGTGGCGGCCGGGTTGAAGTAGAAGCCGAAGTTCATCGTCCGCAGGATCGCCTCGGCCGCGGCGCGCTGCGACGGTACGGCGCCGGCGACCACGCGCAGGCCGGCGGCGAGCCAGCCGTTGTCGACGCTGGACAGGAACGGGGTGACCGTCGAGCCGTCCTCCGGCCACGTCGTCACGACGGCGCCGGTGGCCGGGTCGTACCAGTTGTAGAACATGCCCGAGGCGCCGTGGTGGCGCAGGGTCCGCAGCGTGCGCAGGGTCTGGGCGACGCGGCGGGTGGCCTCGGCGGAGGAGATGATCCGCAGGTCGCGGGCCACCACCGCCGACCACAGGTATCCGCCGATGTTGGTCGGTGAGGTGTAGGCCGAGGTGCCGGTCAGGTCACCGCGGACGTTGTCGGCGACCAGGCCGGTGCGCGCGTCGGTCATCGCCACCAGCGACCGCCAGGTGTCGGCGGCATAGCGGCGCAGCGGATCAGCGGCGGCGGCGGGCACGGCCGGCAAGATCAAGATCAGGGACAGCAAGGGTACGAGCAAACGCTTCACGAGAACACCTCCGGCTACTTGAGTCCGGTCATCGCGATGCCGCGCATGAAATGCCGCTGCAGCGCCAGGAAGACGATCAGTACGGGCAGCACGACCACGACCGCACCGGCCAGCAGCAGCCCGTAGTAGATGCGGTTCTGCCCGATGCTGTAGAGCGCGAGCGCGACCGGCAGCGTGTACATGTCGTCGGTGGTGGCCACCACGAGAGGCCACAGGAAGTTGTTCCACGAGGTCAGGAACGTCAGGATGCCGAGGGTGGCCAGGGCCGGCTTGCACAGCGGCAGCACCACCCGCCAGAAGATGCGCCACTCGCCGGCCCCGTCGACGCGGGCCGCCTCGATCAGGTCGTCGGGGACCTGCTGCAGGAACTGGCGCATCAGGAACACGCCGAACGGGCCGGCCACGAACGGCAGGACCAGACCGGCGTACGAGTTGGCCAGTCCCAGGTTGCTGACCAGCACGAACTGCGGGACGAACAGCACCATGCCGGGCACCATCAGCATGCCCATCACGGTCAGGAACAGCGCCTTGCAGCCGGGGAAGTCCAGCTTGGCCAGGGCGTAGCCGAGCAGCGAGCAGAACACCAGGTTCCCGGCGGTGACCAGCACGGCCACGATCGCGGAGTTGGCGAAGTAGCGGGGGAAGTCGAGCCGGTCGAACAGCTGGGCGTAGTTGGCCAGGCTCCAGTCGCGCGGCCACCAGGCCGGCGGCACGGCCCGGATCTCGGCCTCCGGCTTGAACGACGACAGCGCCATCCACAGGAACGGGCCGACGACCACGAGCAGGCCGAGCACCAGCACGGTGTAGAGGCCGATCTTGGCGAGGCGGTCAGTCATCGCGGTTCCCCAGCAGCCGGAACTGCAGCACGGACAGGGCGACCACGGCGACGAACAGCACGTAGGACACGGCCGAGGCGTAGCCGTAGTTGCCGAGGCCGAACTGGTTGTAGACGTGGTACGACACCGACAGGGTGCTCTGCAGCGGCCCGCCCTGGGTCATCACCAGGGGTTCCTCGAACAGCTGCAGGTAGCCGATGCCGGTGATCACCGCGCCGAACAGCAGGGCCGGGCGCAGCAGCGGCAGCGTGACGTGCCGGAACTGGGCCCAGCGGCCGGCGCCGTCGAGGGTGGCGGCCTCGTAGAGATGCTGCGGTATCCCCTGCAACCCGGCCAGGAAGATCACCATGAGGGTGCCGAAGTTGCGCCACGCCGCCATCACGATGATCGAGGCGAGGGAGGTGCGGGTGTCGCCGAGCCAGTTCGGGCCGTCGACGCCGATCGTGCCGAGCAGGTTGTCGATCAGGCCGGCCTCCGGGTCCAGCAGGAACCGCCAGATCACCGCGATCGCCACGATGCTGGTGACCACCGGCAGGTAGAAGCCGACCCGGAACGCCGCCCGGAACCGGATCAGGCCCGAGTTGACGGCGTTCGCGGCGGCCAGCGCGGCGATCATGGTCAGGGGCACGCCGACCAGGACGAACACGGTCGTGTTGAGCGCCGCGCGGCGCAGCAGGTCGTCGCCGAACAGCCGAGTGTAGTTGCCCAGGCCGGCGAACTCGACCGCCCACGGCGTGCGCATGTCGGTGGCGCGCATGTCGGTGAAGCTCATGACCAGCGACGCGGCCACCGGCAGCAGCAGGAAGACACCGAAGATCAGCACGAACGGTGCGGCGAAGGACCACCCGGTGAGCGCGCGCGAACCGCGCCGGGCCGGGGTGCGAAGCCGCTCATGTGGCGGCGGTTCGCGTAGGCGTACATCTTGCGTGGTTGTCGTCATGTCACACGCCGGTGCCGATGCTGTCAGCCTGAGCCTGCACCGCCTTGAGCGCCGCGGCCGGGTCCTCGCCGGCCACGCAGACCTTCTCCACCTCGTTGTCGATGGCCGCCGCGACCTGCTCCCAGGTGGGGAACGCCGGCGGGGCCTGCGCCGACTTGAGCTGCTCGCCGAAAACCGACAGAAACGCGTCGCCGGTCAGCGCCGGATCGGCCCAGGACGCCTGCACGGCCGGCAGGTCGCTGACCGCCTGGTACCACTTGACCTGAACATCCGGTCTGCTCAGCCAGGCCAGGAACTTCCACGCGGAATCACGGTTCTTCGCGTCCTTGAAGACGGCCAGGTTGCTGCCGCCGATGAACGAAGTGGACGATTTCATGGACGGCATCGGCGCGATCGCGAAGTTCTTGGCACCCTGCTCCTGCAGGATCCCGATGTGCCACGGCCCGGACATGAACGCGCCGACCTCACCGCGGGCGAACGCCGGTTCCAGGGCGCCCTGCGGCATGTTCTTCGGCGACAGGCCCTCGGTGAAGAACGACTGGTAGTAGGCGAGCGCCTCGGCGGCCTCGGGCGTGTCGAACGTCCATTTGTCCTCGGTGGCGATACTGGCGCCGTTGGACCAGGCGAACGGCAGCACCGACTGCCACGAGCCGATCTTGCCGGGCTGGATGTGCAGGCCCCACTTGGCGCCTGCGCTGTCCTTCATGGCCTTGGCCATGGCTTTCAGGTCGTCCCAGGTCTTCGGCCCGTCCGGGAAACCGGCCTTGGTGGCCAGGTCGGTGCGGTAGTAGATGCCGCGGGTCTCGACATACCAGGGCACGCCGTAGGAGGTGCCGCCGACGACGGTGGTGTCCCACGCACCGGGGAAGAACGCGTCTTTCTGGAAAAGATCCGTGGGGGTGACGTCGAGGGCGCCGGTCTTGGCGAACTCACCCTGCATCGTCGTGCCGATCATCGACACGTCCGGGGTCTGCCGCGCCGCGATCGCCCCGGAGATCTTCTGATGGGCGGCGTCCCACGGCACGGGCGTCACGGTCACCGTCGCGTCCGGGTTCTCCGCGGTGAAACCCTTCGCGAACGCGGCGAGCTTCTCACCCTCGGTACCCATCGCCCACACGGTGATCTCACCGGTGGCCTTACCCGCGCTGACCTGCTCGGCGGTCTCGTCGCCGCCGTTCTCGCCGCGGCCGCAGCCGGCCACTAACAGGGCGGTCATCACTACGGCTGCTGTTCTGAACCTCATGACTCGGGCACCTCCTACAGGTGGTGGTCACCGCAGCTGCCGCGCACGACCAGCCGGGTGGGCAGAACCCGCCGGCGCGCGGCGGGCGAGGGATCGTCGATACGCCGGTCCAGCCAGCGCGCGGCCGTCGCCCCCAGCGACCGCATCGGTTGCGCCACGGTGGTCAGGCCGGCGAACCGGGCGGCCAGCAGGTCGTCCCAGCCGGTTATCGCCAGGTCACCGGGGACGTCCAGGCCGGCGGCCGCGGCGGCGCGCAGGGCACCGAGCGCCAGCTCGTCGTTGGCACAGACCAGGGCCTGGGGCGGGTTGCGCCTGGTCAGCAGGCTCCGCGCCGCACGTTCCCCAGCTTCAAGGTCAAAACCGGTTTCGGGTACGAGGTGAAGCGCCACGTCGTCGCGCCGCCCCGCACGTTTCCCCGCGTTCCCTTGTTTTTCCGCGTTTGCCCGCGCCGCTTGGAGGCCGTCGCGCAGGCCCGCGTAGCGGCCGGCGAAGTCGGGTGAGCTGTCCGGGTCGCCGAGGAACGCGAACCGGTGATGGCCGTGACCGAGCAGGTGCTCGGCCAGGGCGCGGGCGGTGCGGCGGTTGCCGGTGCGCACCGTGTCGACGCCGGGCACCGGGTCCCGGGCGATCAGCACGACCGGGACGGTCCCGGCCAGCGCGGCGATCAGGTCGTCGCCGACGGTGCGGCCGTGCACAGCGAGGCCGTCGACGCGGCGGGCCAGATCACGTACCGCGTCGGCGGCGTCCCGGCGGTCGCGCGTGGTCAGAATCAACACGCTGCTGCCGAGCCCGGCCGCGACCGCCTCATAGCCGAGCAGCACCTCGGCGAAGTAGGGCCCGACCAGATCCGGGAACACGATGCCGTTGGCCGCGTGCCGCCCTTCCGCGAGCGACCGCGCCGACCGCGACGGCGTGAACTGCAGCTCAGCGGCCGCTTCCCGCACCCGCCGCCGCGTCTCGTCGGTCACCGGGGTGTCCTCCCGCAGCGCCCGCGACACCGTGGCGATCGACACGCCGGCCCGCTCGGCAACCTGGTAGATGGTCGCCTGGCGGGGCTTTGTAAGCGCTTTCATCGCCATCGCCGGAACGTAACTCGACCGCCACACCCCCGAAACTCGACACCCACTCACATTCACCATGAGCAATTTCCGTCGTCCCGCCCCCGCCCCGCGCCTCCTCAACCGCTCACCGCGCGCTCCTTCGGCGGACGCTGGGCGCGGCAGCCGCCCAGAGCCGGGTCCCGCGCCCAACATCGCCCCTCACGAAGCCGCTCACCGCGCGGCCTTCAGCGGACGCTGGGCGCGGCAGCCGCCCAGAGCCACCGTCCAGAGCCGGGCCCCGCGCCCGAGGTCTGGTTGGCGGGTGGGGCCGTGGGGGCGGCTATGGGGTGGGCTGTAGGTGGAGGCTGTCGAGCATGGCGGCGGGGCCTCCGCCGAAGGAGGTCAGGCGGGCGCGCAGGCCTGGCGGCAGGTGGGGGAGCAGGCGCATCGCCTGGGCGGAGAGCCAGATCTGGGCGCGGGTGCGGGGGACGATCGCGTTGAGTACGGCCGGGCCGATGCGGTGGCCGTGGTGGACCGGGCCGCGCATCGCGGACTCGTAGCGGGCCAGCGCGGCGGCCAGGCCGGAACCGGAGCCCAGTTCGGTGGCCAGGACGTAGGCGCCGGCGGTGGCGAGGCTGGTGCCGCCGCCCACTGCGGGGCCGGGGCCGTAGCCGGCGTCGCCGACGAGGGTGACCGGGCCGTGGGTCCAGGAGTCCATTTTGATCTGGGAGATGTCGTCCAGGTAGAAGTCGGTGGCGGCGCCGAGGTGGGCCAGGACCGGTTCCAGGTGGGGGTGGAACGGGCGGCGGATCAGGTCCCGGACCTGGCCGTGGGGCAGTTCGTGTGGAGTTCGGACCAGGAACAGGGCCCGGGACAGGCCGGGGGTCTCGGTGGGGTAGACGGTGGCGGCGCGGCCGGGGGCGGTGAAGGCGGCCACGGTGGGGCCGGTGTGCAGGACGTCGGGCAGGGTGTAGACGGCCAGGTAGGCGCCGAGGAAGTGGCGGAAGCGCTGTTCGGGGCCGAACACCAGGCGGCGGACGCCGGAGTGCAGACCGTCGGCGCCGACGACCAGGTCGGCGGTGAGGGTGCTGCCGTCGGAGAGGGTGGCGGTGGTGCCGTCCAGGTGGTCGATGACGGTGCCGAAGCGGTAGTCGACGTCGTCGCGGGTGGCCTCGTGGAGCAGGCCGGCCAGGGTGCCGCGCATGATCTCGACATGGCGGTCGCTGACGCCGGCGGCGAGGTGCTCGGCGGCCAGAGTGATCGGTCTGCCGGTGGTGCGGAACAGGGTGATGGTGTCGTTGCGGGTGCGGGCCGCGCGGACCTTCTCACCCAGGCCCATCCGGTCGACCACCTCGACGGCCGGGCCGAACAGGTCGACGGCATGGCCGCCGTCGCCGGCGCGCACGGTGGCGGCGCGCTCGACGACGGTGACCTGCCAGCCGTGGCGGCGCAGCCAGTAGGCGAGGACCGGGCCGGCGATGCTGGCGCCGGAGATCAGAGCGCGCATGGCGTACCCCCGAAGTTTGTTTACCTATCGGTAAGTAAACGGGAGCCGGTGTGGTAAGTAAAGTGATCGGTGTGCCACGACCGAGAACCAGCGAGACCGCCGAGCGCATCCGCACCGCCACCCTGGAACTGATCGCAGTCAAGGGTGTGCACCAGGTGAGCCTGCGGGAGATCGCCGAACGGGTGGGCATCACCAAGCCGGCGCTGTACTACCACTTCGGGTCGCGGGAGGAGCTCGTCCGCAGCCTGGTCCAGCCGCTGATCGACGACGTGGAGGCGGCGCTGGCACCGTTCGGGCCGGGGGTGGCGGCCCGGGAGCTGCTTGGGGCGTATTTCGACGCGACCTACCGCCACCGCGACATCACCGCGATGATCATGCGGGATCCGAGCGTGCTGGCGATGGTGGACCTGGCCGCGGCGGTGGCCGGCTGGCGGCAGCGCATCGTCACCCTGCTGGTCGGCGACGAGCCCACCCTCGCCCAGCTCACCCGGGCCCAGATGGCGATCGGCGGGCTGGGCGACTGCACGGTCGTGATGCCGGGGGTGCCGGCGGCGGCGCTGCGCGAGGCTGTTCTCGACGCCGCCACCGACACCCTGCGACTGGCCTAACGAACCGCCGCCTTTCGTTCCGCAGCCGGCGTCGCCAGCCTGCTGCGTTCCTGCATCAGCACGTCGAGCAGGTGCCGGGCCTCCGGGTCACGGCGGGCGGCGGCCCGCAGCAGCGGCTCGGCCGCGTCCAGCTCACCCAGATCGAGGAAGTGCCCGCCGAGACGGGTGACCGCGACCTCGTCGCCCTGTGCCGCCGCCAGCCGGTAACACTGCTCGGCTGCGTCGTGCCGGCCCTGCTCGTCGTGCAGGTCACCGAGGTAGAGGTGCCCCTCGTAGTGCCCGGCGTCGGCCGCCTCCCGGTAACACCCGGCCGCCCGGGCGTGCTCGCCGCGCTCGGCGTACAGATGACCGAGCTCGTTCCACGCCTGCGTGTGACCCCGCTCGACGGCCCGCCGGTAACACGCCTCGGCGTCGTCGTACTCGCCGTCGCGCTCGTGCAGCAGGCCGACCCGCACCAGGCCGGCGCCGCTGCCCGCCTTGACGGCGCGCCGGTAGCTGGAGGCAGCCGCGCCCGTGTCGCCCCGGCGCGCCAGCAGATCACCGAGCTGGACCAGGGCGTCCACATGCCCGGCCCGCACCGCCCGCCGGTACCAGCCCTCGGCCGCGCCCAGCTCACCGCGGCACTCGTGCGCCCAGCCGAGCTCGTACATCGCCGCCGGGTGCCCCATCACGGCGGCCCGCCGGTAGCAGTTCTGCGCCTCCCCGTGCCGGCGGTCCTCGTCGAGCAGGACGCCCAGGCCGAACCAGCCGCCGGGATACCCGCACCTCGCCGCCCGCCGGTAGGCGTCACCGGCCTGGTCCGGGCGCCCGCGCTCGGCAAGCACGTCGCCGGCGCTGAGGTACGCCTGCGTCGCACCCGCCTCCGCGGCGAGCAGGAACTGACGCGCCGCGGTCTCCGGATCGCCGTCCTCCCACGCGTCGTGGCCGCGCTGCTGCAACGCGTGGGTGGCCGCCGCGAGCGGATGCCGGCGCACCCCGGCGTAGCCGCCGTCGCGGGCCAGCCGGTACCAGGATTCGGCACCACCGGTGTCGCCGCGTTCGCTGTGCAGCTCGCCGAGACGGAACGCGGCCTCGGCGTCACCGGCGAACGCGGCCCGCCGGTAGCGGTCCTCGGCGCGGGGCACGTCGCCGAGCGCGTCGAAGTACAGGCCCAGGCGCAACGGCTCACCGGCCGGCTCGGTCACCGGCTCGAGCAGGCAGTCGGCCAGGTCGAACGAGTGGTGGCGCTGCTGCATCGACGGGCCGGAGTTCATCAGTTCCAGGTTCAGGCGCCGGGCCGCGGCGACCACCCCGTCGGCGTCGAGCAGCCGCATCAGGTTGCGGGCGCCCTCGACCTCCAGGTGCAGCACACCGGGGCGGGCCGGGCGGGCGTGCACGGCCGGGAACTGCTCGGTCAGGCGTTCCCACGGCAGGTCGGCGTCGACGTTGAGCGCGAACAGGGTGCGGTGCTGCTCGTCGACGGGGGCGTAGGCGTACAGGGTCTCCAGGAAGTGCACGGTCACGGTGAACAGGCGCGGCCAGGTGTTCTGGTTGGTGCCCGGCAGCGCGCTGATCGACCAACGGGACAGCTCGGTGCGCCGCGGGAACGGCATGGTGCGGGCCAGGTAGCGGCGCACCGGCGCGATCAGCGGGTCGAAGCGGGGGTCGGCGGCGAGACGGTCGAAACGGGCCCGCCCGGACACCCGCTGCCGGCACCGGTCCGGGCGGGCGCCCCGGCCGATGGTGTCGGCGGGAGCCGCGGCGAGCCAGTCCCGCTGCTCGGCGACCGTGACGAGATCTTGGAGGTCTGACATGCGCCGCACACTCGGCGCGAACACGGCGAACCTGAGAAGAACGCGAAAAACACCGGAGGATGACCGTGCTTTCCCCGCGCACGCGTCCTCCGTACGCTGTCTGGGGTGTCTACTGAGATCAGTGATCTGCTCGAGACCGCGGCACCCACGGTGACCGGCGTCGTGCGCGGCGTCCGCGACGACCAGTTGGACCAGCCCACCCCGTGCCCCGACTTCGCGGTGCGCACCCTGCTGAACCATCTGCTGCAGGTGACCCGCAACTTCCAGGCCCTGGCCCGCCGTGAGGAGGCCGACTGGAGTCCCGCCCCGGACCGGCTGACCGGCGCGTGGCGCGACGAGTTCGCCACCGACCTGGCCGAGGTGAGCGAGATCTGGTCGGACCCGGGCACTCTCGACGGGGTGTCGCCGGGCATGGGCCTGCCGCAGCGCACCGTCGGGCTGATGCTGGTGGTCGACCTGGTCGTGCACTCCTGGGACCTGGCCAGCGCGACCGGTCAGCCCTATGAGGTGGAACCGGCGCTGCGCGCGGCGACCGCCGAGTTCCTCGACGAGATGGGCGACACCGGCCGCAAGATGGGCGCCTTCGGGCCGGAGGTCAGCGCCCCGGACGGCGCGGGCGAGTTCGATCAGCTGCTCGCCCGCACCGGCCGCGACCCGCAGTGGAAGCCCTGAGCCCTCGGCTCAGATGGTGAAACCGCCGTCGACGTTGACGGTGGCGCCGGTGATGTAGGCGGCCGCCGGCGAGGCCAGGAACGTGACCGCCGCCGCGATGTCGGCCGGCTGCGCGTAGTGGCCCAGCGCGATGTGCCCGGTGATCCCCGCCGCGTTCGGCCCGGCGGCGGGATTGAGGTCGGTGTCGGTCGCGCCCGGGTTCACCAGGTTCACGGTGATCGCCCGCGGGCCCAGTTCCCGGCCGAGGGCCTTGGTCAGGCCGATCAGGGCGGTCTTGGACATCGCGTACAGCGCGAATCCGGGGAAGACCGCCCGCTCGGCCATGTTGCTGCCGATGTTGATGATGCGCCCGCCGGCCGGCATGTGCCGCACGGCCGCCTGCGTGGCCAGGAACGGTGCGCGCACGTTGACCGCCACCGTCTCGTCGAACGCCGCCCGGGTCAGGTCGTCCAGGGGGCCGAGCAGGAACGCGCCGGCGTTGTTGACCAGCACGTCGAGCCGCCCGAACTGCGCCGCGGCCCGGTCCACCGCACCGGTCACCGCGGCCGCGTCGGCGCTGTCGGCGCGCAGCACGAGCGCCCGCCGGCCCAGCCCGGTGATCTGCTCGGCCACCCCGGCCGCGTGCCGTTCGTCGTGCTGGAAGGTGATGGCGACGTCGGCGCCCTGCCGGGCCAGGCTGATCGCCACCGCTGCGCCGATACCGCGCCCGCCGCCGGTCACCAGCGCTGTCCTGCCGTCAAGAGTCGTGTTCATGGGCTTCAGCCTGGTGTGTCCCCCGGGGCTGTGTCTGGCGGTGATCGGACGCCGCGTCAGGGCGGTTCGTTCGGCCGGGCCGTGGCGGTGTTCAGGCGTTTTCCAGGATCCGGCGGCGTTCGCGGTCGCCGGCCCACGCGGGCAGGTGGAAGCGGCCGGGCCGGCGGGCCTCCATGCCGAGCTGGGCGACGGTGCTGCGGCAGACGGCCTCCTTGAGCACCGCCGCGGCCCGCCCACCGAGATAGCGCGGCCCGGCCACGTCGTTGCGGGCGGCGAACTGGAACACGCCGTAGCGGCGGCCCAGGCTCAGGCACTGCCCGAGGAAACCGGCGACGAACAGTCCCGGTTGCCGCCCGGCGATGCGGGCCAGCACGGTGTCGGCGGCGTGCATCCCGAGCGGCCCGGCGGCCTGGCAGCTCATCCGCAGCGGCCGCCCGGACGGGGCCGCGCAGTCACCGGCGGCCACGATCCGGTCGTCGTCGACACTGGTCAGCGTCTCGTCGGTGAGCAGCCGCCCGGCCGCATCGGTGCTCAGTCCGCTGCGGGCCGCCAGGTCCGGCACGGCGAAACCGGTGGTCCAGACGGTCAGCCCGGACGGCCGGGTGACCCGCTGGTCGCTGACCTCCACGTGCAGCGCCGCGAGCCGGGCGGCCACGTGCCGGCGGGTGCGGGGATGCAGGTACGGCCCGAGCGTGCCGCCGGTGGCCAGCGTGACCGGGTGGCCGCGCTCGGCGAGTTCCGCGGCGGTCTCAATGCCGGTCGGGCCCGCGCCGACGACGGTGACCGGGCCGCCGGTCAACTCGATCTGCTCGGCCTGCTCGAACGTGGCCAGCGAGTGCGCGCCGTCCGGCACCGGAGCGCCGGTGCTGCCCACCGCGTAGATCAGGTAGTCGTAACGCGCCGTCGCACCCGACTCCAAGGTCACGGTGCGGGCGGCGGCGTCGATCAGCTCGACGGTCCCGGCGATCCGGTCGACACGCGGGGCGAGGACCCGTGAGTAGTCGACCGTCGCGTCATGGGTGCCGGCCACCCGCTGGTGCAGGCGGATCCGCTCGACGAACCGGGACCGCGGGTTGATCAGCGTCACGTGCACGGCCGGGTCGGCGGTCAGGCGGTTGGCGGCCAGCACACCCGCGTACCCGCCGCCGATCACGATCACCTCGGTCATGATGCCTCCCGTTCTGTGGTTCACATGGAGACACCGTGGCCGCGGATTTCGTGACATCCGGCTAGGACAGAAACCGGGTGACGGCTGTCACGAAGTCGTCGGGGTTGTCACGGTGGACGTTGTGACCAGCGCTGACGGTGGTGAGGGTGGCGCTCGGCATACGGTCGGCGACGGACTCGAGCATGTGGCGGGGGACCGGGCTGTCGCTGCCGGCGATGATGAGCGTCTTTGTCTGGATATCCTGGGTCTTCTCCCACCAAGCCGGGTCGGGATCTGTCAGCTGGGCACGGATCGGGTTGACGACCTCCGCGACGTCGTCCAGCGGCGGGCGGTCCATGTCGCCGGGTCGCGGAACCGTGGCGTCCTCCAGGATCAGGTGGGTGAGGCGGTGCTGGGCGGACTGCGCGACGAGGACGGCGACGACGGCACCCATCGAGTGGCCGAGCAGCACGCAGGAGTCGATGCCCTGGACGTCGAGGAACGCGATCACGTCGTCGCGCATCAGCTCGAAGGAATACGTGCCGGGGAACTCGCTGCCGCCGTGACCGCGCAGGTCGAGGGCGTACACCCGGAAGTCGCGGGTGAGCGCGGGCAGAACGGCGTCCCAGTCACCCTGGCTGTCACCGAGTCCGTGCAGCAGTACCATCGCCGGGTTCCTCGGCACGCCGGCCACCCGGTATGCCAGCCGGATGCCGTTGGCGGTGGTCAGCTCCGTGGCATAGAGCGCGAACGGTCCTTCGTCCGGGATGTGCAGCTCACCGTGATAACGCATACCCAAGCGTTCCATGACCGCCCGCGACGCGCTGTTGTGCCGCTCGGTGAACGCGATCACCTCACCGGCCCGGAACCGTTCGACGGCGAAGTCGAGCCCGGCCCGGCCGATCTCGGTGGCGTAACCCTGCCCGCGGAACGGCGAACGAACCGCCCAGCCCACTTCGAGCCGCCGGCTCCCGGTGACGTCCGTCCAGGACAGTCCACCGCGGCCGACGAGTTCCCCGGTCTCCCGGTGATAGGCGACCCACTTGTGCACGCCGTCGGCCCGCCAGGCGGCGTGCATGGCGGCGGCGTTGGTGGCGGCCTGTTCCGGTGACCAGGCGCCGCCGTACCAGTGGGCGATGTGCTCGTCCTGAAAGACACGCCAGAGATCGTCGGCGTGCGCGGGGCTGACGGGTTCGAGACGAAGGCGCGCGGTATGGCGAATCTGCACCCTGCGCAGGCTAGGGCAAAGGCGGCCGCTGCGCGGGGGCTCTCAGGGGCTCGAGGGCGGCAAGGACCAGGTCGAGGCCGAAGACGAACTCCTCCGCCGGGTCGTAGCCGGCAGCGACGAGCGCCGCGGCGGACTCGTTGAGGTAGGGGAACTCGTCAGCAGGAAGCTGGGGCAGGAAGACGTCCTCGGTCATGTCCGCGAGCTCATCGGCGGTGCCGAACGGCAGGCTGGCCTCCTGCAGGGCGAAACCGTAGACATAACTGTCGAGCAACCAGTTGGCGTGCGTCGCCATCAAGACCGGGAAACCGGCCCTGCGCAGGCAGGCGGTGACCGCCTCGCGGTGGCGGAGGTTCGCGGGCCCGGGCGATGTCCGCGACTCCATCAGGCCGATCGCCCACGGGTGGCGTGCGAGAGCCTGCCGGGCGGACACCGACCGCCGTCGCATCGCTGACTGCCAGTCGGTCTCCTCGGGCGGGAGCTCGATCTCCTCGAACACGACGTCGATCATCGCGTCCAGCAGCTCCTCCTTGCTCGCCACGTAGTGGTAGAGCGACATCGCGCCCGCGCCGAGCGAGCCGGCCAGCCGGCGCATGCTCAGCCCGTCGACCCCCTCGCGGTCGGCGAGCCGGAGCGCCTCGGCCACCACTCGCTGCCTGCTCAGTCCCGCGTCTGACGCGACCTGGCGTTGCTTCCTCACGGACACGGGTCTCCTCGCTCCCTTGCACGGCCTGGCTATCGTACAGCGTACGACGTACACCGTACGAAGGAGTAGGCGATGAGTTGGTTCGTTCGAGGACGGCTCGTCGGCGCCGCGGCGATCGCGTTCGCGGTGTCGGTGGCGATCGAGAACGCGGTGCTGGCGGGAACGGGCGCGCCGGCCTTCGGCGCTCCGATCGAGGAGGTGCTGGCCTACTACGCCGCCAACCGCGACGCGGTCGCGATCGCGGCCGGTCAGGTGGCCCTGAACCTGCCGTTGCTGCTCGTGTTCGTGACGGGCCTGCACGGCCTCGTGGAGCGGCGCGGCGGAGCGGGCGCCGACTGGTCGCGCCTCGCCATGACCGCCGGTGCGGCGCTGTCGGCCAACTTCGTGCTCGTCAACGCCCTGCAGATCGGGCTCACGCTCGCCGCCGGCGGGCTCACCGAGCCGACGCCCGCGTTCGAGCTCGTCTGGCAGGTTCACGCGGCGGCGTTCGCGCTGGCGCTGCCGGCGCTCGGCACCACCTTCATCGGCGCGGCCCTCGCCGCGCACGCCAGCGGGCTGACTCCGGCCTGGCAGCGCCTGCTGGGCCTGGTGGGCGGGAGCCTGCTGCTCGCCGCGGGGCTCGGCAACCTCGCGATCGCCGACGGCTCGGCACTGATCTTCGGCGGGCTCCTGGGGTTCGCCGCCTGGCTCGTCTGGCTGCTCACGACCGGCGTGCGCCTCGTCCGGTCGTGAGCGAGTTGACGGTCACGCACGCGGGCCGCGGGTAAATCTCAGGAGAATCCCGCTGACAAATCCGGCCGGGTTATTGGATTGCGATTACCGGTAATCCAATAACCCGGGCAGGCGTTCGGAACGGACAAAACGCCGTTACCCCATAATGACTGTTCTGTTGTAACGCCCGGGACGACCGGGACATTGACCTGGGTGGGCCGGGACGGGTGCATCATGCGGGCCCCGGTGTCGAGGCGGCAGGCTGTTGTTGCCGACGACGGGGGGATGAGATGCGGTTCACCGTGCTGGGGGCGGTCAGTGTGCGGTGCTCGGGGGAGGAGCGGCGGCCGTATCGGGCGCGTACCCGGGGGCTGCTGGGCTATCTGATGATGCACGCCGGGCACAGCGTGTCGACCGGGGCGCTGATCGAGGCGCTGTGGGGTGGTGCCGCGCCACGGACCGCGCGGGGGCAGGTGCACAGTGCGCTCACCGAGATCCGGGGGTGTCTGGCGGGCAGTGGCGGGGTGCTCACCGCCACGCCGAACTCCTATCGGCTGGTGGTGCCGGAGGGGCAGCTCGACGTGGCGGTGTTCGAGAAGTCGCTGCGGCTGGCGCGGGAGGCTGTCCGCAAGGGCGATGACGCGGCCGGCGCCGGGCTGCTGGTCGGGGCGCTCGGGTTGTGGGCGGGTGAGCCGTTCGAGGGGGCGAGCGGCGCCTATGTGGAGGCGGCCCGGGCTCGGCTGGGCGAGCAGCGGCTGTGCGGTGTGGAGGACCTGGCCGCGCTGCGCATCCGCACCGGCGACCCGGAGGACGCGGTCACCGTGACCGGCCCGCTGGTCGATCGGTATCCGTTGCGCGAGCGATTGCGGGCCCGGCACGTGGCGGCGCTGTATGCCGCGGGATGCCGGGCCGAGGCACTGCACGGCTTCCGGGCGTACCGGGCGGTGCTGCGGGACCGTGAGGGACTCGACCCCGGCCCGGAGATCACCCGGCTGGCGGAAGGCATCCTGCGGGCTCAAGTGTCCGTTTAATGCGCTTCGGCCGCGCACGGTCGTCGATGCCTCACACTGTGCTCGTGACGGCGAGAGGGTTCGCGTGGGGCGTCGTGCTCTCCGGCGTGCTCGCGGTGACCTTCGCCGGCTGGATGTGGCTGTTGCCGGCGCCGGGTGGGCTGCCCGCTCTGGTGACCACCCGTGACAGCGCGACCGTTTTCGGCTGGGGCGGGCTGGGTGTCATCTGGTCGGCGCTGGGTGCGGTCCTCGCCGGTGCGCGGCCGCGCAGCAGTCTGGGGTGGGTGCTGTTGCTGCTCGGTGCGGCGCAGGCCTGGCATGTCGGGCTCGTGGCGTACGCCCTGCACGGGCTCGGCACCGTCGGCGTGGTCTGGCCGGGTGCGCTGACGGCCGGGTACGCGGGCGCGTTCCTGTTCGTGATCGGCGTGCTGGCCACCCCGACGCTGATGCTCGCGGTCTATCCGGAGGGCCGGCTGCCGGCCTCGTGGTGGCGGTGGCCGGTCGGCGCCGCCCTGATCGCCGGGGCCAACCTGGCCGCGCAGAGCCTGTTCCTGGTCGTCGGTGATCCGCGCTCCGGTGAGGCCCTCGTGGTCGTACCCGATTTCCTGCAGGGTGTGCCGTCGCGGCTGCTGCCGCCGAGCGCCCGCAGCTCACAGCCGGTCTGGGCGATCGACCAGCCGCTGCCGGCCTGGACCGCGGCGGTCCGCGACGGCTGGCTCGCCCCGACCCGGGCGCTGTGGGTGTGGGTGTTCGTCGCCGCGCTGGCGGTGATCTGGGCGGCCATCGCGGTACGCCTGTTCCGCGCCACCCCGGAACACCGCCGCCAGCTGGTCTGGATGGTCGGCCTGGTGATGCCGTTCCTGGCGGGTTCCTGGCTGGCGCCGCAGGCCGGCCGGCTGCTGGTCGTGCTCGCGCTGCTGCTCGTGCCGGTCGCGGTCACCGTCGGGGTGCTGCGGTACCGGCTGCTGGGTGTCGACGCCGTGCTGCGCCGCAGTCTCGTGTACGGCACGCTGACCGTACTCGTCTTCGCGCTGTACCTGGTCGCGACCGCTGCCGCGGGCGGCGCCCTGGACCGCAACCAGTCGCTGCGGGCGTTCATCGTGGCGCTGGCCGCGGCCGCGCTCGCCCCGCTGCGGCACCGGCTGCAGGGCCTGGCCGACCGGCTCGTGCACGGCGAGCAGAGCGACCCGCTGCGGGCGATGCAGCGCATCGGGCGGCAGGTGGCCGGCTCGGCGGGCCCGGCGCTGCTGACCGACGCGCTCAACGGACTGGCCACCGCGGTACGGGCCGCCGGCGCGCGGGTCGTGGGCGCCGACGGCCGGGAGCTGGCGCGGGTCGGCGAGGTGTCGATCGCCCACGTCACGTTCGCGCTGGACTCCGGTGGCGTGCGCGTCGGCGAACTGCGGGTGGAGACACCGCCGGGCGAGGAACGGTACAGCGCGGCCGGGCTGCGGCTGCTGGCCGCCGTGGCGCCGCAGATCGCGGTGCTGGTGCAGGCCCACGATCTGACCGAGGCGCTGGCCGCCGAGCGCAACCGGGTCGTGACCGCGACCCTCGGCGAGCGCGACCGGCTCCGGCGCGACCTGCACGACGGCCTCGGGCCGTCACTGGCCGGCATCCGGCTGGGCCTGGAGGCCCTGCACAGCCGCCTACACGAAAACAGCCGGCATAGCGAAAACAGCTGGCAAAGCGAAAACAGCCGGCAAAGCGAAAACAGCCGGCCAAGCGGCGGCGACACGTCCACAGTCGCCCTGGTCGGGCGGATGCGTGACGAGGTCGGCACGGCCATCACCGACGTGCACCGCATCATCGACGACCTGCGCCCCGCCGCGCTGGACACGGCCTGTCTGGAGGACGCGGTCCGCGCCTACGCCGGCTCGGTCGCCGTCTCCGTCGACGTCACCACCGACATCCGCCCGCTCGGCGCGGTTCCCGCCCGGATCGGCGAGACCGCGTACCGGGCCTGCACCGAGGCGCTGCTCAACGCGGTACGCCACGCGCAGGCCCGGCACATCACCGTCGCCCTGTGCCGCGACGGCCGTTGGCTGCGCCTGACGGTCGCCGACGACGGGCGCGGTGTCGACGCGGACGCGCCGCCCGGGACCGGCGTCGCCTCGATGCGCCGCCGCGCGGAGTCCGCCGGGGGCCGGCTCGACATCGACTCGTCCGGCACCGGGACCACGGTGACGGTCATGCTGCCGCTGGAGGAACCGTGACATCCGAGCGTGCCCCGGTCCGCGTCGTCGTCGCCGACGACCACCCGATGTTCCGGTACGGGCTGATCGCCGCGCTCGACGGCGTCGCCACGGTCGAGGTCGTCGGCGAGGCCGCGGCGGGCGCGGAGCTGCTCGAGCTGGTCGACCGGGTCCGGCCGGACGTGGTACTGACCGACCTGAACATGCCGGGCGTCGACGGCAGCGCCGCCACCCGCGCCATCCTCGCCCGGCACCCGGAGGTCGCCGTCGTCGTGCTCACCATGCACGACGAGGACGAGGCGTTGTTCGGCGCGCTGCGGGCGGGGGCCCGCGGATACCTGCTCAAGGGCGCCGACCGCGCGCAGATCGTGCGGGCCGTCCTCGCGGTCGCGGACGGCGACGCGGTCTACGGCGCGCCGGTCGCCCGCCGGATCGTCGACTTCTACACCGGGGCCCGGCGCGACTTCGCGGCCAGTGTGTTCCCGGAGCTGACCGACCGCGAACGCGAGGTGCTCGACGTGCTCGCGTCCGGCGCCGACAACCGGGAGATCGCCCGCCGGCTGTACCTGTCCGAGAAGACCGTCCGCAACCACGTCTCCGCACTGTTCCTCAAGCTCGGCGTCCGTGACCGCGCCGCGGCGGTGGCCCGGGCGCGCGATGCCGGGCTGGGCCGGCCGGAGCCGGCATGATCGGGCGGTTGCGCGGGCTGCCCCCGTACCTGCTGGTCGCCGTGCTGACCCTGGCCGGGGCGGCCGGTTACCGGGCGGCCGCGCCCGCTCCCCGGTCGCCGTCGGTCGCCGCGCTGCCGCCGATCGTGTTCGCCGACTCGGTGGCCGGCCCCGCGCCGGTTCCGGACGGCGCGAGGCGCGGAGGCACGGTGACGGTGCTGGTCAACGGTTCTTTCGAGCACCTCGATCCGGCGCGTACCTATGTCGCCGCCGACCAGGTGATCAATCTGTTGCTGCAGCGGACGCTGACGGCCGTGCGGCACCGGCCCGGCGGCGCGGTCGAGCTGGTCGGTGATCTGGCGACCGACACCGGGCGGCCGTCCGAGGGCGGCCGGGTCTGGACCTTCACGCTGCGGCCCGGCCTGCGATTCGCCGACGGCTCACCGATAAATTCAAAGGACATCGGGTACGCGATCGCGCGCTCGTTCAGCCGGGATCTGCCGGACGGCCCGACGCACCTGCAGCGGTGGCTCGCCGGGGTGCCCGCGTTCGCCGAGCGCTACCCGGGACCGTACGAGCGCCCCGGCCGGCCGGCGCCGGGAGTCAGCACGCCGGATGCTCGTACCCTCGTCCTGCGTTTTCCTCAGCCTCGCACCGACGTGCCGTTCGCGGCCGCGTCGGGCACCACCACACCGGTGCCCCACAGCCGGGACACCGGGCCGGGGTACGACGAGTATCCGGTCTCGACGGGGCCGTACCGGATCGCCTCGCACGACCCGGGCCGCCGCATGGTGCTGGTCCGCAACCCGTTCTGGGCGGCGGAGACCGACCCGGTGCGGTCCGCGCTGCCGGACCGGTTCGACATCAGGTACGGGCAGAGCCCGGCCGCCGCCACCAGCCGGATCCTGGCCGGGACCGGGGACGACGCGGCGGCGGTCAGTCTGGAGCAGGTGCCGTCGGCGATGCTGCTGCAGGTGGCCGAGCACGCCGATCTGGCGCGGCGGGTGGTGGTCGGGCCCACCCCGTACGTCTTCTATTTGAAAATCAACACCGAGCGGGTGACGGACCTGGCCGTGCGGCGGGCGCTGAACTGCGCCTTCGACCGCAGCGGGTACATCCGCACGATCGGCGGTGCCGGGGTGGCCGAGCCGGCGACCACCATCCTGCCCCGGATCGCTGTCGGCTTCCGCTCCTACGACGCCTATCCGTGCGGCCCGTCCGGTGACGCCGGGAAGGCCCGGGTCATGCTCGGCGGGCGCTCGGTGCCGCTGCGCTACGGGTTCCGCGACACCGAGCAGGGCCGGGCGGTCACGGCGTTCCTGACCGCGAGCCTCGGCCGGGCCGGATTCGACCTGACGACGGTGCCGGTGCCCGCCGACCGCTACTACTCGACGATCAACTCCCGGCGCAACGGGCTCGACCTGTATCCGGCGTCCTGGGGCGCGGACTGGCCGACCGGGCAGGCGGTGATCCCGCCGATCGCGGACGGCCGCGGCATCCGTGAGCACGGCAACAGCAACAGTTCCTACCTGGACGACCCGGGGGTGAACGCCGAGATCGACCGGATCAGCGGGATCGTCGGCGGTGCCGAGGCCGGGGCCGCCTGGGCCACCCTCGACGAGCGGATCATGCGGGACCTGGCGCCGCTGGTGCCGATCTACTACGACCGGAACCTGACCCTGGCCGGCAGGCGGGTGGGCGGGGTGCGCCTGCACCGCATCCTCGGCCTGCCGACGCTGACGGACGCCTACGTCGAGCCGGTCCGGCCGTGAGGCCGGCCGACATCAGAAACTCCTCTGGTGGGTGAGCGAACGCGCGCCGGGCCGGGCTGCGCCGAGCCGGCGGGCGGCTCGCCGAAGCCCGGCGTCCCCGGGGCGTACGGCGATGTGGAACAGTCCGCACGCGGCGGGGGTCCGGTCGCCGCCCCACGCCACGGTGCCGCCGCAGTCGGCGAGGATGTCGCGGACGATCGCGACCTGGTGCGCCGGCGGCCGTTCGCTGCCGCCGGGCGGGTACGCGGTGGGGTGCAGCGTGACGGCGGTGCCGGTGTGGTGCCCGGTGATCCCGCCGCCCTCGCCGGTGTCGATCGGCGCGATCTCGTAGTGCCAGCGCCGGGCGGCGTGCAGCAGCAGGACCGCCGTGTCACCGCGGCGCAGCGCGACCGTGGCGGCGGAGCCCTCGACCCGGTACGTGACGACGGCCGCCGGGGCGCCCGGGAGCCGCGCGAACGGTGCCGCTCCGGCCACGGCGAGCAGGGTACGTCTGGTGACCATGGTGGATCTCCGTTTCACGGGTCGAGAGCGGACACGCCCGGGTCGCCGCCCGCGCGCCACACGTTGTGGTCGAGGCCCCAGCCCGGCTGGAACTCGTACTCGCGGATCTGGTTGAGCGACCAGTTCGCCGGCATCGGGAAGCCGAGGTTGCCGGAGTAGCCCCAGGGCATCCCGGCCACGAACGACCAGCGGGCGCCGGTGTCGGCCGAGACGCGGGTGCACACGTTGCGGGAGCCGTAGACCCCGTACTGGTAGCGGTTGCCGAGTTCGGCGAAGGCGGTGTGCACGCCGGAGAAGTAGGGCTTGACGAAGAAGTCGATGTCGACGTCCATCGCGTCGTAGTCGACGGCGAAGTAGACGCACGTCCCGGCCGGGAGGCGGTGCTCGGCGGCCTTCTCGTGCGCCTTGAGACCCTGGGCGTAGCCCTTCTCGTACGTGAAGTTGTCCAGCTGGGTGCCGTTGTACTGGAACAGCGGGAACAGTCGCAGGCCGGCGTCGAGGATCCGCTGCGGCTCGCCGGGTTTGAGGGCCTTGCCGAGGTAGTGCTCGTCCTCGGGTGGCAGGTGCTCGTCGAGGTAGCGGCCGACGATGCGGTAGCCGGCGTCGTACAGCGCCTTGCCGCGGGCGGCGGTGATCTCGGTGACACAGTCGGCGCCGGTGCCCGGCCGCGTCGTGTCGCCGCAGGAGACGAGCAGCTGCGCCCAGGTCGCGTAGTCGTTGGTGCCGGTGACCGGCAGTTGCGTGAACCGCTGGAACGCCTGCAGCCAGGCGACGTGCGTGGCGGTCTGCGCGTCGGTGTCGATGTCCTCGGCCCGGTAGTGCAGCGGTGTCCCGTTGACCATGGCCGGCGAGTTGACGTAGCAGGCGGCCCGGAACAGCCGGCGCAGGTTGCCGGTGAGGGTGCCGGTGGCGCGGGTGCGCAGGCCGTTCTGGGTGCCGGGCCCGAAGTATCCGTTGATGGCCGACGGGGCGATGCCGATCTCGTACTGGATCGCCATCATGAGTCCCTGCTGGACGTCGCGGGAGTACCAGCCGTCGCACGGCACGAGCCCCATGGCCGGGATGGCGAGGTTGTCGACGTACCGGGCGTTGAGCCACTGCTGGATCGTCCGGACCGGGGCGGAGCCGCCGGCCACGAGCCGGAACTGGTCCATCCGCAGCATGGCTTTCAGGACGTACGGCCACATGCGCTTCGCGTGGTTGACGTCGCCGTACTCGAGCCCGGCGTCGGCGTAGAACCGTTCCAGGGTGCCCTGCGAGTCCTCCCAGACGCCGGATCTGACCGAGGACGCCCAGTACCCTTTGCACCAGAACGCGGCGTTGTAGATCGTCAGCAGGTAGGGCCTGTTCTCCCACATCGGCAGCGGGAGCTTGGCCTTGACCGCCTCGAAGGTCGCCGCGCCGAAGTTCTGCACGACCGGGCTGATACCGAGTTCGTGCTGCAGCGCCTGGGTTAGCGACAGGACCGTGGGCCAGCCGGTGCGGCCGGTCTCCTTGCACCGGATGTAGCCGGGGACATCACCGTAGATCTTGTTGACGAAGTGCTGGGCCCAGAAGACCTGGATGTCCTCCAGTCCGGTCCACGGTGCGGTCGGGTCGATGGTGGAGGCGGGGTACGCGTACATCCGCAGGTTGCCGGGGCAGTCGGTCTCCTCGTGCTCGAACTGGTGCGGCAGGATGTCGTTGCCGGCCCGCTTCGGCGCCTCGGCGCGCAGGTGGGCGATCAGGTCCCGGATCGCGCGCAGCAGCGTCTCGCCGGGCACGTCGTCGGAGCGCACGAGACCGCAGATCGAGTAGAAGGCGGTGTTGCGGCCGTACCCGCCGACGTAGCCGTCGGAGTTGGCCTCGCCGCGCTCGTATCCGCGGCCCTCGTAGATGTTGCCGTGCGGGCAGACCAGGAAGTTGTAGCCGATGTCGTAGTCGAGGTTCTCGTCGACGCGGTCTCCCTCGTAGACCTCGGCGATGTCCCGGATGCAGTCCGCCTCGTCGGCCAGGTCGGCGCTGCCGGCGCCGCGGTGGTGGATGAAGACGCCGCGTTCGGCGGTCCAGGGTCTCGGTTTGGGTTCCGGCGGCGCGGCGGCGTGTTCCCGCATCCATGGCGGGACGACCGCCACGGCCCAGTCCGCGCGTTTGTATATCGTGACGATGACGAAGCCTCCCGTCCTTCGATCGGTACGGATGACTCTGCGGCACCGCGCTCCACGTCTTCTTCACGCGAGCAGCCGTCACAAATCGATGGGATGCGCCGTCCTGATGGCATGTTCGCTGCTTATGCCACCGTCACCGTCCTCGCCGCGTTCCTCACCGGTAGCGCGGCTGTCACCTATCTGATCGGGCACGAGTACCCGAAGGCCCAGGCCGACCTGAAACGGATCCCGCGCTCGTGGGTGCCGGTGCTCGGGCTGTTGCTGGCGGCCGGTTCGCTCGGGCTGCTCGCCGGGTTCGCCGTGCCGCTGGTGGGCACCCTCGCCGCGGCCGGGCTGGTCCTGTACTTCACCGGGGCGCTGATCGCGCACCTGCGGGTCGGATCGCGGAACCTGCTCGGCTGGGCGGTCTTCTTCGTGACCGTGGTGGCGGCGCTCGTGGTGCACCTGGCCCACCACTACTGAGTCATGGTGAGCGCGAGAATGGGGCGGTGATCGATCTGCAGCGGGTGGACCTGGGCGAAGTGGACTACGAGTCGGCGATCCGGCGGATGGCCGGCTGGGCCGACGAACGCCGGGCCGGTACCGCCCCCGACCGTCTCTTCCTGCTCAGCCACCCACCGGTGATCACCTACGGGCGGCGAACTCCGCCGGACGACCTGCCGGGCACGCTGTCCAGCATCCCCACCGCGCTGGTCGACAGGGGCGGTAACGCCACCTACCACGGCCCCGGACAGCTCGTCGGCTACCTGGTGATGGATCTGCGCAGCTGGGGCGGCCCGGCCGATGTCGTTCGCTGGCTGGAGAACGGCCTGATCACCGCCCTGGAATCACTCGGCTTCCCGGTGGAACGCCGCGACACACCGCCGGGCTCACCGAGCCTGGTCGGCGTCTGGACCCCGGATCACCGCAAGATCGTCTCGATCGGCATGCGGATCCGCGGCGGTGTCACGACGCACGGTTTCGCTCTGAACGTGGACGCCGACCTGGCCGTCTTCCGGCAGTTCGTCGCGTGCAGCCTGGACGATGTGGCGATGACGTCCCTGCGGGAGCTCGCCTCGGAGCGGGGCCTGCCGACACCCTCCGACGCCGCCGTCCGCGACGCGGTCGCCGCCGCCCTGAGATCCTCGTGACCCGGGACGCGAAGCGGGGTGGGTGCCGGAAGCACCCACCCCGCCGCGGTTGATCCGTTGCTCAGAAGCGGAACCGGGACACCAGCGTCCGCAGCTCGCCGCTGACCTGGTGCAGTTCGCCGACCGCCTGCTCGGACTGGTTGACCAGGTCGGTGGTGGTGCGGGCGACCGCCGCCACGCTGCCGATGTTCGAGGCGATGGTGGTGGAGCCGCCGGCCGCCTCGGCCACGCTGCGGTTGATCTCGTTGGTGGTGGCGGTCTGCTCCTCCACCGCCGACGCGATCGTGGTCTGGTACGAGTTGATCTGCTCGATCACCTCGGCCACCTGGGAGATCGCCGAGATGGCGCCCTGGGTGTCGGCCTGGATGGCCTGCACGCGGCGGGCGATGTCCTCGGTGGCGCGGGCGGTCTCCTGGGCCAGGTCCTTGACCTCGCCGGCGACGACCGCGAAGCCCTTGCCCTGCTCGCCGGCGCGGGCGGCCTCGATGGTGGCGTTGAGCGCGAGCAGGTTGGTCTGCTCGGCGATGCTGGTGATGGTCTTGACGACGTCGCCGATCTCGCGGCTGGACTCGCCGAGACGCGACACCGAGGCCGTGGTGGTCTGCACGGCGGTGACCGCCTTGCCGGCGACCGTGGCCGCCTCGTTGGCGCTGTGCGAGATCTCCCGGATGGACGCGCCCATCTCCTCGGAGCCGGCGGCGACGGTGTGCACGTTGCGCGACACCTCGTCGGCGGACGCGGCGACCAGGTCGGCCTGCTCGGACGACTGCTGGGCGCCGTCGGCGAGCTGGGAGGAGAGCCGGCCCATCCGCTCGGTGGCGGTGGTCAGGGTCTGCGCGCCGGTGTTGAGCTCGCTCATCGCGGCGCCGATCGACTCGAGCGCGGCGTTGACCGACGTGCCCATCTGGCCGACCTCGCAGCCGGTGCGCACGTCCAGGCGGCGGGTCAGGTCGCCGCCGGCGACGGCGGCCATCACCTCGACGGCCTCGCCGAGCGGGCGGGTGATGCTGCGGGTGACCCGCCAGGCCACCGCGACGGCGACGGCGATCGCGGCCAGCAGCAGCAGGCCCATCACCGTGAGGAAGCCGTCGGCGACCTCCCGGGCGGTGGCGGTCTCGGCCTTGTTCTGCGCCTCCTCCATGTCGATGAAGACGTTGATGACCCGCAGCCACTCGACGAAGGCCGGCTTGGCCTCGGCGTTGAGTACCTCGGTCGCCTGCTTGATCTTGCCGGCCTCGCGCAGTTCGGTGATCTGCTCGATCAGCGGGAGGGTCTGCGCCTGCACCTTGTTGATGTCGGCGAGGGCGGCCTTCTCCGCGTCGTGGACCTTCGACGGGTCGCCGAAGATCTCGTTCATCTTGGTGTCGGAGTCGGCGTACTTGGCGGCGAGCTTGGCGATCAGGGCTTTCTCGTCGGCGACCTCGGCGTCCGAGGCGGCGTGCACGAGGTCGCGGATGGCGATGGCCCGGTCGTGGACGCTGCCCCGGAAGTTGATCGCGTAGCGCTGCTTGACGGCGTTGACGTCGTTGATGACGTCGAGCTTCCCGTCGATCTTGTTGACCTGGGTCACGCCGTACACGACGAGCGCGACCATCGCGAGGACGACCACGAGGAAACCGGCGCCGAGGCGCCGTCCGATGGTCAGGTTCTTCATGTCTGAGGCTCCTTAGGGGCCGGGTGCCCGAACGGAACCTCGGCAACCTGGAGATCGGCCCCGGCGGGCCCGAGTTGAGAGGTACGCAACGCGGTGATCAGGGCGGCGATCGCGGGATGGCCACCGGTGCCGCGGCGGAACGCGATCCGGGTGCGGCGGCGGGTCGGCGCGGTGATCAGCCGCAGGCTCCCGGGCGGCCGGCCCGCGGCGATCTCGGGTACGAGTGACACGCCCTGCCCGGCCGCGACCAGGGCGAGCACGGCGGTGAAGTCGTCGGCGTGGTGGCGTACCCGTGGGGTGTAGCCCGCCGCCCGGCAGACCCGCAGGGTCACCTCGTGGCAGAGGGTTCCCGGGCTCGCCAGGATCCACGGCTGGTCGCGCAGGTCGGCGATCGTCGCCGCCGGCACCGAGGACGGGACCGCGAGGTGGACCGTCTCGTCGAGCAGCGGCACCGTGTCCAGGTCGGTGTCGGCGGGCGCCGGCGCGATGTCGTAGTCGTTGACCAGCCCGGCGTCCAGGCGCCGCTCGCGCAGCGCGGCCGGCACCGCGGCCGGGTCGAGTTCGGTCACCATCAGCTCCAGGGCCGGGTGGTCGCGGCCGAGGGCGACCAGGGCGGCGGGCAGCACGGCACGCATCGCACTGGGGTACGCGCCGATCCGTAACGGCCCGGCGGGCCCGCTGCGCACGGCGGCCAGAGCGGCGCCGGCCTCCTCCAGAGCGGCCAGCACGGTCTCGGCGTGGCGGGCCAGGACCTGCCCGGCCGGGGTGAACGTGACCCGCCGGCCGGTGCGTTCCAGCAGCGCGACGCCGGCCTCGCGTTCCAGTGCGGCGAGCTGCTGGGAGACGGCCGAGGGTGTGTAGGTGTGCGCGGCGGCGACGGCGGCGATGGTGCCGAGCCGGTCGAGGTCACGCAGCAGTCGGAGGCGCCGCACATCGAGCATCAGCTGAGCTTACGGTTTGCCTCAGAAATCGGAACTGGAACTTAGGGTGCGCGCGGGGCAGCGTGAGGACCATGAACGGTGTCTGGGTTCCGCTGATCACTCCCTACAACGACAACGGCGAGATCGCTTTCGGCGTACTCGAGAAGTTGGCCTTTGATCTGCTCGAAGCCGGCGCCGCCGGTCTGGTGGCCCTGGGAACGACGGGTGAGCCGGCGGCGCTCAGCGCCGGCGAGCGCGCAGAGGTCCTCGCCGTGCTGGCCGGGTTGGGTGCGCCGCTGCTGGCCGGGGCGAACTCGCCGGAGCAGCTGAGGGCCGTTCCGGATCGGGCGAGTGCCGCGCTGACGCTGGTCCCGCCGTTTGTGCGGCCCGGCGAGGACGGTGTGGTGGCGTATTTCGAGCAGCTCGCCGCGGGCAGCCCGGTGCCGCTGGTGATCTATCACGTGCCGTACCGGACCGCTCAGCCGCTGTCGGCGGGCACGCTGCGCCGGATCGCCGCGATCGACGGGGTGATCGGCGTGAAGTACGCGGCCGGCGCCGTCGACGCCGAGCTGATCTCGTTTCTCTCCGACGTGCCGGCGGACTTCGACGTGCTGTGCGGCGACGACGTGCTGCTGTCGCCGATGCTGGCGCTGGGCGCGACCGGCGGGATCCTGGCCTCCGCGCACCTGGCGACCGCGGCCTTCGCCGAGCTCGTCGCGGCCTGGCAGGCGGGTGACGTGGCGCGGGCCCGGCCGCTGGGTCACCGGCTCGCGAAGCTGTCGGCGGCGCTGTTCGCCGAGCCCAACCCCGCGGTGGTCAAGGCGGCGTTGCATGCGGCGGGTCGCATTCCGACCCCGGATGTACGGCTGCCGCTGCTGCCCGCGTCGAAGGTCGCGGTTGCGACAGTTGCGCGGCACCTCTACGGTTCATTAGTAGAGTAATGAACCGAGGAAGCGGGTGTCACCATGTTCGACGACCGCAGCCCGATCTACCGGCAGATCGCCGACCAGATCAAGGCCGATGTGCTCCGCGGCGTGCTCGGCGACGACGAGCAGGTGATGTCCACGAATCAGTACGCGGCGTATTACCGGATCAACCCGGCGACCGCGGCCAAGGCCTTCCAGCACCTCGTCGACGAGGAAGTGATCTACAAGCGGCGCGGCGTCGGGATGTTCGTCAACCCCGGCGCCCGGCAGCGGCTGCGCGAGCAGCGCCGCGAGCGCTTCTTCGCCGACGTGCTGGAGCCGATGGTCGCCGAGGCCCGGGACCTGGAGATCCCCGCGGCCGACCTCGTGGCCCGCATCCACCAGCTGACCGACCCGGGAGCAGCCCGATGACCCCCTCGATCCAGATATCCGATCTGCAGGTGCGCTACGGCGACACCGTCGCCCTGCACGACATCGCTCTCGACCTGCCCGGCGGCAAGATCTACGGGCTGCTGGGCCGCAACGGAGCCGGCAAGACCACGCTGCTGTCCGCCGTCGCCGGGTTCCGCAAGCCGTCGGCCGGCAGCGTGCGCCTCGGCGGCGAGCCGGTCTTCGAGAACCCGCGCAACACCACCCGGATCTGCCTGATCACCGAGGGCGGCGGTGTCGGTGACAGCACCGACAACCTGCGCGACGTCCTCGACATGGCCCGGATGCTGCGGCCCGGCTGGGACGACAAGTACGCCGAGGAGCTCCTGGAACGCTTCGCCCTGCCGCGCAAGAAGAGCCTCGGAGCGCTGTCACGGGGGCAGCGCTCCGCCTTCGGCGTGGTCGTCGGGCTGGCGTCGCGGGCGCCGCTGACCATGTTCGACGAGGCGCACCTGGGCATGGACGCGCCGACCCGGCGGCTGTTCCTCGACGAGCTGCTGCGCGACTACGTCGCCACCCAGCGCACCTTCGTGATCTCCACACACCTGATCGAGGAGCAGAGCCCGGTGTTCGAGCGGGTGCTGATCCTGCACGAGGGCAGGGTGATGCTGCACGAGGAGCTCGACGAGCTGCGCAGCCGGGGCGTGTCGGTGACCGGGCCGTCCGCGGTCGTCGACGACTTCGTGTTCGGGCTGACCGTGCTCGGCGAGGAGCGGCTCGGGCCGACGAAGCGGGTGATGGTGTACGGGACGCTCGCGGAGGACAGTGTGCGTGCCGCTCGTACGCACGGGCTGGAACTCGGCCCGGTCGCCCTGCAGGACCTGTTCATCCACCTGACCGGAGGTGTGGCGTGAACCGCTGGCCGATCACCCGATACCTGCTCAGCACCCACTACATCTTCCTGATCCTCATCCTGGTCGGGTTCTACGCGGCCTGCGGCGTGCTGCTGACCACCGTCGCGCTCCTGTCCAACATCAGCATCAGCACCGTCGACGTCGCCGCGCAGGTGCTGTGCTGGCTGGCGCTGGCGTACGGCACCAGCGCCACCACCACCCTGGGCACCGTGCTGGTGCACGGCCGGACCCGCCGGGAGTTCCTCGCGCAGTACCCGGCGTATCTCGGCCTCTCGGCGCTCACCCTGGCCGCGCTGATCACGCTGGTCTACGCCGGCGAGACCGCGCTGTACAGCGCCTTCGACTGGCCGCAGAAACTGCAGGACCACCGGGTCTACGAGTCCGCGTCCGACTATCCGGTGATCTTCGTAACGTACCTCAGCATGCTTTTGATGTGGCTCCTGGCCGGTGCGGTGATCGGCGCAGGCATCTACCGCTGGGAGGCCAACGGCATCGTCGTGACGGTGCCTTTCGCCGCCGTGGTGCTGCTGGTCACCGGCGGTTTCAACGGGTTCTTCAGCCTCGTGCCGTTCCTGCGCGCCGGCACCACCGACCTCGCGGTGATCCTCGCGGTCACGCTCGTCGCCGCGGCGGCCACCTGGGCGGTGTTCCACGGCACCGTGCGCGATGTGGCGCTGCGCATAAAGTTCTCCGCGTGACCGGACGTGTGTTGATCACTGGAGCGACCGGCTCCCTGGGCCGCCGTGTCGTCGCCCGAGCGGCGGCCGCGGGCTGGGAGCCGGTCGGTGCCTCGCTCTCGTCAGCGGTTCGCCTCGACATCCGGGACCCCGGCGACGTCCGGCGGGTGCTGGCCTCGGTGCGGCCCGACGCGGTGATCCACGCGGCCGCGGGGCGCGACCGCAACGATTGGCCGGCCACTGCCGACGGTGCGGCCCACGTCGCGGTTGCGGCCTTTCAAGCAGGGGTACGGATGGTGCACGTCTCCAGCGACGCCGTGTTCTCCGGGCGGCTGGGGGAGTATGACGAGGAGGCGCTGCCGGATCCGGTCTATGCCTACGGCGCTGCCAAGGCGGCCGCCGAGACCGCGGTGCGGGCGATCCTGCCGTCGGCCGCCGTGGTCCGGACCTCGCTGATTCTGGGTGACGGCAACGGCGCGCACGAGATCCTCACCCGTGACCTGATCGCCGGGCGGGTCTCGGGGGCGCTGTTCACCGACGAGATCCGCAAACCGGTCCACGTCGACGATCTCGCCGACGCGCTGCTCGAGCTGGCCGGCAGCGATTACCGCGGGGTGCTGAACGTGGCGGGTGCCGACGCTCTGAGCCGGTATGACCTGGGTGTGCTGGTGGCCCGCCGCGACGGCCTCGACCCGTCGTTGATCCCGGCCGCGTCGCTCGCGGCGCTCGGACTGAACCGGCCGCCTGACCTGCGGTTGATCACTTCGCGGGCGGATCGGGTGCTGCGGGTCCGGCTGCGGGGTGCCCGTTCCTTCCTGTAATTGGCTGTCCGGGTCCGGGGTCGCGTGCTGATACTGGGCGCCGTGAACAGTCAACGCACGATCCGGGTCACGGTCCGCGGATCCTTCGACAACCTCTCCGACGCCCAGAAGGCCGAGTTGATCGCTGCTGGTGACCAGCACGCCGACATCCTCGCGGTGGCGTACACGCCTTCCGGGCATTTGACGTACGACCTGGCAGCGCGGCCGTTCTTCACGTTCCGCTTCGCCGAGGAGGTCTCCGACGAGAGGGACATCCCGCAGGTGACCGCGCGGGCGGAGGCGAAGGCGGCGGAGTGGATGTCGTCGCGCGGGTACGGGTTCAAGCGGATCACGTCGCAGACCGTTGACATGTCGGAGGTGCCGCTCGGGCCCCGGGGGCGCCGCCTTCAGGGCTGAGTTTTTTCCTCTCTCTTCGGGCTTGAACCTGCCCCAAGGGCAGGGCTTAGCGTCTTTTCCATGAGCAGCGACGAGCAGCAGTGGCGCATCGGCCGGCTGGCGCACGTCACCGGCGTGACCGTGCGGACACTGCACCACTACGACCGGATCGGCCTGCTCAAGCCGTCGTCGCGCACCAGCGGCGGCCATCGCTGTTACACCGGTGCGGACGTCCGGCGCCTGCACGCGATCCTCGTCCTGCGCGGCTTCGGGCTCGGCCTGACCGACATTCGGCACGCCCTGGCCGCGCGGGGCGTCGACCTGCACGAGGTTCTGCTCAACCAGAGGGACGCCCTCGACGAGCGCATCCGCAGATCCGTCCGGCTGCGCTCGCGCCTGCAGTCCGCCCTGGACAGGCTGACCGATCCCACCCCTTCCGACCTGATCACCCTGATCGAGGAGATGATCGCCGTGGAAACCCCACTGACTCCCGAGCAACTGGCCGAGATGTCGCGGCGCCGGGCCGAGCTCAGCGCGTCGCTCACCGACGAGGAACGCGAGACGATGACCCGCCGCCGGCAGGAGCTGATGGCCACCCTCACCCCGGAACAGATCGAGGACATGCAGCGCCGCCGGGCCGCCTGGCATCCATGACGCCCTGACACATGTCATGGCGCGACGGTGACGCACAGCCCAGATCCACGGCCGTCGACGCGGTCACGATGAGGGCATGACCATCACCACCGTCACACCCGACACCACGGCCGTCGACGCCGTGGTCCTGGACAGCGTGGTCAAGCGTTTCGGCACGGTCACCGCCGTGGACGGGCTCGACCTGCGCATCCGGCCCGGCGAGGTGGTCGCCCTGCTGGGGCCCAACGGCGCCGGCAAGACCACCACCATCGACATGCTGCTGGGCCTGTCCCGGCCCGACGCCGGGCAGGTCCAGGTGTACGGGCGGCCGCCGCACGAGGCGGTCGCCCGGGGCCTGGTGTCCGCCGTGATGCAGTCCGGGGGGCTGCTCAAGGACTACACCGTCGCCGAGACCGTGCGGCTGACCGCCGTGCTGTTCGGCCGCGACCGCGAGGAGGCGACCCGGGCGCTGGAGCGCGCCGGGATCGCCGACATCGGCAACCGACTGGTGGGCAAGTGCTCCGGCGGGCAGCAGCAGCGGCTGCGGTTCGCGATGGCGCTGCTGCCCGACCCGGAGCTGCTGATCCTGGACGAGCCGACGACCGGAATGGACGTCGGCGGCCGGCACGAGTTCTGGAACGCGATCCGGCAGGACGCCCAGGGCGGCCGGACCGTCGTGTTCGCCACCCACTACCTGGAGGAGGCCGATTCCTACGCCGACCGCGTGGTGTTCGTGCGCCGCGGCCGGATCGTCGCCGACGGCACCGCCTCGGAGGTCAAGGCCCTCGCCTCCGGCCGCACGGTTCGGGCCACGCTGCCCGGCGCCGGGCAGTTCGAGTGGCGCGCGGTCCCCGGCGCCGAGGACGCCGAGGTCCGTGGCGACACCATCTACCTGCACGGGCGTGACACCGACGCGATCGCCCGTCACCTGCTCACCGCAACGCCCGCCCGGGACCTGGAGATCACCTCCCGGAACCTGGAGGACGCGTTCCTGACCCTCACGGCGGACGAGAAATGATCATCGGAGTGCTCGGCCTGGAACTGCGCCGCATGCTGCGCAACAAGCGCACCGTCATCTTCACGCTGGTCATGCCGGCGGCCTTCTTCCTGCTGTTCGGCACGAGCGCGGCCTACCGGACCGAACGGGTGGGCGACGGCAACGTGACCGGATACGTGCTGATCAGCATGGCCGTCTACGGCGCCATGCTCGCCACCACGTCCGGCGGCGCCATGGTCTCCATCGAGCGCGCCGCCGGCTGGAGCCGCCAGCTGCGGCTCACCCCGCTCAAGCCCGCCACCTACGTCCTCATCAAGGTCATCCTCGCGATGGTGATCGGCGCGGTCTCGGTGGCCGTCGCGTTCGCCGTGGGCGCGTTCAGCGGCGCCGAGCTGCCCGTCGAGGGCTGGATCGGCTCCGGGTTGCTCGCCTGGGCCTGCTCGCTCGTGTTCGCCGCGTTCGGGCTATTCATGGGCTACCTGCTGCCCAGCGAGAACGTCATGCAGATCCTCGGCCCGGTCCTGGCACTGCTCTCCTTCGCCGGCGGCCTGTTCGTCCCGGCCGACCAGCTCGGCTCCACGTTCGCCACCATCGCCAAGTTCACCCCGGTCTACGGCGTGGGCGAGATAGCCCGCTACCCGCTGGTCCAGGACGGCACCCTGTGGATCGCCGTGGTCAACGTGCTCGCCTGGACCGCGGTGTTCGCCGCCGGCGCGATGTGGCGCTTCCGCCGCGACACGGCACGGGTGTAATGGAGCCATGGCCATGACCACGCCCGGGCACCCGATCGTCAACCCCCGCTGGGGCTGGGTGTTCGGCGCGGTCTGGCTGTCCTACCTCAGTGAGAACCTCAACGCCCTGCTGCACCACACCCCCGGCTGGCAGCGCACCTCCGGGCTCGCCGCGCTGGCCGGTTTCGTCGCCGTCTACATCCTGGTCCTCGGCCACATGCGGGGCCGGCGCCTGGCCGCCGAGGCCGAGCGCACCGATCCGCTGGTCTGGGCCGCCGTGGCCGCCATGCTGGTGCTGGCCGTCGTTCAGGTCCCCGGCGCGGGCCCGCATGCGCTTACCTGCCTCGTCTACATGGCCGCCACCGCGATGATGGGCCTGCCCCGGCGGCAGGGCATCGCCGTCGCGGTGGTGCTGGTCGTCATCGCCGAGCTGCTGTTGCGACTCATGCCCGGCTGGCGTACTGCGGGCCACGGCTACAGCCTGGCGATCGTGCTCGGCGCGCTGGCTACCGGCGGGATCCGCCTGGCCCTGGACCGCCAGCGCCGCCTCCTGCAGGCCCAGCAGGACCTGGCCGCCCTCGCGGTCGCCGACGAGCGCGCCCGCATCGCCGCCGACCTGCACGACATCCTCGGCCACTCGCTGACCGTGGTCGCGGTCAAGGCCGAACTGGCCCAGCGCCTGCTCGACGTCGACCTGACCCGCGCCCGCTCCGAACTCAACGACCTCGAATCCCTGGCCCGCGACGCCCTCGCCGACGTCCGGGCGACCGCGCTCGGCATGCGGGGCATCTCCCTGCCGGGCGAGATAGCAGCGGCGAAGGAGGCCCTGGCAGCCGCCAACGTCGAGGCGGACCTGCCCAGCGCGGCCGACGAGGTGCCGACCCGCAACCGTGAGCTGTTCGCCTGGACGATCCGGGAGGCGGTCACGAACATCGTCCGCCACAGCCGGGCACAGAGGGCGACGATCACGCTGAGACCGCACAGCGTGGAGATCTCGGACGACGGCCCGGGAGGCGCGATCGAGGAAGCGGGCGCCCGGACCGCCGGGAGCGAGGCCGGCGGTCCGGACGGCGGCGTTGCACACGGCGGCGTTGCAGACGGCGGCGTTGCACACGGCGAGGGTCGGCGGCTGGCGGGGAACGGGCAGGGGCTGGACGGGCTGCGGAAGCGGGCTGAGGAGGTGGGGGCGACGCTGACCGCGGGCCGGCGTGAGGGAGCTCCGGGGTTCTGTGTGCATATGGAGGTGCCTCGGTGATCAGGTTGTTGCTGGCCGACGATCAGGCTCTGGTTCGGGGCGCGATGGCTGCGCTGCTCGACCTGGAGGCCGACCTGACCGTGGTCGCTGAGGTCGGCCGGGGTGACGAGGTGCTCGACGCCGCCCGGATGCACGAGCCGGATGTCGCGCTGCTCGATGTGCAGATGCCCGGCCTGGACGGGATCGCCGCGGCCCGGCTGCTGCGTGCTGAGGTGCCGGCGACCCGGGTGTTGATGGTGACCACGTTCGGGCGGGCCGGTTATCTTCGGCAGGCGATGGCCGCGGGCGCCGGTGGCTTCGTCGTCAAGGACACGCCCGCCCGGCAGCTCGCTGATGCGGTTCGCCGGGTGCACCAGGGACTGCGGGTGGTCGACCCGGCCCTGGCCGCGCAGAGCCTGGCTCACGGTGACTCGCCGCTGACCGACCGGGAGACCGATGTTCTGCGAGCCGCCCAGGACGGCGGGACGGTCGCTGACATAGCTCGTGAGCTGCGACTTTCCGAGGGGACCATCCGCAATCATCTGTCCGCGGCGATCGGGAAGACCGGGGCGCGGACGCGGGCCGAGGCGGTCCGGCTGGCCGTCGACAAGGGGTGGCTGATGTCCTGAGGGGCGGTCGGCGGCACTTGAGGAAAATTTCTCAGTGCAACCGAGCGGCAACCGAGAGTGGCCTTCGGCTGCACCCGACGCAGCGAAAAGTTCCCCCTGTCAGCCGACACAGGGGGGAACCGAAGATGACGACGACCGTCCGGCCGAAGGCCGCGACCACCCGCGCGCAGGAGGACCTGATCCGCGAGAACATGGCGCTGGTCGGCCACATGGTCCGCGAGATGCTCTTCAAGGTTCCGCCGCACGTGCACCGCGACGATCTCGCCTCGGCCGGGTATGCCGCTCTGGTCACCGCGGCACAGTCGTTCGACGCGGAGCGCGGTATCCCGTTCGGCCGGTTCGCCGCTGTCCGGGTGCGCGGGGCGCTGCTCGACGAGTTGCGCAGCATGGACTGGGCGAGCCGCTCGGTGCGGGCCCGGGCCCGGCGCGCTGACGTGGCCCGTGAGGAGCTGACGCGTCAGCTGGGCCGCACGCCGACCGCCGACGAGCTGGCCGAGCTGCTCGGTGTGGCGGTCAGCGAGCTGAGCAGCGTGGACGACGACGTGCAGCGCGCCGCGGTGCTCTCCTTGCAGGGTTTCGCCGCCGGTACGGCCGAGGACCTGGTCACCGACACCTCGATGAACCCGGAGGAGTTGCTGCTGCACCGTGAGCGGCTCGGCTACCTGCACGACGCGGTCACCGTGCTGCCGGAGCGGCTGCGGTTCGTGGTGGAGGCGTCGTTCCTGCAGGAGCGCCCGCTCTCCGAGGTGGCCGCCGAACTCGGCGTGACCGAGTCGCGCGTGTCGCAGCTGCGCACCGAGGCACTCGCCCTGCTGCGTGACGGCCTTACCACGCACATGGAGCAGAAGGGCTCGCCCGCGGCCAAGGACGGTTGCGTGGCCCGGCGCCGTGCCGCTTACGCCGCGCAGATCGCCGCCCGCAGCACGATGACGACCCGGCTGGGCGTCACCGACGCCCAGGGCCAGCGCCTCGCCGCGGCCGCGTGATGACGGCCCGCGTGCTGGGCCGCCCCCGCAGGGGAGCCCGCGGCCTGATGGCGACCCGCTTGCCGGACCGGCCCGGCACGGGGAACCGGCCGCCTGGTGACGGCCCGGGGAACCGGCCGCCTGGTGACGGCCCGGGGAACCGGCCGCCTGGTGACGGCCAGCGTGCCGGGCCGCCGCGGCGCGGGAAGCTGCCGCCTGGTGACAGCCCGAGCGCTGGGCCGGCCCCCGGGTCCGGCTCGGCGCGGGAACCGGCGGTCTGATGGCGAGGCGCGTGGTGGGCCGGCGCCTGGACCGGCCCGGCCTGGAGCCGCCACCCGGGATGACGGTGGGCGGGGGACGCCACCCGCGATGACGGTGGGCGGGTGACGCAAGCCGGGGGACGCCACCCGGGATGACGGTGGGCGGGGTGACGCCGGCCGCGATGACGCAAGCCGCGATGACGGTGGCGGGGGACGCCAGTGGGGGGACGGTGGGTCAGGCTCCGGACAGGCCCGGTGTGATTTCCGGGCGGCGGCGCAGCTGGTCCTCGGCGGCCGCGGCTCTCTTGCGCAGGCGGTCCACCTCGGTGGTCAGGGCGGCGGCGCCGGTGTCGCTGAGGCGGTAGTAGCGGCGCAGGCGGCCCTCGACGGCCTCCTCGCGGTCCACCTCGATCAGGCCCTGTTCGGCCAGGCGGTCCAGGGCGCCGTACAGGGTGCCGGGGCGTAGTCGCACGTCGCCGGCGGAGAGGTCCAGGACGGACTGGACTATGCCGTAGCCGTGCAGTGGCTGGGCGGCCAGCGCGGTCAGGATGAGAAACGTGGGTTCCTGCATGCGGGTCCGCCTCCTCAGTTCGTTGTCGGCCGGGGTTCGGGGGCCGGCTCGTGGTGGGCGGGGGCCAGCATGAGCAGCATGGTCGTGGCGAGCAGGAGGCCGGCCGTCAGGGCGGCGAGGTTCAGCCACGGGGCGCCGAACGGCCAGTGCGCCGTCGGGGACAGTGCGCTGTGCACGGTGAAGACCGGGTCGGTGCCGCCCGCGAACTCGAAGGCCCGGATCACGTTGCCGTAGAAGGCCGTCACCGGCGGTGCGAGGCTCAGTGCCGCCGCCGTGCCGAGAGTGGCCGCCGCCCATCGGCGGGACCGGTCGGTGTGCCGCATGCGGTGTGTCGCCGCCGCCGCGAACAGCCAGCCGCCCGCCATCCCGGCCAGCGCGCCGGCCACGATCAGCGGCAGCAGGCTCGCGTTGCCGATGGCCCAGAGCTCGGTGGTGACCCGGCCGCTGGTCTGGTCGAGGTACGCGGTGACCTGCATCCGCACCCCGTCGCGCTCCGCCTGGAACCTGATCATGGTGGAGAGGACCTGCATGGGCTTGCCGTCCTTGTCGAGTATCTGGGCGGTGCTGTGCGGATGTGAGACCGGTCCGAGTCGCCAGCCGTCGGCGGCCAGCCGCTGGCGGGCCGCGTCGCTGTCCCACTGCCCGATGCCGGGGGACCGGGCGGTGCCGCGCGTCATGGCGCCGAACCACGGGGTGCCGTCCTCGCCCTGCGCCGTCATCTCCTGCGCGCCGGGCGGCGGCACCAGCGTCCCCACCAGCACCAGGGTCTGCTCCGGGCCGGGAACGTCGGCGAACGTGCGCTCGGACACCCAGGATCCGGCCGCCGCGCCGAGACCGCCGCCGGCGAGCAGGGCCAGCACCGCCGCGATCAGGGCGAGCGGCCGGGCGGGCACGCGGAACCGCTGCCGGATCCCGCTGGCGATCAGGTGCCAGGTCTCGGAGCGGCCCGGTCGCTGCTGGCCCGGCTCGGCCATCTCCAGCAGGGTCGTGACGATCTCGGTGCCGTGCCGGCGGCGGTAGGAACCGGGATAGGCGCGCAGGAGCCGCCGGTAGGCCCGCTCGAGCGCCGGATCGGTTCGCGGCCAGTTCGCCGTGGTCACGTCAGGACTCGATTCATGCCCCGGGACAGTACGCCTGCCGCTATATATCGTCAACCGATCTATCAAATCCGGTTGCGGCTCACCGATCGCTGAGGCAGGGTTGTCGCAGACCTGGCGCCGGCCCGAGGAGTGCATGCCCCGATGTGAGAGACACCCGACCTTCGGTTTGACCCTGTCGGTGTCGTCCTCTCGGAGGCTGTCCTGCTACCTCGAAACCCCCATCTCAAGGCCGTCGGCCTCGGCCGCGCGCACGACGGTGACCTGCTCTTCTCCGGCCTCGACCTGGTCCTCGGAGCGGGCGACCGGATCGGTGTCGTCGGGCCCAACGGCGCCGGCAAGACCACCCTGCTGCGGGTGCTGGCCGGCGAGCTCGCGGCCACCACCGGCAGCGTGAGCATCGCCGCCGGCACGAGCGCGTCTCTCGTACCCCAAAGAATGCCGGAGGCCGACGGAAGCGTCGGTGCCTTCCTCAGCGCGGGCCTCGGTGAGCTCGCGGAAGTGACCGCGACGCTGCGCCGCCTGGAGCACCGCCTGGCCGTGGGTGACGACGTCCTCGACGAGTACGGCGTGGTGCAGGAACGCTGGACCGCCCTGCAGGGGTGGAACGCGGAGAACCGGCTCACCGAGATCCGCCAGCGCCTCGACATCGAGCATCTCGCCGACGAACTGCCGGTCTCCGCGGTCAGCGGCGGCGAACAGGCCCGGCTGCTGCTGGCCCGCACCCTGCTGGCGAGCCCGGACCTGCTGCTGCTCGACGAGCCGACCAACCACCTGGACGCCGAGGGCGCGGCCTGGCTGCGGCAGTGGCTGCGCGACTTCGGCGGCGGGGTGATCGCGGTCAGCCACGACCGGGCGTTCCTGGACGAGTTCGCCACCCGGATCATCGAGCTGGACGGCATCGACGAGCAGCCGCAGGACTATCCGGGCGGCGGCTACACGGCCTACCGCGCCGAGAAGCAGCGCCGCTGGGAGAAGCTGCTGCTCGATTTCGAGGCGCAGGAGAAGGACCGGCTGCGCTGGGAGGCCGACATCGAGCGCACCAAGGGTTACGCGCGCGGCGTGGAGAACACGGTCCGGTCGGGGGCCGAGGCGCCGCATCTGCGCCGGGTGGCGCGGTTGGTCGCCCGCAAGGCGAAGGTACGGGAGAGACGACTGCGCCGGCAGATGGCGTCGGTGAAGTGGATCGCCCAGCCGAGGACCCGGCCGCCGCTGACCCTCGCGTTCCCCGGTGACGACGGCGACGACCGCGAGATCGTGCTGAAGGTCCGGGACCTGACCGTGGCGTTCGGCGAGCGCACGCTGCTCGACCGGGTCGACCTGGACGTGACCCGCGGCGACCGGATCCTGATCACCGGCCGCAACGGGTCGGGCAAGACCACGCTGCTGCGGGCGATCGAGGAGCGCCACCCGGACGTTGCCGTGCTGCCGCAGACCGACGACGGGCTGCGGACCGCCACGACCGTGCTGGACTTCTTCCGGGCCCGGGTGCCGGTCTACGCCGACGACGCGGAGAAACTCCTGGCCGGGCACCAGTTCGAGGCGGAGCAGTGGAGCGCCCCGGTGCGTGACCTGTCCGCCGGTGAGCTGCGCCGGCTGCTGCTGGCCGTGGTCGTCAACACCGAGAAGCGGATCCTGCTGCTCGACGAGCCGACCAACTTCCTCGACTTCGAGGCCCTCGACGTCGTCGAGGAGGCGCTGCGCCGCTACCGGGGGACGCTGCTGATCGTCAGCCACGACCGGTACTTCGCCGATGCGGTGGGACATACCCGTCACTGGCATGTCGCGGACGGACAGGTGATCGAAAGCTGAGAAAATGGCGGCATGTCCCTCGTGCCGCATCTCGTGCGTGAGCTGGCCGCCGGTGGGCCGGCGGACCGGTTCACCGAGGCCTGGCTGGCCAACCGGCGGCTCTCCGAGCACACCCGCCAGGCCTACCGGCGTGACGTCGCGTCGTGGCTGCACTGGTGTGCCGCACGTTCGGTCGATCCGTTGCACGCGTCGTTTCTGGACGTCAACGCGTACGCAAGAAGCCTGGAAGCCCGGCCCCTCGCGGCCGCGACCGTCGCGCGCAAGCTCTCCGGCGTCTCCAGCTGGTATGACTTCCTGCTGAAACTGCAGGCGGTCGGCGTCAACCCGGTCGGCGGCGCGGACCGGCCCTACGTCTCCCGCGATCACTCCTCGACGATCGGCCTGACCCCCGCCGAGGTCGACGCGCTGCTCGGCGCCGCGCGGCAGGCGTCCGGGCCGGCCGCGGTCCGCCACCGCGCCGTGCTCGCCCTGCTCGCCGACCTCGGCCTGCGCGTGGGCGAGGTGGTCAGCCTGGACCTCGCCGATCTGGGCACCGAACGCGGGCACCGCACCGTCCGGTTCGTCGGCAAGGGCGGCAAACCCCGCCGGCGTGCGCTGACCCCGGCGGCCGGTGCGGCCCTCGACGAGTACCTGGCGATCCGCGGCGCGCACGACGGCCCGCTGTTCCAGACCGCCTCGCGGGCCCGCATCGACCGGCACTCGGTGTTCCGGCTCGTGCGCAAACTGGCCCGCGAGGCCGGGATCGAGGCCGCCGGGCAGCTGTCGCCGCACTCGCTGCGGCACGCGTTCGCGACCACCGCGCGGGCCGAGGGCGTGCCCCTGGAGGACGTGCAGGACGCGATGGGACACGCCGATCCGCGGACCACGCGCCGCTACGACCGTGACCGTCACAACCTGGATCGTGACCCGGCGTACACGATCGCGGCAGCCCGTGCCCGCCGTGACCGCGCCTGATCCGTCCACCTATGCTCTCAGGCTGGCGACGGGAAAGCGGGCACAGTGGCAACCGAAATGAACATCATCGAAGCGGTGATCCTCGGGGCGGTCGAGGGGATCACCGAGTTCCTCCCGGTCTCCAGCACCGGGCACCTGACGATCCTGGAGAAGCTGTTCGGGCACACCATCGACGACCCGGACATCACCGCGTTCACGGTGATCATCCAGTCGGGTGCGGTTCTCGCCACCATCCTTTTCCTGCGCAAGGACATCGCCCGGGTCGTGCCGGCGTTCTTCCGCGGCCTGTTCAACTCCGAGGCCCGGGAGCACGCCGATTTCCGGTTCGGCTGGGCGGTGCTGCTCGGCTCGCTGCCGATCGTGTTCGCGGCGCTGCTGTTCAAGGACGCCATCGAAACCACCCTGCGCAGCCTCTGGTTCGTCGCCGGCGCGCTGATCCTGTGGAGCGGCGTCATGGCGTTCGCCGACCACGCCGCCACCCAGGTCCGCAACGAGAAGGACGTGGCCTGGAAGGACACGCTGATCATCGGCATCGTGCAGTGCATGGCGCTGATCCCGGGCATCTCCCGCTCCGGTGCCACGATGTCCGCGGGCCTGCTGCGCGACCTGGACCGGGTCACCGTCACGAAGCTGTCGTTCTTCCTATCCATCCCGGCGCTGACCGGCGCGTCGCTGCTGCAGGGCATCGACGAGTACGACCGGATCTCCGGCGGGGTCGGCTGGACCAACACGATCGTGGCGACCGTGGTCAGTTTCGTGGTCGCGTACGCCTCGGTGACGTGGCTGCTGAAGTTCGTCTCCAAGCACTCCTACAGCATCTTCATCTTCTACCGGGTCGCGCTCGGCTCGCTGCTGCTGGTGCTGCTGATGACCAACACGATCGAGCCCAAGTGAGCGCGGCGCCGGAGCCGCCCCCGGTTCCGGCGCTCATCACTGTCAACTTCCATCCGGACCGGCTCCTCGCGGACGGCCGCACGGTGGCGGCGTGCCTGGCCGCGGACGGCGTCTACCGCACCCAGTTCGAGACGGGCATCTCCAACGGCGGGCTGAACGCGGCGATCGGCGGGGCGCGGGAACGCTGGGAGCGGCAGATGTTCGGCCCGGACCACGTCGGGCGGCCGATCTACGGTGCGCTGAATCTCGGCGGGCATCCGGACGGTGCGGCGCCCCGGTTCGGGTCGTGTCACCTCGTGCTGCGCCCGGCGGTGGCTTCGCGGGCCACGTTCAGTCACGGCGACAGTCACACGGAACCGTCGATTGTCGGCACGTGGCCCGCGTTCGGCGCGATCTGGCAGGCCCTGCTCGACGATGTCACGCGTTACGGCTCCGCTCTGGCCGTCTCGTCCCCCGCCCCGGACGACTGGGTCTCCACGATCTCCGCACGAACCGAGGCCTTTGCGGAATGGACGTCCGGCCCGGCGCCTTTCGCCCCGGGACGTGCCATGGACTGGTATGTCGAAGCCCAGGTCCACGGGGGCGTCACCCTTCGCGACGACGTCACGGCCGTCGTTGCCGACCCTTCCTTCAGGGGTACGCCGACCGAAGCCGAACTGGCCTCCCTCGGCGTCCCGCTGCGATGGCATCCCGGCTTCACGCTCGCCGCGGGCGCCGTCCCCGCCGTGCTGCGCGCCCCCGAGCTCCACGATTTCGCGCGTTTCGTCGCGGACCGTTACCAGCGACCGGTCCTGGACGCCGCCCTGGTCGGCCGCGCGGCCCGATCCGTCGTCCGGTCCTCGGACGTGTGGGCCCGGTTCGGGCCGCCCGCCGACGTCCTGCAGCTGGTCAAATATCTGTGGCACGTGCTGGTGCTGTTCGGCTGATCGTCGGCCAGCGCTGCTGCACCCACTCCCACCAGCTGCCCCAGCCGTCCGGCGGCCCCGGGATCTCGCCGCCGTTCAGCTCGGCCGCCTCCGGTGGCTGCCACAGGCTCCACTGGTGCTCGATGTCCTGCGCCGTCGCCCGGATCGCCCCGTCCACCCGGTCCCGGTCGCGCATCCGGGCCAGCTGTTCCTCCCGGGTCAGCGGCAGGTAGATCAGCCGGCACGCGACTCCCGCGTCACGGGCCAGCCAGCGCAGCCCGGACCTCTCGTCGCGGGTCCAGCACCCGAAGTCCAGGATCACGTTGGTGCCGAGCCGTACCGTCTGCAGGGCCACGTCGACGAGCCGGCCTTCGAGGATGTAGCGGCGGCCGCCGCCGCCCGGCTCCCCGTACAGCGGCATGACCCAGTCGTCCGGGGTGATCCGCACCGCGCGATGCTGCTCCGCGAGCACCTTGGCGCGCGTGGTCTTACCCGACGCCGGCAGCCCGACCATGACGATCCACTCAGCCATATGGCCCAGTTCACACCAGAACATGTCACGTTGAACAGAGCCGGCGTGTCTTAGAGGGGCGTACACCGACAACCGGTTAGGAGCACACCATGGAAGCAAGGCTGAACCCGTTCGACGACGCCGTCGCCATGAAGGTGATCAAGCAGTTGAGCGCCGCCGGGAAGATCCTCACCGAGTCGACGTTGCCGCTGGCGACTCAGGAACTGGTCCGGCTGCGGGCCAGCCAGATCAACGGCTGCGGATTCTGCACGGACATGCACACGAAGGAGGCCGCTGCCGCCGGCGAGACCGCGGTCCGGCTCAACCTGGTGGCGGCGTGGCGGGAGGCCACCGTCTTCACCGACGCCGAACGGGCCGCGCTGGAACTGGCCGAGCAGGGCACCCGCATCGCCGACGCGGCCGGCGGCGTTCCCGACGAGGTGTGGGAGAACGCGCGCAAGCACTACGACGAGCAGCAGCTGGCGGCGCTGGTCGCCGGCATCGCCCTGATCAACGCCTTCAACCGGCTCAACGTCATCGTCCAGCAGCCGGCCGGCGACTACCGGGTGGGCATGTTCGGCTGACGCGTCTCGCGGGCGCCGGGCCCGGTTCCCGGCGCCCGCTCCTGGAGGGGGAGGACTCTCATGGACGACACCGCTTACCGCCCGCTGCTGTTCTCCATCGCGTACGGCATGACCGGTTCGGTGGGTGACGCCGAGGACATCGTGCAGGACGCGTTCCTCGGTGCCGCCCGCGCCCGCCGCGACGGCACCACGATCCTCGACCCGAAGGCGTATCTGACGACCACGGTCACCCGGCTGGGCATGAACCATCTGCGCTCGGCCCGGGTACGCCGCGAGACCTACGTCGGCAACTGGCTGCCCGAACCCGTGGTCGTGCCCGCCGACGGCACCGGCCCCGCCGAACACGCCGAGCTGGCGGACTCGCTGTCCATGGCCTTCCTGGTCCTGCTGGAGAACCTGACCCCGCTCGAACGTGCCGTCTTCATGCTCCACGAGGTGTTCGGCTTCGCCCACGCCGAGGTGGCCGGGATCGTCGGCAAGACCGAGGTCAACTGCCGGCAGATCTTCGCCCGCTCGCGGGCCCGCATCGCCGCGCACACCCGCCTGCCCGCCGGGGCGGCGCGCAGGTCCGAGGGTGCCGAGCTGGCCCGCCGGTTCTTCGCCGCGGTCACCACCGGTGACCTGGAGGCGCTGCTGGAGACGCTGGCGCCGGAGGTCACCTCGTACGGTGACGGCGGCGGCAAGGCACCCGCCCTGGCCACGCCCCTGTCCGGCCGCGACGAGGTGGCCCGGTTCCTCATCGACCTGTTCCGGCGCACGGCCGCCCGGGGTGTCCGGGTCCAGCCGTCCTGGGTGAACGGCCGGCCCGGAGCGGTCCTTCGCGACCGCGGCGGCAACGTCCTCAGCGTTCTGGAGCTGCACATCACCGGCGGGCGGATCCAGGCGCTGCACGGCGTGGTGAACCCCGACAAGCTCACCCACGTGGGCGGTCAGCCGTCGTAGGGCTCCAGGGGCCTGCCGGCGCGCAGGGCCCGCACCAGGCGCTCGCCCTGGGGCCAGGGCCCGAAGCCGGTCTTGGAGTCGAGGTGGCCGGCCAACCCGGCGTCGACCAGCTCGGCGCCCCAGTCCCGCGCGTTGATCTCGGCGGCCTCGAAGCTCGAGTGCGGGTCGTTGCGGGTGGCGACGACGACGGTGCGGAACGGCAGCGGGTTCCACGGTGTGTCCAGGCGCCCGCGCACGTCCGGCGGCGTGACCTGCAGCGCGGCGGTGACCAGGGCGGCGTGCGGCTCGTGGCCGTGCTGGTCGGCCCAGAGAGCGACCGTGATGCACCCGGCGCTGTGCGCGACCAGGACCGCGGGCTCGCCGCCGGCGCGCAGGGCCTCGTCGAGGGCGGCGACGCGTTCGTCCGGGATGTAGGGCGGGCCGGGCGGCTCGGGTGCCCACCGGAACACCTCGGGGTGCTCGCGGACCCACTGCCGCGACCAGTGTTCGTCATAGGCCTTGCCACGCCCCGGAACGAGCAGGACGCGGGTCGGTCGTTCACTCATGGGCGTCAACATAGACCCACCCGCCGACAGCGATGTTTGGCGCCGGGCGATCGGGGAATGCGCGGCCGGTGAATCGACGCCGGTCGTGGCCATCGGATCCGGAGCAGGCTCGGGAGACGCTCTGTGCCGAGCTGGGGCCGGCCTGGTGCGTGTCCTATGCGACCAACAACGGGCGGTTCCGGGCGGTACGCGGCCGGGAGACCGGGTGTTCCAGTGTGGAGGCGGCCGATCCGGCGGCGCTGTACGCGGCGGTGGAGGCGTACTTCGACGACGATGATCCGCCGCGGTCCGCCCCGTGCGGGTCGTGCAGCTGCCCGGTGTCGTGGTGAGGGCCACAATGGTGGCATGGCTGAGGATCTGTGGCAGGCCGCCGGCCTGGTGACCCCGATGGCGATCCGGGTGGCGGCGACGCTGCGGCTCGCCGATCACATCGCGGCGGGTACGCGGGATCTGGCCGCCGCCACCGGCACGCACCCGGACGCGCTGCGCCGGCTCATGAATCACCTGGTCACCGCGGGGGTGCTGACCGAGGGGCACACGCTGACGCCGCTCGGGGAACGCCTGCGTGACGACCATCCCGCCGGTGAGCGGGCCTGGATGGACATGGACGGCGCGGTCGGGCACGCCGAGTTGAGCTTCGTCGAGTTGCTGCACGCGGTGCGCACCGGTGAGCCGGCGTTCCCGGTCCGGTACGGGGTGGGCTACTGGGACGACCTGGCGGCCGACCCGGGCCGGTCGGCGTCGTTCGACGCGCTGATGGGTTCGCGGCTGACCGAGGACGCCCCGGCGGTGGCCGCCGCCCTTCCGTGGGGTGAGCTCGGGCACCTGGTCGACGTCGGCGGTGGCAGCGGGGAGCTGCTGATCGCGATCCTGCGGGCGCACCCGGGGCTGCGGGGGACGGTCGCCGATCTGCCGGGCCCGGCGGCGCGTGCCGAGCGGGCCGTCGCGGCGGCCGGGCTCAGCGGGCGGGCCGGTGTGCACGCGGGCAGTTTCTTCGACCCGCTGCCGGCCGGGGCGGGTGGTTACCTGCTGTCCGGGGTGCTGCACGACTGGGACGATCCGCAGGCGGCGCAGATCCTGCACCGGTGCGCGCAGGGCGGCGGGAACACCTACGTCGTGGACCACTTCGGGGCCGCCGACACCGAGGGGGATCTGCGGATGCTGTGTTACGTGGGCGGCCGGGAGCGCACCCTCGACGAGGTGGCCGCCCTGGCCGGGGCGGCCGGCCTGCACCACGCGGGGACCCGGCCGGCCGGGTCCAGGCTGGTCGCCGAGTTCAGACCCGGTCCTCCAGGGCGGCCTTGACCAGGGCGAGGGCCTTGTCCGCGGTGATGCCTAGAGCGCGCGTCGTTTCCGCGTACGTCATGGCTGCTCTTTGCGCCCGCAAAGATGTTCCGGCGGCACGGGCGGTGACCACCGTCCCGGCCCGGCCCCGCGTCTCCACCAGGCCCGCCTGCTCGAGCTCGCGATAGGCGCGGGCGACCGTGTTGACCGCCAGGCCCAGCTCCCCGGCGAGCTGGCGCACCGGTGGCAGCTTGGTCCCGGCCGCGAGGTGACCGCCCGCGGCGAGTTCGGCGATGCGCATCCGGACCTGCTCGTACGGTGGTACGGCCGACCCGGGCTCGATGGTGATGTCCATCAGATCAGTTTCGGTGGTGTGTTGCCGGCCGCGATGATGGCCCGCCGCAGCGGCACGATGGCCAGCAGGACACCGCCGAGCAGGAAGAACACGACCAGCGAGATGATGCCGGTGCGGTAGCTGTTGGTCATCTGGAAGATCAGGCCGAAGAACAGCGGCCCGAGCCAGCTGGTGCCCTTGTCGCTGATCTCGTAGAAGCCGTAGTACTCGCCCTCCTTGCCGGCCGGGATGAGCTGGGAGAACAGGCTGCGGCTCAGGGCCTGGCTGCCGCCCATGACCAGGCCGATGCCGGCGCCGAGCAGCATGAACGGCAGTGGTTCGCCCTCGGGCAGCCAGTAGGCGGCGGTGACCACGCCGAGCCACAGCGCGAGTGAGAGCAGGACGGTCTTGCGGGCGCCGATGCGGTTGGCCAGCGCGCCGAGCAGCAGGGCGCCGCCGAACGCGAGGAACTGCACGATCAGGATGGTCAGGATCAGTGTGTCCTGCTCGAGTTTGAGTTCCTCGGTGCCGAACTGGCTGGCCAGGGCGATGACGGTCTGGATGCCGTCGTTGTAGATCAGGTACGCGCCGAGGAAGGCGAGGGTCAGCGGGTACGCCCGCATCTGCTTGATCGTGTGCCCGAGCTGCTTGAACCCGTCGGTGAGCACGTTGCCCTTGCTCGCGGCGGCTTCGAGGGGCGGGTGCTCGCGCAGCCAGAGCAGCGGGATCAGCGTGAAGATCGCCCACCAGACGCCGGCCGACACGATCGACCACCGGGCGATGTCGAGGGTCCGCTGCGGGTTGCCCTCCTCCGACAGCGACATGACGGCGAGCAGGTTGAGCAGCAGCAGCAGGCCGCCGCCGAGGTAGCCGATGGCCCAGCCCCGGCTGGAGATCTTGTCGCGTTCGTCGGGTCCGCCGAGTTGCGGCAGGAACGAGTTGTAGACGACCAGCGCGGCGCCGAAGGCGATGTTGGCGATGATGAACAGCAGGCCGCCGAGCAGGTAGCGGTCGCCGGTGACGAAGACGAACCCGATCGTGGCGGCGGCGCCGAGGAACGCGGCCCCGGCGAGCAGCGGCTTCTTGCGGGGTGCGCGGTCGGCGATGGCGCCCATGACCGGCAGGGCGAAGACGGTGAGGAACACCGACAGCGACACCAGGTACGCGAAGTAGGAGCCGGCGGCGACGGTGATCCCGAACGGGTGGACGACGCCCTCGCAGTCGTCGGCGTCGATGGCGCAGCCGGAGGCGATCTCGGTGACGGTGGTGAGGAAGGGCCCCAGGAAGACGGTGACGACCGACGTGTTGAACGCCGACATCGCCCAGTCGTAGAAGTACCAGCCGGTGCGTTCGCGCTTACCGGCCTGCAGGGGTGGGGTTTCGCCGGTCACGGCCATCGATCGCGCTCCAGTGTGTTGTGAGGTGCGCGCACATGATGCCACCCGGCGGGCGTCAGCGGGAGATGTGGATCACTGTTCACCCGGTGTCCACCATCGCGCGAGGGCGCTGGTGGCGGGATCCTCGTCGGCGGCCAGGGTGGCCCAGCCGTCGGCGCCGGGCGGGATGTCGGTTCCGGCGTAGGCGGCGAGCTCGTCAGCGGTGACGGGTTCCTCCGGCGGGGTGAAGCCGTGGGTGTCGGCGATGCCGAGGCTGCCGGGGTCGATCCAGGGGAAGCCGTCGACGGGTTCGGGCAGGTCGATGTCGAGGGCGGGCGGGAAGGTGTCGTCCGGGGTCTCCACTATTTCTGGAATGTCGGGAATGTCGGGCAAATCCGGAGTGTCTGGGATGTCGTCCCAATGGTCCAGCAGATCCGGCTGATCATGCAGGGACACGTCATGATCGTGCAGATCGGGCACATCGTCCGGGAAGTCGAAGTCGTCGTCGTGCCAGTCGTGGTGGTCGGTCATGGCGAGAGCCTTTCCCGGTCGTCGTCGATCGGTGTGGGGGTCAGGGCGCGGGCCCGCAGCAGTGCCTCGTCGGCCTGCCGGAGCCGGGTCAGTGCGGCGTCACGGTCGGCCGTGGCGGCGGCGCGCCGTTTGGCCCGCCCCGCCGCGTCCTCCGCGATCGCCGCGTCGATCTCGGCGATGTGCGCGTCGAGTTCGCGCAGCCGCCGTTCGATGGCGTCGTCGAGGGCGACCGACAGCGCGTACTGCAGGTCGGTGAACCGGGTGCTGATCTCGTCGGTGAGCGCGGCGCGCGCCTCGGCGAGCACGTCGCGCAGCCAGGTCTGTGCCTGGCGGCGGTCCTGGTGCACGCGCCGCCGGTACAGCACGTACCCGCCGGCGGCCAGGCCCAGTCCGATCCCGGCGAACGGGATCAGCAGGCTGCCGGCGACGCCGAGGGCGGACATGCCCAGTACCGCGCCGCGGCCGGCGACCAGGGCGATGCCGCCGGCGGACATGGCGATGAGCATGTTGTCGTGCGAGCCGGCCCGCGGTGATCCGGCGGCCAGGGCGTGGCGCAGGGTGGCGCTGAGCCGGCTGAGGGTGGTGGCGAGGCGCTCGGCGTCGAACGCCTCGGCGAGGACCCGCTCGGCGATGGCGTGGTAGGTGGTCTCCAGGCGCTGCGACACGTCGGCGGCGACGGCCTGCAGGTGGGTGTCGACCAGGTCGGGCAGGGCGGCCAGGTCGTCGGCGCGGGCCTTGTCGACACGCTCGGCGATCTCGTGCTGGACCTCACCGACCCGGGTGCGCAGGAACCCGACCGTCTCCACCCGGGCCCGCTGGATCTCGGTGCCGAGCCGCAGCGTCCACTGCCGGGACTCGGTGCGCTTGCGCCCGGCCAGGGCGGCGCGCTCGGCCCGGGCCTCGATCTGTTTCCGCGGGTCTGCGGCGGCGGCTGACACGCGGCTGTCGGCGGCCTCGCGCAGCCGGTCCAGGTCGCCGCGGGCGGCGCGCAGCACGTTGGACAGCTGCAGCTGGTGGCCGCGGCCGGCGAGTTCGACCAGGGCGTGCTGCAGCCCGGCGATCCGGGACTCGTCGACGAGGGCCTGCTCGGCGGAGCTGAGGGCCATCTCGGCGAGCCGCGACGACACCGGGAACCAGGGCGCGGCGGCGAACCGGGGCGCGTGGGCCTGCAGCAGGGCCCGGTTGTCCTCGGCGATGGCCCGCCACTGCGGATACGCGTCGATCTTGGTGAGGGCGAAGACCACGGCGTCGACGCGTTCGGTGGCGGCGGCCAGGAAGTCGAGTTCGGGCTGCGACAGCGGGGCGGACGCGTCGGCGACGAACAGCAGGGCGGTGGCGCGGCGTACCGCGTCCAGGGCGATCGCGGCGTGCGCCGGGTCGAGGCCGCCGGCGCCGGGGGTGTCGAGCAGGCTCAGGTAGCGCAGCAGCGGCGCCGGGTGGGTGACCTCGATGCGGCGGGCCCGCTGTCTGCCGGTGGCCCACTCGGCGAGGTCGTCGACGGCCACCTCCGCGCCGCCGGACAGCCAGGCGCGGGCGCTGAACTGTTCGCCGGGCACGAAGCTCAGGTAGGCGGCGGTGGCGACGGCGGCGTCCACCGGGGACAGGCCGGGCACGCCGAGCAGGGCGTTGACGAGGCTGCTCTTGCCACGTTTGGTCTCGCCGACGACGACCACACTGGGGCGTACGAGGTGGGCGCGGCGCAGCTCGGCCAGGTCGGCTGCCGCGTCCGGGTCGGCGGTGCGCAGGTAGGACAGTGTGTCGCGGACGGCCGTGTCGAGCACGACGGTGAGGTCGCCGTTCATCGGCGCACCTGCCGGGGTTCGCCGCTCGTTCGGCGCAGCTCCTGGGCCAGCAGGTGGAAGCCGCGGTGGGCGATGTGGGCGATGCGGGCCTGGGCCGGTCCGGCACCGTCGACCGCGTACGCCCGCCACCGCCCGGCCGCGACGATCGCCGCGGTGGCCAGTTCGCTCGCGCCGGCCCCGGGCAGTTCCAGGATCCAGCGCGGGTCGTCGGAGGTGGCCAGCCGGATCAGTTCCTGTTCCCACTGCGGCGCGAGCGGCACCGATCCGTTGGCGGCCCGCTGCGCCGCGTCGAGCAGCCGCAGCCGGTGGTAGGCCGGGTCGCGCAGGGTGGCCTCCAGGGCGTCGCGGATGACGGCGCGGGCCCTGCCGTCGGCGGTGTACCCGGCGAGGCGTTCCAGGCGGGTCAGCGCCCAGCCGGCCTTGATCGCGTCGGAGCGCCAGCGGAACGTCTGGTCGACGGTGGCGCGCAGCCGGGCGAACCCGGAGGCCGCCTCGATGCGCCGCACCAGTTCGCCGGTGCCCAGGTTCGCATCGGCGGCCAGTTGCGCGCAGGCGAAGCCGATCCCGTAGAGGTCGAGGCGGGTCAGCAGCCGTTCGCGCTGTTCGGCGCCGATCGGTGCGGGCCGGGACCGGAACAGGTCGGCCGAGACCAGCAGCAGGCTCAGATCGCTGTGGGCCAGCTTGGCGAGGGCGTCGCGGTCGGCCGCGGTGAGCCGTCCCGCCCCGGCGGTTTCCGCGAGCAGAGCGGCGACGGGGACGACATCTCCTACCGTACGGGACAACAGCCCCGCCTGCTGCTGGGCGAGTGCCGCCGCCACCGGCCACGGGTCGTCCGCGCCGCCGACCAGGGTGTCGACCTTGCCGAGCACGCCGATCGCGTTGATCGGGCTGGTCGCCATCCGGGCCGACGCCGCGTGGAAGGCCTCCAGTGCGCGGACGTCGTCGGCGCGTACTGCCTGGGTGAACACGTACATCACGGCCTCGGCGGCGGCGACCTCCTCGGCCGAGTCCGCGTCGATGCCGACCGCCTCCTCGGCGCGGGCGCTGCCGGCCACGTCGGTCGAGGCGAGACCGGGAGTGTCCACGACGGTCAGGTCGCGCAGCCGGTCGCTGGTGAGGGTGACGTCCACGTACGCGATCCGGGACGCGGGCACCCCGAGCCGGGCCGGGACCATGCCGTCGTCGTCCAGGGGGAGACTGCGGCGCTCACCCGCACGGGTGATCACGGTGACGCAGTCGGCGGGCCCGTACCGGAACCGGGTGACCACGCGCGTGCACTCGCCGGCCGCCGTGGGGGCGACGCGACGGCCGATCAGGGCGTTGACTAGTGTCGACTTTCCGGCTTTCAGGCGACCCGCGATCGCGACTCGTAGCGGATCGTGAAGACGTTCGCCGATCTGTCGTACCTGGCCACCAGCGTCGGAGGGGAGTTTCGTCACGATCTCGTGACAGAGCGTCGCGACGCCGATGGTGAGTGGCCCGGTCACCACGACTCGTCAGTGCGGCACACCGTCGGCGACAATGTGCGTACCGCGGCTGTCGTCGTCACGAGAGGGGCCTTTCCGTCGCATCGGTGGCAGGATCCAACACCTGCCGCAGCACAGCCTACGTATGCCGACATCGTGACGGGGATCCCGAGTTCGTGCCAGTGAGGGGGGAGCGCAGGTGGCGGACGAGCCAGAACAGGCCGCCCGCGATGCTTTGCGCCAGGGTCCCGCACTCGTCGTCCTCTCCGGGCCACCCGGATGCGGCCGCAGCACCCTGCTGCGGCGGATAGCAGCGGCGGTGCCCGGCCCGGCCCACGTCGGCGGCGGCCTGGCCATGCTCGGCAGCGTCCCGGCGCTCGCCCTGTCCCGGGCGGTGCGGGCCCGGCTGCCCGCCGACGACGTTCACCTGCTCGCCGAGGCGGTCCGTTCCCGGGTCCGCGGCGGGCTGCTGGTCCTCGACGATCTCCAGCACGCCGACGCGGCCACCCTCGCCGCGCTGCCCCATCTGGCGCGGCACTGCCGGGTGCTGGTCGCGTTGCGTACCCCGCATCGCCTCGCGGAGCCGGCGGTTGCCGCGTTGCGCTCGGCGGCGACGGCCTGGTTGCCGGTGCCGGCACTCGACGCGCAGGCGGCCGCCGCGCTGGTCCGGCAGACCGCGGCCCGCCTGGACGACGCGACGGCCGCGGCGGTGGTCACCCGGGCGGGCGGCAACCCCTTGGCGATCATCGCGCTGGCCCGGCAGGCTGCGGCCGGGCGCGCTCCGGTCGGTGAGGACATAGACCAGGTTGCGTACGCGATCGCGACCGCACTCGCCGACCTGACCCGTCCCGCCCGCACCGCCCTGGCGGCGCTGGGCCTGCTCGGGCGCCCGGCCCCGCCCGCGCTGCTCGGCACCGGCGCCGCGGACCTGCTCGCCAGCGGCCTGGTCACCGCCGAACCGACCGGCGCCCTGCTCCCGGTGTCGGCGTACGTGGCGGAGACCGCGGCCGGGTTGCTGGACGCGGCGGCCCGCGCGGAACTGCACACCCGTCTCGCCGAGCTGACCCCGCCGGCGGAGGCCGCGCGGCACCTGGCCGCGGCTGGGGACGGCGCGGGGGCGTACCGGAAGGCTTTGGCCGCGGCAGACCTCGCGGCCGGCGGTGAACGTGCGGCCCTGCTGCTGTTCGCCTGCGGCCTGGACGTGCCCGCCGACGCCCGGGTCCGCCTGGCCGCCGCCGACGCGGCTCTGAGCGCCGGCCGCCCGGACGACGCCGCCGAGGTCCTGCGCCCGCTGGCCGCCTCCGCTTCTCCGCCGCCCTCCGCCGATCCTTCTTCGTCCGGGCCCGGCTTTCCCTCTCCTGGCGCTTCATTCCCCTCTTCCGGCGGCTCGTTCCCTTCTCCTGGCGGCTCGTTCCCTTCTCCCGGCGGCTCGTTCCCTTCTCCCGGCGGCTCGTTCCCTTCTCCCGGCGCTTCGTTCCCGGAGCCCGGGTTCTCCGCGCCGGCTGCCTCGGCTCTCGCGCTGGAGGCCGCGGTGCTGCGCGGCGAGGCGCTGCTGCAGGCCGGTGACCCGGCGGCGGCCCGCGACGCGGTCCGGGTCGTGCCGGACGCCGCGGCCGCGCCGGTGGTCGCCGGCCGCGACCGGGTGCTGCTGCTCGCCGCCCTGGCCACCGAGCCGATGTCGGCCCGCGACCTGGCCGACAAGATCGCCGTGCGGCACCCGGAACCGAAACCGGGCATCGCCGCCGCACTCGCCGCCGTCCGCGCCGCGCACCGCCTCCCCGGCTGGGACACCGCCCTGGCCACCGCCGCCGCACCGGCCGGCGACCCGCTGATCACCCGCTGGAGTGCCTGGCTGCTGGTCGAGCACCTGGCCGCCGACGGCCGCCTGCTCGACTCGGCCCGCGAGGCGCTGCGGGCGGCCGAAGCCAGCGGGGCGGCTCTGGCCTACGGCTGGCAGACCCGCTTCCTGGCCGCCGCGGACTGGGCCCTCGCCCTGCACGGCCACCACCTCGGCCTGCCCCCGACCGCCCCACCCGGCCACGACCCCGCCGCACTCTTCCCGGGCACGCCCGGCCACGACCCCGCCTCGCTCTTCCCGGACACGCCCCACACGGCCGCGCCCTTCCGCACCTCGGCCGCCCCGGCGGCGCTCGGGGATCCCGACTTCGGGGCACTCACCCCAGCCGACCCCGACATTTCGCATTTGTCCCCACAATCTCCCTCCTCCCGGCCGGCTCCCACACCGGCGCCATCACCGGATCCCGCACCGGGTTCCCCACCGGCGCCATGGCCGGATCCACCGGGTTCCGTGCCGGATTCTGCGGCACCGCCCGGTCCCGTTCCCGGTCACCTCGGCTGGGACGGCGCCGAGGGTGTGCTGCGCCGCGCCGCCAACCTCACCGACCGGGCCATTCCGGCCGAGGCGCGGGCCTACGCCACGGCCGCGACCGCGCTGATCGAGGCCGACACCGGGCTGCTCGCCGCCGCCCGGGCGCGGCTCGGTACCGAGCCTGCGCATCCCGCACCGGCCTGGGTGGCCCGGGAGGCCGCCTGGCTCGACGGGCAGCCGGACCGGGCCGTGCACGATCCCGCCACCACCGGTTCGGGCCTGATCGCCGGCCTGCACGCGATCACCGCGCAGTGGGCCGGCCACGACCTCGGTGCACCCGGCAACGCGGCGATGCCCGTCGGGCTGCCCGGTGCGGCGCGGCGGACACTGACCGCGTGGGCCGTCGGGTCCGGGTTCGCCGCGGCCGCCGACGGGTGGCAGCCGGTGGCGTTGCGCGAGCAGGTTCGCTGCCTGATCGCGGCCGGGCTGACCGAGACGGACCGGGACCGGGCGGTCACCGCACTGCTGCGCGCGGAGGAACTGGCCGACCGGGCCGGTCTCGCCGTGCTGGCCGGCCGGGCCCGCAGGGGGCTGCGCCGGCACCAGGTTCACCGCGATACTCGTAGCCCGCGTTCCGGTGGCCGGCTCACCCAGCGGGAGATGGACGTGCTGCGCCTGGTCGCGGCCGGCGAGCCGACCCGCCGGATCGCCGGGCAACTGGGCATCTCGGCCGAGACGGTCGACACGCACATCCGCGCGAGCATGCGGAAACTCGGTGCCCGCACACGTACCGAGGCCGCCGCCCTGGCCTTCGCCCCTGAACCCTTCGACACCAGCGAGGATGGCCGGTGATCAAACAGCCCGACGCTCCACGCCACGTAGTCGCCACGTCGGCAGAGGCCGACACTGTCCTGCGCCGCCTGTCCCGCGAAGGCTGGACGGCCCGCGCCGGGTTCGCCCTGCCCGACCCGTCCTGGGACGTCGGCGCCGCCCGCCTGGTCCTGCACGGGCGCATCGCCGACGACGACATCGAGTCCGTCCAGCTCGCCGTCCTCGCGGCGGCCCGCGGCGCGGCCGTGGTGGCGATCTGCGACACCGAGTCACCCGCCGGGCGCGCCCTGGTCGACGACCTGAGCCGGGTGGGCCCGGTCAACCAGGGCATCGACGGCACCGACGCGCTCGCGAACCTGATCCCCGAACAACGCGCCCTGCTCGACCGCCTCGCCGCCGGCGACACCATCGCCGCGGCCGCCGCCGCCGAGTTCCTGTCCCTGCGTACCGCCAACCGCCGCATCGCCGAGGCCCGCGCCATGTTCGGCGTGCGCACCACCCGCGAGGCCGTCCTGGCCTATCTGCGCCAGCGGCAGCGCCAGGAGTGAACGACGGCCGTTCGTCTGCCTCCGAGCCCGCGCCGGGTGCGGGCGGCGTCTCGCCTTCCGCCGCTGCTCCGGGAGCGGGCAGCGGCGCTTCCGCCTCCGGCTCCGGCTCCGGCGCTGCTCCGGAAGCGGGCGGCCTCGCTCCCGCTGGGGCGGCGCCGGGTGCGGGGGAGTTCCTGATCGGTGGGGTGCGGCCGGTGCGGCGGATCGGTTTCGGGGCGATGCATCTGCCGACCGCGCCGGGCCCGGACCGGGACATGGCGATCTCCGTGGCCCGCCGCGCGGTCGAGCTGGGGGTCACCCTGATCGACACCGCCCATCTGTACGGGTGGGGAGCCAACGAACAACTCCTCGCCGACGCGCTGCACCCGTATCCACCGGAGCTGCTGATCGCCACGAAGGTCGGTGTGGCGCCACCCGAGGGTGACCTCGACGCGCGGCTGTGCGGCCGCCCCGAGTTCCTGCGCGCGCAGGTCGACGAGGGCCTGCGGCGGCTGCGCCTGGACCGGCTCGAGCTGCTGCAGCTGCACCGCGTCGACCCGGACGTCCCGCTCGCCGATCAGGTCGGCACGCTGCGCGACCTGCGCGACGCCGGGAAGATCGCGCAGATCGGCCTGTCCGAGGTCACCGTCGAGCAGCTCACCGAGGCCCGCACGATCGTCGAGATCGCGAGTGTGCAGAACCGCTACAACCTGTTGTACCGCGACCACGAACCGGTGCTGCGAGCCTGCACCGCGGCCGGGATCGCGTTCCTGCCGTGGCGCCCGGTGCTGCCCGCGGTCGGCGGCGGCGAACCCGAGTCCATCGCCGCCGAGACCGGGGCGACCGCCGCCCAGGTGGCTCTGGCCTGGCTGCTCGGCCACTCACCGGTGATCCTGCCGATCCCCGGCACCGCCTCCCTGACCCACCTGGCCGAAAACGTCGCCGCCACCACACTCCACCTCACCGCCGACCAGACCACCCGCCTCGACGCCCTGGCCTGACCCGCGTGTGGAGTTCGGCCCCGCTGCGCACCCGAAATACACACGCGGGGTTGGGGGTCAGGGCTTGGCGAGGAAGGTTTCGAGGGCTTCCACCACGAGGGCGTGGTCGTCGGCCTGGGGGAGGCCGGACACTGTCACGACGGCGACGATGCCGGCGTCGTTCACGCGTACCGGAAAAGCCCCACCATGCGCCGCGAAAAGCGCGGGGTCGACGCCCAGGTCCGCACCCAGGGTCTTGCCGGAGGCCGCAAGGCGGCGGCCCACCAGATAAGAGCTTGCCGCGAAACGCTGGACGACCCGCACCTTGCGCGCGATCCACGCGTCGTTGTCGGCGGTGGCACCGGGCAGCGCGGCGTGGAACAACTGCTGCTCACCGCGGCGGATGTCGACGGCGATCGGGAGCCGGCGGCCGGTGGCCAGGCCGACCAGCAGGCTGCCGAGGGCCCACGCGTCGGTCTCGTCGAAGCGGGGGAAGACCAGGCGGCGTTCCTGTTCCTCGATGACGGCGATCAAGTCTTCACTCATACCGACATCCGATCATGATTCCTGCCAGTGCAGGTAGCCGAGCCGGGCGATCAGGGCGAGCACCACAACCAGCAGGACCACGCGCACGAAACCGGCGCCGCGGCGCAGCGCCATCCGGGCACCCAGCAGGGCGCCGGCAACGTTGCACACGGCCATGCCGGCGCCGAGCAGCCAGGCGACGTTTCCGGTGTACGCGAAAACGACCAGCGCACCCAGGTTCGTCGCCGTGTTGACGATCTTCGCCATCGCGGAGCCGTGCAGGAAGTCCGCGCCGATGATCGTGGTGAACGCGAGAACCAGGAACGTGCCGGTGCCGGGGCCGATGAGCCCGTCGTACGCGGCGATCAGCCCACCCGCCACGCCGACCGCGACGCCCCGCCGCCACGGCGTGCGCTTCTCCATGTGCTCACGCAGCCCCATCTGCGGGCGGACCGTGACGAACACCGCGACCGCGACGAGGACGCCGATGATGACCGGGCGGTACGCACTCGCCGGGATCGCACCGGCCAGCGCCGCGCCGCAGCCCGAGCAGAGCAGCGCCAGGGCCGCCGAGGGCCCGGCGACACCCCAGTCGATCTTCGTTTTCCTCGCGTACGCTATCGCCGCCGTGCTCGTCCCGCAGATGGCCGCGAGCTTGTTGGTGCCCAGCGCCGTCGCCGGATGCAGTTGCGGCGCCGCCACCAGCAGTGCCGGGAGCAGCAGCAGCCCGCCCCCGCCGACCACCGCGTCCACCCACCCGGCCGCGGCCGCCGCGATCAGCAACGTGACGATCACCTGGTGCGCCGGGCCTTCTGCAGCCACGAGCCGATCAGTGCGCCGATGACCAGAAGCGTCAAGACGCAACACAACGCCTTGATAATCATCCACTCTCCCCGTTGGCTAGGGTCGGCCGTGTGCGCCTGGCCACCTTCAACCTGCTGCACGGCAGATCGCTGTCCGACGGCACCGTACACGCCGACCGGATCGCCGCCGCGATCGCCGACCTCGACGCCGACATCCTGGGACTTCAGGAGGTGGACCGGGCGCAGCCGCGCAGTGGTCTGCTCGACCTGACCGCCCTCGCCGCGGACGCGCTCGGCGCCACCGCTCACCGGTTCGCCGCCGCGGTGGTCGGCACACCGGGACAGACCTGGGAACCGTGGCACTCCGGGGCCGACATCGGCCACCCGCAGTACGGCATCGCCCTGGTGAGCCGCTACCCGGTGCAGCGCTGGCAGATCACCCAGCTGCCGGCGTCGCCGATGCGCTCACCGGTGTACGTGCCCGACGGCGGCCTGCTGCTGTTGCGCGACGAGCCACGGGTGCTGCTCGCGGCGGTCGTGCAGACCCCGGCGGGGCCGATGACGGTGGCCACCACGCATCTGTCGTTCGTACCCGGGTGGAACGTGCGGCAGTTGCGCGCCGCCGTACGCGCCCTGCGTGCCCTGCCCGCCCCGCGCGTCCTGCTCGGTGACCTGAACATGCCGGCCGGGCCGGTGCGCGCGTTCACCGGCTGGCGCTCCCTGGCGCGGGCCGCCACGTTCCCGAGTCCCGCCCCGAGGACCCAGCTCGACCACGTGGTGGCCGATCCGCGTGACGCGGCGAAGCTGGGCCGCGTCGTGCAGGTCCGCACCCCGCGGGTGGGTGTCTCCGATCACCGCCCGCTGGTGGTCGGGCTGGACCGGATGTAGACGTCCTCAAGCCCGTCCTCCTGGTCCCACTGCTCGCCGACCTTCTTGAAGCCGAACCCGGCGATGGTGGCCCGCGACCCCACGTTGTCCGGCCGGATGCTGGCCCGCACCGCCGTCACCGCCGGGTCCTCGTCCGCGCGGCGCAGCAGTTCGCCCAGCATCGCCCTGGCGTAGCCGCGCCGCCGCAGCGCCGGATCCACCGAGTACGCGACCTCGACCACCCCGTCGGCGTCCGGCGGCCCGTGGAACCCGCCGTGCCCGACGACGATCCCGTCCGGTTCGGCGATCGCGGCCCGCGCGATCCAGTCGGCGGCCTGCGGGTTGCCGGCGATGTCGTCGAGCCGGATGCGCCACAGCCAGTTCTCGTCGACGAGATACGGCGTGAGCGGGTGCCCGGCGGCCGTGCTCGCGGCGTCGAGATCCCCGTCGACCAGCGCGGCCAGGGCGGCGGGGGAGAGCTTGAGGAAACGGATCGACGGCATCCCGGCATGATCACACACCGTGGTGATCCACGGCACCAAATGGTTGTGCACAACTAGATTGGGCACTACCTTTCTGGTCATGCGCACGAGCACCGCACTGGACGACATGATCTGCTTCCAGCTGTACGCGGCCAGTCGCGGAATGACCGCCCTCTATCGCCGGCTGCTCGACCCGCACCAGCTCACCTACCCCCAGTACCTGGTGCTCCGCGTCCTCTGGCACGACGGCCCGACTACCGTCGGTGACCTCGGCCGCGCCCTCGAACTCGACAGCGGCACCCTCTCCCCGCTGCTCAAACGCCTCGAAACCCAGGGCCGCATCCGCCGCGAACGCGGCGCCCACGACGAACGCGTCGTCTGGATCCACCTCACCGCCGACGGCACCACCCTGCAAGACCAGATCGGCGACCTCACCCAGCGACTCGTCTGCGCCACCGGGCTCACCCTCGACGAGCTCACCCAACTGCACCACCTGCTCAGCCGCGCCCGCGGCCGCGTTTAGGAAAGGAACCGCATGACCGCCCTCTACACCGCCTCCGCCACCGCCACCGGAGACGGCCGCAACGGCCACGTCCGCTCCAGCGACGGCGTCCTCGACCTCGACCTCGCCGTACCCAAGGAGATGGGCGGCCCCGGCGGCGCCCTCACCAACCCCGAGCAGCTGTTCGCCGCCGGATACGCCGCCTGCTTCCACAGCGCCCTCAAGCGCGTCGCCAGCAACCAGAAGATCACCCTCACCGACACGGCCATCACCGTCGACGTCGGCATCGGCCCCCTGCCCACCGGCGGCTTCGGCCTGTCCGTCGTCCTCGAAGCCGAACTGCCCGGCCTCGACGAGGCGACGGCCACGGCGGTGCTGGAGGCGGCACACCAGCTCTGCCCGTACTCCAACGCCACCCGCGGCAACGTCGAGGTCCAGCTCACCCTCGCCTGATCTCATCGCTTTCGTACGACACGTGAGGCCCCGCTGTTGCCGGGGCCTCACGTGTCATACAGCCCGTCCCACGGGGGATCGAACCCCAGATCGTCCGGCAGGAACTCGGCGTGATCCTCCCCGTCATACTCCTGCGACCAGTCGACCAGCCCGAACACGTGCCCGCCGGCCTCCACCCGGAACAACCGGATCGCGATGTCCCCGTAGACCCGCCCCGGCAACGCGTCCAGCCAGCCGCCCAGGCACTCCTCCGCCCGCTTGATCGAGCCCCGCTCGTCCTCACTCGTGCCGGCGAACCAGATCTGCGACCCGGTGTGCCCACCCTCATGGTCGAAGCGGTGCAGCACCGCCCACCACTTCTTGAACCTCACCCAGTCGTCGCGCGCACCGGATCCGTCCTCCAGCGTCGCCACCACCGACCCGAAGAACTGCCCACCGTCGAAACCGCCGATCGTGTCCGTCCGGTAACCCGGCTCGTGCACGATCGGAACCCGCTCAGGAATCGCCATGCCGCGCACAGTAGAGCGAGGCACCGACACTTTCCCGCCGGTACGCCAGCCCCACCACACCGACCGCGATCACCGCGCCGACGATGTCGCTGGTCAGCATCAGCCAGGGCTCGGCGGCCGCGTACGGCGGCGACAGGAAGGCCGCCACAGCAGCGGCCAGCACACCGGCACCCCACGCCGCCACCACATGCCGGCCGTCACCCACCCACCGCAGCACCAGCACGACCACCACCACGAGCGTCACCACCCGCAACCCCACACCCAGCCACGACGAACCGAAGAACCAGCTCACCGCATGCGCCGCCAGCACCACCCCACCCACCAGCAGGGGGCTCCCACCGCTACGTTCCGCACGCTTCTCGCGGGGCACCATCGCTGCGGCGGCCAGACCACCCGCCATCGGAAGAACAAATCCGAATTGTACGGGCAAAGCACTCCGCCCCGAATCAGACCAGATCAGCGCGCTCGCACCCAGATACAGCACCACCGACACCACGATCCCGCGCCGCCCCAGCCACGGCACCCGCCGCCGCTCCCGCGCCACACACGCCTCCACCAGCGCGATCGGCGCACAGACGCTCAACCACACGTGCCCGCCCACGAAATCGAACAACTGCTCCGCACTGAAACCCAGCCCCGGCACCACCGTCGCCGCCGCCAGCTCATTGGCCTGCGCGAACTCGGTATCCGCCAGCGCCTCCCGGTCGAACAACGACTGATCGACCAGCCCCGCCTGCACCAGCCCGAACGCCGCCGCCAGCAACACGACCCCCGGCCACCCCGCCCCGCGCCGCCGCGCCACCTCCCGGATCAGCAGGGCGGCACTGCCGTACAACGGCCCCAGCACCACCAAAACCACCGGATAGTCGGCAACCGTGAACCCGCCCCACGCCACCTCGGCACACCACGTCGCCAGCACCCACAACGCCACCACCGCACCCATGCACCCACCGTCGCGGCAGCGCAGACCCACCACCACCGACCTAAGTAGCGCACCCACCCGCCATCAGTAGACTCCCCCGCACCGCAGGCTCAGCCCCGCGCACCGGCTTCACCCGCCACCGCCCAGTTCCCGCAGAACCCGATTCGTCCGGTTGGCCCGCACCGCCGCCCGCTGCTGCTCCGCCGTAACCTCGATGTACGACTGCGACGTCGACAACGACGCATGCCCCAGCAACCGCATGATCTCCGACGCGTTCGCCCCGTCCTCCGCCAGCCGCGTCGCAAACGTATGCCGCAACGCATGCAACTGCGCACCCCGCGGCACCCGGTCACCGATACCCGCCCGCCGGTAACACGACCGCACCAGATACTGCAGACCCCCACGCTGCAACGGCTCACCCCGCCGATCCACCAGCAGGGGAGCAGCCACCTGCACCCGCCCGAACCGCCCCCGCCGCGACTCCAGATAACGCCCCACCGCCGCATCCAGCCCCGCATCGATCGGCACCGTCCGCGGCCGCCCACCCTTACCGGCCACCTCCACCCGCCGCTCCCCGTCACGCCCACCGACCGACCCCACCCGCAGGGCCAACATCTCCGAGAGCCGCAACCCCGCACACAACGCCAGCGCCAGCACCAGCACATCCCGCTCCGGCCACGGATCCCGCTGCCGCTCATCCGCAGTGCTCACTGTGCGTAACAACACCTCCGGCGTGTCCTCACCCCGCAACGGCTTGGGGGAGAGGGCCACCTGCCGGGGCTTGGCCACCGCCGGCATCGGATTACCCGCCACCACACCCTCGGTGACCAGGAAAGTGAAGAACGCATTCCACGACGACCAGGCCCGCGAGACAGAGGCAGGCGCACGCTCCGCCGCAAACCGGGCAAACGCCGACCGCAACACACGAGGGGAGAGGTCACTCACCGTCACCGGCGCGGGCTCCACACCCCGCAACACCAGCACCAGATCCCGACGGTACGCCGACAGCGTATGCACCGAAGGTTTCCGCGTAGCCCGCGCCGCCAGGAACTCCTCAACCAGCCCCGCCAATGCAGTGTCATGCATAAGGTGTATTATGCAGCATTTACACCGTTTTGTCCTGGTCGCGTGCATCCAGCCGACGGAGGAGCCTCCCGCAGACCGGCTGGCAACGAGACAGGTTCAGACCGCCCGGCTCGTTGACTCAGTGCCAGCCACGGCCGCTGGCTGGCACTGAGGTGGACTGCAGCACCGCCATTGCCGGCCTCAGCGCCAGCCGGCCGGAAGCGGCTTACTCCCAGCCCGCCGTTGAACCTCTCAAGCCCGCCGTTCGACCCCGCGTTGAGCCCGTCGTGGACCCGCCCGAGCAGCCAACCGCCACGAAGACTGGCCACCGCGGCGCAGGGAAGCATGCGACACCGATCTCGCGCAGGGCGCTTGGTGCAGAACCACTCTCACGGGGCTCCTCCCAGAAGCTAGTTGACATAATGTGCATTATCGACCCAGAAAATATCGCCTGGAGGAGGGGGCCCGGCCGGCCCAACCCACAAACCCCGCCCTCCCAGGGGGACCAAGCCCAGGAGGAAGCTTCGTCGGAAGTGGCGATCTTTGCGGGGCGGGCTGTGGACAAGTGGGAACTGTGGACGGCGGCGTGGCGACCGGTGAGATGTGCGTGCGGGCGCTCTCCCCTGCGGAGGCGGGATGAATCAGCGCGATCGGGGCGGCTCGATCATCAGGGATCTGCTTCGTCGGGGATTTGGCCTGCAGCCGTGCAGACGTTGGGCTTGGGGGGTGGCTTGGGCGCTTAAGGTCCGGCGGTCTGTGCCGCGCCCGTGCGGACCTTGGGCGTTGCGGCCGCTTCGGGGCGGTTTGGACGCTCGAGATCTGAGATGGGGCGGCGAAAGTGGTCGGCGGCTCGCCTGAGATGGATCAGGGCCTCGCGAAGCCGAGGATCTGACATCGCTGGGCGGGGTCGCGGGTTCTGGTGCGGTTCTACGCCGGTCTCGGTGAACCTCTCGAGCGCTATACGGATTGGCTGGCTTTGTGGACGCGACCGGGACGCGACCGGGACGCAGGCGTGAGGCGGTGGGCGGTGCGACGGGTCCGCTCACCTGACGGTTACCGGCGATGATGGCGGGATGTACAGGGTTGTCGGTTTGTTTCGGTATCCGCTCAAAGGCGGCCGGGGTGAGAGCCTGGGCGAGGTCGATGTGGAGGCTGGTGGGTTTCGGGGGGATCGGGTCTGGGCGTGTATCGATGCTCAGGACGGGACTGTGGGGAGCCCGAAGCATCCTGGGCGGTGGGGGCGGCTGCTGGAGGTCTCGGCGGAGACGGTGGGCGGTGAGGTGCGGCTCGGGGTGGCCGGTGGCCGTGTGGTCGTTGCGGGTACTCCCGAGGCGGACGAGGTGCTGGGTGGGTTTCTCGGCCGTGGTGTTCGGCTGAGCCGGGTGGTGCCGGACGGGGCGCGGCTGCACCGGTTGCTTCCGGAGGAGCCGGGGATGGTTCCGGAGTGGATGGGTGGGCTGGCGCCGGGGCAGGAAGCCGTGACTGACTTCACGAGCCGGGAGCGGTTTGTCGACTTCGGGGCGGTTCATGTGGTTACCACGGGGGCGCTGGAGAGGTTGGCGCGCGGGCTGGGGCGGCGGGCGGTGCCGGTGGCCCGGTTTCGGCCGAATGTGGTGCTGGAGGCGGAGCGGGATCCGGAGCCGGGGGCCGAGGTGAAGCTGGATTCGGTGGTGTTTCGGGTTCTGGTGCCCACTCCCCGGTGTGTTGTTCCTGGTCTGGGCGACAGCGGTGATGGTGTGGACCGTTGGTTGCTGGGGGTGTTGGCCCGGGATCATCGGGTGACGATCGCGGGTATGGGTGCGGCGGCTTGTTTCGGTTTCTATGCCGAGGTGCTGGTTCCTGGTCGGTTGTCGCTGGCGGGGAGTTGACGCGGATGCCGGTCCCTGTGCGTTATGTGTCGGACGAGGAGGACAGCGGCCGGTGGCTGCGGTTCGTGTTCCGCCCGGGTGATGTGGTGATCAGTACGCGGTCGAAGAGCGGCACGACGTGGATGCAGATGATCTGCGCGCTCCTGGTGTTCGGGTCGGCGGAGTTGCCGGGGGCTCTGGCGGACCTCTCCCCCTGGCTGGACTGGCTGACCGCTGACGAGCGGGAGGTGTTCGAGCGGCTGGCCGCGCAGGAGCATCGGCGGTTCGTCAAGACGCATACGCCGTTGGACGGGGTGCCGGTGGTTCCGGGGGTGTTCTACGTCGTGGTGGCGCGGCATCCCCTGGACATGGCGGTGTCGTTGTATCACCAGGGTGACAACATCGACCGGGAGCGGTTGCGGGAGCTGACCGGTGGGCCGGTGGTGGCGTCGGGTGCGGGTGCGCGGTTGCCGTTGGGGTCGTGGCTGGTGCGGTGGTTCGAGCGGGATGTTGATCCGCGGGTGGAGATGGATTCGCTGCCGGGTGTGCTGTGGCATCTGGGTGATGCGTGGCGGCGCCGGGATGCGCCGAACGTGTTGCTGGTGCGCTATGACGATCTTCTTGCTGATCTGGGTGGGGAGATGCGGCGGGTCGCGGCGTGGCTGGGTGTGGAGGTTGCTGAGCGGCGGTGGCCGGAGTTGGTGGAGGCTGCGTCGTTCGCTTCGATGCGGCGGCGGGCGGGTGTGCTGGTGCCGGATGCGCGGGGTGTGCTGAAGGATCGGCGGGCGTTTTTCCGGCAGGGGCGTTCGGGTGCGGGGCGTGAGGTGCTGAGCGGGGCGGAGCTGGGCCGCTATTACGAGCGGGCTGCTGAGCTGGCGCCGGCGGATCTGCTGGGGTGGCTGCATCGGGAGCCCGGCGCGGGCCCGGGGGCCAGCTGAAGCGGGGCCTGCTGAGGCGAGGGCCGGCTGAAGCGGGGTACGGAGGTTGCTGGTGGCTCGGATCGTGGTTGTCGGGGATGTCGGGGGTTGTTCGGCTGAGCTGGAGCGGTTGCGGCCGTTCGTCGATGATCCGGGTTCGGTCGTGGTGCAGGTGGGTGATCTGGTTGATCGTGGGCCGGACACCGTGGGGGTGCTGGCTTTCGTGCGGGAGCGGCTGGAGTCTGATCCGCGGCGGTGGGTGCAGCTGCTCGGTAATCATGAGTCGCCGTATGTGGGTGGGGAGCCGTTCTGGCCGGTGCCGCTGGGGCGGGCGGAGGCGGAGCTGTTGCGGCGGTGGTGGTTGACGGAGTGTCTGCGGGTGGCGGCGGCGATCCGGACGGCCGAGGGTGAGGAGTTCCTGTTGACTCATGCGGGGTTGGCGGTGCCGGCGTGGGAGGAGCTGGGTGCTCCGGTGACGGCGGGGACGGCGGCGGATCTGCTGAATACGCGGCCGGAGGAGTTGTTGTGGTCGTGGGAGGGTCCGTTGTGGGCGGAGGCGGCGCAGTCGGTGTATCCGTCGTGGTTGTTCTCGGGTCGGCCGATGCCGTTCTCGCAGATTCACGGGCATTCGACGATCGTGAGTTATCGGCACGGGACGTGGATGTGTGAGGAGCGGATCCGGTTGCGGGCGTCGGTGGATTGGGAGGCGCGGCACACGTTCACGCGGTTGTCGTCGGGGCGGTTCGTGGGGGTGGATCCGCGGCATGGCACGGGGGGCGCGCCGTCGTGGGCTCCCCTGGTGTTCGAGGACGCCGAGTTGATCAGCCGGTGAGGGGCGGGGGTCAGTCGGTGAGGGTGCCGCCGACGGCTGTGGTGCCGGGCTGGGTGGGGATGAAGTCGACGGTGATCTGGTCGTGGTGGCCGAGGATGCCGCCGATGGCGTCGGTGACTCCCCCGGCGAGTCGTTTGAGGATGTCGGGGTGTTCGAGGGCCTGGGCTTTGATGCCGAAGGCGACGGTGGGTGCGGGGTTGGTGGTTGCCTCTCCCCCGATGCCCCAGCGGCCGGTGGGTACGCCGACGAGGCGGACGACGGCGATGGGGCGGGCCCAGTCGCCGTAGACGGTGGTGACGGCGTCGGTGAGGGCGGTGATGAGGGCGTCCTCGTGGCCGGTGAGGTCGGTCTCGGCGGCGTGGACGGTGAGGTGCGGCATTAGGATCTCCTCCGGGACGCCTTTGACTACAAAGGCTTTGTGTTCGAAGCTAATTCGGGGGTGGTGCGGTGTCAACGGATGCGGCCGTACGGGACCTGCTGCTCGTCATGCCGCGCCTGGTCGGCCGGGTCAAGAAGATCCCGGTGCCGGAGCAGCTGCGCGGGTTCGACCTGGCGCCGCGGCATCTGTCGCTGCTGTCGCTGTTGCTGCTCGACGGGCCGGTGACCGTGTCGGAGCTGGCCGGCAGGCTGGGTGTGGCGCCGACGACGGTGAGCCTGCTGATCAGTGACCTGACGCGTAAGGGTGTGCTGGTGCGGCGTGCGGACGACAATGACCGGCGGCGGCGCATCGTGGACATCAGCGCGGCATCGCGGCCGGCGATCTCGCAGTGGCTCTCCCCCGGTGCGCGGGCCTGGCAGCAGGCCCTTGCGCCGCTGAGTGCCGAGCAGCAGCGGATGGTGGTCGACACTTTGCTGAGGTACGAGCAGGCGGTGGCGGGGTGAGCGGTGAGTGCCGCCTGGGCGCGAGAGTCGCCCTGCGGCCCGGTGTCGCACCCTGCGTCGCGGGGTAGCCACGGGGGCTGGTCGTTGTCTCGTACCGAATATGGGGTTTGAATCGGCCCATGACCTTCGATCTCGATGGTGCGGTGTCGTTCGTGGCGGCTCACGGCAGGGTTCTCGATCGGCGGCGGCTGGGGTTCCTGCTGGGTGCGGAGCCGGCTGCCGGTGTGGTGGCGGCGGTGGAGGCCTATCGCAACGGTGACGGTGGGTTCGGGTGGGGCCTGGAGCCTGATCTGCGGTCGCGTTCGAGTCAGCCGGTGGCGGCGATGCACGCCCTGGAGGTGTTCGCGGAGGTGGGTGACGCCGGGCGGGCGGCGGCGCTGTGTGACTGGCTCGGCGGGCGGTCGCTCGGTGACGGCGGGGTGCCGTTCGCGTTGCCGTTCGCCGACGCCGGTGGCAGTGCGCCGCATTGGGCCGGTGCTGATCCGCGCGTGTCGTCGTTGCAGATGACCTCGCAGCTGGTGGCGCATGCGCTGCGGCTGGACCTGGTGGGGCATCCGTGGCTGGTGGCGGCGTCGGAGTACTGTCTGCGGACTCTGGAGGCGCTGCCGGCGGCGCCGTCGGCGTATGAGTTGCTGTTCTCGGTGAAGTTCCTGGACGCGGCGGCGGTGTCGTCGGCGCGGGCGCGGCGGTTGCTCGAGCGCTACACCGGTTATGTGCGCACGGACGGGCCGACGCCGGTGGAGGGTTCCGAAGGTGAGGTGCTGTTCCCGCTGGATTTCACGCCGTCGGCGGGTGCGCCGTCGCGGGAGCTGTTCACGAAGGAGGCGGTGGCGGCGGATCTGGAGCGCCTGGCCGGGCAGCAGCAGGCGGACGGTGGGTGGGTGGTGACGTTTCCGTCGTACAGTGCGGCGGCGGCGCTGGAGTGGCGGGCGTACGCGACGGTGCAGGCGGTGCTGGTGCTGACGTCATGACGGTTCGTAGCGGGCGGCGATGGCGGTGGCCCGCCGGTGCAGGGCGGCGCGCAGTTCCGGTGGGGTGAGCGCTTCGGCGTCGGCGCCGAGTTGCCACAGGGCCCATTCGGCGTGCCACAGGTCCTGGAAGGTGACCTCCAGGTGCAGCCGGCCGCCGGTGCCGGGTTGTTCGGCGCGGACGGCCACGGCGGTGCTGAGCAGCTGTTCGCGGCGGGCCGGGGTGACGGTGAGCCGGACGGTGAGGTGCCCGTCGGCGAGGAACCGGGCGCAGCGTTCGCGCCACATGCGGTCGAGGTCGACGCTGGCGGGCCGCTGGGCGGGTTCGTCGAGTTGTTCGGCGTCGTGGATGCGCGCGAGGCGGTAGGTGCGGTCGGCGCCGGCGCGGGTGGCCAGCAGGTAGCTCTTGTCGCGGACGGTGACCAGGCCGATCGGGTCGACGGTGCGCCATCGTGGCGGCTGGCCGGTGGCGGCGTAGTGGATGCGCAGCCGCCGGCCGGCCAGCACGGCGTGGCGGACCCGGGTGATGGTGGTGGTGGTGAGCTGTTCGCCGGTGGTGCGGCGTGACAGCAGGTCGGTGGGTGGTTCGACGAGCAGCCGCCGGGCGGCGTCGCCGGCCTGGGGCAGGGTGTCGGCGACTTTGCGCAGTGCGGAGGCGAGGGCCGGGCCGAGGCCGAAGTGCCGGCTGCCGCCGGTGGTCACCAGGGCGAGGGCCTCGTCGTGGTTGAGCCCGGTCAGTTCGGTGCGGAAGCCCGGCGCGAGCGTGAATCCGCCGTGGCGGCCGCGTTCGGCGTAGACGGGGACACCGGCGGCCGACAGTGCCTCGATGTCGCGCAGCACGGTGCGGGTGGACACCTCCAGCTCGCGGGCGAGGGTGTCCGCGGTGAGCCGGCCGTGCCGGCGCAGCAGAAGCACGAGCGAGACGAGGCGGTCGGCGCGCATCGGCGGAATTCTATCGGAATACGTGACAGTGGGTGTCGTGATTCTGCGGCAGGCTCCCCCGCACAGCAGTTCGGTGACGGAAAAGGGAGTCGATGTGACGGTGCAGCGAACGCCGGTCAACCCGTGGGCCTGGTCGGCGGGGCTCGGGTTTCATCAGGGTGAGGTGGTCCGGGGGCACACCCGGACCCTGTTCTGTGCGGGGCAGACGGCGACGGACGCCGCGGGCAGGCCGTGTCACGAGGGTGACATGGGTGCTCAGCTGGCGCTGAGCCTGGACAATCTGGAGGCGGTGCTGGCCGGGGCGGGCATGTCACTGGCCGATTTGGTACGGCTGAGCGTGTACACCGTCGACGTGGACGCGTTGCTGGCGCACTACGGGGTCCTCGCGGCGCGGCTGGGTGCGGCGGGGGTGGCGCCGCCCGCCACGATGCTCGGGGTGACCCGGCTGGCGGTGCCCGGTTTGATGGTGGAGCTGGAGGCGACGGCGGTGTCGTGATCGGCGGCCCGCCCCTGACAGGATGGCCGGATGCGAATCGCGGTGATCTCCGATGTGCACGGCAATCTTCCGGCCCTGGAGGCGGTGCTGGCGGCGATCGCCGCCGAGGGCGCCGATCTGACGGTCAATCTGGGTGATCTGCTGTCCGGGTACGTGCTGCCGGCGGCCACGGCGGATCTGCTGATCGCGGCGGGGCTGGCGACGGTGCGGGGCAATCATGAGCGGCAGGTGCTGACGTACGGGCCGGAGCGCATCGGGATGGCCGACCGCCTCACCAAGCAGGCGCTCACGGGCGCGCATCTGCGGTGGATGGCGTCGCTGCCGATGACGTTGTCGCCGGCGCCGGGTGTGCTGGCGTTCCACGGCACCCCGACCGACGATGTGTGCCATCTGCTGCACACGGTCACCCCCCAAGGGGTACGCGAGGCGACCGTCGCCGAGGTGCAGCAGCGCCTCGGTGACGTGTCCGGCTACTCGTTGCTGCTGTGCGGGCACACCCACCTGCCGGCGTCGCTGCGGCTGCCCTCGGGTGCGCTGGTGGTGAACCCGGGCAGTGTGGGCTGGCCGGCCTACACCGACGACGAGCCGTACCCGCACCGGGTGGAGGCGGGCAGCCCGCACGCCCGGTACGCGGTGGCCGACGACGCGTCGGGGCGGTGGGAGGTGGCGCAGCGGCGGGTGGCGTACGACTGGGAGCGGGCCGCGGAACCGGCGGAGCGGTTCGGGCGCGCGGATGTGGCGTTCGCGTTGCGGACCGGGCGGGTGCCGGCGTGATCGTGCGGTGGGTGACCGGGTTCCTGGACACGCCGTCGCGTGACGCCGAGCCGTTCTGGCTGGCGGTGACCGGCACGAGCCTGTCGGCGCGGCGCGGGCCGGACGGCCGGTTCGCGACGCTGGTGCCGGCCGCCGGCGACGCGTTCCTGCGGGTGCAGGTGGTGGGTGATCCGCCGGCGCGGGCGCATCTGGATCTGCACGTCGACGACGTGGCGGCGGCCGCGCGGGTGGTCACCGGGCTGGGTGCGGCGCTGACACACTCCGAGGAGGATCTGGCGGTGCTGCGCTCCCCCGCCGGGATCGTGTTCTGCCTGGTGCCGTGGCACGGCGAACGGGAGCTGCCGCGGGCGGTGCGGTGGGAGGGCCCGCAGTCCAGCCTGGTCGATCAGCTCGCGCTGGACATCCCGGCGCCGGCGTACCCGCGGGAGGTCATGTTCTGGGCGGCGGTCACCGGCTGGGAGCGCAAGGCGTCGGACCTGCCGGAGTTCTCGTTCCTGCAGGCGTCGGCGCGGATGCCGTTGCGGCTGCTGCTGCAGCGTGTCGGGTCGGCTTCCGCCGGGGTGCACCTGGATCTGGCCTGCGACGACGTGGACGCCGAGGTGCGGCGGCACCTCGGTCTGGGTGCGACGGTGGTGCGGCGGGTGCCGGGTGACTGGACGACGCTGCGGGACCCGGCCGGCCGGGAGTACTGCGTGACCGCCCGCTCGCCGTTCTGAAGATCGTCGCGGCCCGGTTGCCGGTTTCTGTCGGTGGGTGCTGGTAGAAAAGGGGCTCTCATACAGACGTACGAAGGTGTGGTGGGGATGACGGCGGCAGACGTGGACGCCCGGGGGCTGACCACGCAGGAGTTGCAGCAGATCCGCGACCAGCTCGGGGCCGGGCGCAAGCCGCGGGTGCAGTTCACCGAGGCCGCGGGGCAGATCGCCGGGCAGATCGGGCAGGTGGTGCAGCTGACCGACCCGGCGGAGTCCGACGAGTGGGTGGTGGTCAAGTTCGGCCGTGACGAGCTGCCCTTCTCCCCCGGTGACCTGCGGATCGCACCCAAGGGCGCGGCCGCGCGCCGACCGGCGCCCCCGCCGGAGCCGGCACCGGACCCGGTGCTGTCCGGGCCGGAGTTCCTGATCGACAAGCCGGTGCCGGCCCGGCCCGCCGCCGCTCCCCCGCAGCGCAGGAGCGAGGATGACACGACAACGGCAGCGGCCAAGGAGGCGAGCGACGTGACGGCACCGCGCAAGGCGGCGCGCCCGGCGAAGACCAAGCCGGCGCCGACGCTGACGGTCACCCTTGCCTACGGCGAGGGTGAGTGGACCGTCGCGGCGAACCAGGGGGCCAAGGCCCTCGCCCGCCCCTATGTGATCAAACCGGCAGAGGCGCTGCGGATGGTGCAGCTGGTGGACGTGCCGGGTGTGCAGGAGGCGGTGGAGCAGATCCTGGCGGCGGAACGGGCCGAGGCCGAGCAGCAGGCGCAGCGGTTGCGCGCCGAGCTGGCGGAGATCGAGGCGCGGCTGGCGGAGCTGGGCGAGGCGAAATGACAGCGGCGCGGGCCGGCGTGCCCTTTGCCGGCGCCGGCCGGCCCGCGCGGCGGGTCAGTGGAAGTACTTCAGGCCCACGATGCCGGTGATGACCAGCAGCAGGCAGACGACGCGGGGAAGGCTGGCGGGCTCGCCGAGGGCGAACATGCCGATCAGTGCGGTGCCGACGGCGCCGATGCCGACCCAGACGGCGTAACCGGTGCCGACCGGGATGGTGCGCAGGGCGTATCCGAGACCGGCCATGCTCGCCAGCAGCGCCACCGCGAACACGGCGGTGGGCAGCGGGCGGGTGAAACCGGAACTGCGGTCCAGGGCGATCGCCCACACGGTTTCCAGGACGCCGGAGACGACGAGAACGAACCAGGCCATGACTCACCTCAAGGGCGGTCGTCTTGTCAGAGCCGGGTACGACACGCACTCGTCCGGGGCGCCGCCGGCGGGCGGGACCGCCTCCCAGCGTAGCCACCCGCCGGCGGCGCAGGCGCTAGGTTCACACGGTGATCACCTGTGTGCTGCACTACACGATCGACCCGGGGCAGATTGAGGCGTTCGAGCGGTTCGCCCGGGAATGGATGCGCCTGGTGGCCGTGCACGGCGGGGTGCACCACGGCTATTTCCTGCCGGCCGAGGGCGCGTCCGACCGGGCCGAGGCGCTGTTCTCGTTCGAGAGCCTGGCGGCGTACGAGCGGTACCGGGCGCGGTTCGGGGTGGACCCGGAGTTCGTGGCGGCCGACCGGATCCGCGAGGAGTCGGGGTGTGTGGTGCGTTACGACCGGACGTTCATGCGGCCGCTGCTGCCGTGAACGCGGCGCCCGCCCGTCAGATCAGATCAGGCCGGCGTCGTGGGCGAGCATGGCGACCTGGGTGCGGTTGTTCAGGCCGAGTTTGGTCAGGATGTGGGTGATGTGCGCCTTGACCGTGGCGACGCTCATGGCCAGGGCGGCGGCGATCTGGGCGTTGGTGGCGCCGCCCGCGAGCGCCAGGGCGACCTCGCGTTCGCGGGGGCTGAGGGTGGCCAGGGCGGCGCGGGCCTGGTCGTAGGCGTCGGCGCCGGAGGCCACCTGCAGCATGAGGCGGCGGGTGACCGACGGGGACAGGATCGGCTCGCCGGCGGCGACGGCGCGCACGGCGGCGGCGATGCGGTCCGGCGGGGTGTCCTTGAGCAGGAAACCGCCGGCGCCGGCGCGCAGGGCGCGGACCACGTGCTCGTCGGTGTCGAACGTGGTCAGCACGATGACCTCCGGCGGGTGGGCGCGGCGGCGGGCCCGGCGGGTGGCGGTGATGCCGTTGACCCGGGGCATCCGGATGTCCATGAGGATCACGTCGACGTGGTGCCTGTCGAGGGCGGCCGGTACCTCGTCGCCGTCGGACAGGGCGGCGGTCACGGTGATCCCGGCGGCGCCGTCGAGCATCATGGTCAGCCCGGCGCGGACCAGCGGGTCGTCGTCGACGATGACGACGCGGATCTCGGTCAGGTCCGCCACGGCAGCTCCGCGTGCAGGTGGAACTCGCCGCGGTCGGCGGTGTGGGTCAGGTCGCCGCCGGCGAGGGTGACACGTTCGGTGAGGCCGAGCAGGCCCAGCCCGGCGCCGGGCAGCGAGCCGGCTGCGGGCCGGGGGTCTGCTGCGGGCAGCGGGTTGGTGACGTCGACGGTGAGGGTGCCGCCGGGGCTGCCGGCCAGGACCACGTGCACGGGCCGGCCGCCGGCGTGTTTGCGGGCGTTGGTCAGTGCTTCCTGCAGGATGCGGTAGGCGGTGCGGCCGGTCACCGCGGTGACGTCGGCGGGCAGCCCGACGCGGTCGTCGAAGCCGACGGCCAGCCCGGCGTCGCGGGCCTCGGTGACCAGCCGGGGCACCTCGTCGAGGCCGGGGCCGGGCCGGTCGGGGTCGTCGCCGGGGTCCTCGCGCAGCACGGTGATGACCTCGCGCAGTTCGGTGAGGGCCTGGTGCACACCGGCGCGGACCACCCCGGCGGCCTGCGCGAGCTGCGCGGGCGGGGCGTCGGGGCGGTACTCGAGGGCGCCCGCGTACACGGCCAGCAGCGACAGGCGGTGGGCGAGGACGTCGTGCATCTCGCGGGCCATCCGGGTGCGCTCGGCGAGGCGGGCCTCGGCGACGCGGCGGTGCTGTTCGGCCTCGGCGCGGGCGGCGCGTTCACGCAGCGAGTCGTACAGCGCCTCGCGGGCCTGCGCCCAGATGCCCCAGCCGAGCAGGGCCGCGTAGGCGAGCAGGGTGAGCAGCAGCCACCACCGGTACGACAGCCCCGGGTTGGGCCGCCACCAGCCCAGCACGGCGTGCCCGGCGACTCCGGCCGTGCCGACGATCAGGGCCTGGCGCAGTGGCCGCTGCCGGGCGGTGTTGAGGGCGGCGAACGTGGCGGCCGGGGTGACCACCGGTGACAGGGCGGCCAGGGCGCTCAGGGCCAGGCCGCCGGGCAGGGGCCGGTGGATGGTCACGGGCACCAGCGCGCAGGCGGCCACGGCCAGGGCGATGTCGAGGGCGAGCCGGTCGGTGGTGCCGGTCGCGGCGCCGCTGAACACGGCGACGGCGATCAGGGCGCCGATGGCCGCGGTCGACGAGGCGACCACCCAGCGCGGCACCTTCTGCTGCATGTGGATCAGGCTAGCGGCGGGCCGGGCGCGGCGGCCACCGACCAAAGTCGTATGCGGGGCTGCCGGTGGATCGATGTGCGTGCCCGCCGTGCACCCCGATGCTCGGTGGCATGACTGCTAAGGGGAACTACCGGCTCCGGGTCGTCGCTGCTGCTGTCGTGGCCGCGGAGGTGGCGTATCTGGTGCTGTGGGCCGTGGGGGTGGATCTGGTGCTGGCCTCGGGCGGCACGGTCGGGGCGGTGCAGGTGGCGGCGGCTTCGGCGGTGGCGTCGTTCGCGGGGTGGGTGGTGCTGGCGCTGCTGGAGCGGTTCACCGGGCGGGCCCGGCGGGCCTGGACGATGCTGGCGGCGGTGGTCTTCGGGCTGTCGCTGTTCGGCACGGCGGGCGGGGACGGGACGGCCGCGGTGGTGGGGCTGTCGGTGCTGCACTCGGTGGTGGCGGTGGTGCTGATCGCGGCGCTGCCGCGGTGTGCCGGGTTCACCCGCCGGGCGGCGGACGCGGGCGGCGCCGGGGACAGCGGCCACGTCGCGGGCCGTGCCGCCGCGGGCAACGGCCGCTGACAGCCGGCCCGGCCCCACCGCCCAAGATCCAGCCGGGGCGGAAAGGCGCCGGGCGGGACGGAAGGCGGGTTGGCGGGGCGGGAAGAGCCGGGGGGTAAAGGGGCCGGGCGGGGCGGGAAGCGGGTGGGGCGGGGCGGCTGTGACCGGGCCCGGGTGGGCTCGTGGCATCATGGCCGCCTCATGGAAACGTCTCCCTGGCGTGCGCCGCTGCTGTGGCGCCTGTTGCTCGTCCTCTCGCGGGTCGTGGTGTTCCCGCTGTGCCGGCTGCGGGTGTCCGGCACCGTGCCCGCCGAGCTGGCCGGTGGCCCGCTGATCCTGGCCGCCAACCATGTGAGCCCGGTCGACCCGCTCGTCATGATCGCGGCGAGTCACCGGGCCGGGATCGCGCCGCGGATCATGGCGACGGGTGGGGTGTTCGACGCGCCGGTGCTGGGGTGGGTCATGCGGCGGTGCGGGCACATCCGGGTGGACCGGCACACGGTGCACGCCTCGGACGCGCTGCGCACCGCCGGGGAGGCTCTCGCGCAGAACGCGATGGTGCTGGTCTACCCGGAGGGCCGCATCGGGCTGGACCCGTGGATGTGGCCGGAGCGCGGCAAGACCGGGGTGGCGCGGATGGCCGACCTGTCGGGGGCGCCGGTGCTGCCGGTGGCGCAGTGGGGTGCGCACGCGGTGCTGCCCTACGAGGCGCCGAAGCGGATGGTGCGCCCGCTGCTGCGGGCGCTGCTGCGCCGGCCGGTGGTGAAGGTCGGGTTCGGCACGCCGGTCGATCTGTCCGGGGTGCACGGTTCGCCGGGTGCCCGCGCGGTGCAGGCCACCCGGCTGATCATGGACGGGATCGACGAGGCCCTGGCGCCGCTGCGGGCCGGTGAGATGCGGATGCCGCGTTTCGTCGACCGCAGCCGGCCGCCGGACACCTCACGGGTGCGGCCCCGGCGGGCGCCTGACGCTCATTGATGTCACGATCCGTGCATGCTGCATGGACGAATCATCGCGGAGAGCCTGCGCCCCGGCACCGAGCTGGCCGTCCCCGGCCTCGGGCTGGCCCGCGTGGCGCGGGTCGACGTCTCGGCCGGCGCCGCGCCCGGCCAGCCGCGCGTCTGGACGCTGATCGACGTGGTCGCGCCGGGTGCGAGCGCCGGCGCGCTCGCCGGGGCCCTCAGTGCCGCCCTGCACACCGAGGGTGGCTGGTATGCCGATTTCCGCGACAGCGGCGACCATGTGGTGGTCTTCGCCGGCAGGATCTTCCGCTACCGGGTGGGTGATCATGCGGGCCGGCAGGAAGCCATAGCGTACGGAAGGACGGTCGGCGTTCCCGACGGTCAGCTCGACTGGGGTGACTGAACCGTCTTCTCGAACGTGATCTGGTTGTACTTCGAGGCGCCGTAGTCGGCGATCTCGTGGTACCCGGACGCCCGGTACAGCGCGATCGCCTCGGTCAGCGCCGAGTGGGTGCCCAGGCGCACCGTGGTGATGAGGTGGCCGGCGGCGTCGTCCTCCAGGGCCCGCAGCAGCCGCCGCCCGAGGCCGATCCCCCGCGCCGCCGGGGTGATCCACAGGTGGCGGATCTCGGCGGCGGTGCCGTGGCGCACCCACAGGCCGCAGCCGGCCGGCCGGTCGTCCTCGGTGGCCAGCAGCAGGGTGCCGTCGACGTCGGCCGGTGCGGTCAGGGTGGCCGGGTCGTAGCCCTCCGGGAAGCGGGTGCCGAGTTCGGCCGCGTACCGGCGCAGGCAGTCGCGGGCGGCGCGGTCGTCGGCCGGCACCGCGGCGATGCGGACGCCGGCCAGGCGCAACAGCCGCCGCACCCGGGCCTGGGCGTCGAGGAACTGCTCGCGCTGGGCGGCGCTGAGGTTGTCCAGCAGCGCGGCGATGCCCGCGTCGGAGAGCCGGTCGAGTTCGGCGCGCTCGCGGTGCCCGGCGGCGGTGAGCTCGGCGACGCGGACCCGGCCGTCGCGCGGGTGGGCGCGCACGGTGATCAGCTGCTGGTCGGCGAGGGCGCGCAGCATCCGCGACAGGTAACCGGAGTCGAGGCCGAGACGTTCGCGCAGGTCCCGCACGTCGCAGCCGGCGCCGATCTCGAACAGCAGCCGGGCCTGGCCGAGCGGGCGGTCGCGGCCCAGGTAGTCGTCGGTGAGCACGCCGAGGCGCTGGGTGTAGAAGCGGTTGAAGTCGCGGACCCGGGCGATCTGGTCGGGGTGCATGCGGCCGATGCTAACCCGCGTTCCCTGACTCAGGTCAGAGAATGTCGCGGAAATCTGCCCACGGCAGAGATCGCTAGGGGTACGGGCACGGACTCGGGCAGGCTCGGGGCATGCGAATTCTGGTGCTCGGGGGCAGTGGTTTCGTCGGCCGTGCGGTCGCCGAGGCGGGGACCGCACGCGGTGACACGGTGACCGTCCTCAACCGGGGCCGGCGTGACCCGGTGCCCGGGGTGCACACCCTGCTCGGTGACCGCGGTGAACCCGGCGGGCTGGCCGCCCTCGCCGGGGGCACCTGGGACGTGGTGGTCGACACCTGGTCGGCCGGCGGCGACGCGGTGCGCGCCACGGCCCGGCTGCTGTCCGGCCGGGCCGGCCACTACGTGTACGTGTCGAGCCGCTCGGTCTACCGCTACGGCGGCGCCGCCCCGCTGACCGAGGACGCTCCCCTGGCCGATGCCGCCGACCCGGGGTACGCCGGTGACAAACTGCGCGGCGAACTGGCCGCCGCCGAGTTCACCGGCCCGGTGCTGCTGGCCCGCGCCGGGCTGATCCTCGGCCCGCACGAGGACGTCGGCCGCCTGCCGTGGTGGCTGCGCCGCCTGCAGCGCGGCGGCCCGGTCCTGGCGCCCGGCCCGCGGGACCTGCCCCTGCAGTACGTCGACGCCCGCGACCTGGCCGCCTTCGTCCTGCACGCCGCGTCCGCCGGCCGCCACGGCGCGTTCAACGTGGTCAGCGAACCGGGCCACACCACGATGGGCGAGCTGCTGTCGGTGGCCGCCGAGGTGACCGGCGGCCGGGCGCAGCTGCGCTGGACCGACCCCTCGGTGATCCTCGCGGCGGGGATCGAGCCGTGGACCCAGCTGCCGATCTGGCTGCCGCCCGGCGCCGACCACGACTTCATGCACCGCGGCGACGTGTCCCGGGCCCTGGGCGCGGGCCTGCGGTGCCGCCCGGTACGCGAGACGGTCGCCGACACGTGGGCGTGGCTGTCGTCGCTGCCCGGCCGGGCCCCGCAGCGCACCGACCGCCCGGTGGTGGGCCTCGACCCAGCGCTGGAGGAGAAGGTGCTGTCCGGCTAGCCAGGGCAATCGGCGATCAATCGTTTCCAGCACGCGGCGAATCCGATAAATTCTCATCTCCTGGAGCGGCCCGAACTGAGGAGTGCACGTGGACGCGGACGTCATCGTTGTCGGAGCCGGCCTGGCCGGGCTGGCCGCCGCGCACGAACTCACCTCGGCCGGCAAGCGGGTGGTGCTGCTCGACCAGGAGAACGCGGCGAACCTCGGCGGGCAGGCCTGGTGGTCGTTCGGCGGGCTGTTCTTCGTGGGCAGCCCGGAACAGCGGCGCACGCGCATCCACGACAGCGTCGAGCTGGCGTGGGCGGACTGGCAGGCCAGCGCCGGGTTCGACCGGATCGGCGACGAGGACAGCTGGGCGGTGCGCTGGGCGCGCGCCTACGTGGAGTTCGCCTCCGGCGAGAAGCGGGCCTGGCTGTCGTCGCTGGGGCTGAGCTGGCTGCCGTTCGCGGGCTGGGCCGAACGCGGTGACCTGCGCGCCGGCGGGCACGGCAACTCGGTGCCCCGCTTCCACGTGACGTGGGGAACCGGCACCGGCGTGGTGGAACCGTTCGTGAACTCGGCCCTCGCGGCCCGCGCGGCGGGCCTGCTGCGCTTCCACCACCGGCACCGCGTCGACGAACTGATCATCGAGGGCGGCGCGGCCGTGGGGGTACGCGGCACGCTGCTCGCGCCGGACGAGTCGGCACGCGGCGTCTCGTCGAACCGGACCCCCACCGGCGAGTTCGAACTGCGCGCGCAGGCGGTCGTCGTGACCACCGGCGGCATCGGCGCCAACCACGACCTGGTCCGGCAGTACTGGCCGGCCCGGCTCGGCACACCACCGGCGACGATGGTCACCGGCGTGCCCGCGTACGTGGACGGCCGCATGCTGGGCATCGCCGAGAACAGCGGGGTGCGGCTGGTCAACCGCGACCGGATGTGGCACTACGTCGAGGGCGTGCACAACTGGAACCCGGTCTGGCCCGGCCACGGCATCCGGATCCTGTCCGCGCCCTCACCGCTGTGGTTCGACGCGCTCGGCCGGCGGCTGCCCGCGCCGTACTTCCCCAGCTACGACACCCTCGGCACCCTGCGGTACCTGCGCACCACACCGGAGATCGCCGGATACGACCACTCCTGGTTCCTGCTCACCCAGCGCATGATCGAGAAAGAGTTCGCGCTGTCAGGCTCCGAGCAGAACCCGGACCTGACCGCCAAGGACCGGCGCGCGTTCGCCAAGGAACGGCTGTTCGGCAAGGGCGCCCCGGCACCGGTCGAGGCGTTCAAACAGCACGGGCCGGACTTCGTGGTCGCCGCCGGCCTGGAGGACCTCGTCGCCGGCATGAACAAACTCACCGAGCGGCCACTGCTGGACCCGGCCCACATCCGCGCCCAGGTCGAGTCGCGCGACCTGCAGATCGCCAACAAGGTGACCAAGGACGCCCAGGTGCAGGGCATCCACAACTCGCGGCGCTACCTCGGCGACCGGGTCGGGCGCACCTCCACACCGCACCGCGTCCTGGACCCGGCGGCCGGCCCGCTGATCGCGGTGAAACTGCACGTGCTGACCCGCAAGACCCTCGGCGGCATCCAGACCGACCTGGACTCGCGGGCCCTGGGCCACGACGGGCAGCCGATCAGCGGCCTGTACGCGGCGGGAGAAGTGGCCGGATTCGGCGGCGGCGGGGTGCACGGGTACAACGCGCTGGAGGGCACGTTCCTCGGCGGGTGCCTGTTCTCCGGGCGGGCCGCCGGGCGGCACGCGGCGCGAAGCCTCTGACGGCAGCCGGGCAGCACGGCGGCGCGGGCGGCGCGGCGCTGCGCACGGCGCGGCGGAACGGGGCGGCGGCGCAGGCGGCACGGCGGAACGGGGCGGCGGCGCGGGCTCTGGCTGCGACACGCCGGGCGGCGGCTGTGGTGTCGCTCGCGCCGCCGCGCCCCGCACGGAACCGCCCGCCGGCCGTGGCGACAATGAGAGGGTGCCGCAGCCGACCGCCGATCCCGCGCAGACCCGCGCCGCGCTGACCGAGCTGCGCCCCGACCTGGTCGGCCGTTTCGACGCCGCGCTGCCCGGCGCCCGGGCAGCGATCATGGCCCGCCTCCAGCACGCCCTCGACCACGAACCGCTGCCCGGCATATCCGATAAGTCAGGCGACCTCGGGACTGATCCCGTGGAGGTGGCGGGGCGGTTGTGGCCCGGGGCCCGCCTCGTCGCCGAGATCGCGAACAGCGTGGCGAACCTGGCGCTGGCGCGGGCGGCCGCCGCGCCCGAACGGCTGCCGGAGCCCGGCGATCCTGACAGTCTCGGCCGGGTGGAACAGATGCTGGTCGACGGGCATCCGCTGCACCCGTGCTGCCGCACCCGCAGTCAGATGACCGTCGAGGACGTTCTCGCCTACGCGCCCGAGCACCGTCCCGTCATCCGGCTGCGGCGCATCGCCGTGCCGGCGCACAGGTGGCACGGGACCGGGGCGCCCGTGCTCTACGCCCACCCGTGGCAGGCGCGGCGGATCCTCGCCGAATACCCGTGGCTGACCGACATCGGCCCGACCGGGCCGGTACGGCCGCTGATGTCGCTGCGCACCGTCGCGCCCGTCGGCGGCGGGCCGCACGTCAAGACCGCCGTCGACATCCAGATGACCTCCGCGGTGCGTACCGTCTCCCCCGCCGCCGTGCACAACGGGCCACGGCTGTCCGCGCTGCTGACCAAACTCACCGCCGACCTGCCCCTGGACGTGCTCACCGAGACCGCGGCCGGTGCGGTGATCACCGAGGACGGGCCGGACCGGCGCCTGGCCCACCTGATCCGCGAGGCGCCCCGGCTCTCGGACGGCGAGAGCGCGGTGCCGCTCGGGGTGCTCGCCGCCTCACCCCTGCTGATCGGCGAGCTCGGGGACCCGTACGCATTCATGGCGAAACTCGGCACCGTGCTGTTCGCGCCGCTGGCGCGCGTGCTGCACCGCGGCGTCGCGCTGGAGGCCCACGGGCAGAACACACTGATCGTGCTGCTGCGCGGTCAACCGGTCCGGGTCCTCTACCGTGACCTCGGCGGCGTGCGGGTCCACGCCGGGCGCCTCGAAAAAGCCGGGCTCGACATGCCCGACCTGCACGGCGACCTGCCCACCGGCGACGAGGACGAGCTGCGCGCCAAACTCGCCGCCGCCGCACTCGGCACCGTCGCCCACCAGCTGATCACCGCGCTCAGCGAACACCACCAGGCCGAACCCCAGCGCCTCTGGGACCTCGTCGCCGCCGCCCTGGAACAGACCGCCACCCGCGACGTGCCGCACCTGCTCGGCGAACCCCTGCCGGTGAAGGCCACCACCGCGATGCGGCTCGCCGCCGACCCGCTCGCCGACATCTGGACCCACCTGCCCAACCCGATGGCGGTGCGGTGAACCCGCGGAAGGACCCCACATGATCATCCGCAGCGTCAGCACCGGCCGCCTGGCCACCGCCGCCGCGCACACCGAGGCCGCCCTGGCCGTGCACGCGCCGCACCTGGCCGACGCCTTCCTCGCCCAGCTGCCGCACGCCGCGGACACCGTCGGGCGCCGGCTGCGCGCCGCCCTGGTCCGGGAGAACCTGACACCCCCGTTCGCCCGCGGCGAGCAGCACGCGTTCAACCGCGTCGAATACCCCACCTCCGGCGTCGGCGACCCGGTCGACCTTCTCGCCGGGCTCGACAACGGGCCGTTCGCCGCCGAGATCCGCAACGCCGTCATCAACCTGGCGATCGCCCTCGCCCGCTTCGACACCGCCGAGCCCGACAGCAACCCGGACCGCGACGCCGTGCGCCTGGAACGCCTCGCCGTCGCCGGCCACAACCTGCACCCCTGCGGCCGCACCCGGCTCGGCTGGGACACCGTCGACGTCCTCGCCCACGACCTCGAAGCCGGCCACACCACGATCGGCTTCATCGCGGTCCGCGACGACCACCACCTCGGCGACGACCTCGGCACCCGGCTCGGCCTGCCCGAAGCCCCACCCGGATACCGCACCCAGCCCGTGCACGCCTGGCAGCGCGACCTGGTCACCAGCCGCTACGCCGCCCTGTTCACCGACGGCGTCCTGCGCCACCTCGACGGGCAGCTCGACGCCGTGCCCACCGCCGCCCTGCGCACCCTGCTGCTGCCCGAAACAGGCCACTACCTGAAACTGTCCCTCGACATCCAGGTCACCTCCACCCGCCGCAGCATCAGCATCGCCAGCACCCGCAACGGCCCCGCACTCTCCCAGCTGCTGCACCGCCTGGTCGACGGCGACCCGGACGGGCACCGGCTGATCCTGCTCGCCGAGACCGCCGGCGCCGCCGTACCCGCCGGCAGCGGGCGCGACCTGTCCGCCATCGCCCGCGACGGGCTCACCGGCCGGCTCACCGACGGCGAACACGCCGTACCCGGCAGCGCCCTGCCCGCCCACGACCCGGCCACCGGCACCACCGTGCTCGCCGGGCTCGTCGACACCCACGGGCACGGGCCCGCCGACTGGCTCACCGCGTACACCCGGCTGCTGCTGCCACCCCTGCTGCGCCTGGCCACCCGCGGCGTCGCCCTGGAAGCCCACCTGCAGAACTGCCTGCCCACCTTCGTCGCCGGCCGCCCGCACCGGCTCGCCCTGCGCGACTTCGCCGGCCTGCGCCTGCACCCGGGCCGCCTGGCCGCCGCCGGGCACCACCTCGACCTGTGGCCCGGCTCGGTCGTCGCCACCGGCGACACCGCACTGCTGCTCGCCAAACTCGGCTACACCGCCCTGCAGGCCCACCTCGGCGAACTCGTCATCAGCCTGCAGCAGACCCACGGCCTCGCCGAGGACCGGTCCTGGCGCATCGTGCGCGAGATCGTCGACGAGACCTACGACCGGATCGGCGGGCACCCCGACCACGCGACCCTGACCGCGCCCACCGTGCCGCACAAGGCCCTCGTCCGGATGCGCCTGGCCGGTGAGGGCGACATCTACCTCCCGGTGAGCAACCCGCTGCATGGCTGAGCTGCCCGCACCCGTCACCGCCGCGCTGCGCCGCCTGCCGGCACCCGTCTGCGCCTACCTCTACGACACCACGGCGCTGGGCACGCTGGCTGCCTCGGTCCGGGCCGCGCTTCCGGCAAGAACCACCATGATGTACGCGGTGAAGGCCAACGGCCACCCCGACGTCGTGCGCACCCTCGCCCAGCACTGCGACGGCCTGGAGGTGGCCTCCGGCGGGGAGCTCACCCTCGCCCTGGGCGCCGGAGCCCGCCGGATCGTGTTCGGCGGCCCCGCCAAGACCGACGCCGAACTCGCCGCCGCCGTGCGCGCCGGCGCCCTGCTCAACGTGGAGAGCACCCACGAACTGCGCCGCCTCGCCGGGCTGGGCCTGCGAGCCGACATCTGCGTACGCGTCAACCGCGCCCACTCCGGGCTGTCCGGCAGCCACGCCATGACCGGCACACCCACCCCGTTCGGCGTCGACGAGGCCCAGCTCGGCGAGCTCCTCGCCACCGTGCCGGACGGCCTGCGCGTGATCGGGTTCCACCTGCACGCCGTCTCCAACAACCTCGACGGCGCCGCCCACGCCGCGTTCCTCACCGGCGCCCTCGACTGGTCGATCGCCACCGCCGCCACCCACGGCGTCGGCCTGCGCGTGGTCAACGCCGGCGGCGGCCTCGGCGTCGACTACCTCACCACCGCCTCCATCGACCTGGCACCACTGTCGTCGGTCGCCGTGCCCGACGGCCTCGAACTCGTCCTGGAACCCGGCCGCCTGCTGGCCGCCGACGCCGGCTGGTACGCCGCCGAGGTCCTCGACCTCAAGACCACCCACGGCCGCACCTTCGCCGTGCTGCGCGGCGGCACCCACCACTTCCGGCTCCCCGCCGCCTGGGGATACAGCCACCCCTTCACCGTCCTGCCGGTCGACGAGTGGAACCGCCCCTACCCGCGGCCCGCGGTCACCGACACCGAGATCGACGTGGTCGGCGAGCTGTGCACGCCACGCGACGTGCTGTCCCGCGGCGCCCGGGTGGCGTCGCTGCGGGCCGGTGACCTGCTGGTCTTCGGGCGCGCCGGCGCGTACGGCTGGGACATCTCCCACCACGACTTCCTGCGCCACGACCCGCCGCAGTTCGTGATCCTCTGAGAAAAGTTCAAGCCCGCACTGGCGCCAATCGGTTTGTAATGGAAACCTATTGGCATGACAACCGACTCGGCACCCGCCGGCGGCGACCCCCGCAGCCTGCTCTCCGACGTACGAACCCTCGCCCACCGCGTACGCCTCGACCAGCGCGTCACCTGGTTCCCCCTGCTCGTCCTCGCCGCCGCCACCTACATCGCCGTCCCCATCGACTGGTTCGGCATGCAGGTCGACTGCACCCCCGACGGCGCCTGCCACTTCGACCGCAAAGGCTTCGTCTGGTACTGGCCCTTCGCCCTGCTCATCGCGTACACCCTGATCGCCGCCTGCTACATCCGCGTCGCCCGCAACCGCGGCGTCGGCGCGCGCATCCTGCCCTACGCCGTCACCGGCGCCATCGGCGCCGCCGTCTTCAGCGCGGCCGCCATCCTCGTGCGCCTCTACTTCGCCGCCAACCCCGTCCCCGAGAACGCACCACCCACCCCCGAATGGGTCCTGCTGTTCGACCGGCTCATCGCACCCTCCGGCACCATCGGCATCGCCCTGCTCGTCCTGGCCCGCCTCGAACGCAACCTCGCACTGCTCGCGTTCACCATCGGCTACCTCGCCGTCGTCCTCATCCCCGTCAACTTCGGCTGGGTCGACCACAGCAGCACCCGCGCCGAATTCCTCCCCCAACAGATCATCAACGGCACCGTCCTGCTCCTCGGCGCCGCCGGATTCGCCCTCACCCGCCGCCGGAGCAACCGGTGACCATCGAGAACCAGCACCCCGTCAACGGCCTCGACGACGTCGTCCACCAGCGCGTGCGCCTCGGCATCCTCACCATCACCCACGAAGCCCGCAAGGTCGAATTCGGATACCTGCGCGCCCAGCTCGGCCTCACCGCCGGCAACCTCTCCCAGCACCTCGCCGTCCTGGAGAAAGCCGAACTCATCGACGTCGAAAAAGGCTACGAGGGCAAACGCGGCCGCACCTGGATCACCCTCACCCCCGCCGGGCGCACCGCCCTCGCCGACGAGATCACCCGGCTCAAACAGCTCATCGCCCGCGTCGAGACCACGGAGGACCGATGACCCTGACCCGCCGCACCCTGCTCACCACCGCCCTGGCCACCGGCACGACCGTCACCCTCGGGAGCCGCGCGGGGGCGGCTCCCGCACCGGCACCCATCACACTGCCCCGGCCCACCGGCCCGCACCCCATCGGCGCCGTCGTCCTCGACCTGCCCGACGGCGCCCACGACCGGGAACTGATGGCCACCGTCCTCTACCCCGCCCGCCCCGGCACCGGCCGGGACACCCTGCTGCCCTGGCTGCCGGCCGCACCCATGCGCGCACTCATGGCCGCCAACGACTTCGACCCCGCCATCGCCGCACCCGTCACCGCGGCACACCAGGACGCACCCGTGCTGCCCGCCCGCAACCGCCGGCCCATCGTCCTGTACTCACACGGCAACAACAGCCACCGCGGCGAAGCCACCATCCTCATGCAGGAACTCGCCAGCCACGGCTACATCGTCGCCACCGTCGACCACACCGGCGACAGCTACAGCCAACTGCCCGACGGCACCGTGTCGCTGCCCACCGACGACAACTTCAACCCGTGGAACTCCGCCTTCGACAACCGGCTGCTGCTCGACCGCATCGAGGCCATCGCCGCGGGCCGCAACCCCGACATCGGGCAGCGGCCCCTGCCCGAAGGCCTGGCCGCCGCCCTCGACATCAACACCGTCGGCATGGCCGGATGGTCCAAAGGTGCCACCGCCACCGCGATCGTCCTGCAGGAGGACCGCCGCGTGCGCGCCGGCATCGCCATCGACGGGCCCCTGCAGTGCCAGCCACCCCTGCAAGCCGTCGACCGGCCGCTGATGATGATGACCGCCGAGTTCAGCCGCGCCGCCGAACCCGGCGTCGAGGACTTCTGGCAGCACGTGGCACGCGGCTGGAAACTCAACATCCACGCCGACGGGGCGGCACACCCCTCCTACATCGACCACCAGTGGCTACTCCCGCAACTGGCCCGCCTCACCGGCATGAGCGACGAGGAACTCGCGAGCTGGATCGGCACTCTCGACCCGGCCCGCGCCCTGCGCATCCAGCAGGCGTACCCGCTTGCCTTCTTCGACCTGCACCTGCGCGGGCGGCGCCAGCGTCTGCTGGAGGGGCCGAGCGCGGCCTTCCCTGAGGTCCGCTACCTGCCCTGATCTGTCCTTTTGGGTTGTCGGCGAAGCCGTCCTTCTGGTTGTGGGTGCGGCTTGCCGCACCTCCTCTAAGGCATCCTAGGATGATAGGGTTCGCCAGGTGCGGCGGATCCGGGTGAGCTCACCTGTGTCCAGGGCGGACGGGCCCTGGACACAGGTGAAATGGGCTATCAGGTACGGCCAGGAGGCGTCACCGTCGGGCACCAGCGCGAACCCGAACGTGCTCGCGGGCAGGACCTCGTGGTGACGCAGGCGCACCAGGTCGTGGAACGGGCCTGACAGGGACTCGGTGAAGCTGCCCGCCACCGCCAGTACGTACTGGGCGGGCGCACCCGGGAACCGGAACGTCCGCACCCGGGCGGCGCCGCCCGGCCGGACCGCGGCGGCAGCCGGCTCCCGGGCGACGTCGGTCACCCGGGCCGCAGCGGGATCCATGGCCGGAACGGTGCCGGGGTCCCGGGCGCCGGCGGCCGAGTCCCGGGCGCCGGCGGCCGACTCCCGGGCCGCAGCAGCGGCCGGGTCCCGGGCGGTGCCGGCTTCCCGGACTGCGGCGGCGGTCCACTCCCCCAGCGCGGCGCGTTCCTCCAGCGGGAACGCGTCGATCTGCGACAGCAGCCGGTGACGCACGGACTCGTTCAGGGCGCCCGGCAGCGCCGTGGCCGACACGAACTCCAGGATCCGGCCGATCACCGCATGGCCCGGGAGGTCCTCCCCGATCAGCGGCAAGGCCGGCGCCGGGCCGGTCAGCGCGCGCGGCGGCCGTTCACACGCCAGCGCCAGCCAGCCGAAATGCGCCGGCACCTCGGTGGGGCCGAGTCCGGCGCACCAGTCCAGGAAACGCACCACCGCGGCGGCGGAGCGCAACTCGTGGACCACGAGCTCCCAGTCGCGGCGTAACAGCACGACCAGCGGCCGGCGCCCGTCCGACCAGACCATCTCCACACCGGGCGGCGGCGCCGGATGATCGATGATCAGCAGTCCGGACCAGGTCAGGGCGGCCGGATCGAGGTACAGGCCGCCGCCACGCTCACTGGTGAACCGCTGCGCCTCCGGCAGGCCGGCGTCCAGCCGCCGCCCCGCCGCCGCGATCTGCTCGGTGAACCAGGCCAGTTCCCGGTTCACCGACGTACTCGGCACCGGCCGGCGCATCTGCGAGACCGCCACCGCCCGATCCCCGCACACGAGCAGCGTCTCCCCGTGATCCACCGACCGGAACAGGAAATCCGCCAGCGTCCCGTGCCGCACCGCCCACTGAGCCATCGCGGCGGCCTCCACCAGGCCACCAGCCATCCGTACGTCGGTCAAAGTCCCTCCCCAGCCACCCGGGGCAGCCATTGTGTGCCAAGTCGATCATTTACGCGAGCCCCCGAAGGGACCGCTTCGCCTGCCCCGACGCCGGCCGGGCCCGACGCCCCACGGCCTGCGGAAACTCACTGCGGCCAGGGCAGCAGCAGGATTCCGCAGCCTGCGAAGTAGATCGCCAGGACTGCACCACGACGGTCGTTGGCCGCGTGGGCAGGGGCGGCCGGGCCCCCGACCGATCCCCTGGGCGCCGGCGGCCGCGCTGCGGCCCTGCGTTGCAGGTGGTCGCGGGACTCACGAGAGGTGTCGGTCGACCCGTATCCCTGCTTGGCTCTTCGGCGAAGCCGGCCTTTGAAGGTGTGGCTTGTCGCACTTCGCCTGAAGCATCCTAGGATGAAACCGGACTAGGCTTCGATCCATGTGGGCTTCCTATGGGACATTTCTCGCGCTGGCTGTGGTGGTGGTGCTGATTCCGGGGCCGGACTTCGCGGTCGTCACCGGCAACACCGTCTCGGGTGGGCGGGCGCGTGGGATGTGGGCGGCTGCCGGCGTGGGGACGTCGAACGCGGTTCAGGGCACCGCGGCGGTGGTCGGGCTCGGGGCGCTGATCGTGGGGGCGCAGCCGGTGTTCCAGGCGATCAAGTGGGCTGGGGCGGCCTACCTGGTCTATCTGGGTGTGAAGGCGCTGCGGTCGGCGGTGCGCGGGGAGTATCCGATGGTGGTGGCCGAGGCCGGCCGGGGTGCGGCTGTCCGCGGGTGGCGGCAGGGGTTCCTGTCGAACATCACGAATCCCAAGGTGCTGGTGTTCTATCTGGCGGTGCTGCCGCAGTTCCTGGCGCCGCACGCGGGTGCGGCGGCGATGCTCGGGTTCGCGCTCAGCCACGCCCTGCTGTCGGTGGGCTATCTGATGCTGCTGACCGTGTTCCTGCACCGGGCGCGGCGGGTGCTGGCGCGGCGGCGCGTGCGGCGGGCGCTGGACGGGCTGACCGGGACGGCGATGGTGGCGTTCGGGGCGCGGATCGCGGCGGAGCACTGACGCGGGCGGCCGTCAGGGTTTGCGCCAGATCCTGATGTCGGTCGGCGGGACGGTCTCCTCGAAGGGGGCGCCGCGCAGGACCTCGCGCAACTCGTGTTCGAAAGCCGCGACCCGGTCGCCGAACAGGTGCGGCGCCGAGGACGACTGCGAGAACGTCCAGGCCACCACATCGTCCGCACTGCGCTGCATCACCTGGCCGGCCGGCACGACATGGCGCTCCAGGTCCACGAAGCCGGCGCCCTCGATGACCAGCTCCTCGCGGTCCGGGGTCTGGCCGCCGGCGATCCGGCCCTGGCCCGCGCGCCGCACCGGCCCCAGATAGCGGCGCACCAGCTCGGCGATCGCGGCATAGGGGACGGTCGAGGAGCCCGGTTCGTCCTTCTTGTCGGCGATGTGGACGAAGCCGCCGCCGGGCACCAGCATCGACATCACGGTGGCCGCGACCCGGGAGCGGTCCATCCAGTGGAACGAGCCGGCGAACACCACGACCTCGAACTCGCCCAGGCCGGCCGGCAGGTCCTCGGCGCGGGCGCGGACCCACCGGGCGTTCGGCAGGCCGTGACCGCGGGCGACCTCGAGCATGCCCGGGTCCGGGTCGACGCCGATCACCTCGTCGAAGTAGGGCGCCAGAGCTGCCGTCACCTGCCCCGGCCCGCAGCCGACGTCCAGCAGGCGCCCGCTGAAACGGTCGGCAAGGACACGTTCAAAGCCTGATGCGTACGGCAACCGGCCGCGCAGATAGTGCTCGGCGGCTCCGGCGAACAACGTCACATCCCACTGCCAGCCCTCAATCACCGGGCAAGGCTAGCCACGAGCGGCCCACGTACGCGACCGATTTGTCCGGCAGCGCGACGTTCTCCCCCGCCGCGAGCCGCCGGCACAGGTCGAGGTCGAAGTCGTGGTGGTTGCTGACGGTGGCGCCGCCGGGCCACCAGTGCGCGTACCAGCCGTCGCCCCGCACGTGGACGAACGGCCCCTCGACGACGGCCCGGACGCGGGCGTCGATCGCTTCCAGGAGATCGGCGGAACCCCAGTCGCAGGCGTCGCAGCCGCAGTCGGGCAGGCGGTCGAGGACGATGTCCGGGCGTACCACGCTGATCTGTAGGATCGCCGGCTCGTTGTCGATCTCGGTGAGGAACAGGGGCAGGGTGCCGGGGCGGGGCGACGTGACGCGGTCGCCGTCGGTTCGCACACCGGGCAGCTCGGCGAGGGCCGCGGCCCAGGCGCGGGCCCGGGCGTGGACGATGCGGTAGCGGGCGGGATCGGTCACCCGGGAGTACTCGTCGTCGGTCGCGTCCCGGCCGGCGTGCGGGTTGGGCCAGGACGGCATGCCCAGCGCGGCGTAGTGGTGCTCCACACGTTCCTGGACGGTCATGTCAGCACCAGCAGCATGTGAACGCTGTTCGGGTCCTCCGGGTAGTCGGCGAACGGCGGGCAGTCGCGAAAACCGAACCTGCGGTACAGGGCTCGCGCGGGAGAGAAGAAGGGGTCGGAGCCGGTTTCGAGATAGAGCCGGGAGTATCCCCGCCGGCGGGCCTCCCCCACGAGATGTGCGAGCACCGCCGAGGCCACCCCGCGCCGCTGGGCCGCCGACGCCGTCCGCATCGACTTGACCTCGCCGCTGTCCGCGTCCAGCTCCTTGAGGGCGCCGCACCCGACCAGTGCGGCGTCGTCATAGACCGACCAGAACGTCACCTCGGGCCGCCGCAAGCCGTCCAGGTCCAGCGCGTGCTTGCTCTCCGGCGGCGTGATCGACCGCATCTCGTCCACATGCTCCTGCAGCAGAGCCGCGATCGCGGGCCCGCGCAGATCGTCCACCACGATCGTCCGCACCGGGACATCCTCCATCAGTCACCGTGGCCCGGCACGACCAGGCCCGTCTCGTACGCCACGATCACGGCCTGGACCCGGTCCCGCACACCCAGCTTGGCCAGCACCCGGCTGACGTGCGTCTTGATCGTCTCCGAGCCGACCATGAGCCGGGTGGCGATCTCCGCGTTCGACAACCCCTGCGCCACGAGCCGCAGGATCTCCGTCTCCCGGGCGGTGAGCCGCACCGGCAGCCCGGCGCTGTGACGCGGCCGCAGCCGGGTCACCTCGCCGATCAGGCGCCGGGTGATCGACGGCGCGAGCAGCGCCTCGCCCGCCGCGACGACCCGGACCGCCTCGAACAGCCGCTCCGCCGCCATGTCCTTGAGCAGGAAACCGCTGGCCCCGGCGTGCAGTGCCTCGTAGACGTACTCGTCGAGATCGAACGTGGTCAGCATGATGATCCGGGGCGCGCGGTGCGGCGCGGCGGCCGCGAGGATCTCCCGGGTAGCCTGGATGCCGCTCATCCGGGGCATGCGGATGTCCATGACGACCAGGTCGGGCCGTTCGGCGCGGCACAGGCGCACCGCGCTCTCACCGTCGGCCGCGCTGCCGACCACGGTGAAGTCCGGCTGGGTGCCGAGCAGCGCGGCGAACCCGGCCCGGACCACCTCCTGGTCGTCGGCGACCACGATCCGCACGGGCGCGCTCACCGGGCGGCCCCGGGCAGGGGCAGCACCGCTTCGACCACGAATCCACCCGTGCTGCTGTTCCCGGTCCGCAGCGTTCCGCCGGCCAGCGCCACCCGCTCGCGCATGCCGATCAGCCCGAACCCCTCCCCCCGCGGCTCGCCGCGCCCGCCCCACGTGTTCCAGACGTGCAGCCGCAGCCGGTCCGGGTGATAGCCCACCTCGATGTCCACCGCCGCGCCCGGTGCGTGCCGGCGCACGTTCGTCAGCGCCTCCTGCGCGATCCGGTAGGCGGTCAGCTCGAGGCCGGGATCCAGGCGCCGCGCCGGCCCGCTGACGATCAGCCGGATCCGCGGCCCACCGGCGGCACGGGCCTGGTCGACGAGCGTGAGCAACTGATCGAGGCCCGGTTGCGGATGCTCGGCGGCAACCGGCTCGGCGCCGTCGCGCAGGACGCCGAGGACCAGGCGCATCTCGGCGAGCGCCTGCCGAGCGGTCTCCCCGATCTCCAGGAACCGGGCGGCGCCGTCGGCCGGCAGATCACGCACGGTGAACCGGGCCGTCTCCGCCCGCACCGAGATCAGCGAGATGTGGTGGGCGACGACGTCGTGCAGTTCGCGGGCGATGCGCGTGCGTTCGGTGCGGCTCGCGGACGCGTACGCCATCGAATTTCGCGCATCGATCACCTCGCGCCGGGCGACGGCCCGGACCCGCGACTGCCTTGCCGCACCGAGCGTGAGCACCCCGGCCGCCGCCACCAGCAACAGCGCGCCGAACACCTCACCACCGGGGCGCGAGCTGATCGGGCCGACCGCATAGACGACGAAGGGAAGACCGAAGAGCAGAGCCATAGGGTACGGGCAAAGCACACCGACCAGGGAAAGTGTGCCCAGGAGTGCGACGAGTCCGGCGGCTGTCGGCGGCACGCCCAGCACCAGGGTGAGAAGGACGCTGCCGGTCAGCGCGGCGGCGACCGCGGTCAGGCGCGCCGGCAGCACGACGACCGGCACCGTGGCACAGAGAGTGAGCACCAGGGTTACCGGCTCGGGTCCGGAGCGCCACACCGCCTCGACCGCACCGGCCGTGCCCAGCAGCACGGCGGCGATCAGTGCGCGGCGGGGGATCACGCCGGCATTATCCGTCCCCCACGTGGGGGACGCGTCAATCGGAGGTGGGCAATACGGTTCTCCACCATGCCCTCTCTGACGATCGAGGCCCGCGAGCTGGTCAAGACGTACGGGCGGACCGTCGCGGTGGATCACCTCAGCTTCACCGTGCGGCCCGGCCTGGTGACCGGTTTCGTGGGACCCAACGGCGCCGGCAAGTCCACGACGCTGCGGATGCTGCTCGCCCTGGACCGCCCCGACAGCGGCACCGCGCTGATCGGCGGCCGGCCGTACCGGGACTACCGCGAGCCCGCCCGCACCGTCGGCGCCCTGCTCGACCCCGAAGCCGTCCACCCGGGCCGGCGGGCGGCCGACCATCTGCTGTGGATGGCGCAGTACAACGGCATCCCCCGCCGCCGCGTCGGCGAGGTCCTCGCCATCACCGGCCTGGAATCGGCCGCACGCAAGCGGGCCGGCGGCTTCTCCCTCGGCATGCGGCAGCGACTCGGCATCGCCGCCGCCCTGCTCGGCGACCCGGCCGTGCTGATCCTCGACGAGCCGGTCAACGGCCTCGACCCGGAGGGCATCCGCTGGATCCGCGGGCTGCTGCGGTCGATGGCCGCCGAGGGACGCACGGTCCTGATCTCCAGCCACCTCATGGGCGAACTGCAGGACACCGCCGACCACCTGATCGTCCTGGGCCGCGGCCGGGTGCTGGCCGACACCAGCGTCCGGGAGCTGCTCGATCTCACCTCGGGCTCCCGGATCGAGGTGAGCACGAGTGATCGGGGAGGCGCGCTGGAGGCACTCACCGGCGCGGGTGCGACGGTGGCTGTCACGGGGGCGGAGACACTCACCGTCGACGGCCTGGACACCGCACGCGTCGCGGCGGTGCTGTCGGCGGCGGGGGTGCCGTTCACCGGGGTGGGGCCGCACCGGGCGTCGCTGGAGGACGTGTACATGGCGATGACCCGTGAACACGTGACGTTCTCGGCGCTGACGTGACGGCGTTCTATCGGGCCGTCGTCGCCGAGTGGACCAAGTTGCGGACGGTTCGCAGCACCGGTCTGGCGCTGCTCGCGATGATCGGGCTCACGATGCTGCTGAGCCTGCTGGCCGCCACGTTGAGCACCAGCACGGCCAACGACGCGCGGCTCTCGGTGGATCAGTTCCACTTCGTGCACCGGCCCGTCACCGGCGACGCGACGGTGACGGCCCGGGTGAGCCAGAGCGACACCGGGGAGTGGGCCAAGGCCGGCCTCATGGTCAAGGAGGGTACGGCGAGTGGCTCCTCGTATGCCGCGATCATGCTCACTCCCGGGCACGGGGTCCGGTTGCAGGCCGATGCCCGTACCGAGGTCTCCCGGCCCTCGGCGGCCGGCCCCCGCTGGCTGCGGCTTCGCTGGACCGGGCAGTCGGTGACCGGCTACGAGTCGCCCGACGGGGTCACCTGGAACACCGTCGGGACGGTTGCGGTGGCCGGGCGGCTCTCCGAGGCCGGCCTGTTCGTGGCCTCTCCGCCGCGGCTGCATCTGCTCGGGGAGATTCCGCGCTACGAGGCGGTCCCGGGGTCGGCGACCTTTCAGGACGTCGCCCCGGACGGGCCCGGCTGGCGGGACACGCCGGTGGTGGAGCCGCCGTCCGGCGCGGCGGTGGGTGAGGGGGTGCCCTCCGCGCCCCCGCTCGCCGGCGGCAGCCGGTGGTCCGGCACCGCCATGGTCACTGTCACCGGCAGCGGCGACATCGGCGGGGCCGGGATGGGCGGCATCAACCTGACCGACCTGGACCGGGTCCGGGCCGGGTTGTCCGGGGTCCAGTTCGGCCTGATCGGGGCGATCGCCCTCGGAGCGCTCGCGGTGACAGCCGAGTTCCGCACCGGGACGATCCGCACGACGTTCGCCGCCCGGCCCGGCCGCGGCACGGTCCTGGCCGCCAAGTCGCTCGTCGTGGCCGTGGTCGTGTTCGTCAGCGGCCTGGCGCTAGCCGTCGCCGCCTTCCTGATCACCCGGCCGCTGCAGCACGCGAACGGCTACCACGCACCGATCTACCCCTCGCCCGCGCTGACGTCGCCGCCGGTGTTGCGGGCAGTCGCCGGCGCCGCGCTGTTCCTCAGTTTGATCGCGGTGTTCAGCCTGGCGGTGGGCACGATCGTCCGGCGCACCGCGGGGGCCGTCGTCATCCTGCTGACCGGTCTGGTGATCGTTCCGGTGGTAGCCGCCGGGACGTCCGGCAGCGCCGCGGAGGTCGTCGGCCGCTTCACCCCGCTGGCGGGCCTGTCGATCCTGCAGACGGTCGAGCTGACCCCGCTGTCGAACGCGGTGGTCACCGGCGTCTGGGCCGGTTTCGCGGTGCTGTGCGGGTACACGGCCGCCGCCCTGGGGGCCGCGTTCTGGATTCTGAACAGGCGGGACGCATGACGTTGGCACGTGCGGTGCTGGCCGAGTGGACGAAGATGCGCACACTCCCGTCCAACGTCGCGGCGATGGCCGCCCTGACCGTCCTGATGACGGCCACAGCGGCCGTGGTCACAGCGGTCACCGACTCTCCCAGCCGCGACATCACCGTCCTGCTGCGAACCGGAGTGCACGCCACCCAGATCGCCGCCGTGGCCCTGGCCGCCGCGATGCTCGGCGCCGAGTTCCACCCCCGCCTGATCCGGGTCACCCTCGCCATGCAGCCCCGCCGCCGCGTCGTCCTGGCCGCCAAGACACTCGTCCTCAGCGCAACGGTCCTGGTGACAACACTGGCCGGCACCGTCGTGACCGTCCTGGTGGCCCCCGCCCTCCTGGGCGCCGAGACCCTCGGTGATCCCGCCGTCGTGGAGACCGCCCTCTATCTGGCCCTCGTCGCCTTGCTCACCGCGGGAGTCACCGCCGCGGTCCGCCACGCGGGCACCGCCATCGGGCTCGCGGTGACCGCCCTCTACGGCCCCTACATGATCATTGTCCTGGTGCCGATGTCCCCGTCGCTGTCGGACCACATCCAGGACACCGCTCCGATGACGGCGGGCCTGAGCGCGCTGGGGACCGCGCCTGGCGGGTGGAGCGGTCTGGCCGTGCTCGCCGCATACGCCGTGGCGGCGCTGATCGCCGGGGCCGCGGTGTTCAAAGCCCGCGACGCGTGATCCCGCCCACCCTCAGCTGCGGCCATGGCTCAGGAGCGATGCCGGGAGCCCGAAGTGCCGGGTGAGCGCGGCGCGCAGCGTGCCGGCATGCCCGGCGTGCCCGGCCTCCCCGGCCTCCCCGGCCTCCCCGGCCTCTCCGGCCGACCAGGCCACGAAGCAGTCGGGCCGCACCAGCAGCGCGGTCGCGGTCGTGCCCTCCAGCGGCCCGGTGACCACGTCGACGCGGTCCGTCCACGGCGCCGCGGCGTCGGCATACCGGCCCGTCGAGTCCAGCAGCAGCGGCCGGGCGGCGCGGGTCAGTTCGGCCAGGCGTACCGGGCCGTGGCCGCCGTGGACGATCACGTCGGGGGCGCTGCGGCCGGCCAGCGGATCGGCCGGGTCGGCGGGGTAGCGCACGTCCGCACCGGACATGAGAGCAGCGATGTGGCCGGTCACCTCCGGCTTGCGGAGCAGTTCGGCGAACAGCCCCCGCAGACCGGTGATCTCGTCACCCGGCCCGGACAGTGCCGACTGCGCCCGCGCCGACATCACCACCCGCTCGGCGACGGGGCGGCGCTCGGCCTCGTACGTGTCGAGCAGCCCCTCCGGCGCCCAGCCCCGCACCGTCGCGGCGAGCTTCCATCCCAGATTGGCGGCGTCCTGCAGGCCCAGGTTGAGGCCCGGCCCACCCATCGCCGGGTGCACATGCGCCGCGTCGCCGACGAGCAGCACGCGACCAGCGCGATACCGGGCGGCGATCCGCGTGTTGCCGCCGGTCAACCGCCGCAACAGGCCGGGACCCTCGGGCGCCCCGATCGGGACATCGGCGCCGAGCACCCGGGCAACGCTGGCCCGCAGCTCGTCCAGGCTCATCGGCACGTCGCCACCCTCCGGCGCACCCGCCGGCTCGGCGCCGGCACGTTCCATCGAGGCATCGCCGTCCGCCGGCGGGCCAGGGCGTTCCGCCGAGGCGGCACCGAGCAGCGGCTCATTGCCCGGCGGGCTGGGCCATTCCGTGGTGCTCAGGATCGCGGGGCGGCCCGGGAACGGTGCCCAGGCGATCAGGCCGTGTGGAGTTCGGGTGTGCTGGAACGGCGGGACGACGCCGTAGCCGGGCACCCGCAAGCCGCCGGTCCCCGGGTCGAGGGCGGGCTCCGGGATCGTCACGGCGGCCGTGCGGGAGACGGACAGGTCGGTGGTGACGCCGGGGAAGTCGATTCCGGCGAGACGGCGCACGGTGCTGCGGCCGCCGTCGGCACCGACGAGGAAACGCGCGGCGAGCCGTGTGCCGCCGGCCAGGTGGACCTCGACCGCGTCGGGACGCCGGCGCAGGTCGACGACCTCGTGGCCGCGGCGCACATCGACGCCGAGCTCAGCGGCACGGGCGGCCAGGCAGGCCTCCAGCTGGGCCTGCGGCACGCCCAGCACGTAGTGCGGGTTCTCCTCGAGCATCGTGAGATCGAGCGGGAACGCGCCGAAGGTGAACGCCGGCTGGGGCGACGGCGGAGTGCTCCCGCCGCTGAGCCGCGCGTAGAGGCCGCGCCGGTCGAGCAGGCGGACGACCTGGCCGACGAGGCCGTTGGCGCGGGGTTCGCCGGTGGGCGTGGCGTGGCGTTCGAGGACCACCGGGTAGACACCGGAGAGCGCCAGCTCACAGGCGAGCATGAGGCCGTTGGGCCCGGCTCCGGCGATGAGTACATCGATCACGATCGGAATCCCTTCGAAAGGAGGGCATGCGGCAGCCGGCCCGCCGGGAGGACGGGCGTGGCCGGAGGCTTCACCGCGGCGGCGGTGGGAGGCCGGCGGCGACCTGGCTGAAGGCGTCGGTGACGAGGCGGTCGATCGGTGTGGGCGGGTCGGGGCTGTCCAGGAAGTGCCGCATGGCGACCCCGACGGCGGCGCCGGCGGCGGCCGCGACCAGCCTCGGATACATGTCGGTGGCCAGATCTGTGCCGGTCCGCTCGGCGATCGCGGCGGCCAGCTCGGCCTCGGCGACAGCGGCGGCGCGCAGCCGCTCCCCCTGCAGGGCGGGCTCGGCGAGCATGGCGCGCACGCCGGTCACCCACTGGGCGTGCGCGGGCGACGGCATCGCCTCGACCTCGGGACCGCGGGTGAACTGTTCAAGCGCCGCCCGGGTCAGCGCCTCCCAGAGCGGCTCGCCGGCGGGACGTTCGCGCAGGGCGGCGGCGGTGCGCAGGCTGCGGTCGAGGTGGCGGGAGGCGATCGCCTCGGCCTTGCTGGAGAAGTAGTTGTTGAAGGTCCGCGGCGAGACCCCGGCCGCCTCGGCGATGTCCTCGACACGAACGTTGTCGTAGCCGCGCTCCGCGGTGAGGTGGATCGCGGCCCAGCCGAGCGCCGCACGCGTCTCGGCCTTCTTGCGCTCCCGCAACCCCGTCACGCCACCACCGTAGCAATAATTGCGTGTCACGCAAGTTTTTCGCCAGGGCGGCGGATGAGCATCTCGGCGACGGCCAGGTTGATGAGCCAGCCCAGGGTCTGACCGACCGGGATCAGCGAGGTCGCCACGTCCCCGATCGCCGCCGGGCCGCCGGACCGGAACGGCAGACTGCCGAGCAGGATCAACGGCACCACGATGCGGGCCGTGACCGCGAGGAACGTCAGGGCGTAGTTGCGCATCATCCACCGCCGGTGCGCCACGAAGTCTCGCCGGCGCGCCGCCCGGTAGGCCAGCCCCGCCGTGACCAGCCACAACACCGCCGCCGACGTGAGGCTGACCTGGGTGAGGGGCCGGCCCGACCACAGCGCCACCGGAACCGCCGTCACCGCCGACAGCACCACCGCGACCAGATAGACCCGCCCGATCATCCGGTGCACCCTCCGCCGCGCACGAATCCGCGGCACGAACTGCAGCGGCCCGAGCACGAGGGCGGCCGCCGCCGTGAAGATGTGCGCGACCAGCGTCGCGTAGTGCAGCGACCCGGACACGTCGAGGCGGCTGTCCCGGATGTCCAGGCTCAGGTACGGCACGAGCAGGACCAGGCTGATAATCACCGCCACGGCGAACATCAGCCACACGGCACGTTTGGGCATCGCCTCAGCCTCCACGCAGACGGCCGCCCGAGAATCCGCCCACGGGCGGCAGCGTGGCTACGACCGGGGACGTACGAAACCCGTCAGCGCGGGACCACGCGCCGCAACTCCCGCAGCGCCTGCCTGCGTACGTCCCCGGTCAGCGTGTCGATGTAGAGCCGCCCGCCGAGGTGGTCGGTCTCGTGCTGCAGCGCCCGTGCCAGAAACCCGGTACCGCTGATCACCAGGGGCTCACCGTGCTGATCGAAGCCGGTCGCCGTCACCGACATCGCCCGCTTCGTCGGATAGCCGAGGCCGGGCAGCGACAGGCACGCCTCGTCGTCCTCCTGCTCGCCGTCGAAGTCCGACAGCACCGGATTGACCAGGTGCCCGACCTGGCCGGCCACGTTGTAGGAGAACACGCGAAGGCCGACGCCGATCTGCGGGCCGGCGACACCGGCGCGGCCGGGCTCGCGGACGGTGTCCTCCAGGTCGCGCACGATCGAGCGCAGCTCCGCGCCGAAGTCGGTGACCGGGTCGGCGGGTGTGCGCAGGACCGGGTCGCCGTAGAGCCGAATAGGCCGAACTGTCATGACTGAGAGGCTAACGACTCGTTACCCGAAAAGGGCGGCGCGGTCGGTCAGCAGCATCTCCCGCAACTTGATCAGCGACCGCCGGGTCTGGCTCTTGACGACCGTCACCGGCACGTCGAGCTCCTCGGCCACCTGTTCCACGCTCAGGTCCGCGAAGTAGCGCAGCACCACGATCGCCCGGTCCCGCGGCGGCAGCCGGTCGAGGGCGTCGAGCATGGTCAGCCGCAGCTCGGGGCTCATCGTGTAGACCGGCTCGCGCAGCCGCCCCGGTATCGCCTCGCCCGAGCTGCGGCGCCGGCGGTGGTCCAGGTAGGTGCGCAGCAGGACCTTTTGAGCGTACGCGGGCAGATTGTCGCTGCCCGCCGCCCTGCCCCAGCTCACGAACAGCTTGGTCAGCGTGGTCTGGGTCAGGTCCTGTGCCAGGTGCCAGTCCCGGCACAGCTGGAACGCGCTGCTGTAGAGCCGGGCCGTGCTGGCGTGCGCGAACCGCGCGAACTCGTCGCGTTCGCGAGGGCCGGGCCGCGCCGTGAGGCGCATCCGGATCCCGGACCGGGTGGTCCGGGCACGAATGTCCGGTGGATCGAGAAGCTCAAGCATGTCGCCTTCTTCAGCCAGCCACCGTGGGCCTGCCACTGTGGACCGTCTCCGGTGCGCGCGTGCGCCAAATTACGCGCTCCGCCCCGGTTCATGGGGGCGGACGCCGACAGTGGCACGCAATAGGTAGAGAAGGCTCGGAGATCGCTATGCGCGTGCTGTCAATCCAGCGCTGACCGGATCGGGCCGGCCTTCGCGGCGGCCTCGTCGACCTCGGCGACCGGGTCGCTGTCCGCGGTGATGCCCCCGCCGGCCCAGGCGTGAGCGCGCCGGCCGTCCACCGCGACGGTGCGGATGCTCAGTCCCAGATCGAGGTGGTCGTGACCGATCCAGCCCAGCGCGCCCATGCTCACGCCGCGCCCCACCGGCTCCCCGGCGGCGATCTCCGCGAGCGCGGCGAGCTTCGGCGCGCCGGTCACGCTCCCGCCAGGTAGGACAGCGCGGAACAGGTCCGCGAGAGCGACCTCTCCGTCCAGCGGCGCCGAGACCACCGACTCCGCCTGCCAGAGACCGGACCATTCGCGTACGGCGAAGAGCTCGTCGACCGTGACCGGCCCCGTTCCCGGCAGCCGCGCCAGGTCGTTGCGCTCCAGGTCCACGATCATGATGTGCTCGGCCCGTTCCTTCGCCGAGGCGAGCAGCTCCCGCCGCCCGGCCGCGGTGGCCGGCCGCGTCCCCTTGATCGGCCGGGTGATGACCCGGCCGCCACGCACCTCCACGAGGGTCTCCGGTGACGCTGTGGCGATGGCCCACCCGTCCCCGCCGAGCACCCCGCCGTACCGGGCGCCGGGAAGTCTCGCTACGCGCCGCAACGCGGGGCCGGGGTCTCCGTCGTAGAGCGCCGAGGCATGGCCCACGACGTTGACCTGATAGACGTCACCGCGCCCGATGGCCTCCCGCACCCGCTGGACGGCGGCCGCGTGCTCGTCGCGCGTCCAGCTGTCCACCCAGGGCCCGATCCGCCACGGACCGGCTTTTCCGATCTTCCCGGATGGCATCGATATGTGTCCGTACACAACCGCATACACATCGGGAATTACGGGCACCGGCGAGGGCGCGCCGACGGTCCCGCCGGCCATCACGGATCCGGCATCGGCCGACACGTAGAGTGCTGCTCCGCAAATAGTGCTATCGCCGAACGTCTTCTTTTTGTCATCCGTTCGGCCAAGGTTTCGCACCGGGAGTCCGTTGTCCGCGAGGAAGTCGGACACAAGCTCAGCAGGGTCACCGGGATCACCCCGATGCCATCGAAACACACGCAACACGTGGTGACGGGCCTGACAGGCCGCCGGAGCCGCCGGCGGCGGACCCAGAGGAGGTCGCGGAGAGTGGTCGTTGATCTCCATCCCGTGGACCATGTGAGACGCGAATCGGCGCGCGGAGCCCGTCACCGGGTTGAACCGCTGTCGTTCGATGTGAGGTAACGTCCGTCACCGACTTTGTGAACCTTCACACAGCCCCCAACCGGAGATCACGAAGATGTGTCAGCACCTGATCACCTGCCCACCGGCCGATGCGGTTGACCGCGAGGCCGCCCGGATCATCGTCACCTTCCGCGAGCAAGGCTGGAGCCTGCTCTGCAACGGCGTCATCGTGTTCGAGGACACGGGCGAGCTGCTGCCGGACGGCACGATGATCGAACCGCACCGCGGCCCTGCCGTGCACGCCCTCGCTGCCTGACGCAGCGTAACGAAACAAACCCCGAAACCACGCGCAGGCCGCGATCACCGAGGACCACGACCTGCGCGCGAACCAAGAGCCGATCGGTCAGCTCTCGAACGCCTCCGGCGAGGGGCATGAGCAGACCAGGTTCCGGTCTCCGTAGGCACCGTCGATACGGCGCACCGGCGGCCAGTACTTCGCCGACCGGTCCACACCCTCGGGGTAACCGGCCACCGACCGCGGGTACGGGTGGTCCCACTCGTCCGCCGACACCGCGGCAGCCGTGTGCGGCGCGTTGGCGAGCGGGTTGTCGCCCGCCGGCCACACCCCCGCCGCCACCTGGTCGATCTCACCCTTGATGGCGATCATCGCGGCCACGAACCGGTCGAGTTCGGCCAGGTCCTCGCTCTCCGTCGGCTCCACCATCAGCGTCCCGGCGACCGGGAACGACATCGTCGGCGCGTGGAAGCCGTAATCGATCAGCCGCTTCGCCACGTCGTCCACCGTGACGCCGGTGGCCTTCGTCAGCGGGCGCAGGTCGAGGATGCACTCGTGGGCGACCAGGCCGTTCTCCCCCGCGTACAGCACCGGGAAGTGGTCGCGCAGCCGCGCCGCGACGTAGTTGGCCGCCAGCACCGCCGACGCGGTCGCCGCCGCCAGGCCCTGGGGGCCCATCATCCGCACGTACGCCCACGAGATCGGCAGGATCCCGGCCGACCCGTGCGCCGCCGCCGACACCGCGTGGTGGTCACCTTGCTCGAGGGGGTTGCCGGGCAGGAACTCCGAGAGGTGCGAGCGCACCGCCACCGGCCCGACACCGGGGCCACCGCCGCCGTGCGGGATACAGAACGTCTTGTGCAGGTTCAGGTGCGACACGTCGGCGCCGAACTTACCCGGCTTGGCGTAGCCGACCAGCGCGTTCAGGTTCGCGCCGTCGACGTACACCTGGCCGCCGGCCGCGTGCACCTTCGCGCACAGGTCCGCGATCGACGTCTCGTACACCCCGTGGGTCGACGGGTAGGTCACCATGATCGCCGACAGCGCGTCGCGGTGCTTCTCGATCTTCGCGTCCAGGTCGGCGACGTCGACGTTGCCGTCGGCGTCACAGGCCACCACGACCACCCGCATGCCGGCCATCACGGCGCTGGCCGCGTTGGTGCCGTGCGCGCTGGACGGGATCAGGCACACGTCCCGGTGCTCCTCACCGCGCGAACGGTGGTAGCCACGGATCGCGAGCAGCCCGGCCAGCTCACCCTGCGAGCCCGCGTTCGGCTGGACGCTGACCGCGTCGTACCCGGTGATCTCGGCCAGCCACGCCTCCAGCTGGGCCACCAGGGCCTCGTACCCCTCGGTCTGCGAGGCCGGCGCGAACGGGTGGATGTTCGCGAACTCCGGCCAGGTGACCGCCTCCATCTCGGTGGTGGCGTTCAGCTTCATCGTGCACGAGCCCAGCGGGATCATGCCGCGGTCCAGCGCGTAGTCCTTGTCCGAGAGTTTGCGCAGGTAACGCAGCATGCTGGTCTCGGAGTGGTGGGTGTTGAACACCGGGTGCGCCAGGTAGCCGGTGGTCCGGGCCGTCAGGCCGGTCACGGCCGGATCGGCGGGAGCCGCCCCGAACGCCTGCAGGACGGTCGCGACCTGGGCGGCCGTGGTGGTCTCGTCGACCGACACCGACACCCGGTCCGCGCCCACCTGCAGCAGGTCGACGCCCTTCTCTGCGGCCGAGGCGACGATCTGCGCGGCCCGGCCCGGCACCACAGCGGTCACCGTGTCGAAGAACGCCTCATGGGCCAGCGAGACACCCGCCGCGCTCAGCCCACCGGCCAGGGCCAGGGCGTGCCCGTGCACCCGCGACGCGATCGCCTTGAGACCCTGCGGCCCGTGATACACCGCGTACATGCTCGCCATCACCGCGAGCAGAACCTGCGCGGTGCAGATGTTGCTCGTCGCCTTCTCACGACGGATGTGCTGCTCACGCGTCTGCAGCGCCAGCCGGTAGGCGGGCGCGCCGTCAGCATCCTTCGACACACCGACGAGGCGGCCGGGAAGGGACCGCTCCAGGCCGTTGCGCACCGCCAGGTAACCGGCGTGCGGACCACCAAAACCAAGGGGTACGCCGAAACGCTGCGTGGTCCCGGCCGCGATGTCCGCACCGATCTCCCCCGGAGCCGGCAGCAGGGTGAGCGCGAGCAGGTCGGCGGCCACCGCCACCAGCGCACCCTTCGCGTGCGCCGCCTCGACCAGCGCCGCGTGGTCACGGACCGCGCCGGACGCCCCCGGGTACTGCACGTGCAGCCCGAAGAACTCCTCCGGCAGCGCCTCTCCGGCGTCCAGGTCGACGAGGCGCACCTCGATGCCGAGCGGCTCCGCCCGCGTCCGCAGCACGGCCAGGGTCTGCGGGAACGTGTCGGCGTCCACCGCGTACACATGGCTCTTGCTCTTGGACGCACGCCGCGCGAGCGTCATCGCCTCCGCAACCGCCGTCGCCTCGTCGAGCATCGACGCGTTCGCCGTGGTCAGCCCGGTCAGATCGGTGACCATGGTCTGGAAGTTCAGCAGTGCCTCGAGACGCCCCTGGCTGATCTCCGGCTGGTACGGGGTGTACGCCGTGTACCACGCCGGGTTCTCCAGCACGTTCCGCTTGATCACCGCGGGGGTGTGCGTGCCGTAGTAGCCCAGCCCGATCATCGAGGTGGCCACCGTGTTGCGGTCCGCGATCGCCCGCAACTCGGCGATCGTCTCCTCCTCGGAGGCACCGGCCGGCAGATCGAGGTCACCGTGCCAGCGGATCGACTCCGGAATGGCGGCGTCCATCAGATCGTCGACCGAGTTGTACCCGATCGCCTTGAGCATGTGGGTCTGCTCACCCGGATCCGGGCCGATGTGACGGGAAACGAACGGCGACGTCATGGGCGACTCCAGGCTCGAAGAAGGTCGACACGCAACCTCCCCCTCTGTCATACCCGGCGGCCGGGCATTTCAGAGTCGCCTGCCCTCGCGGTCCTTTTGCCTGAGAGGTTCCGGGGAGGATTTGCCCCTTCGGCGCCCCACGACCGTTTTGGTCATGAAGTCTCTCCCGCGCGGGTGTAGCCGGCACCTGTCAACCTACCAGCGCGCACACCCTCCGATCACAGTCCTAGGGTGGGGGATGTGACGTACTTCCCTGCGGACGACCGCTACGACAGCATGACCTACCGCCGCGCCGGGCGCAGCGGGCTCAAACTGCCCGCCCTCTCCCTCGGCCTCTGGCACAACTTCGGCGACACCCGCCCCCTCGACCGCCAGCGCGCCATCGTCCGCCGCGCCTTCGACCTCGGCGTCACCCACTTCGACCTGGCCAACAACTACGGCCCGCCGCCCGGCAGCGCCGAGAGCAACTTCGGCCGGCTGCTCGCCACCGACCTCAAGCCGTACCGCGACGAGCTGATCATCTCCACCAAGGCCGGCTACACCATGTGGGACGGCCCGTACGGCGACTTCGGCTCCCGCAAGTACCTGGTCTCCTCCCTCGACCAGTCGCTGCAGCGGCTCGGCCTCGACTACGTCGACGTCTTCTACCACCACCGGCCCGACCCGGACACGCCGCTCGAGGAGACGATGACCGCCCTCGACGCCGTCGTGCGCGCCGGCAAGGCCCAGTACGTCGGCATCAGCAACTACCGGAGCGCAGAGGCCGCCGAGGCCGCCCGCATCCTGCGCGAACTCGGCACCCCGCTGCTCATCCACCAGCCGTCCTACTCGATCCTCAACCGCTGGATCGAACACGACAACCTGCTCGACACCCTGGAGGAGGCCGGCGCCGGCTGCATCGCGTTCAGCCCCCTGCAGCAGGGACTGCTCACCGACCGCTACTTCGGCGGCATCCCGGACGACTCACGGATCCGCACCAGCGTCTTCCTCAACGAGAGCGCCCTCGACGACAAGACCATGGGCCGGCTGCACGCGCTCAACGACATCGCCAAGCGCCGCGGCCAGACCCTCGCCCAGCTGGCCCTCGCCTGGGCGCTGCGCGACCCCCGCATGACCAGCCTCATCATCGGCGCCAGCAGCGTCGAACAGCTCGAGGACAACATCGCCGCGCTCACCGCACCGCCGTTCAGCCGCGAGGAACTCGACGAGATCGACGGGACAGTCCTCGACCTGTGACATCGCCTCCCGGTGCCGCGCCCGCGCCGGCACCGGGAAGCTGTGTCACCTGACCGGAGTACCTGCCTTCCAACGCTCACGGCGGGCCCGAACAATGTTCGAGTGCGTGCGATGTGGGTGTCCGTTATCGGTGGGCTGGTGGCGTCCGGGTTGGTGGCCGCCCTGGCCGGTTTCGACAGCGGCAAGGCCGCCGACTGGGCCACTCTGTTAGCTCTTTCCATCGCATTTCCGGGACTGGCGTTGACAGCAAATCAGTTGAGGACGTTCAAGAAGCGGTCCGCCGCATCCGCTCCCGGCGTCTCGTCAGGGGAGGATCCATCTTCCTCAGCCGGAGCACCCATCAGCCAACAAGGCCTCGCCTTCCGAGATCAGCTCAACGTGCAGGGCCCGGTAACGATCCACAACCGGCACGTGCTGGGCGTTCCGGGCATTCTGGGCATTCTGGGCATTGTCTTAGTCCTCGCGGGGGCCGGCGTGGTTGCGGTCTCGCGCCTGGACAGCGACAACAAGCGCGACGCACTAGGCCCGAACCCGCAACCACCGCGCGGCGTCCCGGCCCCACGCGTGCCGGAACCGCCGACAGCCGGCACGACCGCTGAAACACCGGCCGCATCCCCGAGACCAACGACAAGGCCGACGAATCTCGCCGTGACGAAGAGCGACACGGGAGTTTATACGCTTCGATGGAATGCCTGCGCCATCAACGGCGTGGCCAACGTGTCTTACCGGGTCATCTTGCGGAACGCGAGCAGCGAGACGGGCCATCCCATGGACAGGAACTACTGGGACATGCACAACCTGGCCAAGGGTACGTGGACCGCCCGCGTCTTTGCCCTCGACGATGACGAAGACCGCCGGACCCAGTCCCCGGAGCGTTATCCGGAAAGACTGAGCGCCGCGGTCACCTTCCGCGTTGCCTGACGACGCGACGTGACGCCCGCCCACCCGGGGGCCGTCTCGCCGCGTCGCCTAAGGTCCCGATCATGACCTCGCTCGTCGAATCGCGGACGGCGCTTGCCGTCGTGGTCGGATCCCGCGCCTACGGACTCGACGGCCCGGGATCCGACCACGACCGCCGGGGTGTGTTCGTGGCACCCACCCGCGCGTTCTGGAGCCTCGACAAGCCGCCCACCCACCGGGAAGGCCCCCTCGACGAGCAGTTCTCCTGGGAGATCGAACGGTTCTGCGTGCTCGCCCTGCAGGCCAACCCGACCGTCCTCGAAGTGCTCTGGTCACCGCTGGTCGAGCAGATCACCGCCGACGGCCGGGACCTCGTCGGCATCCGCACCGCGTTCCTGTCGCGCCGCGTGGCCGAGACGTACGGCGGCTACGCCCGCGACCAGCTCACCCGCGTCGCCAACCGGCGCGAGCGCACCGGCGAGACCAACCACAAGCAGGCCATGCACATGATCCGGCTGCTCCACGCCGGCGCGCACGTGCTGCGTACCGGCGAGATCCTCGTCGACGTCGCCCACCTGCGCGACCGGCTGCTCGCGGTCCGGCGCGGCGAGCTGAGCTGGGCGGAGGTCACCGAGTGGGCGTCCGTCCTGCTGGCCGACCTCGATCAGGCCGCGGCGGCCACCGGCCTGCCCGAGCACCCCGACCGCGACCGCGTCGACGAGTTGCTCGTCCAGGTGCGCGAACGCGGGCTCAGGCGGGCGCCAGCCGAGTGAGTTCCAGGACCGGGATGGTACGGATCCCGGCGGTCTTCTCCGCGTACCCGGCGAACCCGGGATAGCGCTCGGCCTGCGTCGCGAACCGGCGGTCACGCTCCGCACCGGTCAGCTCCCGCACCCCCACCGGATATGTCTCCGTTCCCCGCTCGACGGACGCCTGACCGGCCGAGACCAGGTTGTGGTACCAGCCGGGGTTCTCCGGCGCGCCACCCTTGGAGGCGAAGACGTACATGACGTCGTCGTCGGTCTCGTGCGGCAGATACATCATCGGGCTGACCATGTCGCGCCCCGTGCGGCGGCCCCGGTGGTGGACCAGCACCATCGGCGCCCCGGCGAACGGCCCGCCCACGCGGCCCTCGTTGGCACGAAACTCCTCGATGACCCTGGTGTTCCAGTCACTCATGGCCCCAACGTATACCGGCGGACCGCCTCAGTTGATCGTGACGGGAACCGGCAGACCCTGCATCACCTCCAGCACGGCCCGCTCCCCCAGCGGCTCGGCCAGCTCCACCGGCGCCGTCCGCCGGAACCCGATGTCAGGACAGGCCTGCTCGGCCGCGTTCAGCCGGGTCTCCACCACGATCACCACCGCGTGCTCCGACTCCACCGCGCTCGCCTCGTAGTCGGCGCCGCACGGATCGGCGGCACCCTTCGGCGCCCCGGTGAACCCGACGGTCAGCGTCCTGCTGCCCACCTTCGTCACGGCCGAGTCGATCGCCAGACCCGCCGGCGTGTTGTAGGGATCCCACGACGGCGGCGTGAGCTTCACACTCACCGAGCCGACCGCCGGCCGGGTGATCCGCACCTTCGTGCCCTTCAGCGTGTACTCCCACGCGGGAACCCGCGCCTGGCCGCGCGTGGTCTGCACGGTGACGGTGGTGAAACGCGCCCCGGTGGCGTCCAGCGGGCGGCAGTCCGGGCAGTTCTCGTGATGACTCGTCATCGCCAGCTCGTCCAGCGCCTCGGTCGCGGACAGCAGCGGCAGGCTCAGCTCCTCGCTCCCCCAGCTGACCTCGCCGGTCCGCCGCGGCGCCCGCGGCAACTCGCTGGACGTGACGACCTGGCCGGCACCGAGAGCCCGCTTGAAGTCGTCCCCGACCGCCGCCTCCCAGTCGCCGCGCTGCCCGGTCAGCTCCCCGATCGGCACATACCGCGGCGCACCGCCGGCCTTGCGGATCGCCTCCTCATAGCGGGCGAGCGCCTCCCGCGCCTGATCGTTCTGCCGCTGCGCCCCGTCATCAACCGGCTCCCCGTCCACGATCGTCTCGTTCCCGCAGCCACCCAGCAGCGCCGCGCAAACGACAAACCCCAGCACCCACCGTCGTCCCGCCATGCGCGTTCGACGCACCCCGTCCGGATCCGGTTCCCACCTCACCCTCCCCGGTGAGCCGGCATCCGGCCAGGCGATGGCGCCGGAGGCGGCGGCCGAACCCCACGTCATCGCGGGTCAGTGTGCGGCGCCGAGCTCGACGAGCAACACCCCGGCGATGATCAGGCCAAGACCGGCGACCATGACCCTGGTCAGCGGCTCGCCGAACAGCACCCGCGAGGCGACGGCGGTCAGGGCGACGCCGCTGGCGGCCCAGATGCCGTAGGCGACACCGATCGCGAGCCCGGCCCGCAACGCAAGCGTGAGCATGCCGAACGCCCCGACGAAACCGGCCACGACGCCGGCGAACCACTTCTTCGACGCGCCGGGCTGTGCGGCCATCCGCAGGCAGAGGGTCGCCGCGCTCTCGGACAGGATCGCGCCCGCCAGGAAGAACCAGGTCATCAGGCGTTCCCCTCTCCGGCGTGGGACGCCTGACGGGCGTGAGCGGCCTGTGAGCCGAGTTCGACACAGAGCACCCCGCCGATGATCAGCGCGATGCCCGTGCCCATCAGCGCGGTGAGCGGGTCGCCGAAGATGATCGCTGCCGCGACCGCGGTGGTGGCGACACCGGCGGCGCCCCAGATGCCGTAAGCGACGCCGATACCCATGCCCGAGCGCAGCACCAGCGACAGCGTGGTGAACGCGCCGACGTAGCCGAGGGCGACCAGGGCATACCACCCGGGATGGTCCACGGCGGCGCGCAGCGACAGGGTCGCGGTGACCTCGAGCAGGATCGCGGTCGCGAGCAGCAGCCACTTGTTCATCAGTGGTTCTCGTCCTTCAACAGGGTGTCCATGACGGCGGTCAGGGGTGCGTGGTCACGCTCGGCCGGGGCGAAGACGCCGGTGGCCACCGCGATCCAGTAGCCGTCGGCGGCAAGACGCGCGGCCGTGAGCCGGGCCCGGGTGCTGTCAGGCAGGTCGTCGGGCAGATCCAGCCAAGGCCGCAGCCGGCGCTCCCACGCCTCGGTCAACGCGTCGCGGTAGACCGCGTCGAAGAAGATCGCGAAGTCTGCCCGGTCCAACCGGCCCGTGAACGCGGTCTCGACATAGGCGCGGATCCGATCCGACGCGGAAGCCTCCGCCGGCGAACCGCCGAGCCGGTCGGCCATGCTCCGCACCCACTCGGCGGCGACATGATCGACCACGGCCAGCATCAGCGCTTCCTTGGTCGGAAAGTGATACATCAGCCCCGGCTTGGTCAACCCGACCTGCCTCGCGGTCGCGTCCAGGGTGATCGAGCCACCACCTTCCGCCCGCAGCAGCTCCAGCGCGCCGTTGATGATGCGCCGCTTGCCATCTCGTGCCATGGCAAAACTTTACCATCCGGTTGGTAAAGTTTTGCCAAAGAGTGTGACCGGAGGCACTCAGAAGGCACACCGCCTGAGGCATCCTAGGAACCTAGGGGTTTGCCCTCCGGGCGGGATGTCGGTTTAGGCTGGTCGCATGTCCGCGAGTGCAACACCGGTGGTCCACCTCGCTCGGCCGCACCGGCCGGTTGTCGTGGCGGGGACGCTGGGTGAGTTGCGGGGGCCGCGGGCGGGTTTCGTGGAATTGCCGCTGCGCCTCTGGTGGCATCCGCAGCGGGCCTTTGATCTGGGCCGGCACACGATGCTGTTGTGGATGTACGAGAACGTGCTCCGCGAGGCCATTCGCGTCGACGAACTGCGCGGATATCTCGACGGGGCGACGCTGATCCGTGTCTGGCCGGAACTCAATCTGCCCCGCGGGGTCCGGGCGGCCTGGGAGGCCCGGCACCCGCGGCTGCGTAATCGCGTCGCGGCCTGACCACCGATTCTCGCCCGGCGGTCGCCGGACGGTCCGGACCCGGCAGCCGGTCGCGGTGTGGCCACGGGACCGGTGCCGACACGTACCCGAAAAATAAGGCCCATCCACCCACCCGCCCGCTCCGAATCATTCCCCGACGGTGGCATCGCCCGGAGATTTGGAGAGCCATGGCAGAGCGCGCGCACCTCACCCCGGTGCCCGGCCCGGAACCGGAACCGGCGACGGACGCCGGCACCCTGCTCACCGCGGTCGCGCGCGGTGACGAGAAGGCGTTCGCGAAACTGTACGACCTGGTCGCGCCCCGCGTGTACGGGCTGATCCGGCGGGTGCTGCGCGATCCGGCGCAGGCCGAGGAGGTCGCGCAGGAGGTGCTGGTCGAGGTGTGGCGCACGGCGGCGCGGTTCGATCCGTCGCGAGGCTCCCCCACGGCGTGGGTGTTCACCATCGCGCACCGGCGGGCGGTGGACCGGGTGCGCGCCGAGCAGGCGTCGGCCGACCGCACGATGCGCGCCGGGGTGGCGTCGGTCGACCTGCCCTACGACGCGGTCGCGGACGAGGTGGCGGTGCGGCTCGAACGCCAGCAGGTGCGCCACTGCCTCGACGATCTCACCGGTCTGCAGCGGCAGGCGGTCACGCTCGCCTACTACCAGGGTCACACCTATCCGCAGGTGTCCGAGCTGCTCAACGTGCCACTCGCGACCGTGAAAACCAGGATGCGGGACGGGCTGATCAGACTGCGGGACTGCATGGCGACGGGAGCGGCCGCATGAGCGCCGACGTCCACTCACTGATCGGGGCATACGCGCTGGACGCCTTGGACGACATCGAACGGGCCGCTTTCGACCGGCACATGCGAGAGTGCGAGGCATGCCGGCTGGAGGCGGCGGAGCTGCGTGACGCCGCCGCGAGGCTGGCCGATCCGGCCTGGTCGGCTCCCCCGCCCCGGCTGCGGGAGAACGTCCTGGCCGAGATCTCCAAGACCCGCCAGGTGGGCCCGGTCCCGGTCGCCGCACCGCCCGGCCGAGCGCGGGCGCGCAGCCTGCGGCTGGTGGGCGCGGCCGCCGTGATACTCGCTGTCGCTGCGGCGACCACGGCCGTTTTCGTTCAGGAGCAACGGGTACGCGACGCCGAAGCCGTCGCCGAGGCCGCGCGCGCGAGTGAGGCACGGGTGCGCTCGGTGTTGTCCGCACCCGACGTCCAGGTCCGCGAGCAGTCCCTGACCAGCGGCGGACGCGTGACCGTGGCCAGTTCACGGCTGCAGAACGCGGGCGTCATCATGCTCGCCGCGGACAGCCCTCCGGCGTCCGACCGCGTCTATCAGCTGTGGACCATCCGTGGCACCACCCCGTCCTCGGCCGGCGCCCTCGGTGTGGGCCAGTCGGCGTCGGTCCAGCTCGTCGAGGGTCTGCCCGGCGCTTCGGCGGTGGGTGTGACCGTCGAACAGGCACCGGCGGCGCAGGTGCCGACGACGCCGCTGGACGCCCTCGTCGAACTCGCCTAGAAATCACACCGATCCGCCCGGCGACCGGTTCCGAATCCCGTTCAGCAGACAGGACGGGGTGGGGCGATGGCCGAGGTGGTGGCCGGACGGTACCGGCTGATCGAGCAGATCGGCGAGGGCGGCATGGGCCGGGTGTGGCGGGCCCATGACGAGTTGTTGCAGCGCACGGTCGCGGTCAAGGAGCTCACCACACCCCTGGAGGATCAGGTGGTGCGTGAGGCCCGGGCCGCGGCCCGGCTCGACCACCCGGCCGTCGTGCGGATTTTCGACGTGGTGCGGTACGAGGGCCGGCCGTGGATCGTGCTGGAGTACGTCGAGTCCCGCTCCCTGCACCGGGTGGTCGTCGAGGACGGCCCGCTGCCGGTGCGGGAGGTGGCCCGGATCGGCGTGCAGGTGCTGGGCGCGCTGCGCTCGGCACACGCGGCCGGGGTGCTGCACCGGGACGTGAAGCCGGACAACGTCCTGGTCTGCGCGGACGGGCGGGTCGTGCTCACCGACTTCGGGCTGGCGACCATCGGCCTGACCGGCGGGCCCGACCCGCGCCTGGGCTCGCCGCACTACATCGCCCCGGAGCGGCTGGGACCGGAACCCGCCGGTGTCTCCGGTGACCTGTGGTCGCTGGGCGCGACGCTGTACGCGGCGTGCGAGGGACGGCCGCCGTTCGGGCGCGGCGACCCGGACGCGTCGCTGGTGGCCCTGCTGACCGAGCCACCGGACCTGCCGGAGCGGTCGGGCCCGCTGTCCACACTGTTCCTGGCACTGCTGGACAAGGAACCCGAGCGCCGGCCGTCAGCGGTCGAGGTGGACGCGCGGCTGCGGGCTGTGCTGCGGTCGGAACCCGCCCGCGGGCAGGCGCCGGTGCCGGACCCGTCGTCACGGACCCGGCGGCTGCCGCTGATCGCCCGGCAGATCATGGCGTTGCCGCGGCGCGCCGGTCTGCTCGTGGCGGTGGGCGCGGTCGTGGCCGCGGGCGGCGCGGCGGTGCTCGCCTCCGGCCTCGGCCCGGGAGACCCGATCTTCGCGGTGCCGGCCGGGGTGACGGCGTCGTCGCCGGCGCCGCGGCCCTCCGTGAACGCGCTGGTGTCCGCGCCGGTCGACGCGTGCGGTTACGGGGCGGACGCGAAGCCCGTGGAGAAGGCGGCGGGCGGTGTCCCGGCCGGGCTGCCCCGCGGCTGGATCTGGACGCGGGACCCGTCCGGGTTCGCCCTGGCCGTGCCCGACGGGTGGCGCCGCGCGATGCGGGGCAACGAGGTGTGCTTCAGCGACCCCACCGGGCGGCGGGCGTTCTCGGTCAACGTCTCCCCCGTAGTGACCAGCGAGCCCCTCGAATACTGGCAGCGGCGGGAGAAGGCCGAGCGCGCCCGCGGCGACCTGCCCGGCTACACCCGGGTCAGCATGGGCGTCCTGCTGCTCAAGCGCGGCGGCGCCGACTGGGAGTACACCTGGCGGCCCGTCTCCGGCGACATCCGGCACGAGCGCCGGGTCCTGGTGGCGGTCACCGAGCGCCGCTCCTACCTGCTGCGGTGGTCGGTCGCCGGCACCGACTGGGCCGGCACCACCGGCCTGCAACGAGACCTGGTCGAGCTGTTCGGCTCGGCACGCTGAGAAACCCCTCTTGGAGTGATCATGAAATTTCGCTTCCTGCTGCCCGCCGTCGCCGTTCTCCTGGTCGCCACCGCCTCACCGGCCCGCGCCGACGAGTCGGTCCAGGTCCGGCTCCTCGAGCTGAACAGGTCCGGCGCGACCGGCACCGCCACCCTGACCGCCCTCGACAACGGCGACCTGAGGGTCAGCATCCGCTCGTCCGGGCTGGTGCCCGGCTCGCCGCACGCCCAGCACCTGCACGGGTCGACCGACGGGATGGACTTCCACTGCCCGGCCATGTCGGCGGACCGCGACGGCGACGGTTATCTGAGCACCGAGGAGGGCATGCCGGACTACGGCGACATCTTCATCTCGCTGACCACGGGCGGGGACGTGTCGAAGGCCAGCGGGCTCGCGGTCGACCGGATGCCCGCTGCCGACGGGAACGGCAGGCTCGCGTACGACCGGACGATCGCCGGCGCCGACCTGCCGCCCGGCACCCTCGAGCACCTCAAGGACCTGCACATCGTGCAGCACGGGATCGACGCGAACGGCAACGGGAAGTACGACCTGGACGCGCTCGGCGAGTCGACCCTCGCCAAGGCGGCCGGTCTGAGCGGCATCCCGCAGGAGGCCACCAACCCGGCGCTGTGCGGGATGGTGTCCGGAGCGGCGGCCGGTTCGGTACCGGTCGGTGGCGTGGCGACCGGCGACGGCAGCACCCGCGACAGCGCCACCATCTGGTACGCCGTCACCGGCCTCGCCGGGCTGCTGCTCCTCGCCACCTACGTGATCAGCCGCCGCCGGCTGTTCCTGCTCCCCCGATGAGACGAGTCGCCGTCGTAGCGCTGGCCGTCGCCGCGGCCGTGGCGGTCGCGGTGGCGGCCCTGCTCGCCCCGCACGCCGCCCCGCCGGTCATGGTCATGCCGTCACCCGCGGGACAGGCGCGGGCGGCAGAGGCCGAAACCCTCACCCGCGGCGAGCTGTTGCCCACCTCACCGCCCGTCCGCCTGGCGATCCCGGCCCTGAAGATCGACGTGCCGATGACCGGTCTGGGCCTGCAACCGGACGGAACGATGGAGGTGCCGGACGACGCGAAGACCGTGGGCTGGTACACGAAGGCGCCCACACCCGGCTCGCTGGGACCCGCCGTGCTGGCGGGCCACGTCGACTACTCGGGGAAGAAGGGCACCTTCGCCGACCTGGCGGACCTGCGGCGCGGCGACGAGATCCGGGTGACCCGGGAGGACGGCAGGACCGCGGTCTTCACCGTCGGCGAGGTCTCGCAGTACGCCAAGGACCGCTTTCCGACCGACGCGGTCTACGGCCCGATCGACCACGCCGGCCTGCGCCTGATCACCTGCGGAGGCGACTTCGACGACCGCAGCGGCCACTACGTCGACAACATCGTCGTCTTCGCCGAGCTGGTCAGATGACCGGGTGGCCGTGGCGTTCCGCGGCGGCCGCCAGGTCCGGGTCGCCGTAGCGGGCGCGCAGGGCGGCGAAGAGGGCGGGCTTGCCGGGACCGAACCGGGCGACCTTCAGCGCGTAGGTCTCCGGCGACACGAAGACCGGCGGGGTGGTCTTGCTGTGGAACTTGTCGGCATACATGACCAGGGCCTCCTCCGGGGTCTCGGCGAGGTAGTCGCCCGGCGGGAGCGGCAGGTGCTGGTCGAGGATGTCGGCGGCGGTGACGCCGACGCCGGTGTGGTGCGAGCAGAACCGGCTGATCGCGGCGGGCAGGCCGAGCTCGGCGAGCAGGTGCTCGCCGAGCAGGCCGTGCCGGATGTAGTGGTCGCCGGCGCCGAGCCGGTGCACGCCGATGTCGTGCAGCAGCGCACCGGCCCGGATCAGCGCGAGGTTCCCGTCGGTGTGCAGTTCCTCGGCGAGCTCGCAGACGATCCGGCAGTGCGTCCAGACGAGCTCGAAGGCGGAGGCGTCCGGAGCGAAGCGCTCGTGCCAGTCACGGATCTGGCGGTCGCTGGGGATCCTCATCCCTCGGCGAGCGCGGCGAGCCGGTCCACTGAGGCCCGCAGGTTGTCCGCCGTGGTCGCCCGGGCGCGCGGCAGCCGCTTCTCGTCGGTCAGGCCGGTCCAGTCGTACGTGTGGGTGACCCGCGTCCGGCCGTCCCCGACCGGGTCCAGCTCCCAGCGCCACAGGTGGCCCGGCGCAGGCTCGCCGGGAACGGCGGGCTTCCACGCGATCAGGCGGCCCTCGGTGAACTCGACGACGTGGTTCTCCCGGATGTTGCCCGTGGTGGTCGTCATGACGAACACGTCGCCGCGGGCTCGCACGCGCTGCCCTTTCGCGGCCTCGGCCAGGTTGTCGTTGCCGTCCCAGGTGGGCTGCAGGGCCGGGTCGGCGATCAGTTCGAAGATCGTCTCGGCCGGTGCCGCGATCTCGCGGGCGGCGCTGACGATGCGCTCGTCGGTCATGGGTCCATCGAATCATCTCAGGGTTGTCCCCTGTTGACAGTCGCCGGAGATAACCGTTAGCTATAGGGGCTAACGGTTAGAGGGGGTGCGATGCAGCAGGAAGTGGTCCTGGCGATGCTCGCCAAGGAGCCGTCGCACGGGTATGAGTTGCGGGCACGTCTGCGGGAGGCGCTCGGGCCGCTCGGGGACGCGATGAACGACGGGCATGTCTACGTGACGCTGACGCGGCTGGAGAAGGCCGGGCTGCTGGTGGCTGACCGCTCGGAGCGGAAGGTCTATGCGCTGACCGCCGCCGGTCAGCAGCGCGTCAGTGAGTGGATCGAGGAGGTGAGCTGGCCGAAGCCGGATCTCGCCGAGTTCCACCTGAAGCTGATCGCGGCCGCGTCGGCGGGGCTCGCCGACCCGCTCGCCATCGTGGACACCCAGCGCCGTGAGCTGCTGCGCCGCCTGCGCGACGCGCAGCGGGCGGCCATGGCCGAGCCGGAGCACTCGGGCGCGGCGCTGCTGCTGGAGGGCGTCGTGCTGCGGCTGCAGGCGGATGTGCGCTGGCTGGAGGCGTGCGAGAAGACCTGGACACGGAGGAGGGCACAGTGAGCACGACGGTTCTGCGGACACGCGGGCTGCGCAAGGAGTACGGCAGGGGCGCGACCCTCGTCCGCGCGGTCGACGACGTCGACCTGGACGTGGCCGCCGGTGAGACGGTCGCGGTGATGGGGCCCAGCGGCTGTGGGAAGTCCACGCTGCTGCAGCTGCTCGGCGGGCTGGACCGGCCCTCCGGCGGTGAGGTGACGCTCAACGGGCGCCGCGTCGACGGCTCCGGTGAGAAGGCTCTGGCCCGGATCCGGCGGGACGAGATCGGCTTCGTCTTCCAGGCGTTCCACCTGATGGAGGAGCTGACCGCGGTCGAGAACGTGGAGTTCCCCGCCCTGATGGCCGGGCGTTCCCCGCGGGCGGCCCGGCGGCGCGCGCTGGAGCTGCTGGAGCGGGTCGGCCTCGCCGAGCGGGCCCGGTTCCTGCCCTCGGCGCTCTCCGGCGGGCAGCGGCAGCGGGTCGCGGTCGCGCGGGCACTGAGCAACGAACCGTCGGTGGTCCTCGCCGACGAGCCGACCGGCAACCTCGACAGTGCCGCCACGATCGAGGTGCTGCGGCTCTTCGAGGAGCTGCACCGGGCCGGGCAGACCCTGGTGGTGGTCACCCACGACGCTCGGATCGCCGCTACAGCGGACCGGCTGATCTCGATGCGGGACGGCGCGTTCGTGGACGAGACGCGGCTTACCGGCGGGACCACCGGGCAGTTGGGCGCGCTCGTCGGGCTGGAGGACTGATGGGCAGGGTGGTGCTGGTGGTACGGCTCGCGCTGCGCGACCTGCGACGGCGCCGGGCGGAGGCGGTGCTGTTGCTGGTGGCGGTCCTGGCGGCGACCACGACGCTGACGCTCGGGCTCGTCCTGCGCGACGCCGCGGCGGACCCCTATCAGCGGACGCGCGAGCTGACCAGCGGGCCCGACGTGGTGGCGTTCGGCGACGCGGGGACCCTCGGGGCGCTGGCGGCCTCGGCGGGAGTGGTGGGATCCAGCGGGCCGTACCCGGTGGCCGGCGCGGAACTGGGCACGGCCACGGGGCGGGCCTCGGACGTGCAGGTGATCGGGCGGGAGAGCACGGCGGCGGCGGTCGATCAGCCGTCGATCGTGGACGGGGGCTGGGTGCGGGACGGCGGGGTCGTGCTCGAGGCGGCCTTCGCGGGGGCTCTCGGGGTGACGGCCGGTGACACGGTCACGATCGACGGGCGTGCGTTCGAGGTGGCCGGGACCGCGGTCACCGCGGCGATGGCGCCGTATCCGGAGTTCACCTGCATGCTCATGACCGGCTGCGCCGGGGGCATGACGGACGCGAAGAAGGCCGGGCTGCCACCGGACATGGTGGTCGACCCGGGACTCGTGTGGATGGCTTCCGGGGACGTTCCCTCGTCGTCGGCCTACGTGATCAACCTGCGGCTGGACGAACCGTCACGGGCGGCGGCGTTCGTGTCGGCGGATCGGGGCATCGGGCTGATGACGTGGGAGGAGATCCGGGCCGAGAGCGGCGCGGTGGCCCGGGACGCGCAGATCCTGCTGCTCATCGGGGCGTGGCTGCTCGGGGTCCTGGCGATCGCGAGCCTCGCGGTGCTGGCCGGCGGGCGGATGGCAGATCAGACGCGGCGCGCCGGCCTGATCAAGGCGGTCGGCGGCACACCGGCGGTGGTCGCGGTCGTGCTGCTCGCCGAGTACGTGCTGGTGGCACTGGTCGCGGCCGGGCTCGGGCTGGCCGGTGGAACGCTCATCGCGCCGCTGCTCGGGCTGGGCACACCCTCGCTGGACCTGCCGACGGTGGCGGCGGTGATCGCGGTCGCGCTCGCGGTGACGGTCGGCGCGACGGTGATCCCGGCCGTACGAGCCGCGCGGTCCAGCACGGTGGAAGCACTCGCGGACGCGTCCCGGGCACCGCGTCGAGTCAGCTGGATGATCTCGGTTTCGAGTCGTTTGCCCGTACCCTTGCTGCTTGCTCTGAGAGTGACCGCCCGCCGGCCGCGACGTGCCGTCCTGGCCGGAGTCAGCATCGCGGTGACCGTCAGTGGGATCTTCTTCGCGCTGGTGCTGAACGACTTCCTGAACAGCATCGTCCACGCGGCCCTGCTGCCCCGCGTGCTCCTGGTCGTCATGATCGTGCTGGCCTGCCTGGCCGCGGTGAACGCCGTCGTGGTCACCTGGACCACCGTGATCGACAACCGGCGGCCGTCGGCGCTGGCCCGCGCGCTCGGTGCGACGCCGCGCGAGGTCAGCCTGGCGCTCGGCGCGGCTCAGGTGCTGCCGGCGACCGTGGGCGCGCTGATCGGGGCGGGGCCGGGCGGCCTACTGCTCTTCTACGCGATCATGGCGGTCACGGGCGGGGACGGGTCCCGGGCGACGCTGCCGGCGTTCTGGCAGCTGCTCGTTCTGGTCGTGGTGACCGTGCTGGTGGTGGCCGGTCTGACGGTGATTCCGGCGCGGCTCGGCGGTGGGCGCCCGGTGGCGGAGTCGCTGCGGGCGTAGTTGGGTGAGTGCCATGGGAGATCCTGTCGTGCATTTCGAAGTCATCGGGACCGACCCCGCGGCACTCCGCGACTACTACGGTTCGCTGTTCGGGTGGGAGTTCGACACCGGCGGGCCGGTCGCGCCCGAAGTGTCGGAGGCGGGGAACTACGGGTTCACGCAGGGCGACACGATTCCGGGCGGGGTCGGCGGTGGAGCGGGGTTCGCGCCGCACGCCGTGTTCTACGTCGGGGTTCCGGACGTCGGGGCGGCGCTGGCCAAGGCGGAAAGCCTGGGCGGCAAACGGGTGATGGGCCCGGCCCGCTCGCCCGGCACCGGGCTGGTGGTCGCGCACTTCACCGACCCGGAGGGCAACCTGATCGGGGTGGCGGCCGCGGGATGACGTACGTGCTGGTGCACAGCCCGTCGGTCGGCCCGCTCACCTGGGCCCCGGTCGCGGCGAGGCTCGGTGGCGCCGTCGTGCCGCGGATCACCGGGCTCCATCCTCCGTTCTGGCAGGCGGTCGCGGGCACCGTCGGCGCGGCGATCGACCGGACGCCGCCGGGCGAGCCCGTGGTCCTGGTGGCGCACAGCAACGCGGGCCTGTTCGTGCCGGCGATCGTGGAGGTGAGCCCGCGGCCGGTCGCGGCGTGCCTGTTCGTCGACGCGTCGCTGCCGGCGCTCGACCCGCCGACGCCGGTCGTGTCCCCCGGCCGGCTGACGTTCCTGCACGCGCTGGTGGAGGACGACGGGCGGCTCCCGCCGTGGACGAGGTGGTTCGACGAGGCCGACGTGGCGCCGATGTTCCCGGACGACGCGACCCGGGCGGCCGTGGCGGCGGAGGAGCCCCGGCTGCCGATCGCGTACTACGAGGAGGCGGTGCCGGCACCCGCGGGCTGGGATGATCGGCCGTGCGGCTATCTGCTGTTCGGGCCGCCCTACGAGGCGGTGGCGGCGGACGCGACCGATCGCGGGTGGACGGTCGGCGTGATACCCGGCCGCCACCTGCACCAGCTCGTCGACCCGGGCGCGGTCGCGGAGTGGATCGGTGGCTTCCCGCCTGGATGACCCGTGCGAGGATCACCGCATGGACCCCGCGGAGCTGCAGAACGTCCTGCTCGACGAACTCCGCACGCGCATGCCGGCCGGCGCGGACGAGCACGCCGAGGACGACCGGCTGGCCGAACTGGCGCCGCGGCTGCGCACCCTGTGGCTTCTCGACTGGCTCGACTTCGAGGTCGCCCAGGGCGGCCTCGAAGCCTACTTCACCAACTCACACGGCCGGCACGCGTCGCTGGCCGTCGCGGCGCTGCGCGACATCGGCGCCACCACCATGGCGTCCGTCCTCGACACAGCCCGGTCCGCGGCGGGCCGTGCCGCGCTGAGGGCCCTGACTGACCGGTTCGAGGAGGCCGCGGAGACCGACGGGTGGGGCGACAAACTCGACACGTACCTGGCGAACGCCTGATCCGTCAGCGCCCGGCGGGGACGGACGCCGTCACCGCGCGCAGGATGTCGTCGACACGTTCCTTGGCGTCGCCGAAGAGCATCGCGCAGTTGTCGCGGAAGAAGAGCGGATTCTGGACGCCCGCGTACCCGGACGCCATCGACCGCTTGAAGACGATCACGTTCTCTGCCTCCCACACGGTCAGGACCGGCATACCCGCGATCGGGCTGGCCGGGTCGTCCGTGGCGGCCGGGTTCACCGTGTCGTTGGCGCCGATCACGAGCACGACTGACGTACCCGGGAAGTCGTCGTTGATCTCATCCATCTCGAGGACGATGTCGTAGGGAACCCGAGCCTCGGCCAGGAGCACGTTCATGTGGCCCGGCAGACGCCCGGCGACCGGGTGGATGCCGAAGCGCACGGTCACGCCGCGTTCGCGCAGCACCCGGGTCAGCTCCGCCACGCCGTGCTGGGCCTGGGCGACCGCCATCCCGTACCCCGGTGTGATGATCACCGAATCGGCCTCGCTGAGCAGGTCCGCCACCGCGGCCGCGTCGACCTCCCGGTGTTCGCCGTAGTCCCGGTCCGAAGCCGGCCCCGCCTCGATCCCGAAGCCGCCCGCGATCACCGACAGGAACGAGCGGTTCATCGCCTTGCACATGATGTAGGAGAGGTACGCACCGGACGACCCGACCAGCGCACCGGTCACGATCAGCAGGTCGTTCTCCAGGAGGAACCCGGCCGCCGCGGCCGCCCATCCGGAGTAGCTGTTCAGCATGGACACCACGACCGGCATGTCACCGCCGCCGATCGACGCCACCAGGTGCCAGCCCAGGGCCAGCGCGACGATCGTGGCCGCGATCAGCAGCCCGAGCCCCGGTGACACGACGAACCAGGCGGTCAGCGCGACGAACGCGACGAGCGCGCCGATGTTCAGCAGGTTCTTGCCGGGCAGCATCAGCGGGCTCGACTTGATCCGCGCGGACAGCTTGAGGAACGCCACGATCGACCCGGTGAACGTGACAGCGCCGATGAACACGCCGATCACGACCTCAGCGCTGTGGATCCCCAGCATGTCCTGATTTTTCAGGATTAATGATTCCGAACCGTCTGGGTGCGCCTCCACGTGCAGGTATCCGTTCCAGCCGACCAGCACAGCCGCCAGACCGACGAAGCTGTGCAGCAGCGCGATCAGCTCCGGCATACCGGTCATCTCGACCTTGCGGGCCCGGTACAGGCCGATCACCGCGCCGATCCCGGTGGCTACGACGATCAGAATCAGTCCGGTGGCGCTGATCTCGCGGGCGATGGCGAGCGCGATGGTGGCGGCCAGGGCGACGGCCATCCCCGCGATGCCGAACGTGTTGCCGGCCTTGGCGGTCTCGTGCTTCGACAGACCGGCGAGGGCCAGGATGAAGAGCAGGGCGGCGACGATGTAGGCCGCCTGCGCCGCGGTTTCGACGGTCATGTCAGCTCCTGGAGAACATGGCGAGCATGCGGCGCGTCACCGCGAAGCCACCGAAGACGTTGATGCTGGCCAGCAGGATCGCGACGAACGAGAGGGCGGTGACGACCGCGTCGCCGTGCCCGATCTGCAGCAGGGCGCCGACCACGATGATCCCGGAGATCGCGTTGGTGACCGACATGAGCGGCGTGTGCAGCGCGTGGTGCACATGGCCGATCACGTAGTAGCCGATCACGATGGCCAGGGCGAAAACGGTCAGGTGCCCGCGCAGCGCGGCCGGCGCCAAAGCCGCCAGCACGAAAAGTCCTGCGCTTGCGGCGGCGAGGAGCGGCAGGTGGTTTTTTCTTTTTTGTACGGGAGGAGCCAGCGCTGCCTCGGCGGGAACGACGGCGGGCGCCACCGAGACCGACACGGGAGGCGGCGGCCAGGTCAGCTCGCCGTCGCGTACCACAGTGATCGACCGCTGGACGACGTCGTCGAAGTCGAGGACGAGCGGGCCGTCCTTCTCGGGCGTCATCAGCTTCATGAGGTTGACGAGGTTCGTGCCGTACAGCTGGGAGGCCTGTGCGGGCAGCCGCCCGGGCAGGTCGGTGTACCCGATGATCGTGACGCCGTTCGCGGTGACGACGACCTCGCCGGCGACCGTACCCTCGACGTTTCCACCGTTGGCGGCGGCCATGTCGACGATCACGCTGCCCGGCTTCATGCTCGCCACCATCGCGGCGGTGAGCAGTCGCGGCGCGGGCCGGCCGGGGATCAGCGCGGTCGTGATGACGATGTCGACCTCGGTGGCCTGGGCGGCGTAGAGGCGGGCGGCCCGCTCGTTGTAGTCGTCGGACATCTCCTTGGCGTAACCCGTGGCGGAGACCTCGACGTCGGCGGCTTCCACGGACAGGTACTCGCCGCCGAGGGAGCGGACCTGGTCGGCTACCTCGGGGCGGGGGTCGGTTGCTCGTACGATTGCTCCCAGACTCCCTGCCGCACCGATGGCAGCCAGCCCAGCCACCCCGGCGCCCGCGACCAGCACCCGGGCCGGCGCGACCTTGCCGGCGGCGGTCACCTGGCCGGTGAAGAACCGGCCGAAAGCGTGCGCGGCCTCGACCACAGCGCGGTAACCGGCGATGTTGGCCATCGAGGAGAGCACGTCGAGCGACTGCGCGCGGGAGATCCGGGGCACCGCGTCCATGGACAGCGCGGTGATCGGCCGCCGCGCCAGGTCCTCGACCAGCTCGGGGTCGAGCCGTGGGTTGAGCATCCCGATCAGCGTCGTGCCGTCGGCCAGCTTGTCCAGCTGCTCGGCGGGCGGCGGGTTGATCGCGAACACGACATCGGCGGCGAGAGGGTCGCCGATCGTGGCCCCGGCGTCGGCATAGGCCTCGTCCGAGAACGAGGACCGTGCTCCCGCCCCGGACTCCACCACCACGCCGTACCCGAGCTTGACCAACTCCGCCACGGTGGCGGGAGTCGCTGCGACCCGCCGCTCCCCCGATTGCGGGTCACGCGGTACACCGATGATCACCATTGACTCCTCGGTTTGAAGTTGATCGTGAAAACGTGGCAGGCGGGCCACCGGTTCAACGTTGTTACTCACCGGTAGGAGGTCCCGGTACCGAGAGGCTAAGGGCAACGCCCCCGGATTCCCAGTGTCCCGCCCCCGCAAAATTTCCCGCGATCATGCACCGACGGAAGAAATCGCATCAGTTTCCCCAGGCCCGATTGAGTACTACCCCGGCCTTCCACGGTGGACACGAACCCACCGCGCTGCCCCCTCGGCCGGACCATCCCGTCCAGCCCGAGCCCTCCCGCCGAGCCGGGCCGATCCGCCCAGCCGGGCCGCCTCTCGGCCGGGCCGTCTCGCTCGGCCGGGCCGACGTGGCCCAGTTCCTACGTCACCGGGGCGCCGTCGTAGCCACCCGCCTCGATCTCCGCGACGAGCGACCGCCGCCTCGGCCGCCAACCCAGCACCCGGCGGCCCTTCTCACCACTCGCCTGCTGGTCAAGGAGCAGCGCCCGCCCGAACTCGCCCAGCCGCCCAACCGTCCGCCCGGGCTCCTCAGGAACCACCCGCCCACCGAGGCCCTTGCGGCGACTCACAGCCTCACCCAGCTCCCGGACCGTCGGGTTCACCCCGCTGACCGCGAGAAACTTCTCACCGCGCCCCGCCCGCTCCAGCGCCAGAGCGTAGAAATCGGCAAGATCGTCAACATGGACCGTCGCCCAGTGCTGACTCCCGTCCCCGATCAGTTCCTCACTGAGCATGCGCGGGATGCCACCACCACGCCCGTAGACGACGCCCGGCTCAACCAGCACCGACCGAACGTTCGACGCTCCGAGCACCCGCCGGTTCACCTCCTCGCGCCAGGCCACGATCGGCGGCGCCGCGATCGGTGACTCCTCAGTGATCGCCTCCCCCTCGCCGTAGACCCAGATCCCACCGGTACGCACGAACACCCCATCGAGCCCGCTCAGCACCGCGTCAGCGAAATCACGGTCGGCATCCGCGCTCGTCTCGTCACCCGGCGTAGCAGTGTGAATGACCGCGTCACTCTTCTCCGCGAGCCGCCGCACCAGCGTTTTGTCCCGCATGTCCCCGACCACGTCGCCCTCACCACCGGACGCCCGCACCAACGCCGTAACCGTGTGCCCGGAAGCGATCAGCGCAGGCCGAATCGCCGACCCGATGTAACCGGTCGCACCGGTCAGAAGAATGTTCATGCATACAACGTCGGCCACGCGAGCGATCGTGTCCAACGAACGCTCTTGATCGCGGTGATCGCCATCCACGATAGGCTGGGGGCATGGAACAGCGTCAGCTGGAGTTCTTCATCGCGGTAGCCGAAGAACTCAACTTCACCCGCGCCGCCCACCGCACCCACGCCGTCCAGTCGACGGTTTCCGCGAGCATCCGCGCTCTGGAGCGTGACCTGGGCACGCCGCTGTTCGATCGCAGCACCACCCGGGTCGCCCTCACCGCCGCCGGTCGCGCGTTGCTGCCGGAGGCCAAGAACGCGCTCGAGTCACTCGACACGGCACGCGCGGCCGTCGAGGGCGCCGGCCAGGGACTGCGAGGCAGCCTCCGCGTCGGGACCCTGGCGGGCCTCACGGTGATCGACCTTCCCACCCTGGCCGGCGCCTTCCGCAAGCAACATCCAGGCGTACGCGTAAACATGACAGTCGCCGCCGAAGGCTCCTCGGGCCTCCTCGACCGCCTGAGGTCACACCGCCTCGACGTAGCGTTCGTGGGCGTCGACACCCTGGGCGTAGAGGGCATCGACCTGACCCCGATCGCCTCCTTCCAGCCCCGCCTGCTGGTGCCCGCCGACCACCCGCTGGCATCCTCCGGCCCCGTCTCACCAAGCGCGCTGGCCGACGAGCAGTTCATCGACCTACCAGCCGGCTACTGCAACCGAATCCGCTCCGACAACGACTTCCGCCGAGCGGGCCTGAACCGAACCGTAGTCGTGGAAGTCAGCGACTTGACCACCGTCCCGCGCTACGTGGAGGCCGGCCTGGGCATAGCCGTCGTGCCCCCGCTGCGCTCGGAGTCAGGAACAGCGGTGGTCCCAGTCGACCTGAACCCCCCGGCAACAGCGTGGACCCTGGCCGTCGCCCGCTCCTCCGCCGTCCCCGCCAGCAGGGCCCTCAAGGCCTTCCTCGACCTGATCCCCACCCACACAGCCGCAACCGCCGAATACTGACGCCGACCCGCCCGCCTGACGTCCGCGCTCACCCCCTACTCGACCGCGGCCACCGTCGCTCGACGATGCCGCACAACCCCTCCGTGCCGACGTCCCTGACCGGCCCACCCTGGAGTCACCAGCTGGCGAGGACGCGCGCCTGACCCCCGGATCCACCCTCGTAGGGAACCAGTCCCACGAAGATCGTCGCCCCGGCCGCCGGGATGCGGTCGAGGCCGGCCAGGTTCTCCAGCCCATAACGGTCCGCACCCGTCAGGATCAAGTGCGTGTCAAAGGTCGACGAGTTACCCGGATCGATGCTGAGCGTGTCCACCCCGAGGCTCCGAATCCTCCGATGCCGCAGAAGCCACTCACAGGCCTCCGCCCCGAACCCCGGAAAATGCAGCCCACCCGCCGAGTCCGACCCCCGATACGCGTCCGCGTCACCCACCTTCGCGCCCCACCCCGAATACATGAGCACCGCCGCCCCGTCCGGGATCCGCCCATACCGCCGCTCGAACGCCCGCAGATCCTCCACAGTCACCACCGTGTCAGCGTCCCGCCGCGCCCGCCGAGCGATGTCGACAACCACAGCCGGAATCACCAGCTCCGACGGCAACAGCTCAGTCGCAGTCCGCCCACCAGCGGTGAAGTGCACTGGTGCATCCACGTGCGTACCAATGTGCTCAATAACCCTCCACTCCTGCATGTAGTAGCCGTCGTCCTCGACGGTGGTCACCGTCCGCCGAACCGCCTCCTCTCCCGGCGCGAACGCCGGAAACGACGGCCCCAACGGATAGGTGAGATCCCGCAGCCCATGCCGCCCGACCCGGCCCCCGGCCTCGCCCACTGCTCCATTGCCGGCCTGGCTCTCAATCCGGTTGCCGACCGCGCCGCCTCCTCGGCTGTCAGCCCCGTCGGCGGCTCGGCTGGCAGCTCCGTCGGCGGCCCCGCTGCCAGCTCTGTCGGCGGCCCGGCTGCCAGCTCGACTTTCGGCCGCCGCCGGCGAGGCAACCGCCGCAGACGCGATGACCGCCGCACCAGCCGCGATCGCCGCTCGCCGCGACATCCCAGGGTGACTTTGGGTGGCTCCTGGCTCAATGCACATGGATTCCTACTCCCCAGCTAGGCAACGTTCTTCCTCATCCTGCACAACGGACGGTCACAAGTCTCATCTCTGGACGGCCAGGAGCCCCCACCAAACAGCGGGTTGCCACACCACCGCGTGATCCACCACCAGCAACAACACGCACCGATCCTCGACCCCGCCCACAGACCCAGAAGCCGGGATCGTCCCAGCCCACACAAGCGGTCACCGAACCCTCAGAGCCGGCCTCCGCCACGACCCGACCGCCAACCTCCGACCACCCCCGCCACAGCCCGACCGTCACGCAGACCGCTCCCACCACGACCCGACCGCCAAGCTCCGACCACCCCCGCCACAGCCCGACCGTCACGCAGACCGCCCCCGCCACGACCCGACCGCCAAGCTCCGACCACCCCCGCCACAGCCCGACCGTCACGCAGACCGCCCCCGCCACGACCCGACCGCCAAGCTCGGACCACTCCCGCCACAGCCCGACCGTCACGCAGACCGCCCCCGCCACGACCCGATCGCCCAGCTCGGACCACTCCCGCCACAGCCCGACCGTCAGGCGGACTGCTCCCGCCGCGGGCAGGTTTCGAGCTCGGGCCGGCCTCGCCACGCGGTCTGATGTCGAACTCGGGACTCGTTCCGTTGTTAGTCTCGCCGCGTGACGTTTCCGAGGCGTGCGGCCCGTCCACACCTCAAGGTCAGGGTCCGCGACGTCACGGATGTCACCGCCCACATGCGCCAGATCGAACTGACCGGTCCCGACCTGTCCCGGCTGCGCGTCCGCCCCGGCGCCCATCTCGTCATCCGCATCCCCAACGTCGCTGGCTCTTCGACGGCCCGCCGCGTTTACTCGATCTGGTCTCACCGCCCAGCCGCGTCCTCCCTCACGATTCGTGTCGCGTTGCACGACGTCGGCGGCCCCGGTTGCGTCTGGGCCCAGGCCGCAGCTCCCGGCGACCGCCTCGAGGTGGAGCAACCCCGCACCAAAATCACCCTCGACGCCACCGCCGACTTCCATCTCTTCCTCGGCGACGAAACCGGCGCCGTACCGCTGCTCGCCATGCACGCCGCCCTGCTCCGAACTGAGACCCCAGCCTCAGGCGTCGCCGGCCGCCGCCTTGATCCGCCGGTCTTCGGCGTCTTCGAGTCCGCTGACCCCGGCGACGAGATGCCGGGCCCGGACAACGTGCCTCCTCTTCCTTGGGTTCACCGGAACGGCGCTTCGGCCGTCGCCTCCCGCGTGTTGCTCCGTGCCGCCCAGAACCTCGACCTGCCCGCGGGCAGAGGCGCCGCCTACATAGCCGGCGAAAGCGACACCTGCCGCCTGATCCAACGTCACCTCATAGAGCAGCGCGGCTGGTCTCGCCGCTCAGTCCACACTCAACCCCAGTGGGCTCATGGCCGCCCCGGTTTCGGCGCCGGCGGCGACTAATCCCGGCCTCATCCTCGCCTGGGTCTCGTCAACAATCTGCATCGACCGAATAACAGCCGCGCCAACCAACTCAGGACATACTTTTGTCCAATTCGCACTTTACGATGCTCTGTTCATCTGCGTTCTGCGATCGCAGGACCGAACCTTAGCCCACCTTCTCGGCAACGACAACCTTCGCGGCCCGGAACAGGATTTTCCGAGTTTGTGACAGGCAGGCGAAACTTGGCACATGAATCAAAGCACAGTTTTGGCATGATCCATTGCTTACAGCGTCGCTCGATCCGCTGGGAAGATTTATGCATGCGACAGTTACAGTTCTTCACCACCGCAGAATTAGCCGCCATGCGCGACCGGACAGCGTCACGCCGCTATTCCCCTGCCAGCGAAAAGTTCCGCCGCGAGCACGAGCGCCATCGCGCGTGGGGCTTGGCCAGGCGCCATGCCGAACGCCTTCGCCAACTGCGCGGCACCTCCGGCACAGCACCGCCCATCCCGGCTCCAGCCTCATCCCCGGGGGCGCAGACACAGACCCAAACGCGGACCCAAGCGTGCGCCCAAACGCGGACCCCGCCTGCGGCGGCTCCGGCGCAAGGCGCCCGCCCAGCGGCCCCATCATCCGAGGCCGCCGCGCCCACGACTCCGTCGACACCCACAATCCGGTCAGCACCCACAGCCCAGTCAAGGCCCGGAGAGAAGTCAGCACCCGCGACCCAGTCAGGGCCCGCAGAGAAGTCAGCACCCGCAACCCAGTCGCCGCGCCGGACCCAGCCAGCGCCGTCAACCCAACCAGCGCCGTCAACCCAGCCAGCCGCTTGGACCGAGCCACCACCCACGGCCAGGTCAGTGTCAAAGCCCAGGCCAGCATCCACCGCCAGGCCGGCACAGATCACCCAGTCAACGTCCAAGGCCCAGTCGCCGATCAAGCTCCGGCCGAGGTCAAGGCCGATGGCCAAGAGGGCAACCCGCGTGCCACTTGGTTCGCAGCCGAAGAACCACTGCACGAGCCCTCGCAGTGCCGACCTCTCATGTGTCTGGTCAGGCAACGTCGCGACCTCAACCGGCGAATGCGGTTTGGCGAGCACCATTGACCAGAGATCCGCCGCCACAGGTGACGGCCTTTCCGATGCCCTCGAGCTGACGACCTTATTCTGGCTACCGCGTCAAAAGTGGTACCCGATGGCGCCACCGGACCCTATACCTACGCCGCCGGAGAGCTGGACATCAACATCTGGCCGCGATCCCCCAGTAATGTCCGCGATCTGGATGCTGAGGGCTGGAGCGTTTGACCACTCAAGGAAACGGAGGGAATGGCGAAGCCGCCCTAGGAGCGTGTCTGACAGGACGAGCTTTCCGGACTCATTCGATAGATCAGCTCGTCGGCTGACGTTGTTGTTCTGCCGGAGCGCCGGAAGTCTCTTTCTCTTCCTGGCGCATCTCGGAGGAATATCTCGGCGGCCGTCGATCGAAGCGACTCGGAAGGAGGCCCCTGACGGGCTGCCACCCGAAGGTATGGAAAGAAAGCCGCGCAGAAGGGGCAACCCGGGAGGGTCAGTCCAGGAAGCCGTGCTGGGCCAGGACTGAAGTCTCGTCAGGGCGGGTCGCCATGCCGGCTGCTACCGCTGCCAGCACCGCGAGCACGAATGCCGCCGCCATCAGCCACCGCACAGTGTCACCTCGCATCCTCAAGGTTGTCGATGCACCGTAGCGGGTCAACAGGGGCCCTGACCCTCACGTCCCATAATGCGGAGCACGGAAACAAACCTTGCAAATTCAGGAGGCCATTTTGTTCGATCAAACGGGGAGCCGAACCAACCCTGCTCAGGAAAGGGTGATGAACCACGCCCGGCCGGACGTCAACAACGGGGAGCGGTGGATTGACGGGAGATCTTGGATGACTAGACACCTTTGCCGTCAGGGTCCGGCTGAGGTGGGTGGGGATAGACCTGTTCCGGTGAGGTAGCCGTCGATCAGGCCGGTGCGGTATTGCATGCGTTTGAGCCGGTTCTTCACGGCGGCGGTCAGGTCGGTGGCGGTGCGCACGGCGAGGTTGGCCAGGCTGGCTTTCATCGTCGACCAGACCTTCTCGACCGGGTT